>PBKD01000015.1 GCA_002722055.1 Rhodospirillaceae bacterium | reverse complement strand
GCGGTCGCGTCGCGCCTTTGCTTCTTCTCTGCGCGCTTCTGTGTAGCGTTGCTCTGCGTCGTTTGCGCGTTTGAGCGCGCTTGCGTTGACTGAATCCACGACCCGAGTATGTGTATCGTTAAGTTCGGCAACGCGCTTCACATAGGTAGCGATTCTCTGTTCGAGCTTGGTGCACTTTTCAATGTGTTCATTGCGTTCCTCTGCCCACAGCAACTCCTTGTGATGCAATTCCGACTGAAGCTCTTCCAACCTTGCATTTGCGGCATCAGCCAGTTGTAAGTTCGCCTGTGCCTTTTCTTCGCAAACCATGAGCCGAGTGCGAAGTTCGCCCTCCAACTCGCGTTCTCGTTTGTACGCTTCCGACTGCATAATCCGTGTATCGTGTAGTTTTTTGCTCCACTTTTCCACTACGGAATCGATCTCTTGGCCGTGCTGCTTTTGTAATGCCTTTCGCTCCATTTGTAAACGAGTGCATATCTCCTTTAGTGTTTCCTGCGCTGCATTGCGCGTGTTCGCCGCGTTCCCCTCTTCGGCTTGCGAATTGTACTCGTCGTCGTCGTTGGCACAGACGTCGATATTTTGTGCAACGTAGTGGTTTTGCATATGCTGGGCAATGCAAGTGAGCGTTTCCGAAAGCTCCGGCGCCTCGTGAAACGCCGTGGGCGTTGCGTGATATGGTGGGTTGCCTCGCGCGCTTTGCACCGCATTGTAACAAAGCTGACCATCTACGACCCGGCCGTCCTTAAAGCGTTGAATTGTGCGCACGTCCCAGTGCAGATGTTCAATGCCCACTTGAAATGGCATAGAGTAAACCAGCAATAGCGACATGCCGGGCGTCTTATCACAGTGCGTAACCATTGCTTTCAATGCCGACGCCACTCCACAGCCCTCGCCACCGGCGGGAAACAACCCGTGCAATCCTACCAAATCAACAAACAAGTACGGCTTGTTTGTTGTGAGCATTGCGCGTTTTCCGGACAAGTTGACGATTGCGATATACTTGGGTGGATTGTCAGGAAGTGCAAACGCGTTAGGGTTCAGCGACCACGCCCGAATGAATGCGCGCAGATGCTGAGTACAGTCGGCAATCGAGCAATCGTATCTGCGATTGTCCTTATCTTGGTAAGCGTACGCCATTGCGCCCAAGTGATCGATGAGCACTTTTCCAATTGGCAATCTTTTCAAATCTGAGTGCCAACGCGCCGAGTCGTCACTGTTGGGTTGACCACTCGCATCATCGTCGATCGTGCCTTCATGCAGTGGTGAGGGATTTGCCATCGCGTCGCTCGCTATACAATGGTCGATGGTGTATCACTATAAATTGCAACACGACGTCGTCGTAGTATAGAGATCTTTGTGCACCGGGCGCGGCTATACACAATCGGCACTCGCTGTTAGCGAGTGCGGTACCATTGGTGCAGCTTGTGGTCTCGCGATGCGTTGTGCGCCACACAAATGCACCACGCTGACGTTTGCATCGCTCTTTGGTCCGTCGCCAACATTACCCACGAGTGGTCGCAACCGTGCGCGCTCCGATCGGTATGCAATATCCGACCCCATGGAGGCGTGTTGGCGCGTCCTTTTACATAATTATGATTCGGACGACGACGAGGACGAGGACGGACGTCACTACGCGTCGTTCGTGACTGGACGACACGGACACCTCGAACGAGCCAACGCATGGACGCACATCGTGGCGGCCGCGCTCTACACAACGTACGCCATTGTGCGTCCGTTCGCGTTTCAAGAATCCGACGCGGCTGGGACCACCGCGGATGTGCTGCAGTGGGCGTCTGTAATCAGCCTCGCCGCCATGTTTGCAACGAGTGGGTTGTACCACGTGTGCTCTCCTGTGGCAAGTTGCTCCGCTCTAATGCGCACAGCCGACCACACGGCAATATACATCAATCTGGCGCTTGGCGCTGTCTTGGACGTGGCCATCGCAACGAATAACTTTGCTTCGCTGCAGTGGCAAACCGTGTTCGATCCGTTGATCGTCGCAACCCTTACCACCACATACTTTTTGGTGCACGCGGCCATGAAGCCGCGCGACGAACTGGCCGATCGCGCATTTATGGAACTCTCACACATTGGACTGTTCAGACACTTCTATACGGACCTTGAACACGGTGGGTTGAGAATCGTGCTCTCTTCGCTTCTAGTGTTGAACTGGGTTTTGTTGGTCCCCGCAGCATTTGCCAATATTGACATTGTGCCGGCATCAGTATGGGTTATTGGCACGTCGTGTGCCAGCGTGCTCTTAATGCTTGGTCACGGTATTGATTACAGCTACGTAGTGGAACGCTCGTTTCTATCTTCATTAAAGACCACGCCGCGTCACAGTACATTCATACATGGCACTACGAAAGACAAGCCTCCCGTGTCAACGGACAGCGGCTGCAGCTGCTGCATGCAGTGCGCGTGCATTTCCAAACGTGCCGGGTGCGTCATGACGACTCATGCGTGGTGGCACGTGTTCTCGTTTCTTGGCACCACCGCGGTCGTTGTCGTGCGCGAATACGCTGTGAACAGCCTGGTCTGACAACACAACACAACGCCATCAGAAGTCATCGTCGAGCTTCAGTATGGGCATGCAGTGCGTCTGCACGGCTTCGGTCAGTTGCGATGTGGACGCGTTGTTCAAACAGACCACGTGGGTATTTGTACTGTTCAGTGCAGACAACAGGACGGCGGCAGGCAACATCGTGATTTGCAGGTGCTCGGGCAGATCCGAACTGTGCGCGTCCACGTAGTACCATTTGAAATTGTAGCTTTTCTTAAGTGTAGATACACATTGTTTAAATGCGGGGCATCGTGGACACGCCTCCGAACCAAATTGGATTACAACAGGGATGCTCACACCCGCGGCATGGCTCGAGAGCAGCGCCTGGTATTCGTCGACGTCTGCCAATGGCGTTGGCTCATCTTTGCAGTCGTCCATGGCAAGACCGCTGCGTATCCGCGCGCGCTTCTGGGACCCTGTTAGCGACGGCTTAGTACTTGAGACAATACACGGGTACACATGTATGCTGCATACTTCGAGTGTTTGTCTTCCACTCTCCACTCTCCACTCTCCACTCTCCTCTATCCTCTCTTCCCTCTTCTCAGTTCCGGCAGATTACTCGGTTGCAATTGCGTAGATTGCGCACTTGTTCACAAGAAATTCGACCATGGTGAGCGACTCCACCTGCTTACGGGCATCTTCGTATGCGCGTTTGACTGCATTTTCGCCGGCGGAAGCGTCGGAGACCAGCTCTGGGTTGTCACTGATGCTCTGAATTACTTCCGGCCACCACACCCGATACTCTTTGTTGGGCTTGCCAGGTGGCGTCCGCGCACTATCAAATTTGAAGAACGAGCCGGTGATTTCTTGGTATCCCTTCTCACCAAGACTCACCTCGTGGGTCAAGTCTTCTGCATCTTCGGCGTTCGACTTCTTCAGTACGTCTACAGTTGCATTCTTTTCGTAGCCGTATTGGCTGTTGCCCTCCGCCAGCGACTGTTTGACCCAATCTTTTGATACCAAAATGCACATTCGACTGAGCGTTTTGGGCATGTCCCACATGAGCACATCGGGGAAGTTCGTGTTGAGGTGATCCTCTATTGATTTACGAGGTACCACCCCCGCAATGGAAATCCAGTGTCCATACATCAGCATATCTTTAGCAAACCCGGCCATTTTGTCTTTGAACACAATTCCAGCGACGGTGGCCATGGTGCGGAGGCTCGTCTTCAAGCCGACAGCTGCTTTGGTGGTGCGAATGAACGGTTCGGCGTTGACACACGCCGAAGAATCTCTGATTGCACTAATCGCATCCGTTTTGCTGGCCACAAATGTGAGGTGCAGCACAAAGCTGACGAGCATGCCTTCAATCGTCGGAGGCTCGAGCACTTGAGGAGCAACAAATGTTTCGGGTGCGTTCTGCCCCCCGTCATATAGATCCAGCACATCTTCGTGTACGAGAAGCGACGGACTGCAAGGCTTGTGCACCAATATAGCTTTGTACAGTGGGTATTCGGCACTTGGAAGAATGCACGGAGAAAACAATGGCATGTTGAATGCGTATGAGGACGACGATTCGGCAGTTAGTCGCTCGGCGTGGTTGCGGAGAATAGCATTGTGTGTTGCCGTGGTTCCGTTTTCGTCCGTAACTTGTTGAGCGAGTTCGTTGGCACGCACAATGCATGCATTTGCCGCACCCTGTTTCAAAGCTTCCCAACGCGATCGGAATTTTTCGGTGGCACGTTCTTGGTGTTCGTTGGTAAGTTCCGTTTCGGGATAGTCGAAGAACCCAGCCATTGTTTGGCTCCACAACATTGCAGCCAATTCGCGTTGGTTGGAAGTGGTCAATGCATCAAACAAGGGGCTCGTCACGTTTGCATCGGAGGCGTGTCCTGCTCCAATTGGAACAATTGCGTTAGTGTTGAGCCATACTTGGGTATTGTTATCGTCAAGTGATGCAACCATGCCGTGTATAGCAACCAACATTCCAACTTCAACATTCTCATTGCCCTTGTTTGACGATTGTTGGGTCGGATGTTTGAACATGCTCAATCTAAGGGATGTGCCAACGAGTATGGCTTTGTGATGGACATCGATGAGCTTCAGCTCACGGGGCTTGTACACTGACTTCGTGTTGTCTTTGGATTCGGTTGCTGTGTTGTCACCAATTTCCTTTTTATATTTTTTGGTTGGAAGAAGATAGACAAATCCTGCAACTCCCGTGTCGATTGCATCCAATGCACCCGAGGTGTTTTTGACTTCGGTCACCCAAATTGTATATTCAACCCTCTGAGTTTTGTTTGGGTTTGTTTTGGTTTGTTTGTTGATAATAATGCCGTTCACAGCAATGTGTGGATGGTCGCTTCCAGAACGAACAACTTGAGTTTTATGATTCTTGTCTTTGGCGCGTTCTCGTGCGGCGTTGCAACTTGCCAGGAATGCCTCTTTTGCTCGTTTGGCTTTGTCGATGGGTGCAAGTTTAGAGCCGCCGTCGTGGTCGGAGTCGTCGTCGGAAGATTCGTCGGCAAATGGATCAGTGGGTGTCGTGGTATCAGTCTTAGGACGTTTGCTCGTCGACACGAGCGCCTTGTCCGATGGCTCTTTCTTGCGAGTGTTTGTCGTCGACATCGTGTGGAGTGAAAAGCGTGTAATTTGAGATAGCAGTTGTTAGGCAGAAACAAAGCGCGGACACGCGAAACCTGCAACTTGCGTCGTGGAATGACGCAACGACAACGAATATACAATTACGTAACGTGCATACATGACAAGTGCTGCGCGTGTCGGCTCACCTACACTAAATGCAAAAATCTGCCCGTCGCCAAACAGATGGTCGCGCATCCGTAACGAAATTCATGGGCGTGCGAGTGGTTGCGTTTAGTCGACGAGAATTTTGTCGTGCTGTGCCACACGCTCAAGTAACATGAATAGCGTGTCCGGAGTTTCGTACGCTGCACACAGCTTGGGCGCTGTGCGGGCGGCGCATCGGAGTAGCTCTTGCGCACACCAGTCAATTGTGGTGGCTTTGTTGTGCTTCATGAGCGCGTACAAATTGAAGCGCTTGCGCGTGTTGCGGTGAATCACAGTCGTCGACGTGCACGGATCTAGCAATGCGTACGAATTCCAAAACATTTGGTTGTTACATAGGATATAGCAATTAATTGCGTTTGAATCCGTCATCTTACATAGTAATCACGTACCAGACATCCTAGTACGTTTATTAGCGCATATACTTGCCAGCCGTCCATCACATTGGCGCACCCGTCTATCCAATTACATCTACTTAGTACACTGTACAGTGGGAATATGTTCTTGTGCGCACCATTTCCAAATAAATGACAATGTGTGGCTAGCAACAGTCTCACACCAGGCTTGCGCCTGCGCCGCCACCCTCCTCGCCACCGGACACATCGGCGAGATCCATCATGTGCCTACTCACCGCATCAACCAAGCGCGCTTTCTCACGCAATGCATCTTCGTAATCCGTCCGCGTGCGCTTTGCTGGGGTGGCACTTTGCTCACCTCGTTGGTTTGCATGCGATTCGGAACGTCTCATGCGTTCCATGGCTCGTTCTTGAAGCACCCTTTGCAGTTCCGCTTGCTTTTCGGCGTTTCCAAGCGCGTAATACTGAGGCGGTGACAAGTTCATTTTGCTCTCGCCATTGTGCACCATGGATCGTTCAATATTACGAACACACAACATTGTTTCGCAATCCATTAACAAAGACAGTGCTTGGTCGCCCGTCGTGCTTATGTTTCCACGCGCAGCTAAGGAGGCGTACATGTGATGTTCGAATGTAGCAAAGTCGTACACGTCACCATCCACGTCATACAGGTACGAGCGACCCATCTGGGCGCGACGGTAGTTGTGGACGTCGTCGTCGGTGGCAGGCCGTCCAATGTTCATAGAAACTTCCTGCAACAGCGCTGTCGCGTCCAATGTGGCGTTTTGGCCGTTTGCCGTCGCAATATTGCTATCCGGCACGTCTGGCGGTCGCTCGTTTGCGATGTTCAACGAAAGCAACGTCTTGTAACTGCCACCCGTCACAGAGGCGTATGCAGGATATCGTATGGTCATTTGCGGTAAGTCGGCGAGTCTGAGCCATTGCTTCCACTCGCCCCGACTCGCGTTCTCATCGGACTTGTTCGTGTTGAACGCGTTTAACGCTTCTGCCGTTTTAGTGTTATAGAAGCGCCGTTGCAGGTCGCGCGTCCAGCTAATGTGCACAAGGTCGTACGAATATGGCAATTTGGTGACGAAAGATTTGTCATTCTCCCCTTCCAGCGGTGGTCGGCTCGGGGAAGCCGAAAATGCGTCTGGTGGCCTGTTCCCATTAACAAAGTGTTCGTGCTGGTTGTGCATGCCCGGTATCGTGGAGCATGCAAGCGATGCGCCTACGACCAAAGCCACGTGTTCAAACAATGCGACGGAGCTCACCACAACGCCACCTTGATGTCGCCTTAACGGAGGCTCATAGCTCGTTTTAGTAGACACGTGGGGGGTCAACGCGGGAAGTCGGGCACGCCCAATCAACATGTCAAACGTCTTGTGGATTGGGTCGTTGCGTTGCCCATCCGTCATTCGCGTTATGGGACTTCCCGTGACGCGTTCGTGTGCTGCAATTCCGCCCACGCCACGTATTGCGACTGCGTCGTGCTGCGTGCTGTCTTCCACTGCATACAAGGCCGTGTTGTTATCGCTCGTCACAAAGGCTTGGGTGGGCACGTGCAGAGGCGCCAGACGAGGCATGAGAGCCAGCGTGCGCATGTTTTCTTCCGATGCCAAAGTCAGCAAACCGTCCGCAATACCATCAAGGTGCATGTCAAACAATTGGCACGACGGCGCGTGTTCTATTATCTTGGCCACTTCCTTCCACCTTAAGGGCGCGGTGTTGTGCGGCCGAGTGCCCGGGAGGACGAGCCACGCAAAGTCGTATTTTTTGGCCATTCTTGCAGTTGACGATCTGGAGTTGTTCCCATTGTCCGCTTCCAAATCAAGGTACTTGATAACTTGATCGTCGTTTGACAGCATTTCGGACGACGAGCCCAAAGTGATACTTCCATCGCGTGAGTTCCCGCCGCCCGTGCCGTGCCCGATGCGACAAGCGGCCGAGTGTCCGGTGGCCCATTTATAAAGGGCTTGGCTGTCGTAATATAGACTCGCTTCCATTGCAGTGGGGAAGAGTGCGTCGGTATACTTTTTCGCCTCGGACGCGCCAAGCGCTTCGGTGATCGCCTGCAATGGAGTATCCCCCACAACCTCGCGTTTCTGCTGCTGCCGAAACTGCTGCCGAATAACACGCGTGGTATCTAACTCCCTCTGACGTTCGGCAATGGTTTTGACACAGCCGCCTAGAATCTCATTCTGCTCGGTTGCGCTCGAATGTACTTTCTTTGTAGAAAGCAGGCGATCGGCATGGCCAGCTTCGCGCATCGCAATTGCCCAATCCGAATCATCGCCTGCAATCAGAAAATTACCATCGCCGTCTTTTTTGAGCATGTCATCTTTTCTGGGCGGCATTGCCATAAATGCGGTCGCCGGATTGCCACATATGAATCCGACCTTTTCGGCGAGTGCGGACATCAGATGAAGTCCATGTGACGACGTCCCAATCGAGTACTCCAAAGAAGCCGACCAGGCAGACAAAATCATTTCGCGTGTGGGGTGCATGGTGCGCAACACGTCCCACAAGTGTCCAATTTCGAACGGCTTGCCAACCAGCTGGCCGTTGGACAAGCGAATCGGGTTTCCCGCGGGAAAGAATACCGCTGTTTGCTTAAAGAAGTACACCTTGGCGACCGCCTCGAGCACACACAAAGTAACCAAATTTTGCACTCGCTTGGCCAAACGCCGCGGTTCGGGAACGGGCATGCCGTATTCCTTTTGTAACATTTCATCGCCATGCCTGAATATTGCTTCCGCATAGGAAAGGTCGGGTTGCAACCAGCTCACACCCTTGATTGCAAGCCGAATAAACCCACACAGTGCCGTGAACAGCCGAAACGTGGCTACGTTTTTCCGGCCGTGTCCGTTGTCGATGTGCGCTCTGAACTCGCCGTCTGGGGAGTCGCGATCGGCTTCGGACCGTGCTTGCAGACAGATGGTGCGATTGACCATGGCCTTCTTTCCCTCGGTCGGCTCTTCTGGTCCGTCCGTGAAGGTCTGGCCCTTGTTGCAAACAATGATAAACGATTCGTGATGGTCAGTTTCTATTGAAAAGGTGGTGTGTGCATCGGTGCCGTCTTGACTTTTGATGTTGATGGTGCGCTCAATGCTGAACGAACGTGTCGTCACCATCGTCTTCCAGTATTCAATGCGTGGGCCCGAATCGTGTCCTTTCAAGTCTTGTGGCATTTCGTCGTATATGACGCACTTGCCGTTGGAGGGTGACATGTTGCCATTCATACCAGCCTTCGCCGAACTTTCGGAATTGAACGCACACCAGCCTGGTGGCATGACCGCCGCCAGACGCTCGGTCCGCACCGACTTGCCCTTGCCCTTCATGGAAGCAATGATTAGCACGTAGGTCAAATCGGTGTACGTTTCAAACATAGTCATGTACATTTCGTCCATAATGCGCCGATCGCGACCCTGTATTTTGCAGTCGTGCATCCAAAAGTTACCAAGCCAATTCTGCAGCTCGCCAAATGTGGTCAGGTCGAGAGCCGACAGTTGCCGGTTTTCATTAAATCCAATGTTGGCGCTGCCGCCGTTCTCTTGTACGCCCGTGCACAGCTGCTGGTACATCGCCACCCACCCAGGGGGCAGCTTGCTTTTGTCGCGCGCTGATGCAAAGCAGCCCTCGAGCAAACGAAGATAATATTCGGTCAATTCGCGCTTGCCCGTGTGGTATCGCTTCTGGACCTCTGCATCGTCCTCGTCCTTCTTTTGGCGCTTATGGTTCAGCCAACGTTCCAGCACGTTAGAATATATGCGCTGAATACCCCTTCTTTTGACGTCGGTGGGCTTTTCAATTCGTATGATGCACTTGCCGTCGTTTTTACGATCTATCGAAGAGCCGACGATGCCAGTCTGTGCGGCCAACGCAGCGAGCGTATCGTGCGTGTACGCATCGGCGCGAGCGCGCGATTCTTGCTCGCGCACAATTTCGTCGTTGCCCTCGAGCATGTTTTGCAGTGCCATGCGATCTTGGATTGTCACATTGTACGATTCCGACCACGTTTCTTCCACGTCGCGTTTGAGCGCGTTTTCGATATCATTGTTATGAGTGTTGCGGCTCACGGACACGTCCGAGTGTGATGCACGCAGATCGTCGTTGGCCTTGTCGAGCAACCTAATCTCGCGATACATGCGCGTGATAGTGTCACCAGGCACAACGTTGCCAGTAAATGCGCGTGGCAGTCGCATGTTGAGTATGGTTTCACGAGCGCCACTTTTGACCGCCAAAAAGAACGCTGTGTGACCGACCGGCGTGTTCAGCTTAGGCAACGAAAACGAAGTGCTTCCCATTCGAAAGTATGTGTTGGGATCCAATTGCTCGTCACACACCTCAATTGGCTGGCCGTCGCGATGTATCAATCCATAGGCAAGTGCATCCGCTCGCTTTGCATTGAAAACAAATTCGGGTGCCAGTGGGTGTATGCCGCCATGTCCGCCTCGCACATCACCGGTCAGACGCCGCATGCCCGGTTGCCCCGACACGTGCTCGTTTATGTTTGGCACAAAGGATCGAGCGTTGGCGTTGCTGGTCTTGTCCGTGCCGCCACCGTGTACTCTGAGCCAAAACAATAGCCGGTCTTCATCGGTGATTCGCATGTATTGAAACCCAGTTGTACTTTCAAAACTATCGTCAAGACGCATCACGTTGATCCCACCCTTTTCTTGGCGTGCAACTTCCGTCGTCTCGGATGTCTTGCGACGACTGGGTTGCTGTGCACTTGCCATAGAAGCCTTTTGCAATGCATTCGTGTTGCGCATCACCGTGCTCACCAGATGAGAATGGGAATGGTCTTCGTCATACACAAAAATCCAAACGCGGATTGCAACCACCGTCTTGTGGTCCTTGCACATAAGCTCTTCACTGCCCACTTGGAACATTGGTTGGATTTTGGAAGGTTCTCCGGGTTGGCCTCTGAGCAACGACATGTATCTATACACCTCTTTGATGGACTTGCCCTTTTCCTTCGCAGTCTCGTCATTGTCGTTGTTGCCATTGTCATCTTCAGGTGCGCCGCCACGCTCCTGGTGAATCTCTTCGTGGTTGCCAGATGGTATGCCTTGATAATGGCCTTGAAAAAGAATCCCCAGTAGGCTTGCCAACGCCTTGCTACGCGTGGGGGCATTGCCCCATTCAATCAAATCGCGGTAAGTGTTTGCGCCCTGAGCAAACATTTCTGCGGGTATATTAAAAGCCATTGCGCGGACCGGAACCAACTCGTGCTCTTCAAGCTCGTCGGGAAACATTCCAATCCATGAGTCACACGATGGAATTTTATCTGGAGAAGGCTCGTAGTGTTTATACGGTATATCACCACTTGCCTTCAACAAAGATGGGTCAAAATTAGTGTACAAGTCTTCATTTGGATAGGTGTGAACAATGTCGCTCTCTCCGTTATCGTAGTCTCCAAAGGGGCTACGCACATCCGCATCCGCTTCCTCTTCTTCCTCTTCTTCCTCTTCTTCCTCTTCCTCTTCCTCTTCCTCTTCTTCTTCCTCACCTTCTTCTGCAGCTCCTTCTTCCCCTTCACCCTCTTCTTCTTCGCCTTCCTCTTCCTCCTCTTCTTCTTCTTCCGCTGCTTCCTCAGTAGCCGCAGGACCTTCCGTCTCTTGAGTTTCTTGAGTAGCCGCAGGTGATGGAGGTAAACTCTCCAGCACTCCACCAAAACGTTGTTGCACTTGATCTGGAGTCAACTGCACGGCTTGTGGAGGAGTAAAGGCACTTGTTACCTGTACAGATTGATTCGGTTGATTCAATGTCAATGCAACACCAGATTGATTCGTAACTAAAATCTCTCCTTCAAGAAGAACAATCGTATTCTCCTCTCCCTCTTGGGCAGCCTGACCCGCCACCTTCGTACCACGAATACCTAACGTCGCAACAGGAGTAGAGACCTTCATCGAATCTGGACCGGATTGTGCAATCTTACCACTTACAAAAGTAAAAGCACCCTGCACAACCGTCAGAGATGATTTACCTTCCGTCGATTCAGGATCAAAAATTAATTCGTCTAATACCATGCGTCCGTCTTCATCTAACGCAAAAGTACTATCATCAACGAAGACAATACCAACTGTACCCTCTTCGCCAGTCTCTAAAACATCACCCTGGAATACAGGATCACCTTCGTTAAGTTGCGCTTCCGTTCCATCCGCACGGGTCACCGTCACTTCACCTTCTACAGATTCAACAGAACCAATAGGAGCAGCTTCCGCTCCCTCTTCTGCTTGCGCAAACAACCCTGGGGCAACCGGACCTGCTAATGCCTCTACCGTATCAGCAGTCAACATCGCACCACCTTCAGTCAAAAGATCAGGCGGCGGATCCATCGTAAAATAATCACGGACTAAAATTTGTTCACCGTTCGGGCCAACTAAAAGTAAGTCAGGTCCTTCGCGAACAAAATCGGCTTTCAGCAAAAGGACACCAAAAGGAATCGTTAAACTTGTTTGGTTAGATGCATCAACAACAAGATTATAGTCTTGTGCAGGAGACGCAGGGGTACCCGAACGGACATCACCCAACTCACCCTCCCCAAACGTCAACGATTCAACCATAAATTCCTCAAATTAAACCTAAATTTCTCTATATATATATATACTTATGTATAATTTCAAATCATTATATGATGATTATCACTTGTAATTCATTACTTTAAAATAAAAATAATACTAAGTGATCAATATCACATAAGGCTTATAATCATTTTTATGGTTAATAAGCATTTTTTGAAATTATTTAGTTTCTTTAAGAAATCAAAAAATTTACAATCTCTTGGATTATCTTCAGTGATAATTAAATGCGATCACAAGGGTTTATATAAAGAATAGCTAGAGAATAAATTGACTCAAGATAATACAAATAATTCGAGTAGTGATACCCTATTACTATCTTTAAGATGGTTATCAAATTATTTCGAAAGACCAAGATCGGAAACAGCTTTAGTTGCTGGCTTAGCAAGCTACGATGGAAAAATGTCACCTTCTCAATTTGTGATTGCTGCAAAAAGAGCTAGTTTAGAGTGTAAGGAATCTAAAGTTTCAATAGAGGATATAGATAAAAACTACTTACCAGTTGTTTTAATTTTAAAAAATAATAAAGCCTGTATTCTATTAGAATACAGTAAGGATAACATTAAAGCTGTTATGCCGCAAAACGGTGATGGAATAGTTAACCTGCCGATCAACGACATAAAAAAAATATACTCAGGAAAACTTATATTTATAAAACCTACCTTTAATACTGTTGATAAATTAGTTACTGAAATAAATAAACATTGGTTTTGGGAACCATTAACAAAAAATTGGTCAATTTTTATTAATATACTTGTAGCTTCATTCTTAATAAATTTATTTGCTTTAACCACGCCCTTATATATAAAAATAGTATACGATAGAGTTGTTCCTAATAATGCACTTGAAACTCTTGCAGCACTTTCAATTGGTGCAATAATAATTTTTATATTTGATTTTATCATCAGAACAATGAGAGGGTATTTTGTTGAAGTTGCTGGTCAAAGAGCAGATGTAGCTATGAGTAATGAAATCTTTCAACACGTTATGGATATACAGCTTGCTTCAAAACCATCGAAAATTGGAGCATTTGCAAATAGGTTGAGGGAGTTTGAAGCTGTAAGGGAGTTCTTTACCTCAGCAACTGTTACAGCAATGGTGGATATGCCATTTATAGTTTTTTATATAATTGTTATTTATATAATAGCTGGCAACTTAGCATTAGTTCCTCTGGTTATTACAATCTTAGTTCTAACAGTAGGCTTAATAGTGCATATACCTCTTTCGAAAATCTCAAAAAAATCTAGCAAAGATTCAGAAACACGTCATGCTTTACTTGTAGATAGCCTAAGCGGGTTAGAAACCATAAAAATTTCTGGAGCATCTGGAAGGTTGTTAGGGTTTTGGAATAAGATTTCAAACTCCACCACAAAAAGAGCAAGTAAAAGTAGGTTATTATCACTTTCAGCAATCAATACTACAATCACAGCAAGTCAAGTTGCTGGAATAGTAATTATAATTCTTGGAGTAATTATGATTGGCGAAGGAAAACTTACAGCTGGAACGTTGATAGCAGTTGTTATATTAAATGGAAGAGCTGTGGGAAGTTTGGGTCAAGTTGCTGGACTATTAGTTAGACTTAATAATGCATTTATAGCATATAAATCTCTAAATCAAATTATGCAGCTAGATGTTGAAACTCCATCAGATAAAAACTTTCTAAATAGACCAACCTTAAAGGGGAATATTGAATTTAAAGATGTATCATTTTCCTACCCGGGTAAAACTGAAAATATTTTAAATAAAATTTCTTTTTCAATACCCAAGGGATCAAGTGTGGGATTAATTGGAAGAATAGGTTCTGGAAAAACAACAATTCTAAAATTAATTTTAAGTTTATATGAGCCCACATCTGGTTCAATTTTGGTAGATGGAACTGATATACGACAAATAAACCCACATGATTTGAGAAAAAACATAGGAGCAGCACTCCAAGATGCACATTTTTTTAATGGAACAATTAGAGAAAATATAACCTTTGGTTTAATAGGTATTTCAGATGAACAAATTAATTGGGCTATGAAACTTACAGGATTAAATTATTTTGTAGAGAATCATCCACATGGCTTAGATATGCTAATAGGTGAAAGAGGAGAAGCATTATCAAATGGCCAGAGACAATCAATAATTTTAACAAGAACTTTATTAAGAGATCCTCCAATTCTTCTTTTAGACGAACCAACAAGTATGATGGATAGCCCGACTGAAAATCATATTCAAAAAACACTTAAAGAGTTTTTTCCTGATAGAACTCTAATTTTAATAACTCATCGCGCTGCTTTATTAAAAAGTGTTGATCATTTAATTGTTATTGATAAAGGAAATGTTGTTGCTCAAGGTCCAAGAGATGATGTGCTTGAAGCAATTTCCTCAGGAAAAGTACCAGCAGCAGAGAACAGATATGAATAACTTATTTGGAAATAGAAGAATTGAGACATATTCAACTATTTTTATTTTTATAATTTTAGCATTAATAGTCATTGGAATAATTTGGTCAAGTTTTGCTACACTAGACAAAATTACACGAGGAACTGGAAAAGTAATACCTTCAAGTCAGTTACAAATTATTCAAAACTTAGAGGGGGGAATTTTAGCTGAATTATTTATAGAAGAAGGTGACATAGTAAATAAAGGTGACACATTATTAAGGATAGATGACACAAATTTTTCTTCTACTCTTCGAGAAAATAGTGCAAGAAGAGACTCTCTCACCGCTCAACTCAGAAGACTTGAAGCAGAGGTTACAGAAAATGAAAATATTGACTTTTCTGGAATTAATGACAAAAAAGCTATAAACGCTGAGAAAAATTTCTTTTTAGCAAGAAAAAATAAATATCTAACTTCATTATCAGTGCTTGAAAGACAGGAGAAACAGAAAGAGCAAGAGATAAAAGAGCTAGAGGGACAAATAAAAAATTTGAAATATAGTTTATCACTAGCTAATGAGGAAAAAGATATTTTAAAGCCAATGGTAGAAAAAGGTGTTACTTCAAAAATTGAATTAATTAGAACTGAAAGACAAGTAGCCGAGTTAAAGCAAGCACTTGATTCATCTATATTAGCTCTTCCAAGAGTGAAATCGATGTATGAGGAATCTAAAAAACGTATAAATGAACATAGAGCTATCTTTATAAGCGAAGGTAGGAAAGAACTTTCACAAATAAGATTAAAATTAGCTGTTATTGAGGAGTCCTTAAAAACTGTAACAGACAGAGTACAAAGAACTGAAGTTAAATCGCCTGTATATGGGACTATAAAAAGAATTTTAATTAATACAGTTGGAGGAGTAATACAACCTGGTATGAATTTAGTAGAGATAGTACCTTTAGAAGATTCTTTGCTTATAGAAGCTAAAGTAAAACCGTCTGATGTAGGGTTTTTAAGACCTGGGCAAAAAGCAAAAGTTCGTTTAACAGCCTATGATTTTGGTTCTTATGGTGCATTGGAAGGTGAGTTAGAAAATATTAGCGCAGATGCAATAGTTGATGAATATGGTGAAAGTTATTTTCAAATTATTGTAAAAACATCTAATAGTTTTTTTTCTAAGAAAAATAAAAAATTACCTATTATTCCAGGCATGGTTGCAGAAGTAGATGTACTTACTGGTAAAAGAACAATTCTAGAATACTTTTTAGATCCAGTAAAAAAAATAAAAGAACATTCATTTAAAGAACCTTAAATCATTAATGAATAGATAAAAGTGAACCAAACCCATGTACTTTATCTTCTAAACCATTATTTCTTAGTGCATGCCAATAAGTAGCCGTATTAATTGCTATTACGGGTTTGTTTAACCATTCTTCTGCAACAGCAGCGACCCTAGCCATTGCTAAATTAGTTCCAGCCTGAACAATTGCATCGACATCATCATTATTAACCTCATTTATTGCACTCTTTAATTCATCTTCGGATGTATGAGCAATTAATACTGGGCTTTTGCATTTAAGTCCTAAGACAGTCTTAACATCAAACCCTAAGTCAGTAAAAAACCTTCTTACATTCTTATCACCAACAGGCATATAAGGTGTTATGCATGCAATTCTTTTAATTTTTCCATATTGTTCGCTAAGAACTTTCAAAGCTGATTGACAGGCATCAGAACCCATTGTAACACCCACACCAGATACACTTTCCATGTGGGCCTGAAGTTTAGTCGCTCCATCCAGACCGTCCCAAAAAGTTTCAGCAGACATACCCATAATTAAATGATCCATTTGCATAGTTTTTAGTCTTTCAACAGCCTCATCTTGAGCTTCAGCAATAACCTCAATCAATTTATCAAAATCCTCGTCATTGTTCACAGGCATATCAGGAATATGAATTCGAGCCATGTGATTAGTAACACCGTGGGGTGCCATTTTATCAAATTCTGGCTGAACAGAAGTGTTTGTTGATGGAGCAATTACTCCAAATTTCATTCGAAAACCCAGAGAGTCAACCATTATAAATTCCTCCAAAAAATTATATTATATTAAATAGTTTGAGTATTATATAAAATTCAATATTTAATTAAAGGATATAGTCAATTTTTTTTTATTTTTATTAATGAAGTATTGATATATAGATTAATATTTATAATTTTAATTAAATGTATTATTTTAAATCAGGAGTTTTGGGATTTTTAAATGGAGGAATATATGAAATTTTTAAAATTTGCTTTTATATCAATTATTTTAATAATTTTTAGTAATAACGCATTTTCTGAAACAGTTGGGATTGGAACAACTAAAGGTGGCGCAACTGCGCAGGTTAGCGCAGGTATATCTAAAATTGTTTCTGCTAATGCCGGTATGCAAATGAGACCACAACCTATGGGAGGTACCTCACAATATATCCCTATAGTTAATGCTGGAGAATTAGAGTTTGGGATAGCTAATGCAATGCAAACATACATGGCCGTAAATGGTGTTGGTCTATCTCAAGGCAAACCTAATACAAACCTTAGAATGGTTGCCACCATGATGTACTTTCGAGTGGGGCTAATTGTTAAAGCAGATTCAGATATAAATTCCATTGAAGACCTTAAAGGTAAACGTTTACCATCAGGATATACGGCTGCCCCTCTCTTCGCCTATCTACTTAAGGGGATGTTAGCAAATGGCGGGCTTACAACAAAAGATGTAAAAGGAGTTCCAGTTACTGGCCTTATTCAAGGGATCAATGCATTTAAAGAAGGAAAAATTGATGCAGTAATCGGATCAGTTGGTGCAGGTTTTGTAAAAGATGCTGCCTCAAAAGTTGGTGGTGTAAGGTTTGTTCCGTTTTCTGATTCTCCAGGTGAAAAGGCTTCTTTATTTCGTGAAGCCCCTCAAACATTTTTAATTGATGTTGCTCCGGGACCAGTTGGAGTTGATAAAAATATGAAACTTCTAGGTTTCGATTATATGTTATGGGCAAATAAAAATGTACCTGTTGATACTGTGTACAAAGTAACAAAAGCAATGTACGAAAACCAGGATGCACTCAGAAAGCTAAGCCCATTGTGGAGAACACATTCCTCTGCAACAATGGCAAAAAACCGTGGGATGACTTATCATCAAGGTTCTATTAAGTATTATAGAGAAGTAGGTCTTATGAAATAATTTATGTAATTCTTTCAATTAATTTATGGGCAACAATAGATTTGTTGCCCATTTTTGTTTAATTAAAAATTAATGAATTTAAATTGGTCAATTTTCTTAAAATTAAAGCTATCCCTTCACTAGGACTAATAATCACTTTAATAGCGGTTGCTTTAGCAAGTGAATTATTTTTTTATATAGGAATAACTATTTTTACACAGCAAGCTCTCGGGTTAGTTCTTGGTTGTTCCTTAGCTATAGTTTTTATATCCTCTCCAATAAAAAATAGTAATAAAAATAAAATAACTTGGTACGATTTATTTTTTGCTTTAATAGGGTTTTTCATCGGCATATATATTTCCTATAGATATCCAATAGTTTCCGCTGAATTTTTTGAAAGAAGAGAAGAGGCTTTTTGGATAGGTTTAGTTGTTGTACCTTTAGTTATTGAAGCACTAAGAAGAACAGCAGGTTTAGGTTTAGTAATTATTGTTTTATTTTTTTTACTTTATGGACTTTTTGCTCATTTAGTTCCAGGACAACTAAATGGGAGATCTCAGTCTTTTTTTAAACTTATCGCCTACCTTGGAACAGATCTTAATGCTATATTTGGTCTTCCATTAATTATTATAACAACAATTGTTCTTCTTTTTATTCTTTTTGGTCAAGTCCTTTTGAATTCTGGAGGGTCAGATTGGTTTACGGATTTGGCAATGTCACTTACTGGAAGATCGAGGGGAGGATCTGCAAAAATTTCTATTGTTGCCTCTGCAATGTTTGGATCAATTTCAGGTAGTGCCGTATCAAATGTTGCTTCTACTGGAGTTCTAACTATACCACTTATGAAAAAAGGGGGATATAAAGCTCCAAGTGCTGGAGCATTTGAAGCTGTTGCATCTACTGGTGGACAGATTATGCCTCCAATTATGGGTGCTGCCGCTTTCCTAATGGCTGAAAGATTAGAACTATCATATAATGAGGTAATACTAGCTGCTCTTATTCCAGCATTACTATTTTATTATGCCATTTTCATTCAAGCAGATATTGAAGCAGTAAAAAGAAAAATTCCTCCCATACCTAAAGAGGAAATTAGACCTTTCAGATCAGTAATTATAGAAGGGTGGTATTTTTTTATTCCATTTATTATTTTAATTTTTTCTTTATTTGAACTAAATAAGAGACCTGAAACAGCCGCTATATGGGCTATTACATCTTCGATAATCTTATCATTTATTTTTTCATATAAAGGTAAAAAACTTAACTTATATAAAGTTCTTGAGTGTCTAATTAACACGGGAAGAGCTGGAGTAGATATTATAATTATAGGAGCAATGGCTGGAATAATCATTGGAGTAGTTGAAGTTACGGGGTTATCATTTGGTTTAACTTTTGTATTGGTACAACTCGGGGGACAGAACGTTCTTTTATTATTAATTGTAACAGCTATTGTAAGTATAGTTTTAGGTATGGGAATGCCAACCACAGCAATATACTTAATTGTTGCAACTCTAGCCGCACCTCCACTTGTCGAGTTAGGAATAGAAAAAATTGCCGCGGATATGTTTGTTCTTTACTTTGGTTTAATGTCTATGATCACACCACCTGTTGCAATTGCAGCATTTACTGCAGCCAATTTAGCAAAAGCAAAACCTATGGAAACCGCTCTATTAGCATGTAAATATGGTTGGCCAGCATTTATATTACCATTTATTTTTGTTTTTTCCCCTGCTCTACTACTTCAAGGAACACTATATCAAATTTTATTATCTAGTATTTCTACTTTAATAGGTGTATGGGCTTCTTCTGTTGGAATAAATGGATTCTATAGAAAAAACTTGGGTTTGTTTCATAAAATTATTTTTGTTATTGCAGGTATCGTTTTTTTAATTCCGTTTCAAGATTACAACTATAATGAATACATACTCAAGATAATTGGCATAATTTCATTTTGTATTGCTCTAATAATGTCATATCTAAAAAGGTAATTTTTTATTGAATTCTAGCTGCTTTCTCTAAGCTTTCTATCATTGAAGACTTTAACAGGAAAGACCTTGCTTTACTCTGATTATTAGCAGTTGATTGCATTTCTTTAAATCGAGCTAATCTAGTCTCACGATCTCTCTCGTTCAACAATTGTCTATTTCTCTCTGCTTGGGCTTGAACACTTTCAACAGCTACCGGTTGTCTTTGTTTAGTATATAAATCAAATAATGAGTCATCAGCAGTTTTTTTCCAAACCTTTGTTAGTTTCTCAGTTAAATTTACTGCATCATGGATACCACCATTCATACCCATCCCACCTAAGGGGTTATTTAAATGCGCTGAATCTCCTGCAAGAAAAATTTTTCCAACATTATAAGTTGTAGCAACCCTTTGGTGAATTCTATAAATTGTTTTATGAGTTAGATGATACTTTTCATTTCTTTCCAAGATTCCATTTATTCTTTTTTGAAGACTATCCTCTGAAATTGCATCTTCTTGTTTTTCTCCTTCTCTTGAAGGAAATAAACAACGCCAATTACCTACTACTCTTAATAATACGAACCACTCATTTGAATCTGAAACATAATTAATTAATGAAAGGTTTGGAATATAGTCTCTAAATTCAAACGGAGTAGTCGCCTGAACAAACCATTCAGGATATGTAACTCCCTCAAAACCTAAATTTAAACTTTGCCTTATAGCACTATTTGCACCATCAGCAGCTATTACGTATTTTCCTTTAATTTTATTTTTTTCACCATTTCTCTCAATAGTTAAATAAACAAAATCAGAATCTTGACCTACATCAGTTACTTTTGTAGAGAATTGAACCTCAACTAAATCATTTGATTCTAATTCAGATAAAATCATTCTGGTCATTTTATGTTGCTCGCACTGAACTCTATAAGGGTGAGCAGTTCTATCACTGATTAAACCTAAATCAAATTCGGCTCTCTCTCCTGACTCTCTATCCCTGTATTGCCATGTCGGGGCAGTAAGACCAGCTTCAATTAATTTTGAGGTTATTCCAAATTTATCTAACATATCTAGTGTTGGCGGATGAAATGTAGAAGCTCTCAAATCAATTGGAAGTTGATCACCCATTTCAAGGACTAAAACAGGTATTCCCTCATTTGCAAGACACATTGCACTCACTAGTCCAACTGGTCCAGCACCTGCAATTACTACACGGTCAGAATTATTCATTATGTTTACCTATTGAATTCATTATGAAATATAATAATAAAAAAAAATTATTAAATATTTTATATACTATGTTAAAATGAAAACAATAGTCAAACAGCAGGAGAATAAAATGCCTTTACTTAATCATCCATTTATTCAAGTTAATCACGATGAAAATGCAAGAGATGAGTTTGTTTTAGGCTTAAAACGACATATTAACCTAAATTTTGGACCAAAATTACAAGATGTTTACGAAAAAAAAGCCCAACCTAGCTTTAGAAAAGAAAAGGGTAGAAATTTTAAAAACCGTCATGAGGCAAGAAAACAAATGGTCAAAGAGCCAACCTTTCAATCATGGGGTTCCTTATGGTCAACCGCTCAAGGTTTAATGTGGGAAACTTCAGAGAGTAAATCAGTTAGACAATATGATGATCTGATCGATAAAACTACTATAAGAGGTAAAAAGAAAGGCTCAATCAAAACTAATAGTAAACTAGAAATACCAAGATATGTTAGTGCAGTTGATATTCATGGTATGCCTGGGGGTTACGGCCTTGAATTAAATGATAAAGATATAATGTCTGGAGCTTTATATGATACTAGTGGCTCAATATATGGAAAAGGTCAGGGACTTAGGGGTGGAAACCACCCTTCATTAGCATTAATTAAATTTATAAAAAATCGCTTTCCAAATTTAAAACCAAAAAAAATTTTAGAACAAGGTTGTTCAGCCGGTGGATCTACATTTTTTTGGTCTAAAGCTTTTCCAGAAGCAAAAATTTTTGCCATAGACCTTGGAGCAGGAATGTTAAGAATGGCTCATGCTAAAATGGAAAAAATGGGGGTTGAAGTTCATTTTTCTCAGCAAAATGCTGAAAAGACAGAATTTCCAGATAATCATTTTGATCTAATTATTTCAAATATAATGATACATGAAACATCTTCTAAAGCTCTACCAAAAATTATGAAAGACTGTCATAGAATATTAAAAAAAGGTGGAGTAATGGCTCATATGGATGTACCACTAAGAAATAAAGAACTCCCGGCTTATATGGAGTGGTATAGAGATTGGAGTACACATTTCAATCATGAACCATTCTGGGGTGCATTGCATGATATGGATATAAAAAAGCCTATAATAGCTGGAGGGTTTAAAAAACAAAATATTTTTGATGAAATGATTCCCGACAACCCTCATGGTGTATGGTGGGCTGCCGGAGGTCAGAAAGTATAAATAAATATTTTTTTATTTAAATTATAAGGAAAAAAAATGGATACGCAAATTAGACACCCTATGCTAGTTGAAGCCAACCATGATGAAAATGTTAGGCAACAGTTTGTTCATAATTTGAGACTCGTACTTGCTAAGGATATCTCACCTTTAAATCATAAAATTTATGAGAAAAAAATTAAACCAGCTTTTATTAAAGAATATAAAAGAGAGCCAGAAAACAGACATGAAGTAAGAAAGGTTATGACTAACGATCCATTTTACAGACTTTATTCGGCTACTCAAAGAGCAAGTCAAGAAATGATGTGGGATTCAGTGATTGATTCAGTAGAAAGAGAATATGATAATCTCCACGAAAAAGCTGCTGCTTCACCAAAGACAAAAAAAAGTAGCTGTGAAGTAACTAAAGATTTTAAAACTCCAAGTTACCATACTGCTGCCGATATTCACCTTCAACCAGGAGGTTACCACTGGGAGAAAAATGAAAATGATATTAGTGCAGGTGCAGTATATGATCGGAGTGTGTTTATTTATGCTATTGGTGGTCTTGGTAATTTAAATGATGATCTTGGAAGAACGCTAACAAATTATTTTAAAGAGAAGTACCCAAATAAATCTCCTAAAAAAATATTAGATATGGGGTGTTCTGTTGGTCACTCTACCGTTCCGTGGGTTGAAACTTTTCCTGAAGCTGAGGTTCATGGTATAGATTGTGGAGCTGGTATGGTAAAATATGCCCATGCTAGAGCAAACTATCTAGATAAACCTATTCATTTTTCTCAACAAAATGCAGAGAAAACAAACTTTGAGAATAACAGTTTTGATGTGGTATGTTCTCATATTGTGCTCCATGAAACTTCCACCTCAGCTTTCAAAAATATTTTAAAAGAATGTCACAGAATTTTAAAACCTGGTGGAATAATGCTTCACTTGGATGTACCTAATACTGACGGAATGGATCCATTTACCGCTTTCATCACTGATTGGGAAGCATATAATAATAATGAGACATTTCTTGTGAAATTAAGAGATATGAATTGGGTTTCAGAAACTGTAGAAGCAGGTTTTGGACATAATAAAGTTCAACTTAATAAATCTGAAACATACCTTGCTCAAAAAGCAATAAAAAATGGAGATCAACCTAGCTTTAGAACTAAGTTCCCAATATTAGTAGCGGAAAAATGACTGAAACTTCTGAAAAAAACATTCCAAGAAAAGCTAAAGGTAAACGCCCTCAATATTTTGAAGATCCAGCAGTTGATAAACTTCATTTAATGTTAATGGCAGTTATGGAAGAGTTATCTGTGACTAAGGATAGACTGGATACAATTGAAAGGTTGATAGAGGATAAAGGTTTATTCAAAAGAAATAGTATCGATAATTTTAAACCAACTCCTGAAGCAGAAATACAAAGAACCCAACAAAGACTTCAATATATTAGTAGAATAATGAGAAGCATAATTTTAGATCAAGAAGAATCTGCTGACTCTTCAAAAGAACTTGAATTTAGTGAAGTTGTAAAAATTGTTAGCAAATAAGCTATAAAAAACCCCCTCTTGTTTCCAAAAAGGGGGTTTAGTTTTTATCTAAAACTTTTGATTAGGATGTAGGTGCACTTAGACCTGTAACCTTTCCAATAGTATTATTGAACTGTTTTGCACAATCTGAGCCACATCTTTTAGCCCATCTTGGAAGAACTGTTTCAAGCATAATCTTTTTCAAAAGCTTCATATCAGCGTCAGAAGGGTCAACTCTTTTCATACCACCAGGCTTTCCTTCAGGACAAGGGCCAGTTGTATTACAAAGAATTCCCATTTCACCTTCACTTCTATTAAGATCCCACATAGCTTTCTCATGTGCTTTGATACGATCTTCAATTACTTTACGGTTTTTAGGGTCCATTGAGTTCCATGCTTTTATATTTACAGCAGTTACTCCAGCAGCAAAATTTATTGGTAAAGTGTAAAGATAATTTGCACCTTCCCACCATTTTGCAGAATAACCCCCTAAAGTTCCGGTTATAGCACAATCAATAACTCCTTTTTGAAGGCCTTGTTGAACTTCAGTAAAAGACATTGGTATTGCAGAAGCTCCAATAGCTGATAAGAAATCAGATTGAGAAACACCTGAACTTCTAACTTTTCTGCCTTTCATATCTGCTAAGCTCTTTAAAGGGTCTCTACAATAAAGAATCTGCGCTTGAAATGACTGCATAGTTAGAATTTTTACACCAAAATTATCTTCGTAGAACTTTTCTAATGTTGGTCTAAAAGACTGTGTAACTTTCCAAAAGTCATCAATAGTTGGAGACATACCTGCTAAGTCAGTTGTGTCATTAATTGGATGTTCTCCTGATACGTGACCAAGCTGAAATGAAGCAACCTGGGTTTGACCTTTCATAAGAAGTCTTAAACCTTCTGGACCCTTAAGACCCATCTCATTCCAACCTTTGAAATTTACTTTGATATCACCTCCAGAAGCATCAGGAACTTTTTCTGTCCAAAATGGCTTTTGAAGTGTTTTAAATTGAGTAGTAACACTAACATTACCAATCACATTTAATAAATCTTTTGCATTAGCAATGTTAAAGGTTGCTAAAACAAAAAGAATAGCAATTTTAATTAATGCTAATTTTTTTAATAAACTCATATTTCCCCCTTTATATTTATAAAAATTAAATTCATAAAATTATTGATGAGTTGTACGTACATTAGTTTAATAGATTTGGTAGCCACATTGCAATACCTGGGAACAAAAGAAGTAAGAAAATCATACCAATCATCATGATTAGGAAGGGTAAAGAGCCAATTACTACGTCTCTAAATTCCCCTTTTCCCCTTACTGCTTGTACCACAAATAAATTAATACCAATAGGTGGCGTAATCAATGATGCTTCTATAAGTATGACAAAAACTATACCAAACCATACCTGATCAAATCCAAGGGCTAAAATCACAGGAACAACAATTGGTGTGGTTACTGTTATCAAAGTTAAACCCTCCATAAACATACCTAAAACTAGATAAAACGCAATTATAAGTATAATAGCTACGTAAGGATTTAATCCTAAATTATCCATGAAATCAGTAATGAACTGGGTAGCTCCAATAGTTTGTAAAACAAAGTTAAGAAAATGGGCTACAACAACAATCAAAAGAACCATAGCAGTAGTTTTCATAGTCCCTTCAAAGGATCTTTTAAGAACTTCTATGTTTATTCTTTTTCTAGAAAACCCAAAAATTAAAGATGCAACTACTCCCAGAGATGCTGCTTCAGTAGGTGTAGCAATTCCAATATAAATGGAACCAATAACAACCAAGAAAAGAATTATAGGAGGCAATAAATGAGGTAGAGCTCTAAATCTCTCAGACCAACTAGCTTTATCTCGTGTTCCGCTGAGAGAGGGATTAATTTTACATGCAATATATATAGCTACCGAAAACATCACAGCTAATGAAAACCCCGGTATCATTGCGGCAAGATATAAATCATTAACTGAACTATCGGTTAAAAAAGCATATATTATTATACTAATACTAGGGGGAATAAGTATTCCTAAAGTACCACCAGCTGCAAGTGAACCTAAAAACAAAGAGGGTCCATAACCATGCTTTTCAATATTCGGCACCGCAACAGTACCTATTGTCGCAGCAGTGGCAACTGAAGATCCAGTTGTTGCAGCAAATAAAGCTGTGGATGCTACATTAGTGTGCATTAGCCCGCCCGGTATCCAATTTACCCATTTATCTAAAGCGTTAAACATATCTGCAGCAATACCAGTGCGTAACAATATTTCACCCATTAATATAAATAAAGGAACAGCAACCAACAGAAAATTAGAACTTGCCCCCCAACTAACAGTTCCCAATGATGGCATTAGTGGTAAAAAAGAAAATGCTTCTCCAAGGATTACTGAAACTAGACCTAGGACTGCGGCAACATATATTCCTGAGGCTGCTAAGAGAAGTAAAAGGATAACTGCTATTACTGTCATTTTATTTAAATACCCCTATAATAATTTTTCATTTTTTGTTAACTCTAGAGCTTCGGTTAATTCATCACCTTCTTCTCTCTTTTGAATACCAATTAGATATGTAATTGATTTATAATCTTTCTTTAAAAATAAGAACAAGCTCTTAAATAGAAACAGAAGTGATGTTAAAGCAAACCAAGTTAATCCAAGAGCCCATAAAGCTTGAGGTATTACAAGAGGAACATAAAGATCGGATACTGACCTAGCACCCCAAATATCATTTGTAGGGAACGAAAGACTTTCAATCGCAGTTAGCCAACCATAATAACATAAACCCACAGCGACCATAGAAATAACAGCGCATGAAAATATATCCAAAATTACTGTATATAATTTTGGCAAGTGAACATATAGAGCATCAATTCTAATATGTGTTTTAGTTGTTAATGCATATGCATAAGAGAAAGCTACTGTTATTGCAAAAATATATATAGATATTTCATAACTTTCAAAAAGATTATCAGAGAATATTTCTCTGGCTAAAATATCAAGAGATACCAATATGGCAGCAAATAATATTAAAGCTCCAGCTATCCAAGCAAAAAAATTTGTAGTTCTCTCAAATGGAATTTTAGGTTTATTTTGACTATTCATAAAAACTCACAAAAATAAAAAAATGTTAACATTAAAACATATTTTATGTAAATTTTTTTAAATATCAATCAAGATATAGTATTATTATTCTTAAAATATAAAAAATAGAGGAAAAAATGTCATATAAAAAAAAAATATTAGATAAGGTCTTAGAAAAAAGAGGTTACCTTCTTACTTACCATAAAATGATTGGAGAATGGGATCCAAAACTTTTAGAAAGTTATGATAGTTTTTATGAAAACTTAACCCTAGAAGAAAGAACATTAACTCTAAAAAATAGAGAACTTGTATGGGCAGCTCTGCAAGTAGCAGCTGACGAAGAACATGGACATATACATATGAAAAGGGCAAAAAAAATTGGATTAAGCTCAGAAATTTTAACGAATGCAATTGCTCTTGCTGGGGCGGCAGAATCTCATCGGGCACTATGGTTTGGTTTTACACATTGGGGAGAATGGATCCCGGATGACTACTCAAAAAAATGTTATCTTGATATATGTGAAAATGCTAGAGGTGATATTGAACCAAAAATTGCTGAAATTATTTTAACAGTTTGTCACGCGGCAAGAAGATCTTATGGGCCTATGAGAATACATTTACAAAGAACTTTCGAAAATGGAGCTTCTCAAGCTGAACTAGCTGAAGCGTTATCGTATATGTTATTACCATGTGGAGGGCCTACTTTAATTGATGCTGTAAAAATTTGGGAAGAAGAAGGATTAAAAAATAACTGTCCTTCTCCATACTAATACTATTTAAGGTTTAATCTTCAATAGTTTTTAATTGTTCAGTCAATTTATTTTTTAAAATTTTACCTACTGAGTTTTTTGGAAATTCCTCAAGTAAAAAAATATCTCTTGGAATTTTATATTTACTGATTTTTTCGGAACAGTAGTCAAAAATATAATCTTTTTTAAATGATTTTTTATCATTAGCAATGATAAATGCTGCTATTTCCTCTCCTCTTATTCTTGAAGGCCAAGGAACTACTGCAACGTCATTGACCATTGGGTGAGATATAATAATATTTTCAATTTCAGCGGGATATATATTTATACCTGAACGTATAATAACATCTTTAGACCTACCTGATAAGTACAAGTACCCATCAGAGTCAAAATATCCAAGATCCCCAGGATAGAACCAACCATTTTCAAAGTAGGATGAAGTTTTATTACTATTTATAAAAAAACTTTTTGCTACTGAAGGGCCTTTATATCTTATTCGTCCAATATTATTATCCATAATTGGATTGCCATCATCGTCAACTACTTCCAAAATAGTCCCATGGACAGTTTTTCCAACGGAGTCTGATTTGTCCAAAGGATCATCCCAAGATAGAACAGATACCCCCCCTCCCTCAGTAGAACCATAGTAATTTAAAAGATAAGGGCATATCTTTTCCATAACTTCTTTTCTCTCATTAGAATGAAGGATAGATCCTGTGGAGAGTAATAATCTAAGTTTATTATTTAATTTTTTTTCTATATTTTTCTCTTTTAAAAGATTTCTCAAAATAGTTGGCACAAGTAAACAAACATTAATTGAGTATTTAACTATATAATCGACTAATTCTTCCGCTGTATATGGTTTTTTCATAAGAACAACCGTACATCCGTTATGAATCATACCCATTAAAAAACTTCGTCCTGCACCAAAATAAAAAGGCGTTGCAGCTAAAAAGATATCTTCATCACCAAAATATAATGATTTCTTTTGAGTTATGAACCTTGCTTCCATTTGTGAATGAGTTAGCATTGGACCATTCGGAATACCTGTAGTACCAGTTGATAGTGATAGGACTAGGTCACTTGAAGCATTTGTTCTAATTTCATTTTGATAAGCTGAATTTATATCAATAATTGATTTTTCTAGCCAGTCTTCAGAAACAATTATTGTTTTTAATTTATAATTTAAATTATCATCGACAAGTAAAAGCTTAGGAGAAAATGCTGCTAGTATGTTTTTCCTCTCCTCAATAGGCCACCTAATATCCATTGGTAAAATGGCAATGCCACTTCTAATCAAAGCGTAAAAAGCAATAATATGGTTTATACTATCAGGCAAACATATACCTACCAAGTCACCTTGGGATACTCCTTCAGATTTAATTAATGCAGAAGCATGATTAATTAAATTTTCTAATTGTAAATAGGAAATTGAATTTGATTCATAAATAATAGCTGGGTAATTTGGTTTCACTTTGCTATAATTAGATATACTGTCAGATAAATTCATAATTATATAAATTCATTAATTAGATTGAGGCTTTAACATTGATTCAATCTTTTTAGTTGTTCTAATTCCGTCAAGATCTTGCAATTTAAAATCCCACTGCTTTAAAAATTTATTCAATATATTGATTTTTTCTAAAGAATATTTACTATCTAATATTAAATTATCAGGATTAATTATGATTCTTGCCCATCTTGTTGGTTCCTCAAACTCACTTTTCTTTTTTTCTTCAGTTAGAGAAAAAATATCAAATTTAATTGCAAAACCATCAAAAAATTTATAAATAGCTGAGCTCTTTGTATGCGGCTTTGTCAAAAAATTTATTTCTTGTCTTGGATAAACATCAAAAAATTCAAAATTTTCGACGACATAAGCAAGTCTGTCTCCTTCGTTATCTGTTTTGAACTCCCTATTCGGGTCTATGTTTAAAAGGCTCATTTTACTTTCACTATTTTTTCTTAGAGATTCAGTAGTGCTTCCATCAGCATGAAAAATAGTTATGTTACTTACATCCTTTGGGTTGAAATCAAACACCTTTTTATCTAACCAATCCCTGGGATAAAAACCAAAATTCATTTCACCTTCAGCCAACCAGGTCTGAAGTTCATTATTTAGTCTTATATATGTACCACTTCTTCCATCAACATATAGAAAATATTTTCTTTTACCAATAAAGCCAGAAGCTATCAATTTACCATTTTTATTAAAAACATTAATCTGCCTAGACTCAGAAATATCTGAAGGTTTATCTAGGTCTAATCTTTTTAACCTATTCCTCAGCTTAGTTTTCCTTTCAACAAGAATTAAATTAGTTAATTCAAGTAAAAAATTTCTTACTTTTTCTCTTGGAACTAGATAATTATTTTTTTCTTTTAAAAACCAGTTTTGATTTTCATAAATAATTGAATATTGATTTTCCTTATAATTAATAACTATCTTTCCCACATCATTAATTTCTTCCAATAAATTGGGGAAGGCAAGATTTCGGTCGGAGACAACAATCGGGGAAGTTGATTTAGCTAATATTGTATATATAGTTACAATAACTAAAATAATTGTTATAAATAAAAGAAAAAGTAATGATTTTTTTTTCATTTTTATTTTTTTCCTACATAAACTTTATTCTCAAAGTCAAGTATACGATTTCTATATTTAATTTGACGAAATAAAAATATGATAATAGCAACTATACCAATAATTCCTGGAATAAGACCAATATTAATTATTTTTAATTGAGTATGAATATTATCAATATCTTTTTGCAAATCATGTTGAACTGTTCTTAGTTGCGATCTGATTTTGACTATCTCTAACCTAAAGTCCTCAATCATTTTTTTCTGAGACGGAGATAACATAAAATTTCCTTTATCTTCTCTTCTTAAAGAAGAAATCTTTTTCTCTGTGTCTTCTAGATTTTTAAGCAACTCCCTCTCTTTAGTTCTGTATTTGAGTTCAGATTCTTTCTGAATATTCTGAACGAGAATAAATGGCCTATTTGACAAACCTCTACCTCTTAGTGACATTAGACCAATACTTCCTGATAAATTATCTAACATGTTTATAAATAAATCATTATTTTGAGCTATTGGAATAGCAAGTTCACCACCTGATCTTAACCATATTTGATCTGCTAACATATCTGAATCAGCCACTATTATTATGGATGTTTCCTCTTTTGATTGATTTAAGTGTTTATTTATAAGTATTGGATCAGGTTTTGTATCATTTACTTGATCTGTTCGGTTTGGAGGCCCATTTGGAAAGGATGTTTTAAAATTACCAGATACTCTAGCTGCTATTGGAAGGTTTGAAGAAGTTTTTTTAAAGTCTGATAGCATTTGTACGGGGTTAGGGTTTTTTATAACCTTATCAGAGTCTAGAAGTTGGGTCGCTTTACTAGAAAATACCAGAGGTTCCATAGTTAAATTTGAATCATTAATTAAACTTATAAAACCTGCTGAGGCAACATTTACCCTTTCTATTTCTGAAGTAATCACATCATCTCTGTCCAAACCTCTTTGATCTATTGATAACCATGGCAAGTAACTTGTAACAACTCTTCTACCTCCACTAATAGCTGTAACTCTCTGTGCTAAATTTTTATCACCGATGATACTATTAAAATCTACATCTATTCCCCAAGGCTGAAATAAATCATATAACCCATGTCTTTTTTCAGAAACATTTTCTTTTTGTCTGTTATTTCTCTTTTTTGTTTCTACATGTGGGTCAATAAAGGCTAACATTTTTCCACCACGTAATATAAATTGATCGATAGCATATTTTGTTGTTTCGCTTAGATCATCTGGTTGAACCACAAGAAGTATATTAATGTCTTCATCTATTTCTCTTATATTTCCTCCTATTGTACGAAGATCAAAGAATTGAGTTGCTTGTTTATATACTACCCATGCCTCATAATTTTTCTGAGGATCTGACGCAATTGGAAGGCTAGAAATTACAGATACAACAATCTTTTCAGGTTTTGATAAATTATAGATTAATTTAGTTAAGTCATATTCCAAAAATCTTTCACGATCAGGTCTAAATATAGGAATTATATCCTCATCATCTGTAGAGTTTGTCCCAGCTAAACCAAAATATATCACTTCTCCAGATCCACTAATTGGGATAGATTGTATTCCAAATCCAACAGCTTGATCCTCCTCTACTGAAAACTGTTCTGGTTGGAAAATATCTAATAAGATTTTACCTCGCGACAACCTAGAATAATTTTGTAAAAATTCTTCTACTCGGTTTGCATAAGCAGATAAGCCTGGGATTGTATTAACAGCTTTGGATTTATAAAATTTTAATTTTATAGGTTCTTCAATATCTAATAAAACTTCCTTCGTTATATTAGATATTGTATACATTTTATCATTTGTTAAATCTAATTGTGCAGTTTTAAAAATTTGAGCAGAAAGAACATTAATAGATAAAAAAATAATTATAATTAATATTATTTTTAATATATAAACTTTGTCAGAATTATTCATAATTATTTCTTTATTTCGATTTCTTAAGTTCGACAAGATACTTATTTACAAATAAAAAACCTAGTATCATTGATGTAAAAAATATTAATTCTCGTAAATCAATTACACCTTTAGTGATTTGTTGAAAATTAGATAGAATACTTAGTGAAGATATAATATTGATAATTAGTGCAGGAGCCCAACTTTTAAAAATACTTAAAATAATTTCTAATCCGGCCATTAAAAAGATAAAACTTATTGATACACTTAGTATAAACGCTATAACCTGACTTTTAGTAGATGCAGATATACAAGATACTAAAGAAATCAGAGCTCCAGCCATTAAGAAACTGCCAATATAACTCGCTAAAATGACCCCGTTATCAGGTGAACCAAGAATGTTTACTGATATCCACATGGGAAAAGTAAGACATAAAGCAATAAAAGAAAAAAACCATGCTGCTAAAAATTTTGCTATGACTATTTCAAATGCTGTGACGGGTAAGGTCATCAATAGTTCTATAGTTCCAGTTTTTCTCTCCTCAGACCATAATCTCATTCCAATTGCTGGAATTAAAAATAAATAAACCCATGGGTGAAAACTAAAAAAAACTTGCAAGTCAGCCTGACCACGAGTAAAAAAATTTCCAAGAAAAAAGGTAAATGAACCTAATGCTGCTAAGAAAATTACCAGAAAAATATATGCTACAGGTGTTAAAAAATAAGTAGCTAACTCACGCTTGAATATAAAAAAAATACTAGACATTCTATCTTTCCAATACAATTTTTCTGAAAATACTATCTAGGCTGTCCTTATCAGAAAATTCTTTTCTTAACCCGTTAGGTGTTGAGTCTGCTAATAATTTTCCTTTTGCAATTACCATAGCTCTAGAACAAACAGCATCAACCTCTTCTAATATATGAGTTGAAATTACAATTGCTTTATTTTTTGATAAATCTTTTAAAAGCTGGCGAACTTCAAATTTTTGATTAGGATCAAGACCATCAGTTGGTTCATCCAGTATTAAAAGTTCTGGATCATGTAACATTGCCTGAGCCAAACCAACTCTTCTTTTAAATCCTTTTGAAAGAGTCTCTATTGGTCTAAAAACAACCTCATTCAGATTAATTTTTTCAATTATGTTTTCGATCACCTTAGGTCTATCTTTTTTATTTATTCCTCTCATTTCAGCCACAAAATTTAAGAATGAACCAGCCGTCATATCGCCATATAAAGGAGCTCCTTCTGGCAAATACCCAATACTTTTTTTTACTTTTATAGGTTCGTCGAGTATATCTTTACCGCATACTATTGCTGTGCCAGAACTAGGAGTGAGAAAACCTGTTATCATTTTCATTGTTGTTGATTTACCAGCTCCATTTGGACCAAGAAAGCCTAGAACATCACCCTTATCTACTTTAAAGGAAATATTATCAACCGCCGTTAAAGGTCCAAATTTCTTTGTTAAATTTTCTACTTTAAGTAACTCAACCATTTTTCTAAATTACAACAATATAACCGAAGTTTTCCATAGTTTTTAACAGATTCAAAAAAAAATAATTTATTGACTAAAATCTAATTAATTTTTATTAATACTTTTTCTATTTTTGACCATTGCTGATCAAGATCAGAATTAAATAAATACATTAATATTGCAAATGTACCACTCTTATCTAGCACTTGTAGAGGACTATGCCAAGTACCTAAGTAATAGTTTATACCTATTGTTCCAGGTACAATAAATGCTTTAATTCTATCCTCATCAGGTTGGTTTAATTTATCTGGGGCTACAACAATTAAATATTTTCGCACATCCAGAGGGAAAAAAGTTTGAGAAGTATGAAGATGCCTCTCCAGTATACCTATAGATATTGGTTCTCTTGAAAATTCTAATCTAATAACACTAACACTTTGATTTTTAACTTTATCTGATTTTTGAAGATTGACAACAAAATCAGATCTACTACTATCAAGTGGTTTTTCAATTAAATCACCAAAAGGTTTAAATGATTCTTTATTTATAACTTCTGGGATTAAAAAATTATTTTTTTTGAGCACCACATGCCCACCACTTACTACCAGAAGGTGTATTTATATACTCTTCCCAAACATCGTTTTTGAAGAATCCCCCATTTATCATTGGTTTAAGCATATCCATATCATGGAATTTTCCCCAAAAAGGTTCTGAATTATAGTGGGTACTCCAATCCTTGTACCACTGACCATATAAATCATCCTGCATGTCTTTAGTTCTTACACCCACTTCTAAATGACTCATTATCCCTTGAGGTTTTAAAACCCTATAACATTCTCTAAATATATTATAAATAGCTCTAAATGATGTCTCATGTAATAATGTACCAGAAATTATTAGATCAAAAAAATTCTTTCTAAAATCAGTTCTTTCTCCATTTTGAACAGAAAAATTAATGCTATAGCCTAAATTTTCAGCTCGTGCATGAGCATATCTGATAACACCTGAACTAACATCAATTCCATATACCTTGGCTTTAGGAAAAATATTTTTTACAGCTATAGAAGTCCTTCCGATATTACATCCTATATCAAGTATCTTTTGAGGTTCCAAATCTTTATATTTTTGTTTTAGGTTTTCAATAAGGATATCCATAACTTTAAATCCACCCATTGCAACACCTTGCCCTTTACTGTAAATTCTATGAGCACCCTCACAGTAAACCCCTGCTGAAATATCCTCTTTGTTATGATTTAACATATAACCACCTGGCATTCCATGAATATCTACCGCGGTAACATAACTAGGCAGTTTAAAATTTTTTTTGATTTTCAATGAACCTTTTGGTTTCTTTATTTTAGCACGAATATTCAGTTCTGGAATTTGTCTATATATTTCGTCACCTATTACTTCCCACATTAATTCTTGACTAGAAGACCATAATGATCCCCATATTTGGAACTCACTTTGAGAACTCATCTCTTTACGAATTTCTGATCTATTACTTGGAGATCTTTTGTTTAATTTTTTAAACTTTGGGTATACTTTTTTTTCATATAAATTTTTTAGCTTTGGACCATAACTTATATTAATTTGTTTCTTTAGAGATAAAACGAAACTTTCTCTTGATATCTCATCACTAGTTCTATCCAAATCTACCATATAGTATTTTACCTTTTTTTATAATATATTATGATATTATAAAATAAATAACTTTTCATGAAAGAAAAAAATGAATACTGATTTAGAAATATATAGGAAACAAGGTCTTGGAAAAAGTCTAGGTTTTGGTAAAAAACCGGCTTTAATAATAATTGATTTTGTTAATGGATTTAATGATCCAAGTATTTTTGGAGGTGGAAATATTCCTTCTGCAATAAAAAAAACAAAAGATTTATTGAGTTTGTGCCGTAATAATAAAATTCCTATAGCTTTTACAAGAATAATATATAGTGAAAATCAATCTGATGCAGGAATTTTTGCAAAGAAAGCTCCGAAACTTAAAACATTAACTTTATCTAATCCACTTAGTCAAATTGTTCCTGAATTACGACCTATTGAAGGAGAACAAATTATAGATAAAACTGATGCTTCTGCATTTCATTCAACTGGACTAATTAAGTGGCTTATTTTTAATAATATAGATACTCTTATTATCAGCGGATGTACAACTAGTGGTTGTGTTAGAGCTACAACTGTTGATGCATGTGCGTATAACTATATACCAATTGTTGTCTCTGATTGTGTGGGTGATAGAGCTATTGGTCCTCATAATTCTAGCTTATTTGATCTTGAACAAAAATATTCTGACGTTGTAAATTTAATTGATGTAAGAAAATATTTATCTGGTTTAGTAAATTAAATAACAGAACTTAGTATATTTTTTTTCATAATTTTATGAAAACCAGGTTTTGATAAATTTTCACTAATATACCTTCTTATTTTTTTTCCATTCCTCATCCCTTGAAATAATCCCATCAAATGCCGCATAGTTTGATAAAGTGGTATACCTTCTTCATACCTTCTAAGACAATACTCTAGGTATTGAGTAATAACATTATGTCTAGATTGATCAATCCCATTTTTATTATAAAATATCTCATCAAAACTAGATATTATCCACGGATTTTTATAAGCTTCCCTACCTAACATAACTCCATCAACATAACTAAGGTGATTTTTTATAGCTGATATATTTTTTATCCCACCATTAATTATGATATTTAAGTCAGGAAACTCTTCTTTAATTTTATATACATAATCGTATTGTAAAGGAGGAATTTCTCTATTTTGTTTTGGAGAAAGACCACTTAGATCTGCTATTCTTGCATGAATAATAAAAGTTTTACAACCGCTAGTCTGACCTACGATATTAATAAAATTTTTTAAGTTATAAAATGAATTAAGATGATCTGTTCCAATTCTACATTTAACGGTAATCGGAATGTTTATTTCACTCATTTTTTTTACACATTCCCCTACAATTCTTGGACTTTCCATCAAACATGCACCAAAATTGCCTTTCTTAACCCTTTCTGAGGGACAACCTATATTTAAATTAACCTCATCAAAATTATATTCAGATGCAATACGCACACACTCCTTTAAAGCTTCAGGATCGTTTCCGCCTAATTGTAGAGATAATGGCTTTTCAACGTAGTTAAATTTTAAAAAATGATCTTTCCTTCCGTATAATATAGCTCCAGTAGTAATCATTTCTGTGTACAAAAATACTTTTTTACTAAGAATTCTTGACAAAAATCTAAAGTGGGTATCAGTTTTACCCATCATTGGCGCAATACTCAAAAGTTGGTGATTATTTTTTTGCATTTTTATGGCTTACATAATTTATAAAAAATTTCTTCTGATATATCCCATAACTTTTGTTGAAAATCAATGCTTTGTGAAATTTTAGAAGAAATAGTTTTTTTATTTTTTACAAAATATCCTCCTGTCTGAAATACTTTTTGATTATCAGAGGCCAAATAATTAATTGTTTCTGAACCCTTCTTCTCATTAATACCATAGAGAAATTTAACTAACTTAAATGAGCTGCTGAATAAAAATGAATTATTATTTCCAAAATTAGTATTAACTAAACCAGGGTGAAGACAATTAACAGTAACTTTAGTTGAAGATAACAACCTAGATAATTGATAGGTAAATAAGACATTACATAATTTTGATTGAGCATAAGATCTCCAACCTACTCCGTATTTTTTTTTTATAAATAAGTCATTAAAATCAATTTTTCCACTCTTATGTGCCGCACTAGCTACATTAATAATTCGAGAATCTTTATTTTTATCGATAATTCCTAAGATAAGTTTTGTTAAAGAAAAATAACCCATATGATTTAGAGCAAATGTCTTTTCTATCCCCTCTGAAGTCATCTGTCTTTTAGAAAATATTGCTCCTGCATTATTTATTAATATATCTATTGTTTTATAATTAGAATTAATATCGTTAAAAACTTTAGCAATATCTGATTGCAAAGATAAATCTGCATAAAAAAATTTCCCTTTATTATTGGGGTTTAAAGAGTTTATTCTATCTGTAATTTGTTTTAATTTTTTTATATTTCTTCCAATTAAAATTATATTAGCTTTTTTTTCTGCAAGAAAAAAAGCTGAATGTTTACCAATACCTGAAGTTGCACCAGTAATAAGAATATTTTTATCTTCTAGTGACATTGAATTAAATACTATTTTTTATTATTAAATACTAGTGGTTTTCTTGGCTCAATTATTACATCAAGAACTATCGAATAACCCTCTTTCAATAATTTTATACTTTCCATAACACCATTTTTTAAATCTATAGAATTTTTAATTGGACCTATCCCTTTTAGACCTTGTGATATAGCTATTTGAGATAAATTTACCTCAGGATCAATAATTTTTTGACCTATCCACTTGTTTTCTCTATTTCTACCTCTCTCAATAGCAACTCTATCTTGGTGCATTTCATCATTAAAATATGACTGATTATTTGCTACAATAATTAAAATTGGAATTCTATAGTGCGCAGCAGACCATAAAGCATTTACACCCATCAAGTAATCACCATCTCCAATAATAGAGATTGGCATACGATCTGGATAAAGATCTCTTAATGCTAAAGCAGAACCAACTGACATTCCTGGACCAGAACCAATTCCCCCTCCACCATCATAACCAAAGAAACTAAGAGGATCAGTTAAAGGCCATTCTGAAAAAGGCCACCCACCTGGTAATCTTAAAAAAGACACTTTTTTAGGGTTTGTAAATTTTCTTAAATTAAAAGCAATATCATTTAGGGTTAAACCTTTTTTAAATATATTTTTATTTTTTGAATCTAATGAAAAATTTTTATTATAATATATTTTTTTCTTTTTTATTTTCTTTAGAAAGGCTGAAATAAAACTATCAGGTGTTGAATAAATTCGTAAATCAGAAGGGGCAAAACCTTGATGATCCATACTCCAACCATTATGGATAAAATTATCTAAAGAAACATTAATAATTTTGGGCTTAATATTTTTATTCCATACCTGACTCAAAGTCCCTGCGAGATCAACCCAATCAAGGCTTAAAATTACATCACTTTTTTGAATTGCTTTAATTTCGTTGCTAGATAAAAACTGTAAAGGTTGAAATAAGTGAAGTGGATGGTTCGTCGGGAAAGATGCACTGGTTTTTCTATCAGTAAATACTGTTGCATCTAAATACTCTGATAATAAAATTCTATTTAACCAATCCTTTTTACCTCTTGTTACTCTCCCAAAAAATATACAAGGATTTTTTGCTTCTAATAATATTTTTCTTGCATTATTTATATCATCTTCAGATGGAGATTGGCCCCCCAATTGTTCAAATCTATTGTATTTAGGTTTTATTATTTTCTTATTTACTTTTTCTTCTTGAATACTTACATCAAAACAAACGTAAACCGGGCCTTTAGGTGAAGTTTGTGCAATATTTGCCGACCTATAAATGGCCTCTATGCATGCTTCGGTAGATCCAGGTTGGTTATCCCATTTTATAAAATTTCTTATAATTGAAGCTTGATCTTGTGAAGTATGCACCCAATCTATCCACGGTCTTCTTTTTTTTGCATCTACTGGACCTGTAGCTCCAAAAATAAGAATAGGCACTCTATCACAGAATGCGTTAAAAATAGCCATAGAACCATGCATCAGTCCAACATTACTATGTAAAATAGTACCAATAGGCCTTTCAGCTACTTTTGCATAACCATGAGCTATTGATACAGCATGTTCCTCGTGTAAACATAGAATTATTTTTGGAGAAACATTACCTAAATAATTTACAATGCTATCATGCAAACCTCTAAAACTTGCTCCAGGATTTAGGGTAATATAGGGAATTCCTGTATCTCTAATACAACTAGCAATTATGTCGCTTCCCCAAATTTCATTTTTTTTTCTTTTATTTTTTTTTGGCACTTCAATTGAAGTTGTCATAAGATTTTCCTAAAATAAAAGTAAAAGTTTCAATTATATAATAATTAACTTAGAATATCATAAAAATTAAATATACCAATATAAAAAATGGCAGAAAAATATATTACTATTCTTGGGATTTTTGTTAAAGATTTGACTTTTTTTTCTAAATCTATTCCTAAAGCAGGACAGACAGTAATTGGAAATAATTTTAATTCTGGACTAGGTGGAAAAGGAACCAATCAAGCTATTGCAGCTAAACGTACCGGATCAAAAGTAACTTTAATATCAAAAATTGGTAACGACTCTTTTGGAAAGGAAGCATTAAATCTATTAGAAAAAGAAAAAATTAATAAAGACTCTATTTTTATTTCAGATACATTGCCAACTGGTTCAGCAGGTATTTTTGTAAATAGTAAAGGAGAGAACTCAATAATTGTATACCCAGGTGCATCTTCAAGTATATCAAAAAAAAATATAGATAAAATTAAAAAAACTATTGAAAATTCAAATATTTTTCTCACACAATTAGAATTACCTATTGATTTAATTAAATATTGTTTGCAAATAGCTAAAATTAAAAAAATTATAACAATTCTAAACCCGGCTCCAGCTAACATGGAGGCTATTAGAATTCTTCATTTGTGCGATATTATCACTCCAAATATCATTGAAGCATCTGAATTATCAAATATCAAAATAAATAATGCAGAAGATATTAAAAAAGCTGGTAAAGTATTATTAAATTATGGAGTTAAAGAAGTAATAATTACAAATGGTGAAAAAGGTATAATACATTTCTTTAAAGACAAAATATCATATATAAAAGCTGAAAATTATGGTGTTACAATTGATACTACTGGAGCTGGAGATGCATTTAATGGTGCATTAGCATCAGGAATTAATTTTGGTATGAATACACTAGATGCTTGTAAATATGCAAATGCAGTAGCTGCAATGTCAGTCACAAAAATTGGTACAACTCAAGCTATGCCTATGCAAAAAGAAATCAATCTATTTTGGAAAAGAATTAATGAAAAGAAAAAATATAATTATTGATTGTGACCCAGGTCAAGATGATGCCATAATGCTATTATTAGCATTTTCAGCTCCTGAAAAATTAAATATTTTGGGTATAACAACGGTAGCAGGGAATGTGCCTTTAGAAAAAACCCAGAGAAATGCCAGAATTATCACTGAATTAGCTGGTATAGAAAATATCAAAATTTATGCAGGTTGCGATAGACCAATTAAGAAAAAATTAATAACGGCGGAATATGTCCATGGAATTGAAGGTATAGATGGTGCTCCAATTTTTAATCCAAAAATACCATTAGAAGAACAACATGCCGTAGATTTTATTATTGAAACTCTCAGTCTATCAGAGGATGACTCAATCACATTAGTCCCTACCGGACCTCTAACTAATATAGCTCAAGCAATTAAAAAAAATCCAAAAATTTTAAATAAAATTTCTGAAATAGTCATAATGGGTGGCGCAATGAAAGAAGGTGGCAATACTACACCCTCTGCTGAATTTAATATTTATGTTGATCCACACGCTGCTGAAATTGTTCTCAATGCAGGAAAACCAATAGTTATAATGCCTTTAGATGTAACTCACAAAGTGATTACTAATACTGAAATTACTAATAGAATTGAAAAACTAGGGAATAAATCTGGAAAGTTAGTTGCTTCTATGCTGAAATTTTATAATCGCTTTGATGAAAAAAAATATGGATCAGATGGAGGACCATTGCACGACCCTTGTACAATTGCATATTTGCTAGATAGTGAATTATTTATTGGAAAACAAGTAAATGTTTCTGTTGAAACAAAATCTGAATTAACTTTAGGTTGCACCTCTGTTGACTTTTGGGAGGTAACTAATAAATCAAAAAATTGTTTTTGGATATATGATGTAAATAAAGATGGTTTTTTTGATATGCTTTTAAGGCAAATTAGCAAATTAAAATAGTTTACCATGATCCAACGTTTGGCATTGAAAGCCAGGGCTCTTTAGGAGATAAATTTTTACCTTTTTGCAAAAGTTCTATCGAAATCTTATCAGGTGATTGAATAAAAGCCATCCTTCCATCTCTTGGTGGTCTATTAATAGTTACACCATCATCTAATAGTTTTTGACAAAAACTATAAATATTTTCTACACTAAAAGCTAAATGACCAAAATTTCTTCCTAATTCATATTCTTGTTTATCCCAATTGTAAGTGAGTTCTATTTGGGTGCCTCTTTCATCTCCCGGTATAGATAAAAAAATTAGCGTAAACCTTCCTTCGCTATTTTCAATTCTTCTGACTTCTTTAAGACCTAATTTATTACAATAGAAATCAATTGATTTATCAATATCTGTAATTCTAACCATTGTATGCAAAAATTTCATAAATAATCCTTTTCAAATTATATTTATTTGGATAATAATTATTATAATATTGTTTTTATCAAATTGAAAATTATTGTATTTATAAATGTATGAAAATGGCCTTTTTTTCCTTGCATCAGTTATAGTCACTTTTGCATCTATCTTTGGATTAATTAACTACAAAATTCTTAAATTACCTTCGAGTATAGGTTTAGTTGTAGTTGCTCTAACATGCTCTATTTTTATTATTTTGGTAGATATAATCTTTCCTGATCTTAATATCGCTAAATCAGCTAGATCTGCATTTTTAAAAATTGATTTTCATGATTTAGTTATGAAAGGAGCATTATGCTTTTTACTATTCGCTGGAGCATTACATGTTGACCTCCAGCAACTTTTACAAAGAAAATATGCAATATTATCTTTAGCTACTATCGGAGTTTTAATTTCTACTTTTTTAACAGGGCTAATTATTTACTATGTTGTAAAATTAATTGGTTTAAATTTATCATTTCCTTTTGCACTACTTTTTGGGGCTTTAATTTCTCCTACCGATCCCGTTGCTGTTTTAGGTTTATTAAAATCAATTAAAAGTGTACCTGAATCTCTAAAAATTAAAATAGCAGGAGAAAGTTTATTTAACGATGGTGTCGGAATAGTTATATTTAGTGTCATACTTACTTATGCCTTAGCTAGTTTAGGAATTAGCAATAATGAAATTAACTTTTTAAGTATATCTGAATTTTTTATTATTGAAGCCATTGGGGGGATAATTCTTGGACTTGCTTCTGGGTATATTGCTTACCTTGCTATAAAAACAACTGATGACTTTGCTCTAGAGATAATGATAACTTTATCTTTAGTAATGATAACCTATTGGATAGCACTTAAAATTCACGTTTCTGGGCCACTTGCTGTAGTTATTGCTGGAATAATTATTGGAAATTATGGAACAAAGCTTGGAATGAGTGATGTAACCAGGAAACATGTAAATATATTTTGGTTAGTCATTGATGAAATCCTCAATGCAGGTTTATTTCTTTTGATCGGTTTAGAAATTTTAGCAATTGAATTAACATCTATAAATATAGTTGCTGGATTGTTAGCTATTCCAATAGTTCTTTTGTCTAGGTTTATTTCAGTGAGTATTCCCATAACGTTACTAAAACTTAAAAAAGACTTTTCAAAAGGTGCAATTCCATTATTAACCTGGGGGGGAATGAAAGGTGCAATTTCTGTTGCTCTTGCTTTATCTATCCCTGATATACCTGAAAGAGATCCAATATTAGCAATGACATACGGTGTTGTAATATTTTCAATAATTTTTCAAGGATTAACAATTAAAAAACTAGTAAATATTGTCAGTAAGTGATTAACCCTGAAAATAAGGATTTTTCCCCTCAGCATGATCAGTGGTATCAAGAACATTTTTTATTGCTGGAATAGCATTTTTTATTGTGACTTCTATTCCCTCTTTGAGTGTTACATCGGCCATACCACAGCCTTGGCAACCACCCTCAAGACGAATAAAAACGGTATCATCAGTGACATCTATGAGTGATATATGTCCACCGTGCATAGCTACACTTGGGTTAATTTCATTATCTAAAAGCTTTTGGACCTCTATTCCATTTGGAGTATCTAGACCTGGCTTGGGAATAGCATCTAAATAATTCAATATACCTTCAATTTCAGGAATAAAATGTGTAATCATATTTTGAATACCGGACATTAACGAAAACGATGAACCTTTGAACTCAATTACCACTTGTTTATCTTTTAATCCATGAAAAATAACTTCCCCTCCATCTCTTCCTACTATTGGTTGAATTTTTTCATCAATAATTTCTTTTACTTTTATAGAAATTTCTGAGTTAGTATCAAATAATAATTCAGAGGGATTATTTTCATCATTTAAAGTATTCATTTTATAGCCTAACATTGATTTGTAAAATTAACATCATATTATATATTCATCTTTTTATGATATACAACTATAATATTTTAAATAAAATTGAATACTTGCCAATATTTAAGGGTTAAAAATGAAAAATAAAAAAATTATATTGTCTTCATATCCATCAGGAATGCCAACTGAGGAAAATTTCAAAATTGAAGAATCTGAGGTTAATGAACTTACAGATAATGAGTTTTTAGTCGAAACATTATATCTATCAGTTGACCCATTCCTTAGAATGTTAATGAATCCATCTGATGAGTCTAACGCTGCTTCAAGAGATGAAGGACCAATTACAGACATAGGAAAAGTAATGGCTGGTGGAAACCTTGGTAAAGTAATTCAATCAAAAAATGATAAATACCCTGAAGGAAGTATTGTAGAGGGAATGCTTGGATGGCAATCTCACCCAGTTTCTAATGGATGGATAAATAAAAGACATAATCCAGCTGGTGTAGTTGTATGTAAATCATCAATTGATGTACCTATATCTGCTTATGCAAGTATCTTAGGGAGAGCTGGATTAACCGCTTTTTTTTGTATGACTAGAGAACTAAAACCAAAAAAAAATGATACAGTTGTTATATCTGCTGCAGCTGGAGCAGGAGGTTCACTCGCTGGCCAAATCGCAAAACAATATGGAAGTTATGTTGTAGGAATATGTGGTAGTGATAAAAAGGTTGAATATATCACAAAGGAATTAGGTTTTGATGTTGGAATAAATTATAAAAAAAATAATATTAATATATTTAATGAAATAAAAAAAGTTTGTCCCAATGGTGTTGATGTACATTATGATAATGTAGGAGGAGAAATAATGGATTCAATAGCAAGGCTTCATAATCCTGGATATAGATATAGATTAGTTGGAATAATATCAGAGTATAATACTGTTCCTGATAATAAGAAGTTTTGGTCATGGCCATATGAAAAACCAATGTTTGTAGTTCACGATTATACTAACGAATATGATTCTGGAATAGAAACTTTATCAAACTGGATAAATGATGGTAAGGTTAAATATCACGAAGATATAATTAATGGAATTGAAAATACTCCAAAAGCTTTTATTGGAATGCTAAAAGGAGAAAATATAGGTAAAAGGCTTGTCAAAATTTAGCAATTTCTATGCCTCTCCTAAACGAAGGGCGACCAATTAATGAATTAAGCCATCTTGAAATATTATTATAATTATTAAAATCATCAGGTAATCTTTTTACAGAGCCAAATAGTATTGGGAAAGCCATTACATCACAATAACTTATATTATCGCCTGCCAAAAAATTGTTTGTCTCTAACCGTTTGTCAAAGGCTTGAAGATATCTTTTTATTTCTAATAAAAACCAATCATTAATTTCATTAAGATTAGTTTTTGATCTAAATTGAACATAGTACTGACTCCCTAATAATGGTGTAAGACCTGAGCTAACTGCATTAGCCCAAATATGTGAATTAACTCGTTCTTCAATTTTCTTAGGTAATAATAATTGTGTTTTTTCAATTAGATATTGAGCTATTGCCTGAGTTTCAAATACAGTAGTCTTTTTATTTTTACTATCAATATCAATTATTGAAGGGTATTTTCCAATAGGATTTATTTTTAAATAATCATCACTTGGAGGTTCTCCAGCTAACCTATTTACTTTTATTAAGTTGAACTCAAGGCCTAATTCGCACAAAAGTATAGCAATCTTTTGGCCATTTGAGGTTGGAACACAATAAAAATCTATCATACTCATACCTTTTAGTTTAATATAAATTTTCTGTATTATTATATATATTTTATATTTTATATATAGAAAGATTTGTTATGAAAAAAAATAAGCTTGGTAAACAGACAACTAACTTAATGATGGCTATACCAAATCATGATGATTTTTCTCGTGAGCTATTTGTTCAGGAATTCATTTGGAAAATAAATACAGAATATGTGAATAAGTTTAAAAATTTATTTCCAAATGGTAAAGTATCAAAAAATTCAGTAAATTTGATTGATGTGAGCAACCAAAGAAAAGCATTATTAGATAACTCTTCAGGTAAAATTTGGAGTAGCCTTAGGAGAATTGGGCGCGAATGGACTTGTGAGGCTGTAGGACCTACAGTTGAAAAACAACTTCCTGATTTAATTAATAGATCACAATCTCTAATTACAAAAAAAAATAAATTAGGTTCAATTAAACTTAATAATAATATGGAAATACCAAGATATATTAATGTAGATATCCACCTTAAACCAGGAGGTTATTTTGCTGAATTATGTAAAGATGATATATTCGCTGGTGCAGAATATGAAAGAACTACTTATTTGAATGTTAATGGATTATTTGGGCCCAAAATGGAATCCCTTGGTGAAGTTGTATCTAATTGGGTAAAAATAAAAAACAAATTTTATAAACCAAAAAGAATCCTAGAAATAGGTTGTGCAATTGGGCAATCAACTTTGGCTTGGGCAAAAGCTTTTCCTGATGCAAAAGTTTATGGAATTGATTTATCAGCTCCAATGCTTCGCTATGCTCACAGCAGAGCTGAATCTTTTGCAATTGAAGTTCACTTTAGTCAACAAAATGCAGAAAAAACAAATTTTAAAAATAATTTTTTTGATTTAGTGGTTTCACATGCGACGTTACATGAAACCTCTCTAAAAGCTCTTCAAAATATATTTAAAGAATGTTATCGAATATTGAAAAATGATGGAATGATGATTCATAATGAAGGAAAGCCATTCAGAGATTTAAAACCTGTAGACCGAATTATACCCGATTGGGATACTCATTTTAATGCTGAACCATTTATTTCAAAAATGCGTTCGATTGATCTAGCAGATCTAGCTCATAAATCAGGTTGGCCAAAATCATCTACTTTTAATGATTATGCCGATGAATTGGTAAATAAAGATTTCAAAGAAATAAATGATAATCTTAACGCGCATTACATATTAGTTGGAAAAAAAAAGTTAACTTAAATCATATCTAGAGAATAATCCTCAGTACAATTAATAGGATCAAAATTCCGACCAGCATGGAATTTTTCTCTTGCAAATGTTGTTTGCTTATTTTTTATTGCATTTACATTAGCATAAAATAGAGTTCTACTTTGTGCAGATATATTTTCAGTAGAACCATGAACTAAGTTACAATGCATTATTAATACAGAACCTGCTGGACCTGTCCCAATTTCAATACCATTTTCTTCAGTTAATTCTGATAGCTTTCGTGAGCTCAATCTCATTAATACATTTCCTGTAGAGTCTTTTATAGGTTCAAAATCATCAAGAACGCCAAATAAATGAGAACCAGGGATAAACATTAGAGGACCGTTTACTGGAGTAACTTCATCTATAAAAATTGCTATCATTAAAGCTCTAGCTTCAGGTAAACCATCAATTTCTTTCCAAGTCGCATAATCTTGATGCCAGTAAAAACCTCCTGTGCCAAAACCATAATTAAAATTAAGCCTAGACTGATGGATATAAATTTTATCATCTAATAATTGTTCAGCTGGTTCAATTATCCTAGGATGTTTACATAATATAGAAAAAGTCGTATCATAATCATGAGCTCCATGAATCATACGTACTTTGTCACTGTTAAATTCAGGTGTAATATTTTCACCAGGAATTTTTATTACCCTGTTAACTGCTGATTTAAGTTTGCTTACCTCATTTTTTGAAAAAAGTTCAGGAAAAAAAAGGAAGCCATTTTTATTAAAATTACTAATATCTTTGTCTGAAATTTTCATAATTGCTATTAAATTAAATTTAATTAGGTAAAATGAGAATTATAAATATAATACTATAATATTTCAATACTTATTTTAAAGAAAAATCTTATGGAAAAACCTATTTGTTCTGGTTATGTAGATTATAAGTTTAGGGTTATAAAAGAGGTTGTTGATGATCTGCTTATTAATAATGACGAAGAAGGTTGTGCTATTACTTTATATTTAGATGGCAAGAAAGTAATTGATATTTGGGGGGGATGGGCAAATAAAGAAAATAAAATTCCTTGGCAACATGATACCATAGTATCAACCTTTTCAGTATCAAAAGCATTGGTATCCACATTGGGTCATATTTTATTAGATAGAAAGCAAATAGACTTAGATAAACCTGTTGCTGCTTATTGGAAAAATTTTGGTAAATTTGGTAAAAATGAAATACTTGTTAGAAATCTATTTGATCACACTTGCGCTATTACCTATGTAGATAAAGAATTAAGTTATGGCGACTTATACAATTGGGATTTGATGATAGAAGCAATTGAAAATACAAAACCTAATTGGGAACCTTGTAAAAAACCTGTCTATTTAAACATGACATATGGATATTTAGTAGGTGGACTGATACAAAAGGTAAGTGGACTAAGACTATCAGAATTTAATCGCAAAAATTTTTCTGATTTACTTAATATTGATTTTAATTTTTCTTTACTCCCTCATGAACTACAAAGAGTAGCAAATGTGTATCGAAAAGCTGCAGGTGAAGAATTTCTTGAAGAACCAATGAAAGATAAAAACTCAATTTTTGCTAAATCTATGCAAGGTTTTGATAAAAATGAAGATTTCAACTCTTCAAACTGGCGAGGAGGAGAAGTTGGTTCTGGTCAAGGGCATGGTAATGCTAGGTCAATAGCAAATTTATTTGAGATGTTGAGGAATGATGGTCAATATAACGGCTACAAAGTTATTAGTAAAAAAACTAGAGATACTGCTATAAAGTTTCAATGTGAAAGCAAGGGAAATGATCCAATTATTGGTTCTCCAATAAAACTTGCTTTAGGATACGAAATAAATTGTCCAGTTTTTCCTATGGGTCCAAACCCAAAATCTTTTGGTCACTGGGGAGCAGGAGGTTCATTTGGATTTTCTGACCTAGAAGCAAATATCGCCTTTGGATACACTCCTAATCTCATGCATGATAAAATGGAACTTGGACCAAGAGGGAAGAAAATAATTGATACAATATATAATGTTTTATAAAGTTAGGATGAATAGGATGTTTGCGGAATAATTCCATAAGGATTTAACATCCTGTGAGAGAAATAATAATGTCTCTTTATATGAAATTCATTAGTTGTATTTTTGATTGCTTCTATTCTGAGGTTTTTATTTAAATACCTTGATATATTTTTGTATTCACTAATTCTTCTTATACTACATTTAAAGTGAATAAAATAAACAGAATCAAATCGAATTAAAGTTGGTAAAAGCCTTATATCTGCTTCAGTCATATTATTTCCTATTAAAAAATCCCTTCCCTCAAGAACTCTTTCCACCTTATCAAGTGATTCGAACAAATTTTTTACTGCAACATTATATGATTCCTGATTTTTAGCAAAACCAGTTTTATAAACACCATTATTTATATTATGATAGATTTCCTCATTAATTTTATCAATTTCAGATCTTAAATCTTTAGGATAAAAATCAATATTATTATTTGTTAAATGATTAAAAGCAGAATTAAATATTCTAATTATTTGAGAAGATTCGTTATTTACAATTGTTTCGTTTTTCTTATCCCATAAAATGGGTACAGTAACTGTAGTTGATATATTATTATCTGCTTTCTGATAAATTTCAGATAAATTTTTACAATTGTATAAATGATCAACAGTTGATCCACTAATTTTATCATCAAATTTCCAACCTTCTTCCATCATCTCTGGGCTTACTACACTCACAGAAATAAAATCTTCTAAGCTTTTCAGCTTTCTCATAATTAAAGTTCTATGCGCCCATGGACAGGCATAACTTACATATAAATGATACCTATTTAATTCAGGAGAAAACATACCCTCTTTATCAATAAAATTTAAAAATGTTCTGGGTACTCTTTTATAATCACCCTTGGTTCCACTGGTATTAACATCTCCCGAATACCACTTACCATCAATTAATCTTCCCATTAACAACTCTTTTATAATGTATTAGCTAAATAATGACCCTGCTGAACACTTATCATAGTTGACCTTGGGATACAAGCATCCCCAATTAGATAAATATTTTTGATATGGTTTTTTAATTTTTTATATAATAACTGATCCGGCTCTCTTTGAGTTGAATAAGTAAATAAACTAACATCTTCAATTATATCTTCTTTATTTGTAATTACATTTTTATATACAAATAAACCATTCTCAAAGTTTGATTTTTTTGATGGAATAGATAAAGAAATTATTTCAATACCTGCATTATATACCCTTCTTAAAATACTCTGTGTTCTAACAACAGGTTCATCTCTTCCAATTAATTCCCTTTCAGTAATAATAAAAACTTTATCAAAAAAAGAATTAAGGTATTCTGCTGCAGAATATGTACCATCCATTCCATCAGCATCATAAATAACCAGATTTCCTCCAACTCTTGATTTTACTGAAAGAAAGTTTGAAGTTACATCTCTTAAATCTAGAATAATTCCATCATTTTTGTATTGTTCAGGCAATGATGAAGGCCACAACATTTTACCACCTGTGGCAATAATAATTTCTTCTGGTTTTAAATCTAGAACATCTTTTGAGGTAGCAAACCAATTCAATCTTATATCAACATTAAATTTTGAGATCATTACTTTTTGGTAATCATAAATTGAACTTAATGTCTCACAACCTGGAATAGTTGCATTTAATTTACATTTACCTCCTAATTCGTCAGAGGAAGAAAATAGAGTTACATCATGGCCTTTGGCAGCAGAAACCCAAGCTGCCTCTAACCCTGATATACCTCCTCCAACGATAACAACTTTCTTCTTTTTTATTGACTTTTCAGGAAGCCAATCGATTTCATTCTCAAAACCAACCCTCGGATTATTATCACATTGCAAAGGTTGATCTTGATTAATGACACCCCAACAATTATTACACGAAACACATTTCCTAATATCGTTATCCCGGTTTTGTAATGATTTTAAGCCCCATGCAGCATCAGTTACTAATGTGCGACCTAACATTACTAACTCAGCAATACCATCTGAAATTAAAGTTTCTGCTTGAACTGGCTCTAATATCCTTCCAACTGCTGCAACAGGAACCCCATTTGTACTATTTTTTAATCTTTTTATTAATGGTAGATAAGTACCCCTTGGAAAATGCATATCTGGTAAATGCATTTCTAGAGATCTATGATGCCCACCTTGAACCCAACAAAAAAAATCAACTTTTGTTTTTAAAGAAATTAAGTCAGTTATAAGAGAGGACTCAGTTTCATCAATGCCACCCTCAACAAAATCATCCCCAGGCAATCTAAGACCAATAATAAAATTTTTAGAACAGGCTGATCTTATACCTGAAATAAGATCTATCAAAATTTTGACTCTATTTTCAATGTTTCCTCCAAAATCATCATTTCTATGATTTGACCAGGGTGATAAAAATTGATGAAAAATATGCCCATGACCTGCTGAAATTTCTACACCACTAAAACCAGCAGACATTAATTTCTTTGAAGATAAAATAAAATCATCAATCATTTGATAAATTGCATCTTTTTCCAAAGCCTCTGGGACTGTCCAACTTAAATCGTCAGGAAGTGAGGAGGGACCAATCGCTTTAATTTTTCTACCAGACTTATGATGACCTCGACCTGGCTCTTGAATTTGAGTTAGCAAATACGAGTCATGTTTTCTAATTGATTCTGACCACACTTTTAATTTATCTAAATTATTTTGATCAAATACTCTAACTCTAGTGTTAGAGGCTTGATCTCTTCTCATGGCTAAAGGCTCTGCAATTAGTATTGCCGCACCACCTTGTGCTCGACTTCTATGATAATTTATTAGCTCTTCAGTCACATCACCATTCTTTGCAAATCTTGTCGACATAGCTGAGTGAATTATTCTATTTTTAAGAGTATTTCCAGCTAACTCAAAATTTGAAAAGAGATTTGGATATTCGCTATCAGTCAACTTTTTTACTTATACCTAATAATTTAATTTGCCATTTCTCTGGTTGGTGCTTCAGTCTCATCTCTTCCGCCCCAGTTCACTATAAATGCTTGACCCCTCATTAAAAAATCAGACAATAAGTTTGCAACTCTATCTGGTTGATCAATTTCTATACCATGGCCAGAGTCATAGACATAAATAAAATAGGAATGTTCTATTTTCTCTTTAATCATTTGTCCAGAAATTGATGGAACAATCGGGTCATCATTACCAATAAGAATTAAAGTGAGATTTTTTAGAGAAGATAATTGTTCTAAGAGTTTTTCATCTAATTTTTGGTACTTATAAAGATCTAGATGACTTTGTGTAACAATATTTTCGTTATTTTTTAAAGCTTCAAAACCGTCTGAGTATTTATATACTAATTTTTCAAAACTTTGTTTATCTAATTCTATTCTTTTATCATTCAAATTAAAACCTAAAGGTGATATCAAAACTAATTGATCAATAATATCTGATTTTTTTACTGCAATCCATGAAGCTAAATACCCACCTAGTGAATAACCAATTAAATCAACTTTTTCATATTCTATTTGCTCTATAAACTCTATAAATAAATCTGAGAGATCCTCAATTGAATCATAGCCATCAATTTTTGGCGTATTAAATATACCTGGAATTAGAGGAATAAATATTTCAAAAGATTTAGAAAGTTCTTTTATACTATGTGTATGCAAAAAACCTTCAAAAGAAGGAATATATACTAAAGGCTTACCCTTCCCTATTTTAAAATATTTTAGAGAAGTATTTGATATATTTGCTTCATAAAGTTTCATAAGTTCCACCTTTAATTAAATAACAATCATATCTTAAAGTAAAAATATTTTGTTCTCAATAATAATATAAATTAAATATCTTTTTCCTCTAGAATAATATAATATATACACTTTAAAGGTTATATCATTATTCCTTGCACTAACCAAAATAATTTATTTTATACAAAAAGATCTAATTATGAAAAATGAATTTTTTATCGCTCAAATATCAGATATGCATATTGTTAATAATGAAAGTCAAAATAATTTAAATAATATACAGCTTGAAAAGACCATTAATAAGATAAATAGTTTTGAACCCAAAATTGATTTAGTAGTTGCTACGGGAGACCTAACAGATAATGGATATATAAGCGAATATAAGGTTCTCCAAAAAATTATTTCTAAATCTATTCCTAAAGTTCTTATGATACCAGGTAACCACGATAAAAGAGAAAACCTGATTAAGATATTTTCTAATCAAAAATATTTATATAATAATAAATTTTTTTGCTATACTAAAAATAATTTACCAGTATTCTTAATTTTTATAGACACTCTAGTAGAAGGAAAACCTGAGGGTGAAGTATGTGAAGAAAGAATAAAATGGCTAAAAGAAATATTATTTCAAAATAAAGATAAGCCAATTATTATTTTCCTTCATCATCCACCATTTGATAGTGGGATTTGGTGGATGGATGCTATTGGATTAAAAGGTAGAAAAAAATTAAAACAAATAATTGAAAGTTATACAAATATCGAAGCTATTCTTGCAGGGCATGTTCACAGATCAATACAAAAAAAATGGGCTGGAACATTTGGACATATAGCTCCAAGCACTGCACACCAAATTGAATTAGATATAAAGGGAAATAAATTTTTACATATCAACAATGAACCATCAGCATTCTCATTACATCATTGGAGTAAAGGAAATGGATTAACTTCTCATATTTGTTATATTGAAAAAAGTAAGAGTTATGTAAATTCCGAAGTTAAGGATATTAATAAATTTAAAAAATATTTTACTAAAGCTAAATTAGAGTTTGATAAATTTGAAAAATAGTTTTAGACGCACCTTCCACCATCAACTTCTAAACATACACCAGTTATAAAATTTGAATCATCATTAGCTAAAAACAAAGCAGCATTAGCAATATCACTTGGCTTACTAAACCTCCCTAGGGGTATAGTTTGCATAAATTTTTCTCTATTTTTTGGTGTATCAGGCATCCCCATAAATGTTTCAAGCATCCCAGTTTCTCCTATTACAGGGTTAATTGCACATACCCTTATCCCATCACCCGCCAACTCAATAGCTAGAGATTTCGTAATAGTCACAGCTGCTCCTTTGGTTGCATTATACCAAGTTAAATTTGGTCTGGGCCTAACAGCTGCTGTTGACGCTATATTAATTAGCACGCCACCTTTACTATTCTTTTTCATCAAATCAACTGCAAAGACTGTTCCAAAAAAAAGAGACTTTACATTTATATTATAAAGTTTGTCTAATTCCTTTTCAGTAACTTCTGTAGAAGGTTTATTAGTATATGACCAACCAGCATTACTGACTAAAATATCAAGACATCCAAATATATCACTGGTACAATCAATTAAATTTTTCATTGACTCTTTTTTAGATACATCGGTTTTTATATACTCTGCTATTCCACCCAAATTATTTATTTGGTCTGCAACTTTACGCCCAGAAATTTCATTTATGTCAGCTATAATTACTTTAGACCCCTCTTTTGCAAATAATTCAGCTATACCTTTACCAAATCCAGACGCTGCCCCTGTAATAATTGATACTTTATTTTTTAATTTCATTTATAACCAACCTATTTTAATTAAATTTCTGAACTATTGTCTTACATACTGTTAACTCTCTCAAGCCTTCCATACCTTTTTCTCTTCCAAAACCTGATTTTTTCATACCACCGAAAGGAATTTCTACACCCCCACCGGCTCCATAACAATTAATAAAAACCTGACCACATTTTAAAGAGTTTGCAACTCTCATTTGTCGGGATCCATCTTTAGTCCATATTCCTGCAGTTAAACCATAATCAGTTCCATTTGCTATTGATACAGCTTCATCTTCATTTGAAAAAGGAATAACACAAAGATAAGGACCAAAAATTTCATCTGTAGCTAGTGTACTATTAACTGGTACAGGACCGAGTAATAATGGATTTACATAAAAGCCATTTTTTGAAACTTGTTCTGAAATAGATCCTGAGGCTAGAATAGGGATACTATCTTTTTTTGCCTTATCATAAAAACTCAACACACGATTTTTTTGTGTTTCACTAATAAGGGGGCCCATATCTAAATCCATATCTGAACTCCCAACTAAAAGGTTTGAAAATTTTTCTGTAAACAAATTTAAGAACTTTTCTTTTATATCTTTATCAATAATCAATCTACTTCCAGCAGAACATGTTTGACCAGAATTTTGAATAATTGAATTTAGAATCACTGGCATAGCATTCTCTAAATCGCAATCAGAAAAAACAATATGGGGTGATTTACCTCCTAATTCCATTGTGCAACTCTTATTTGAAAGTGCAACATTTTGTTGAACTAAAGAACCTACTTCCGGAGAACCAGTAAAACATACATGATCTATATCTCTGTGCTTACATAAATAGGCTCCTGTTTCATCACCATAACCTGTAACAATGTTTATAACATCAGGTGGTAAACCGAGTTCTATGGCAAAATTAGCAATTTTTAAAACAGAAAGACAAGCTTCTTCCGCTGGTTTTATTACTACACAATTACCTGCAGCTAATGATGCAGCAAATGTTCTTGAACCCATTTGCAAAGGATAATTCCATGGAATTATATGACCTGTGACCCCATGCGGTTCTCTTTTAGTAAATGAATTGATACCCTGTTGTGAAGGAATCACTTCTCCATGAATTTTATCCGCAGCTCCAGCATAAAATTCAAAATACCTTGCGGCAACTTGGGCATCAACCCTGCTCTGCTTTAAAGGTTTACCTGTATCTTTTGACTCAATTATAGCAAGTTCATCAATTGACTCATATATTTTATTGCTTATCTTCTGAAGATATTTACCTCTCTCAAAAGCTGGGGTTTTTGACCAATGTTTATCAAATGCCCTCCTTGCTGATTTTGCAGCTAAATCGATATCTATTGCACCTGAACGCGGAATTGAGGCAAAATTACCCCCATCGGATGGATTAATTAGTTGAATAATATCCTCAGACTTAGAGTTTACCCAGGTGCCTGATATAAGGTTTTGTCCTTTTTCCATTGATTCTTCTCTTTTTAATATTTATTTATTTGTATTGGGTATATTATAATATCTAATTATTAAAAATTTCAAATATTGGAGGAAAGAAAATATAATCTACCTCCATTAATTTAGGGGGAAATTATGAGAAAGATTATTCTTGCATTTGCCGTAATACAAATTGCACTATTCTCTTTTGTAACTAATTCTTTTGCCAAAGATTCAGTTACTATAGGAATGCGTCTAGAACCAGCACCAGGGCTTGACCCAACAGCTGGAGCAGCTGCGGCTATTAGCCAAGTAACTTGGTATAATATTTTTGAAGGGCTAACACGAATTAGTGAAAAAGGTGTTGTAGGTCCTATGCTTGCCTCAAGTTGGAAAGTATCAAACGACGGACTGACTTATACATTCAAACTTCTTAAAGGGGTTAAATTCCATGATGGCTCTGATTTTACCTCAGATGATGTTAAGTTTAGTTTTGATAGAGCTGCTGGTGAAGAAAGTAAAAATAAAAATAAGAAAATGTATAGGGCTATAGATTCAATACAAACTCCAGATAAACATACGGTAGTTATTAAATTAAAGAAAAGAAGTGCATTATTCTTGTTTAAATTAGCTCAATCTACAGGGGCTATAGTTGATGCTAAGTCAGCAGAAAATAATGGAACCAACCCTATAGGAACTGGCCCATATAAATTTGTTAAGTGGACCAAGGGTGACTCAGTTGAAATGACACTTTTTGATGGACACCGAAATGCATCAAAAATTAAGATTAAAAATGCAAAATTTAGATTTATTAATGATGCAAACGCGCAGGTTAATGCGTTAATGACTGGTGAATTAGACTATATGCCAAACCTTTCAGCTCCAGAAATGTTTTCTAAGTTTGAAAAAGATTCAAAATTTAATGCTGTTGCAGGTACAACTGAAGGTGAAACAATCCTAGCGTTCAATAATAAGGCCAAATATTTATCTGATGTTAGGGTAAGAAGAGCTATTCAACACGCAATTAATAGAAAAGCATTAATTAATGCAGCTATGGAGGGACATGGTACACCAATAGGATCTCATTTTGCACCTCATAATGCAGCATATGTAGACCTAACCGGAATGTACCCGTTTGACCAAAATAAAGCTAGAAAACTTCTTAAAGAGGCAGGTGCAGAGAATATTGAATTATCTCTGAAACTTCCTCCACCTAGCTATGCAAGACGCGGTGGTGAAGTTATTGCAGCCATGTTAAGCGAAGTCGGCATTACAGCAAAAATTGAAAACGTTGAATGGCCTGTTTGGTTAGATCAAGTATATAAAAAGAAACAATATGATTTAACAATAGTATCCCATGTTGAACCAATGGATATCGGTAATTACTCAAGAAAACCTTACTATTGGCAATATGAGAGTGCAGCTTTTGACAAAATTTACTCTGAGTTTGAAGAGTCTACCAGTGCTTCTGACCAGACTAGACTTTTGAAAGCTGCTCAAAGAAAGATAGCAGAGGACGCAGCTAATGGTTTTCTCTTTCAAATGGCAAAGGTTGGTGTAGCTCAGAGAGGTCTTAATGGATTTTGGGCAAGTTGGCCAGCTTTTATTAACGAAGTTTCAGCAATGAACTGGTCTAACTAAAAATTAAAGAAATGTAATGACTATTGACCCCCATCTAAATGGTGGGGGTCTTTTTGTGAGGAAATATGAAAACTTTAATTGCAATGATGAAGCATGAGACCAATACTTTTTCTCCTATAATTACAGACTGGAATAGATTTAAGGAGTGGGGAGCACACTTAGGAGACGAGATACCTAAAATTTTTAAAGATACAAGAATGCCAATAGCTGCTTACATGAAAATTGCTAATAATTTAGGTAGCGAAATAGTTACACCATTAGCTGCTGAAGCCATGCCTTCTGGTAAAGTAACCAATGAGACATTTGAATATATGTCAAATTTGATAACAGATGCCGTAAAAAATGTTGACTGTATTCTTTTAGATTTACATGGTGCAATGGTTACAGAACATTTGTTTGATGGAGAGGGAGAACTTCTATATAGGATAAGAAGTATAAAACCAGATATACCTATAGCTGTTACATGTGACTTACACTGTAATTTAACACAAAAAATGATAGATAATTCAACAGCATTAATTGGCTATAAAACATACCCACATACTGATATGTATGAGGTTGCAGAAAAAGTTGGCAAAATAGTTAGTAATTTTATTAGAGGTAAGTGTAATCCTGTTATGCGATGGAAAAAAACGAATATCTTATCACAAACTCTTAAACAGGGAACATCTGATAAGCCTATGAGTGAACTTATCAAAATTGTTTTAAATTCTGAGAAACAAAATAATGTTCTTGCATCAACAATTTTTGGTGGCTTTCCCATGGCTGATATTCCTGATGCAGGATCTTCATGTGTTGTAGTAACTGATAATGATATAAAAAGTGCAGAAAAAATTTGTAATAGAATTTCAAGTAAAGCCTGGGAATTAAGAAAAGATTTTATATATACACATAAACCATTGGAAGAGACTGTAAGAAAAGCAAAAAATATAGATGAGGGACCAGTTATACTTTTAGATCATGCAGATAATTGTGGGTCAGGAGCAAATCAGGATGTAATGGTAGTCATTGAAGAGATAATTAAACAAGAATTAGATGATGTAATTGTAGCAGCTGTTTGGGATCCTATCGCAGTAAAACAAATGCAAGAAAAGGGGATTGGTTCTCATATTGAATTAAATTTAGGTGGTAAAACTGATATGCCATCAATAAATTTAAATGGTAAACCACTCAAAATAAAAGGAAAAGTTAAAACTCTAACTGATGGGAAATGGGTTGTTAATGGGCCTATGTATACGGGTATTAAAGTAAATATGGGACATACTGCAGTTCTTGATACAGGAAAAGTTCAAATAGTAATTGTATCTAATCATCATGAGCCGTGGGACATTGGAGTCTTTACATCTGTAGGTATTCAGCCTCAGTTTCATAAATTTATTTTATTAAAATCAAGAATACATTATAGAGCAGGATTTGATAAAATACCAAAATATACTCTTACCTTGGATGGGGAAGGAGTAACTACATCTGACAATAATGTATTAAATTTTAAAAATATTAACCGTCCAATATATCCACTTGATGAGTTATAGATTTATGATAAATGATCAGTTTAATAATCAAGTTAATACAAGTAATATAGAGATACTCGAAGCATTAAATAGTTTTGAAACTAACTTTTTAAACTATAATAAAAATTCAAATAAAATATTTGAATTATCAGAGAAATATAGTGAATTTCTTATATTTCAACTGCATTCTACACTAATAAGTATTTTTATGGATAATCTAGAAGGATTTAAAAAAGCAAATAAATATATAAGTAAATCTAAAAATCTTATTGAGACAGGTGTGTCAACTGAAAGAGATATAAATTACTATAATTTTTTAAGTAAACTTTTAAATAAAAAAATTTTTAAAGCTTTAAACTACTTGGATAAATTAATTTATCAAAATACAAATGATTTATTTTTTGCAAAAATAGGTCAAATTTTTTATTTTAGTATTGGTGATAACTGCAAAATGTTAGATATTGCAAACTTAATAGTAAATAATAATAAAAAGAATCCGTATGCTTTAAGTATGCTTTCATTTGCGTTAGAAGAATCTAACCAGATACATAAAGCAAAAGAAGTAGCTCTAAAAGCTATAGAAATTTATCCAAGCGACCCATGGGCTCATCATACTCTTGCTCACATATTTGAAGTAGAAAATAAACCAGAAGCTGGCATTACCACTTTAGAGGATTTTAGTTATCATTGGAAAAACTGTAACTCATTTATTTATACGCATAATTGGTGGCATATTGCACTATTTTACTTAAGAATTAATAAAATTGATAAAGTATTTCAAATCTTTAATAATCACTTATGGAATTCTCCTAATGCTGATAATACTTATTCACAAGATCAAGCAGGTGCAATATCTTTATTAATTAGACTAAAATTAAAAAATGAAAATATTAAAAAAGAATGGGAAAAAGTCTCTCGTGAAATCATAAAAAGAAATCTTTATCTTTCTGATCCATTCATTGCAACACACTATGCTTTTGTTATCGGAACAATTGGAGATAATGACTTAAAGAAAAAATTCTTAGATGAATTAGATAGTTTAAGTTACTCAAAAAATGAATATGATAAAAAAATTTGGAAGAAATCTGGAGTATATTTGTGCAAGGCAATGATAAACTTTGCAGAGAATAATTTTCAAAATGCATATATTTACTTTAATAAAAGTAGAAAATATTGGCACCTTGTCGGAGGAAGTCATACTCAAAGAGATTTATTTAATATTCTATTTTATGAAACTAAAAAAATTATTCAAATTTAAAATCTAGGGACTGCCTCTAAAAGTGTTTTAGTATACTCATGTTTTGGATTAGTAAAAATTTCTTTAGCAGATCCAGACTCTACAATTTTTCCTTCATTCATTACGATGACATCGTCACAAACAAATTTTACAACAGCTAGGTCATGACTAATTAAAATATATGTAACACCAAAACTATCTTGAAGATCTTGTAATAAATTTAAAACTTGCGCTTGAACTGAAACATCTAATGCTGATACAGGCTCATCAGCCACAATAATTTTAGGTTTTGTAATTAGAGCTCTAGCAATAGCTATTCTCTGCCGTTGTCCACCAGAAAATTCATGAGGGAATTTTTCAATATCTGTCTCCTTTAGCCCTACTGATTTAAGTGTATCAATTACTCTAGATCTTCTATCATTTTTTTTTACTTTCTCAAGAACATCAAGGGGTTCTGCTATAATACTTAAAATTTTTTTTCTAGGATTTAAAGATCCAAATGGGTCCTGAAAAACCATTTGAAATTGTTTTCGCATATTTCTTAATTCATTTGCACTTAAAGAAAAAATATCTACACTATTAATTTTTACTTCACCAGCAGTAGGCCTCTCTAGACCCATAATACACCTTGCCAAGGTTGACTTACCACTTCCTGACTCACCTACTACACCAAAACTTTTTCCCTTTATTATTTTAAAATTTACATCATTTACCGCTTTAATTACTTCTGGTTTTTTAAATAGACTTTCTTTTGGAAGTCTATAAAATTTTGATAAACTCTTAGCTTCAACTATAGTTTCATTATTTGTCATTAAGAATTCCTAAATCTAATTTAATTTATCTAAATTGAAGCAATAAGCTTCATGATCTTCAGAAATTTTTACTGAATTTGGTGAGTTTTTTACACATATATCACTAACATACTCACATCTCCCTTGAAATGTGCAACCCTTTGGTATCTCAGTTATTTCAGGAACCGATCCTGGTATAGTTTTCAACCTCTGTTCGCTATCTTCTTGCATTTCGAGTGTTGGAATAGCTGAAAACAAACCTTGAGAATATGGATGTGAAATATTGTTAATTAGTTTTTTTGTATAACCTTTCTCAACACAAACACCTCCATACATTACTATAATTTCCTGAACATTATTAGCTATTACGCCTAAATCGTGACTAATTAAAATCATTGACATACCAAATTCATCAATTAAATCTTTGATTAAGTCTAATATTTGTTTTTGGATTGTCACATCTAATGCTGTTGTTGGCTCATCGGCTATCAAAATTTCTGGCTTACATGATAATGCCATTGCTATCATTACCCTTTGTCTTTGGCCCCCAGACAACTCATGAGGAAAACTTGAAATTCTTTTTAAAGGATCTGGTATGCCTACCATATCTAATAAATTTAATACCTCTTTTTTAATCATTGATCTAGTAACTTTACCATGCAAAATCATTGGCTCAGCAATTTGTTTTCCAATAGTATGAAGAGGGTTGAGTGATGTCATAGGTTCTTGAAAAATCATTCCGATACTATTACCTCTAATTTTGCATAATTTATCCTCATTTAAACTTAATAAATTTTTATTGTTAAAAATTATTTCACCGGTTGACCAACTATTTTCAGGCAATAAACCCATTACTGCTAGTGCAGTTAATGACTTACCACAACCAGATTCACCAACAATACCAAGAGTTTTTCCTTTCTCTAATTTAAATGATAGATTCCTTACAGCTGTGGCATCTCCATAAACTGTATTTAGATTTATATTTAAATTTTTTATATCTAACATTAAACTACCTTTTTCTTGCTAATCTTGGATCTACTAAATCTCGAAGACCATCACCTAAAAGATTCAAACCAAGAACTGAAATAGCTATTGCAATACCTGGGTATACTGCTAGCCATGGATTTAAATAAATCATTGATCTTGCCTCACTTAGCATCCTTCCCCAAGAAGGGGTAGGGGGCTGGGCTCCTAGCCCAAGAAAGCTAAGTGCAGCCTCAGCTAGAATTGCTAAAGCAAATTGGATGGTAGCTTGAACAATAATAACAGACAGAATATTTGGTAGAACATGTTCAATTGTTATTCTAAATAAACCTTTACCAGCAGATCTTGAAGCAAGAATATATTCTCTTGCCCAAATTGCGTTTGCCGCACCTCTAGTTAATCTGGCAAAAACAGGAATAGAAAAAATTCCTATAGCAACCATTGCATTAATTGAACCTTGACCAATTGTTGCTACTAACATAATAGCAAGCAAAATTGCCGGAAAAGCATACATAAAATCACAAAGTCTCATAATTAGTTCTTCAACCCAACCTCTTTTTGTAGAAGCTAATAAACCAATTGAAACACCAAAAATAATACCTATTGATACAGAGACTAAACCAACTGAAATTGAATTTTGTGATCCAGCCATTATTACGGAAAAAATATCTCTTCCAAACTGATCTGTACCCAGAAGATGCTCCCAACTTGGTGGACTATGCCTAATTAGAAGGTTTTGTTTAATTGGGTCCCAAGGAGTCCAAAATAAAGAGATAAACGCACAAAAAATAAGTAACAAAGTCATTGACCCTCCTACTATAAAAGACCTATGTTTGATAGCTCTTTTTAAAAATTCTATATTTTTTTTATTAAACATCTTGAGGTTTTAGCCTTGGATCAATTACTGCATATAAGACATCAACAACAAAATTAATAAACACAACTAATGCAGCAAGTAAAATTACAACATCTCTTACAACAGTTATATCTCGATTGCTAATGGCTTGAAGAATTAATCTTCCAAGGCCTGGAATAGCAAATACTTCTTCAACAATTATTGTTCCTGCTAAAAGGTTAGCAAATTGTAGTCCCATTATTGTTATAACAGGAATCATTGCGTTTCTAAGCACATGTTTCCAAAGAGTTCCACGACGCGTTAATCCCTTTGCTCTTGCTGTTCTAACATAGTCTTCTCTCATTGTTTCTAATACTGCTGATCTGGTAAACCTTGCAAGTATAGCTCCTTGGACTGTAGCCAGAGATATTGCTGGAAGAATTAATGACTGAATTGATTTAATAAAACCTTTATCCCAGCCTACGAAACCTCCAGATGAAAACCATCCTAAATTGACTGCAAAAAATAAAATTAGTAAAAGTGCTAGCCAAAAATTTGGAATGGAAATTCCTAATTGACTAAGACCCATAACTGATACATCACCAATTTTATTATGCCTAGATGCAGCATATATGCCTAATATTAAAGCTACTAACACAGATAATAGCATTGAAAGTATAGCTAACGGAAATGTAATACCAATGCGGTGTTTAATTAAATCCATCACGGGCACATTATAAGTATAACTTACACCAAATCTTCCTGTAAGTAAGTGAGCTAACCAGTCGAAATACCTATCAACCATTGGTCTATCTAAACCCAATTGCAGTCTTAAAGCATCTACAGCACTTTGTGGAGCATCAATTCCTAAAATAACCCTTGCTGGATCTCCAGGCAAGATTTCTAGGGAAAGAAAAGTTAGTAATGAAGCACCAAGCAGGGTTACTATAAACGTAAAAAATCTTTTAAGTAAAAAAATACTCATTGCGTTTAAAGTTATATAATATAGTTAAAGAACGAATTAATCTTTTTCTTTAATCCTAAAGGATTCACCACACCCACACTGCCCTACAACATTTGGATTATTAAAAACAAATTTACTCTCTAATTTTTGCTCAAGCCAATCTAATTCGGTACCCTCAATATATGGTTTTGCATTTTTATCTAACACAATTATAGGTTGACTTTGTTTAATAATTATATCGTCAGATTTTACTTCTTCTAAAAAATCCATAGTGTAACTCATATCAGAGCAACCCATTTGTTTTACACCTATCCTAAAACCTTTTGAGACATTTCCTTGGGAATTTAAAATAGAATTAAACCTCTCCAATGCTTTTTTCGTGATCTTTAAAATATCTAGTGAGCTATCCAACTAACTACTCCATTCCCAAATCTAACCTTGCTTCTTCTGACATCATAGAAGAATTCCAAGGGGGTTCCCATACAATTTCTACTTTAGCTGTACTAATTCCATCTACTGTCAATAAAGCTAATTCTACCATCCTCGGGAGAGTTCCAGCCACAGGACAACCTGGAGCTGTCAGAGTCATCTTAACATCAATATGACTATTATTAACTTTTACATCGTAAATTAACCCAAGTTCGTATATATCTACAGGTATTTCTGGATCTTTGACTGACTTCAAAGCATAAACAATTTCATCATTTAATGAATTCTCATCCTGCATAGTAGATTTGTCTGAATAAATTATTGGGTCTACCATTATAAAACCTTATTAATATTCATGCATTATATCTTTTAATAATACTACAAACACCATCATATAAACAATCAATATCTTCTATCGTATTATAAATAGCAAAAGAAGCTCTAACAGTTCCAGAAATTCTGAAGAAATTCATTAATGGCTGAGCACAATGATGACCAACACGTACTGCTATTCCCATAGAATTTAAAAACATTCCAGTATCGTGGGGGTGAATACCTTTTAAGATAAATGATATTAAACTAGTCTTTAGCTTAGATTTTCCATAAATTTCAATATTATTATTTTGTGAAAATTTTTCGTATGCATAGGAATAGAGAATATTTTCATGCTCTAAAATATTATTATAACCAATTTTTTCTATATAATCTATTGCTGAACCTAACCCTATTGTACCAACGATATTTGGAGTTCCTGCTTCAAATTTAATTGGAATAGGTGCATAAGTTGTGCTCTCAAATGAAACTTGATCAATCATTTCACCTCCACCTTGATAAGGATTCATTTTTTCAAGAATTTCTTCTTTTGTATATAAAACGCCTATACCACTTGGTCCATACATTTTATGACCAGAAAATACATAAAAATCACAATCTAAATCATTTACATCAACCTGCATATGAACAATTGCTTGGCATCCATCAATTAAAACTTTAGAATTATTTTTACGTGCTTTATCAATTATTGGTCTTAGGTCAGGTATTGTCCCTATAGCATTGCTAGCTTGTGTTATTGCTACAATTTTTGTTTTTTTATTTAATAAATTATCAATTGCACTTAATTCTAAATCACCATTATTATTGATAGGAATAACTTTAATTTTAGCTCCTCTATTTTTTGCGACCATTTGCCAAGGAACAATATTTGAATGATGCTCTAGTGATGAAAGAAGAATCTCGTCACCTTCGTTTATATTTTCCATACCCCAACTATTAGCAACTAAATTAATTCCTTCAGTAGCCCCCCTTGTAAATACAACTTCTTTTTCATTACTTGCATTTATAAAATTAGCAATTTTTTTTCTAACACCTTCATATTTGTTAGTTAAGTTTTCGCTTAAATCATATAAACCTCTATGTATATTTGCATAATCACTTTTATAACATTTATTCATAGATTCAATAACAGAAAGTGGTTTCTGTGAACTTGCAGCACTATCAAGAAACACTAATCTAGAATTTGAATCTTGATTGAATATGGGAAAATCATTTCTATATGTGTTATGTGATCGCATATTACTACCTAACTTAATACAAATTTTTTCGATATTTCTCGTTCAATTAATTCAGAAAAGATCTTTACTATATTTTTACTATTAAACTCATTAAGTGTATCAAGTATAAAACTATAAATAAGCATTTCCTTGGCCTCCTTTTCGGGAATACCTCTCGATCTCAAATAAAAAATTGCCTCTTCATCTAACTCGCCAATACTTACACCATGCGTGCATTTAACATCTTCCGCTAATATATTTAACTCTGGTTTTGCAAAAATTTGAGAATCATTAGATAAAATGATTCCACGACTAATTTGATCTGCCTTTGAATTCAATGTACCTTCACCAACATGAATTTTCCCCTGAAAGACACCTTTAGCATTACAATCAGCTGCTCCATAAAACTTCTGATTACTTTCACAACTTGATGCTAAATGCTGTACATCAACCAATATATCTGAATGTTGATCTTCTGATATAAAATAACAACCTGATATATCACAAACACTATTGCTTCCTTGGAGCTCGCTATTGATTTCATTTCTTGATTGAAGCGATCCATTATTAAATAAGTAATAATTATATTCACTTGCAGTTAATTGTTTTATTTTCGTTTTTGACGTATGAAATGTTTTTAATCCTTCATTTTGAAACTTACAATGCTTAAGCTTAGATTTTTTTTGTAAAACTATATCTGTAACGTGATTTGACCATAAATAATTTTTAGAGTAACTAATACAAGTTTCAATTACTGTCGATTCAGATTTTTCTTCTGAGATAATTATTAACCTTGGATTCACACATACATTATCACCAGAGGATTTTGATATATTTATAAACTCTATAGGTTGTTCTAGAATGCAGCCTTCTTTAATTACAAGTACAAAAATATCTTTTGCAAATGCTAAATTGATTGATTTTAGGCTATCAGTATTTGAAGAAAGCGATTCTTTAATATAATTTAAATTAACCTGTTTTATAGGCATATCTGAACTCAGGAAGTTGTGAAAATCTACTTTTCCATGTAATGAACTAATATTACTATAATTAGAACAAAATTCTCCATTGATAATTACTACTCTTGGACCATAGTTTGGCAAGTCATTAATTAATAAATTTTTGTCCTCTTTTTTTATTTTTCTAGATTGAGAAAAATCTAATTTAGATATTTTTCCTAAATCAAAGTATTTCCATTCTTCTACTTTAGGTGTTGGTAAACTGTTTTCCCTAAAATATTCTAGAGATTTTATTCTCTCTTTTTGCAAAAATTCCTGATCAAATAAAACTTTATCGAAAAGTTTAAAATCAAAACTATCTAAAAAACTGAAAGATGTATGATAGTTAGAGCTTTTTATCATGCAGCCTCTGTAATTCCTGAATAACCATTTTTTTCTATGTCTAAAGCTAATTGCTTATTTCCAGTTTTTATAATTTTCCCTTTATATAAAATATGAACATAATCGGGGATAACGTAATTTAGTAACCTTTGATAATGAGTAATTACCAAAATAAATTTATTCTTACTTCTAAGAAGGTTGATAGCATTTGATACAGATTTAAGAGCATCCACATCCAATCCAGAATCAGTTTCATCTAGTATAGTTAAATATGGATCTAGAAGAAGCATCTGCAACATTTCCATTCTTTTCTTCTCACCCCCAGAAAATGAAACGTTCAAATTTCTTCTTGTCATTTCATCACTAATCTCAAGAATTCTCTGTTTATCTCTTATCAATTTCAGAAAATCTGATGCACTTATTTCGTCCTTACCTCTAGCTTTGAGCAAAGAATTATATGCTGTCTTTAAAAAATTAATAATTGTGATTCCCGGTATTTCAAGGGGGTATTGAAACGAAAGAAAAACCCCTAGAACTGCACGTTCCTCAGGGCTCATTAACAAAAGATCATTACCACAAAAGTTTATAGAACCAGAAACAACATCATAGCCACTCTTACCAGCTAGAATATTAGAAAGTGTACTTTTACCTGAACCATTTGGCCCCATTATAGCATGAGTTTCTCCTTTATTCATAGAGAGGGTTAAACCATTTAAAATTAATTTATCTTCAACTTTGACAACAAGATCTTTAATTTCTAATCTATAATTATTAATACTATCCAACGCTACCCTCCAGACTTATACCAACTAGTTGTTGAGCCTCTAGAGCAAATTCCATTGGAAGCTCCTGAAGAACTTGTTTACAAAAACCATTTACAATTAAAGCTACAGCATCTTCCTCTGAAATTCCTCTTTGTCTACAATAAAATAGTTGTTCATCACTTATTTTACTTGTTGTAGCTTCATGTTCTATTTTAGATTTGAAATTTTTGTTTTCTATATATGGTACAGTGTGGGCTCCACATTTATCACCAATTAAAAGTGAGTCACATTGTGTATAATTTCTAGAATTATCTGCATTTTTCATAATTTTAACAAGACCACGATAGGTGTTTTGAGCTTTCCCTGCAGATATACCTTTAGAAATTATTCTACTCTTTGTATTTTTTCCCAAATGAATCATTTTAGTTCCCGTATCTGCCTGTTGATAATTATTGGTAATTGCTATTGAGTAAAATTCACCGATTGAATTATCTCCTTGTAACAAACAACTAGGATATTTCCATGTTACCGCAGAACCAGTTTCAACCTGTGTCCAAGAAATCTTTGAGTTATTTCCCTTACATGCTCCTCTTTTAGTAACAAAATTGTAAATTCCACCTTTACCATTTTCGTCACCTGGATACCAATTTTGAACAGTTGAGTATTTTATTTCAGCATCATCTAGGGCAATAAGTTCAACGACAGCCGCATGAAGTTGATTTTCATCTCTCATTGGAGCAGTACACCCCTCAAGATAACTGACATAACTACCCTTATCAGCAATAATCAAGGTTCTTTCAAACTGACCAGTTTCCGCAGAATTTATTCTAAAATAAGTAGATAATTCCATTGGGCACCTTACACCTTCTGGAATGTAAACAAATGAACCATCAGTAAAAGTTGCTGAATTTAAAGTTGCAAAAAAGTTATCAGATACTGGAACAACACTTCCAAGATATTTTTGAATCATCTCTGGATACTTTTTCACAGCTTCTGAAAAAGAACAAAAAATTATTCCATGTTTCTTTAATTCATCTTTAAAAGTAGTAGCTACAGAAACACTATCAAAAACCGCATCAACAGCTACGCCAGCTAAAATTTTTTGTTCTTTTAGAGGAATTCCTAATTTTTCATATGTCTCTAAAAGCTTTGGATCGACATCGTCTAGACTTTTAGGTGATTCATCAATACCTTTTGGAGCTGAATAATAATATGCATCCTGATAGTCTATAGCATTAAAAGATAATTTTGCCCAAGCGGGTTCCATTTTTGACTCAAATTCTTTTTTCCAATAACTAAAGGCTTTTAATCTCCAATCTAAAAGCCACTTAGGTTCGCTATTTTTTTTTGAAATATATTTAATTATTTCTTCGTTGATTCCTTTATCAGGTCTTTCTGATTTTAGATCTGTTGAGAATCCATATTTATATTTCTCTGATGAAACAGCTTCTATAATTTTATTTTTATCTGAATTATTTTTCATAAATTATTTCTTTTTTCTGATATTTTATAAATCTTAGTTTTTTTGTCGTTTATATTATTATAAATAAGTTCCTTACTAATTTTTGGGTCAAATAATTCCTTTAATGTGAGTTTTTCTAAAATTACTCTAATTGCTGATGAGACAACTTCCCATTTTCCTGCAATAGAACAATTAGATAAGAAGACACATTCTTCTCCATTTTCATCTAAACAATCTGTAAGAACAATTGGGCCTTCAAATATTTCTAAAAGCTCAAGAATAGAAATATCGGATATATCACGATTTAACATATAACCACCAGACCTACCTCTTAGGGAGGAAATTATTCCTTCACTAGTTAATTTATGTAATATTTTGCTTACAGTTGGATTAGGGAGACCAGTAGATTGCGATACTTGTTCAGTACTTAGACGATTGTACTTGGATTTATCCATGAAATTGATCACTACGGCAGCATAATCGCTCATTTTGTTTAATTTTAACATAAATATATACTTTTCTAAATCTAGACTATTCTGGTCATATATTAAACTTCTTTCAATATTTCAAGTATTTAGATAAGTTTTTTGAATAAAAATAAACTTTTTTTGATTTTTGCAAATGATTATTAAAAACTCTAGCACTAAAACTAAAGAAAAACCCCTGAATATTCCCCTTGGAACTCTAATTTGTCTATTGTTCTTGATTGGTATTTATTTATATATGCAGATTTTGAGTGGGCAAAATAAGATAGATTTTTTAATTAATTTTAGTTTTATTCCGGCTATTTATTCTGATTTCAGTACTCTTAGGTTTTATCAAATTTATTCACCAGTAACCTATATACTTCTGCATGGGAATTTTACACATCTAATTATTAACCTTTGTATGCTTTCAGCATTTGGAAGTATTATTGAAAAAAAATTTGGTATATTAAATTTATTATATATTTTTCTTTTCTCATCAATTATTGGTGTTTTTTCACATTATTTAATTTTTCAAAATTCATACTCTCCCGTAATAGGATCCTCAGGTGGAATATGTGGTTTATTTAGTTTTTATTTGATTGAAAAATTAATAAAAAATAAAAATTCAAATTTTAAAATTATTCAAACATTAATTATTTTAATTCTAATTTTCTATATATTTAGTTTAATAGATATATTTCCTTCAATTAACTCTTCAGAAATAGCTTGGGTAGTTCACATAGGAGGGTTTATAGGCGGAATATTTTTGTTTTATATAAAAAAATTATATTAATAAAACTATGCTGTTTGCTTTGCTATAAGTTTTTCTCCTGAACGAATCAAATTCAAACATTCACTAACGATATCCATAGATGTTACTTTAGCTAATTTATTTTGATTTTCAGTTGTATCATGATCAATAAATAAGTCAGGGTAAAATAATGATTTAAATTTAAAGTTTTTTGAAAAAAGATTTTTCTTCATAATATGACTGATTACCTGAGTTGAAAAACCACCAATTGATCCTTCCTCAATTGTAATAAGAGCTTCGTGATTTTTAACTAAATTATCAATTAGACTTCCATCTATTGGTTTAGCGAATCTAGCGTCAACAATAGTTGAAGATATTCCATAAGATAATAATTCTTGTTCGGCAATTATTACATCGTTTAAACGAGTACCATATGAGACAATTGCAATATTTGAACCTTCTTTAATAATTTTCCCTTTACCAATTTTGAGAGGCTCACCAAATTCAGGTAGTTCTAGACCTAATGCTTCACCTCTTGGATATCTAAATGCTGATGGTCTATCTTCTATTGATAGAGCAGTTGCAATCATATGCATTAGTTCTATCTCATCAGATGGTGACATCAATACAAAATTTGGAATGCATCCAAGGTAGGCAATATCAAAAGACCCCTGATGTGTTACTCCATCAGCACCCACCATACCGGCTCTATCAATAGCAAATCGAACCGGTAGAGATTGAATAGCTACATCATGAATTATTTGATCATACGCCCTTTGAAGAAATGTTGAATAGATTGCAGTAAATGGTTTATAACCCTCTGCTGCAAGACCTGCAGAAAAAGTAACTGCATGTTGTTCAGCAATTCCTACATCAAAAAGTCTATCAGGAAATTTTTCTCCAAAAAAATTGAGCCCAGTTCCTGAGGGCATAGCAGCGGTCACAGCAATAATTTTATCATCTTCAGCAGCATGTCTGGTTAATGCTCTTGAAAAAATATTTGTATAAGTTGGAATTTTATTTGAAGATTTGTTTTGCTTTCCTGTAACAATATCAAATTTTGATACACCATGAAATTTATCAGTAGCTTTTTCTGCTGGAGGGTAACCTTTACCTTTTTTAGTAACAACATGAACAAGTATGGGGCCATCATTAACTGAATTTTTTACATTTTTTAAAATTGGAATTAAATGGTCTAAATTATGACCATCTACTGGACCTACATAATAAAAACCTAACTCTTCAAAAAGCGTTCCACCGGTTAGCATTACTCTGGCATATTCCTCTGCTTTTTTTGCTGCTTTACTAATTCTTTCTGGAAGTTTTTTTGCTAGTTCCCTTCCTAAGTGTCTGACAGATCTGTATGGCTTGGCAGATATCAATCTAGCTAAGTATGAACTCATCGCTCCAACAGGAGGAGCAATAGACATATCATTATCATTAAGCACAACAATTACCCTGCTTTTCAAAGCGCCGGCATTATTCATTGCTTCGTATGCCATTCCAGCACTCATAGCTCCATCACCAATAACAGCTACTACGTTATGATTTTGTTTTGACTTATCTCTTGCTACTGCGAACCCAAGAGCAGCTGATATAGAAGTAGAACTATGAGCAGCTCCAAAAGGATCATATTTACTTTCTTGTCGATTTGTAAATCCTGATAACCCACCTCCTTGACGAAGGGTATTGATTAATTTTTTTCTACCAGTAATAATCTTGTGAGGGTATGTTTGATGACCTACATCCCAAATAATTTTATCCTTTGGCGTGTCAAAAACATAATGCAAGGCTATAGTAAGCTCTATAACTCCTAACCCAGCGCCAAGGTGACCACCTGTATTTGAAACTATATTTATTGTTTCCTCTCTTAATTCCTGTACTAATTGAGGCAAAAGATTATTATCTAGTTTTCTTATATCTTCTGGGAGATTTACGTTATCTAAAAGTTTTTTAGGCATAATATATTATTTCTAAATTAAATTTAATTTTTAATCAAATCTAATTAATAGTTTTTTCCTCCTTAGTATTATTTAGCACATTTGGTAGCCTAAAACTAACATTCTCCTCAATCAAATTATCTTCATATAGCTCTACTTCAAAAGTTGATTGAAGAAAATTAACTATTTCATCTATAAGTTCCTCTGGGGCAGAAGCACCAGCAGTAATACCTATGGTATTTCTACCCCTAAACCAAGATAAATCTACCGAACTTGAATCTTCAATTAAATATGAAATAGAACCACAACTTGATGCGATTTCAACTAATCTATTTGAATTTGAACTATTTTTAGAACCTATAACAAGAACAATATCAGATTTTTCTGCGAGTGAACGCACAGCTGTTTGTCTGTTTTGTGTAGCATAACATATATCTTTAATATCTTGGCCTTTGATTAAGGGAAACTTGATTTTAAGAGCTGATATAATTTCTCTTGTGTCATCAACGCTAAGAGTAGTTTGAGTTATATAAGCAAGTTTTTTTTGATTTTTTGGGTTAATATATTCTATATCTTCTTTTGAGCTTACTAAATAGACTTTACCAGGAATCTGGCCCATAGTCCCCTCAACTTCTGGATGACCCTCATGACCAATTAAGATAACTTCTGACTCAGACTTTACTGCTCTCCTACCTTCAATATGTACTTTTTTAACGAGTGGACAGGTTGCATCGATTACTTGCAATTTCCTAACTAATGCTGAATCCTCAACCAACTTTGAAACACCATGAGCACTAAAAATAGTTACTGAATTTTGAGGAATCTCATCTAAACTTTCAACAAAGACTGCCCCTTTTGATTTTAGATTTTCAATTACTCTTCTATTGTGGACTATTTCATGTCTAACATATACTGGAGGTCCGTATTGAATTAGTGCTTTTTCAACAATTTCTATAGCTCTTTCTACACCGGCACAGAAACCTCTTGGTTTAGCTAGAACAATTTTTAATTTTAATTTTTCTTTCATTATTTATATCTTGAAAATCAATAAATCATTTAATAGATTTTTTCTTTGATTTTCTAACTTATTCCAGCAATATATACAATAACTATTTTAACATTATTTTTAATTTATTATGTATAAGAAAATTATTAACACACTTATCAAATATTTTTTTTCCATATTAATTATATTTTTTATGAATTTAAGTTCTATTGCTCAACAAGCAAATAAGTATTCAAGCTTATCAGGAGGAGAAACTACGAGGAAAGATATCACTACTAATGCATTTTCAAAACCCGCAAAGAATTTACCACTTAAATTTAGACAGGTTTTTACTGAAGGGAACAAACTATTTAAAGTAGATTGGAATAGCAATCCTAATCAGAAATTTTATGGTCTAGGACCAACTTTTACTCAATCAAGTTGCATAAGTTGTCATATTAAAGACGGAAGGAGCTTACCTCCAGATATAAATAAAAAGGGAATCGGTGGATTATCAATATTTATAAATAATTATTTTAAAGATGAAATTAACTATGGAAATAAGATTGATACTAAGGCAATTACAAATGTTAAAGAGGAAGGAGATATAATTATTAACTATGAAATAATTAAAGGTAATTTTTCTGATGGAATACCCTATAAATTATTCAAACCAAATTTTATTATTGAAAAATATAATTACGGCCAAATAAAAAATAAAATACATGGAAGAGTTGCAACTCAAATAATTGGTATGGGGCTTATTGAAACAATACCTGAAAAATCAATACTTGAATGGTCTGATCCCTTTGATAAAGATGAAGATGGCATTTCTGGTAGACCTAACTTTATATACGATCCAACAATAAAAAAAGAGGTAGTTGGAAGATTTGGCTGGAAAGCAAGTAAAGGTTCAATTAAACATCAAGTTGTTTCAGCTTTACATGAGGATATAGGTATAACTACAATTTTTTTCCCTAAAAATAGATGCCCAGAGAAACAAGTAGATTGCAAAAGCCAGTTAATCAATAAATCAATTGAGGCTAGTGAAAATATAGTAGATATTATTTCTTTTTACACATCAGTAATTGCAGTTCCAGCAAGAAGAGGTATAGATAATAAATATATTGAAGAAGGTAGAGAGATATTTATTAATGCAGGTTGTGCAAAGTGTCATATTCAAAGTGTCAAGACAGGAAAAAACTCAAACTCACAATTAGATTTTCTTAATAACCAAAATATTCAACCTTTCACTGATTTGTTATTGCATGATATGGGCGAAGAACTCGCTGAGTATTCTAAAGAGGGTATTGCCTATGGGAAAGAATGGAGAACTGCCCCTCTTTGGGGCTTAGGTTTAATCCAAAAGGTAAATGGTAAAATAAGACTGCTACATGACGGAAGAGCAAGGAGTATTCAAGAAGCAATATTGTGGCATGGTGGTGAAGCAAAAATATCTAGAGATAAATTTCTAATGATGAAAAAAAGTAATAGAGAATTACTTATAAAATTTTTAGAATCACTATGATGGGCCCACAATTAATTTACCAATAATCTCACTGGATATTTGACTCCTATCATATGTGAATTCAATTTTTACGCATTCAAAATCTGCTTCATCTCTAATCGATCTAACAAGTCTAAAATTATAATTATTTAATTTTAAAGCTTTTTTTATAAAATTTAAACCTACAAAATTTTGAAACTCCAGAGGTTTATCACTTAAATTTTCTAATAAAAAAACTCTTGCATTAAGATGTAGGTTTTTTGATTTTGGAGCTTGACCCCACAAACGTCTCCATTCACTTGTAAATTTTTTAACTTTTTCAGAATGCCAAGTTATATTGAAGTCTGATAAAGTATTAAATGTTAAAAAATCAAAGTATTCAAAATCAAAATTATCTAATCGATTTAAAACCTTCCAGTTAGAGTAATGAGAAACTTCATTTATACTATTAAAAAAAGGATTATCTACATCAATAAGCCATTTCTCATATTTTTCTAAATTCGTTTCTTTTCTGGGCGTATAGGTAAGAAGCACATTATATTTGTATAAAAATAAATTTTTCATATTAAATAAAATTAGATTGATCAATTATTACATCAGATAAATATTCACAAAATGATGACCTTACTAATATATTATATTTATAATTATCATTTATACACATCATTATCACTTGTGTATTAGCCATCTGCGACTGAATGCAATTTCCGGCTGTAAATATACTTTCAGGTACACTTGCAATTGATGAAATTAACTCATCACATTTGTCTCCTGATATTTCAATTAACACACGATTAAAGCTAACATCAGTTATTTCAAAATTATGATTAAAAGGCATACTTTCTATCTTTTCTAAAATTTCAAACCTAGAGTCTATTGGGCAGAGTAACAACCACTCATCAGGCCCAAGGTATAATATTTGAATATTTTTTTCATCAGTATATGTATTTATTTTTTTAGGAAATTGGATATTAAAATATTTGATAAATACGTTTATATCTAAATTAGATAATCTAATATTTAATTGACCAGAAAAACCGAGGGATTTTATTTTGAAATTATCATTTTCAATTTTCTGAATTTTACCTTTATTAATAATTAACGGTTCTTTATAAATTTCAACCATCTTTTCTTAAGCCTTTTTCATCATAAAAAACTGGACTTACTATTTTTGTTCTTATTAATTCATTATTATCTCCAGTAGCATAAAAAATTTCATCTGTATTTATTTTTTCTTTACCACTATTTAAAAAACCTAGAGCAATTGAATGATCTAAAATCGGGCTAAAGTAACTAGAAGTAATATAGCCCTCACTTTCCAGTGAACCATTTATTAGTAAGTTATCTAAATTCTCTTTATCATTATTTAACACTCTATCTAACGAAATAATTTGAGCCCCCTCTGGAATAATTAAATTTGGATCTATAGTTTTAAAACCTACAAAATATTTATCTGATTTAAACTCTCTTGAAAGAGATCTTTTTCCAAGAAAATCTTTTTTATTTGATAATAATTTACCCATCCCTAATTCTATAGGATTAATTGTTCCATCAGTATCTTGGCCAATAATTGGGTATCCTTTTTCCGCCCTTAATACATGCATAGTTTCAGTTCCATATGGAGTTATATTATATTCGGAGCCAGCATCTAATAATTTATTCCAAATGTATGTTGCATTAGGCCATGGAATATTTATTTCATAAGATAATTCTCCTGTGAAACTTATTCTAAAAACTCTGCAGGCAATTCCAGCTAAGTTTACTTGTCTATAAGACATAAAGGGGAAATCTTCACTATCTAAACTAATACTCGGATTTAATTTCGAAATTACATGTCTCGATTTAGGGCCACTAACAGTAATTACAGCCCAATGGTCTGTTACAGACGTAAGAAAAACATCTAAATTTGTCCATTCAGTTTGTAACCACTCTTCAAGCCAATCTAATACTAAAGCCGCATTACTTGTAGTTGTAGTCATAAGGTATCTATTTTCTGAGAGTTTTGTGGTAGTTCCATCATCAAAAACCATACCATCTTCTTTTAAAAGTAAACCATATTTAATCTTACCAATACCCAAATTAGAAAAGTTATTAGTATATACTTTATTTAATAAAGTTAGGGAGTCTTTGCCAGATATCATAATTTTTCCTAATGTAGAAGCATCTAAGATTCCTACACTATTTCTTACGCTTAGACACTCTCTGAAAATTGCTTGATCAATTTTTTCATTTACTTTGGGGTAAAACCAAGGTCTTTTCCATTGACCAACATTCTCAAATACAGCTGATAGTTTTTCATGACATTTATTGAGTGCCGTTCTCCTTATTGGATCAGATAATTCCCTGATTTGCCTCCCAGCTAATACGCCGAAAGTAACTGGTATAAAAGGTGACCTATATGTAGTGGGCTTTAATTTTTCGATAGGTTGGTTTATTTCTTTTGATATTATCCCCAAGGATATAATTCCACTAGTTTTGCCTTGATCAGTTCCGAAACCATTTAATGTATATCTCTTGACATGCTCTGGATTTCTAAAACCTTCTAAATTTGCAACTTTAATATCTGCAATAGTTGTGTCATTTTGTAAATCGACAAAACTTTTGCTTTCCAATTTCGCATTAGTATCAACTGCCCAAAATGGAATTACTTTACCATATTTAATAGCTTTAAATTCTGATAAATCAGGCTTTAAATACCCTTTAAAACCAAATTCATTTAAAATATAATTACCTCCATTAATTCCACTTTCAACACAATCTATGAAACTGTTTTTTCCAACTAAGGAACCTATACAAATTTGATGATTTATAAATTTATCTGGAATAAAACCACATATATCATGGTTATATGAAATATCGCCGCCTTGTTGAGAGTGTAAGTGAATTGAAGGTGAAAAACCACCTGAAACAAGCAAACAATCACAGCTTAAATTATAAGATCTGTTATTTGCTAAGCTAGTTACTGAAATAGATTTTATTTTTTTTTTACCAAATGTATTTGAGATAACAAAACCTTTTAAAATTTTAATCCCTTTAGCTTCAGCTAGTTTAGGTAAATAACCATCTAAGTTCTGTCTTACATCAATAACAGCAATTATTTCAGATCCATTCTTTTGAAGATTTAATATATCAGCGTATGCAAAATCATTATTAGTAAATAAAATAAACTTTTTACCAAGCAATACACCAAACTTATTCAAATAGTAGGTTGAGGAATGTGATAAAAAAATTCCAGGCCTATCATTATTAGGAAATACTATCGGCCTTTCAATTGAACCATTCGCAAAAATAACTTTCTTTGCTCTAATTAGTAATAATCTTGTTTTTAATTTATTTCTATTATTTTTTTCATTTATTCGCTCCACAGCTGTTAAATAATTGTCAGCATAAGCTCCAAAAACTGTAGTATTTGTGTATATTTCAACTTTATCACCTAGCTCTTTTTTAGTATTAATAAACCATTCTTTTTCATTTGGTTCATTTAATTTAATTCCTGGACTAGAATCATCATCAACCATTAATATTTTAAGATTTGATTTATATAAACTTAAAGCAGCGGCAATACCAGAAGGCCCACAACCTACAATTAAGACATCGCATTTTATGTGCTTTTTAGAATATTTAAACTTATCAATTTTATTTGGCGCTTTGCTAAACCCAGCCATTTTTCTTAAAAAGGGTTCAAAAAAATTTTTCCACAAATAATTTGACCCAAAAAATGTTTTATAATAAAAACCAGCTTTTAAAAAATTTGATAAGAGAGTTAAAAATGAAAAAAAATCATAGTTTAATGAAGGCCAAGAGTTAATAGTTTTTATTTTCATACCCTCATATATATTTTCCCTTGTTGATAGCACATTTGGTTCATATGTTTCGTCTGAATTAACCTCAAATAAAGAGTTTGGTTCTTCAAAACTATGCGAATAAACACCTCTAGGCCTATGATACTTTATGCTACGAGAAGTAAAAAAAATACCATTTGATATTAAAGAAGAAGCTATTGTATCTCCCTCAAAAGCCGTATAAATTTTACCGTTAAAATAAAACTTAATGACTTTTGAACTATCAATTGAATTACTATTATTTATTCGCATATTAAAATTTCCAATTTATTTATTAATCTCGTATACTCGAATAATATCATTAGTTACAGTGTTACGATCTACCCTGAACCACTTTCTACAACCTGATGAATGAGACCATATCTCTGAGAAAATTCCTTTAGTATTTTTTTTCATAAATAGGTAATTACCCCATTCTATATCTTTCAATTTTGAAGGTTCTTCAGGGCGAGAAATGTCTGCTTCACCCCCATAGTGAAATTCAGACTCATCTCGTTCACCACAATAAGGGCATTTAATAAATAACATTACCTCCTCCTAATGGGCAACTGCAGCAGCTCCATGCTCATCAATCAATTTACCTTTGTAAAATCTATTTAATGAAAATGGATCTGCTAATTTATGAGGAAAATTATTTGCAATCGTATGAGCAAAAACCCAACCAGATCCAGGGGTAGCTTTAAATCCGCCAGTTCCCCAACCTCCATTAAAAAAAACTCCTTTAACTGGAGTTTCTCCAATAATTGGAGAAGCATCAGGACTAACATCAACAATTCCACCCCATGTTCTCAACATTTTTAATTTTGAAAAGATTGGAAATAATTCTAAAAGTGAACCCATTTGACCTGATATTATTGAAAAATTCCCTCTTTGTTGATAAGAGTTTGTGGAGTCTATTCCTGCACCAATTACTAATTCCCCTTTATCTGATTGACTTACATAAACATGTACAGCATTTGACATAACTACACAGTCTAAAATTGGTTTTATGGGTTCAGAGACTAGTGCTTGAAGAGTATGGGTTTCCAAAGGAAGTTTAATACCTGCCATTCTAGCTAAAACACTCCCATGTCCAGCTACAACAATACCTATTTTTTTTGTATTTATATTTCCCTTAGTGGTATTAATTGAAACTATTTTATTTTTTTCAATTTGAAGACCAGTAACCTCACAATTTTCACATATATCGACACCTAAATTACTAGCAGCTCTTGCAAAACCCCACGCAACAGCATCATGCCTTGCCGTTCCTGCTCTTCTCTGAAGAGTAGCTCCCAGTATTGGGTATCTAGAATCTTTGCTAGTATTAATAATTTTACAATATTTCTTTACACTATTGGAGTCCAACCATTCTGCATCAATTTTATTTAATTTGTTTGCAAAAACTCTTCTTTTACTATCTCTAATTTCTTGTAGACTATGAGCTAAATTCAAAACTCCTCTTTGACTAAACATTACATTATAATTCAACTCTTTTGATAGCCCCTCCCAAAGTTTTAATGAATGCTCATATAAACGCGAACTCTCATTTAAAAGATAATTAGATCTTACTATTGTAGTGTTACGTCCTGTATTACCACTTCCAATCCAATTTTTTTCAAGAACCGCAACATTAGTAATATTATGATTTTTAGCCAAATAATAAGCTGTAGCCAACCCGTGACCACCACCTCCAATAATTACAACCTCATATTGACTTTTAGGGTCAACAGATTGCCAATGGGGCTTCCAACCTTTATTTCCAGAAAGACCTTCGGTAAGAATAGATAGTGCAGAAAATTTTTTCATTTTTTTGTTCAATCAGTAAAATTAATTATTTTCTGGTAAATTAGACATAAAATTCATACAAGTTTCAACTGTTTCTACGTCTGCAAATTTTGAATCTATGTCATACAAGCTCCAAGCAACAGCTCCTGGAACTCTATCTCCAATACACTCTTTTACAGCAATAGTTCTAAAACCCTCACTTAAACCGTCACATATGGTTGTGCGAACACATGCAGTTGCTGTGACACCAGTTACTAGAATTGTATCTATATTACAACTCCTTAAATAACCTGATAATGGTGTACCACTAAATGAACTGGCTCTTTTTTTTAATAGAACATACTCATTTTCTTTTGGTTCTATTCGTGTGTCTATCTGCCAAAGTTCTTCATTTTTTAAATCAACAGCCTCCATTGGTATTTTACAATGCCATAGGCCCATATCAGTATTTGGATCATTTCTATCAGTATTTTGATATGCAGTAGTAACATGAACAACTGGGTACTTTTTATCTCTAAATGACTTTAACAAATTTTGCATACCTGGAATAATCTCATTATTCATTTTATCCTGATCACAAGTAAAAGGATTTCCTGGTCTTGTCCAAGCATTAGCTAAATCAACACTTATTAGGGCTGGTCTTTTTCCAAAACCTATCCTTCTTTTAAAACCTCTCTTTTCATATAATTTTGTACTAGCGGCAAAAGCTTCTTCAAGTACTTTATCAAGTTGTTTTAAGTCCATGTCAGTATCATCCTTAAATTAAAGTAATCTAATCTTAGAAATTATATTTTTGGAAGTTTTTTTGTCAATTCACTTTTCAAAACCTTACCTTGCGCACTTTTTGGTAAATCGTCAATAAAAAATATTTGCTTAGGTATTTTGTATGGAGCAAGAAATTCCTTAAGATATTGCATCAAATCTTCTTCATTTATTACATTATTTTTAACTACAAATGCAGCAACTTCTTCACCAAGTTCTTTAGAAGGCCAGGCAATTACTGATGTATCAAGCACATATTCATGCTTATTCAAAATATCTTCAATTTCTGAGGGGTAAATATTAATACCACCTCTTATTATCATGTCTTTGACTCTTCCAACAATATACAAAAAACCATCTTTATCAATCTTTCCAAGATCTCCAGTAAAATACCAATTATCAACAAACATTTTTTTTGACTCTTCTACATTATTATAAAAACCACTTGGTATCCAAGGTGCTTTTTGTCGTATTCTTCCAACTTCACCAGCTGGAACGGGCGTATTTGAATCATCTACAACCTCAAAAGTATTCATAAAAGCTGCTTGACCAACAGAACCTGATTTTTCTGGAGGATCGTAAGGAGAAAGCAATGAAACTGCACCAGCTTCGGTCGATGCATAGAGATTTACAAATGATGGGCAAAGTTTTTTTTGAATTAGTTCTCTTTCTTCTTTATGAAGAATTGAACCACTTGAAATTAAAAGCCTTAGTTTAGGAAAAACTAATTCATTATCTTTCTTATTTGATAGCAGTCTTCTAAGTAATGTCGGAACAAGAAAAAGCGATGTAGCATTATATTTATTTACTGCTAACGCAAGATCTTCAACATCATATGGTGGTGGGTACATCAGAACAGTACCTCCAAAGTATAACATTGAGACTGTAAAGTTTCTACCTCCACCAAAGTATAAAGGAGTTGCTAAAACATTTATTTCATGCTCATTAAAACCAACGGAAATACACTGTTCTATGAATCTCAAAATCATTTGCTTATGGGTAAGCATGGGGCCTTTTGGAATACCGGTGGTACCAGAAGACAATGATAACCATAAGTTTTTTTCAATATCTGATGGAAAAACTCCATTATCTTCTTGTTTTGAGACTAATCTATGCCATTCATCATCTATTTTAATAGTATTAAAATTTTCAATTTTTTCATCAGTGATTATTGACTTAGCACCAAAGAAATTTGCTACACTTAATTTTTCGTGGTGCGTCCATCTAACATCCATAGGTAAAACAATACCTCCCATTCTAATAATCCCAAGCATTAACACCACATGCTCAACATTATCCTTCATGGAAAGACCAAAAATTTCACCTTCTAAAGATCCTATACTTTGGAGTTGGTTAGCTGTTTTATTCATTAATATTACAAACTCTTTATAGGTTACAATTGATCCATTCTTATTTATAAATGCTGGGTGATTAGGTCTTCTCAGAGCATTTTGAGAGACCGAGTCAGCAATCGATAACATGGGAATATTCATTTCATTCCTCTCATAAATTATATAATTTAATAGCATTTTCTCTAAAAAATAATTCAGCAGCATCATTTCTTAGATTTAGTTCATCTATTTGTTTTCGTGTTTTTTCAAAACCTAATACCGGAAAGTCTGTTCCAAACATAACTTTTTTCTTTCCATAAGTATTTATATAATTTATGAACTGAGGTGGCCAATATTTTGGGCTGTGAGCATCAGATCCTATAAAAACATTCTCATGTTTCCATGCCATTGCAATCATTTCATCTGTCCAAGGAATTCCAATATGAATTCCAATAAGTTTAAGTTCAGGAAAATCACAGGCTATGTCATCAAGATATATTGGTCTACCAACACTTCTTAAGCGTCGTTCCGGATTATATACTAAAGATTGTCCAACTTGCATCTGAATTGGAATATCTAATTCCACGCATTTTGCATAAAAAGGATAAACTCGGGCATGATTGGGTGGCATATCAAACCAATGGGGGTAAAAATGAGCTCCAATAAAGCCCAGTTCACTTATAGATCGTTCAAGACTTCTTACACCTTTCATTCCTTCAGTAGGGTCTATACCAGCTAAACCTTTAAATCTATCTGGGTGTTTTTTTATGGCATCAGCTACAACCTCATAAGGCAAATGAGAACTTGATGGCAAACCCAATTGACCATTTTTATTCGCAATTAAAAATGATATTTCTATATCCGCATCATCCATTCTGTTTAACATTTCCTTTAATGATATACCTTGATAGGTTTCTTTTGAAATACCAATTTTATCTACAAAAAAACTTTGATTAGATTTAGATCTATATTTCATAGCTTCATCTGTCCATAAATTTACTACTATATCTATCGCTTTAACTCGTTTAATCATAATAAGCCCTTACCGAAAAATTATAATCCAATCTCTTTTGCAATTATTTCTCTTTGAATTTCATTTGCGCCTTCTCCAAAAGAGTATAGTCTTGAATCCCTCCATAATCTCTGAATATCGCTATCTAGACTATAGCCGTAACTTGCCATCAATTGCATACCGTGGTTAGTAACATATTGGAGACATTCTGAAGCAAGAATTTTCGCTTGAGCCGCCTCAACTCGGCATCTTTTTCCTTCGTCAATTAACCAAGCAAGTTTATATAGTATCATTCTAGCCTGGTCGACTCTCAATTGCATATCTACAATTCTATGTCTAACAGTCTGAAATTTACTTATCGATCTTCCAAATTGAACTCTTTCAAGAACATGTTTTTTGATTATGTCTACTGCATTTTGGGCTTGACCAATAGCATTAGATGCTTGACATGATCTACTATAATGAAGGGTAGACATTAAATTTCGAAAACCATCATTTTCTTCTCCAAGAATATTTTTTTCAGATACAAACACATCATCAAAACCTATATCCCATGATGTAAGACAGTTATTTCCAACCTTTTCAAGATAGGTCATACTTATCCCATCTGATTTTCTTGGAATCAATAAAATCGAGATTCCTTTAGATCCTGAAGAATTTGAATCCGTTCTAACTGGAGTAACTAGATAATCAGCCTCATCTGCACAGCTTATCCATGTTTTTCTGCCATTAACAACCCAACCATTACTGACTTTTTTAGCATTAGTAATTAGTCCCCCAGCGTCAGAACCAGCACTCGGTTCGGTTAAAGCTAATGAAAACCTAAGCTTACCATCAATAATTTTTGGTAAATATGTTTCTTTTTGATTATCTGTTCCATAAGTTAAAAAAGACATTCCCCCAAAACCAATAGTGGTTCCATAAAGAGAAGCAGCGATAGCAGCATAATACCCTAACCTCTCATTAACCAAGGTTACAGTGAACCATTTCTCATTTAAACCACCATACTTCTCTGGAAAAGGTATACCTAGTAAACCTAATTCGGCATAATATTTAAGCAAAAAATCAGGTGGTTCATAATTCTTATCTCTTCTTCTTACTTCCTCAGGTGGCAAAAATTTAGATATCATTTTATCAACAGATAATAATATCGACGCTTGCTCTTCTGAAATACTAAAATCCATTTTTTCCTATTTCTCGAAATACAGTTATGATTATTAATATACGTTTTAGGGATAAAAAAAAAGGTTAAATCAATTAATTATTTTTGATACTTAATAATTAAAATCTCACTTATTCAATATCTTATCTTTTTCTCAATGATAAAAATATACTCGTTTCCAGCACCTTCTCTCAGTTCCTTAATTTCCTGATATTCTTTTGAGTCCCAAATATTTTTTATGTTATCTACACTAGGATATTCAGCTATAAGAACTTGACAATCAGTGTCGAATTTTTCCTATAAAACTTCTAGTATTTCACCCCTTGCTAAATATTTGCCTCCATACTTAGGTACAAAAATTTGCATTTCTTTATCTATATTGAGTAAAACGAAGTGGATCATGAATTTTTTACAATACAAACATATACGCTGGCATATTTCACTCCTTGATATAAAAACTTTAATTATTAAATAAATTGATCATTTCATATTTTATGATTTTTATTAAATTCAATAATTTTTTTAGAGAGTAAATCAATTTTTGTTTCGAGAATATCAGTTCTTCTTCCTTCATCAGATAAAATACCAGTATGACTATTTATTAATTGAAATATATAAAAGTGGTCACCAAAAAATTTAAATAAATTCGCTTGAGATCCTATATCTTTCTCTCTTTCCGAAATAAGTTCAATTATTAAAACTGGAACAGAAATACTTTTTACTGCTTTTTCAAAATCAAACCTATAATTTTCATTGTATATTAAATCATAACTTTCCCTAGAATTAATAAAATCTACTACCTCATGTTGAGCAACTTTAAAATCTTTTAACTGTAAATTCTTATTATCCAATATTTTTTTTGACCACCACGAGTTAGAAATTAACTCATATGTCTTCTTCCATCTATTATTATAGACATCTTCATCAGAGTTTTTATTTACTATTTTATAAATTTGAGAATTTCTTATATTTTTATCTAAAATTAAACTATGCGACATTCCACATAAAATGATATTTTTGATACAATCGTAATTTTTATAACCAATTGCTGAAGCTATTTTATTACCAGTATGTAAACCAAATATTGTTATTTCGTCTAATGATAAATTTTTTACAAATTCGTAAACAGATTCTGCTAGATCATAAAAATTAAACTTTTTAGGCAAAGGATCAGAATATCCAAATCCTAGTGTATCCAGAGCAAAAACTTCGCAATCTTTACCGAGTGTAGCCATTAACTTTTCAAAAATTACAGATGATCTTGGAGATGGATGAAGTAATATTACAGGTTTTCCTTTTCCACAAAACCTATAATGAATTTTACCAAATGATGTTTTAACATACCCTTTACTTATATCCATAATGCATATCCAAATTACAAATTTACATTATAATGTATTTTAGAAGGTTAATACGATTTTTCCAATATGCTTATTACTTTCCATCCTATCGTGAGCTTCGGCAACTTTATCAATCGAATAAACAGAGTCAATGATAGGTTTAATCTTTTTCTCTTCAAATAAAGGCCAAACGTTTTTATACAATTTTTGTGCAATCTTTCCTTTAAAATTTTTTGATTGAGGTCTTAGAGTTGAACCTGTAATAAGTAATTTTTTTTGCATAACTAAACCAAAATTAGCCTCAGCCTTTGGTCCTTTTAAAAAGGCAATAAAAATTAAACGACCTTTCTCTGATAAAAGCTTAATATTCTTATTTACATAATCTCCGGAAACCATATCGAGAATAAGATTTACACCTTTATTATTAGTATAAATATTTATAGACTCATAAAAATCCTCTTTATTATAATTAATAGCTTCTCTTGCGCCTAAACAAATACAAGCATCTCGCTTTTCTTCATTACCCACAGTAACATAAACTTCCGAACCAAAAGCTTTAGATAGTTGGATTGCAGTAGTTCCTATACCACTTGAACCACCATGAATTAAAACCCTTTCACCTTTTTTTAATTTACCTATATCAAAAAGATTAGACCAGACAGTAAAAAAAGTCTCTGGTATGGAAGCAGCTTCAATAATACTTAGACCCTTCGGTATAGGTAACACTTGCTGAGCAGGAACTACACAGTATTCGGCATAACCACCTCCAGCTAATAAGGCACAGACTTCCTGACCTTCTTCAAAACCTGATACACCCTCTCCAATTCCCTCAATAATTCCTGCAACTTCTAGACCTGGGTAAGAAGCAACCCCCCTAGGAGGTGGATACAAACCCATTCTTTGAAGAATGTCAGGTCTATTTACTCCAGCAGCACCAACTTTTATTAATATTTGGCCTTTTTGCATTGATGGAACAGACATTTCTTTTAATTCCAAAACTTCAGAACCACCATTTTTTGTTATATCTATATATCTCATTTTTACCGTTTGATATATTGTGTTTTTCCGAATAGAACTTCTTTGTCTTTCTTACTCATTGGTCCTACTCGTCTTTTATCTTTTAAAACCTCAAGAGCTCTTTTTGTAGCTGATCTTTCATTAATCTTATCATACCATTTTTTTAATTTGGGATACTCTTCAAGGTATTGGCCTTGATTTAAGTGCGATCTTATCCAAGGGAAAATTGCCATATCGGCTATCGAATAAAAATTGTTTGCTATATATTTAGATTTACTTAATCTTCTATTTATAACACTATAAATTCTAGTGGCTTCGTTTGTATACCTGTTAACAGCATAAGGAATTTTTTTAGGGGCGTAATTTCTAAAATGATGTGCCTGGCCTAACATAGGCCCAACACTAGCCATTTGAAACATTAGCCATTGAATAACTTCATACCTACCCCTTACATTTTTTGGAATAAATTTTCCGTACTTCTCTGATAAATAAATTAAGATAGCACCTGATTCAAATATTGAAATTGGCTTCCTGGACGGCCCATTTTTATCAACTATTGCTGGCATTTTATTGTTAGGGCTTATCTTTAAAAAACTTTTTTTGAATTGATCGCCTTTATTAATATTTATAGGAATAACTTTGTATGGAACTTTTAACTCTTCCAACAGTATATGAACTTTATGACCGTTAGGAGTAGGCCATGTATATAAATCTATCATGTTATTTTCCTATTAAATTGTAATAAGAGATTATCTCTTAATATTTTAGTATTTTCAATATTTTTACGCTTTATATAACCGTAACCTCTAATTAAATCAGGCAAAGATGCTATTTGTACAGCAGTATTATAATTATTTATATTTAATTTATTTTCTAAGCTTTCAATAAAATCCAAATAATTTTTTAATAAAAACACCTCATCCCTTCTGTCCTTAGTCCATCTGAAAGGATCAAAAATAGTATTTCTGATAAATTTAAATTTAGATAAAATTAATAAAACCCAATAGAACCATCTTCCCAATTTTATTTTCTTTTTTCTATATTTGCTCGAAATAAGAGATAAGAATGGTGGAGAAATTAAAAAAGTAATTTTTCTTACTTTCTCATAATTTGAATTAATTTCATCTAGAAAAACTTTTTTTGAAAGCAATTTAGAGACATAGTACTCATCTTTATAAGTCATAACCTTAAACAAATTTTTTGCTACAGATGAACTAAGATCTTTTTTATCTCTTACAACTCTACTTTCAATTTCTTGAATTTTATTTATAAAATTAATATACTGATTTGCATATTTTTTACTCTGGTATTCTTCTAATTCTTCTTTTCTAGCTTTTATATATGAATCAAAACTCTCATTTTCATACTTAGATTCTTCAATATAATTTGATTTTTTATCAATATCTAAACTTGAATCTAAAATACCAGTATAAAAAGCAGTTAAATTATTTTCAATTGAAACTCCATTTAATCTGATCGCTTTTTCTAACGCTTCAAGTGATACCGGTATATAACCAAGTTGATAACAATAACCAATAAAATATAAATTAGAACTTGTTGTGCTATGAAATAAACTTTCAACTTTTGCTTTTGCATTAATATAGATTATATTCTCTTTTTTAACTTTTTCTGCTATTTTTGATAAATAAAGCTTATTTGAATTTTCTTTATTAGGTTTTTCAGATAATATAGGCAGAGGGGTATGTTCATTTTCTAAAAACACTTTGGTTCTGTTTTTGTTTATTAATTGTAATGACTTTTCATTAGCAGACGTTACACAATCGAAACCGATTAATAAATCTAGAGAATTGTCGCTTATTCTATAATTAATTTTATCTTTTGTATTTCTAAAAATTTTAATATGACCAAAAACGGAGCCATTTTTTTGGGACAACCCTGTTTGATCTAATACGGAACTTTCATTACCATCAATATGAGCAGCCATACTGATTATTGAACCCGTAGTAACAACACCTGTACCACCTATCCCTGCTAAAAGAATATTATATTCTTTATTTAATTTTGGAAGCAAAGGAGGTATTAATTTTAGAACTTTACTTCTAATTGTATCCATTGAAAAAGTACTTTTTTTCTTTACACCTTCTACTAATACAAAACTTGGACAATAACCATCAACACAAGTCATATCTTTATTACATAAATTTTTATCAATTATTCTTTTTCTTCCTAATTTAGTCTCATAAGGTTGAACAGCGACGCAATTAGAATGAGCATTACAATCTCCACAACCCTCACAAACTTTATCATTAATAAATATTTCTTTATTAGGCTCAGGTAAAATATTTCTTTTTCTTTTTCTTCTTAACTCAGCGGCACATACTTGATCATAAATTATAGCAGTAACACCTTTTTCATTTCTATATTTTTTCTGAACCTCATCAAGTTCATTCCTAGAAAAAATTTTAACATTTTCCGGAAGCTTAATACTTGGGTGATATTTATCTTTAGTGACAGAAACAATAGCAATTAAGGAGACACCCTCAGAAAATAACTGCCATGCTAAATCAATTGTAGTTAGTTTACCATCTACTGCCTGACCTCCAGTCAGAGCAACAGCTTCATTAAACAAAATTTTAAAAGTTATATTAACGCCAGAAGAAATAGCAGCACGTATAGATAATATTCCAGAATGAAAATATGTACCATCACCTATATTTTGGAAAATATGATTTTCCTCTACAAAAGGAGATATGCCAATCCAAGAAGACCCCTCTCCACCCATATGAGTAAAGGTTGCTGTTTCTCTATCCATTGAGTTCACCATAAAATGACAACCTATACCTGAAAAAGCTTTACTCCCATTAGGAATTTTTGTTGAGGTATTATGAGGACAACCTGCGCAAAACCATGGATTTCTATCTAAAGACTCCTTCTCATTTTTAGTTAAACTTTTTTTATTTCCTAATACATTTGTAAAAATTGGAATTTCTGATTTTTGACTTTTAGAAAAAATATCATTGAATATTTCTTTAATTATTTTTGAATTCAATTCACCATAACTTGGAACAAAAATGTTTTTTTCTTCAAATGTTTTTCCTATTAATTTTGGTCTATTATCATCATCTAAGTGATAAAGAGCCCTAGCTAATTGATCTTCTATAATATTTCTTTTTTCTTCAAGAACTAAAATTTTTGAAAAACCCTTAGCCCATTTAGTTAAATCTCTAGTATCAAGTGGCCAAGGCATGGCAACTTTAAAAACTGAAATACCAATTTTATCTAATTTTTTTTGGTTTAAACCTAACTCACTAAATACAGAACAAATATCCAGCCAGGTTTTACCAGTAGTTACTATACCTAATTTTTTATTTGAACTAGCATGAGTTATTTGGTTTAAATTATTAATTGATACAAAAGATTTAACAGCTTCTAACTTGTAGTTTAGCAATCTTTTTTCCTGATCTAAAAAATCGTCTGGCCAGCGAATATTTACTCCATTTTTTGGTAATACAAAGTCCTCAGGAATTATTATTTTTTTATTTTGAGATACTAGAGTGGTGCAGGAACTTTCAACAATTTCTGTCACGCATTTTAAACCCACCCAAACCCCAGCGTACCTTGAAAGAGCTATACCAAAAAGACCAAAATCTATTAGTTCTTGAACTGAAGAAGGATTAAAAATAGGGATCATTGCTGAAATTAATGATTGTTCTGATTGGTGGGCTGAGGTGGATGATTTAGCCATATGATCATCTCCAGCTAATGCTAAAACCCCTCCAAATCTAGATGTTCCAGCAAGATTTGCATGCTTCAATGGATCCCCACTTCTATCAACACCTGGTCCTTTTCCATACCAAATTGAAAAAACTCCATCTAAAGATGAAGAAGTTGTAAGTCCTACCTGCTGTGTTCCCCAGCATGCTGTAGCTGCAATATCCTCATTAACACCAGGTTTAAATATGATATTATTTTTCTTTAGATAATTTTCTGCTTTCCATAAAGCATTATCATAACCACCAAGAGGTGACCCTCTATATCCAGAAATATAACCAGAGGTATTCAATCCATTTTTCTTATCAAGCCTTGCTTGCTCAATTGGAATGCGAACTAGTGCCTGAGTTCCAGAAATAAATACTTTTCCCTGTTCAACTAAATACTTGTCATCAAGAGATACATGATCTTTTTTCATAAAAATAATAATATACTAAAATATTAATATTTGAAGTTTACTTTTATATAATCGGATAATTTTTAAAAAATTTAAAGTTAAAGCCTTATAACTGAATTATATAAGAGCTTTAAATAATATAAAAAATTTATTTATATTTATTTAAATAACAAATAGCTTGTCTAATATACTATTTGTAATAGTATAAATACAAACTAAATAAAATAATAAGTTAAAAATAGGAGCATTATCATTTCTAAAATATCAAGTAAACCCTATTCACAAAAAAAATATATAGAAATCAACTCTTACAATATATCTTATTTAGAATCCGGAAGTGGTGACCCAATAGTTTTCTTACATGGTAACCCAACTTCTTCATATATATGGAGAAATATAATGCCATATTGCGAGGGCTTAGGAAGACTAATTGCCCCTGACCTAATTGGTATGGGTGATTCTGAAAAGTTAAAAGAATCAGATAATAATAGCTATTCTTTTTCAGAACATGCACGCTATTTAGAAGATCTTTTTAAAGAATTAGCTATATCAAACAATGTATCTTTAATATTACATGATTGGGGTTCGGCATTAGGTTTTGACTGGGCTAGCAAAAATCCTGAAAAAGTTCGATCTATAATATATATGGAGCCTGTCATACCGGTCAGTTGGGATGATTGGCCTCAGAATGCCGTTAAAATTTTTAAAGGTTTTAGATCAGAATCTGGAGAAGAAATGGTACTGAACAAAAATTTATTTATAGAGGCAGTGTTACCAAATTCTATTTTAAGAGACTTAGATGATGATGAAATGAATGAATATCGAAGACCATTTTTAAATAATGGTGAAGATAGAAGACCTACTCTTTCTTGGCCAAGACAATTACCAATAGATTCAGAACCTAAAGAGATATTAAAAAAATTTAATTTTTTTTTAAATTGGATGAAATCAAATAAGATACCTAAATTATTAATAAATGGTGATCCAGGTTCTATCCTAACAGGCAATCAAAGAGAATTTTGTAGAAGTTGGTTAAACCAAAAAGAAACTACTGTCAAAGGGCTCCATTTTCTTCAGGAAGATAGCCCTGCCGAAATAGGTGAATCAATAAAAAAATTTTTAAATGAAATTAATACTTAGAGCTTAGTAGGATTTGGAATTTCTCCGTAAATTTTTTTTGGATCAAAGGTTTTTTCTTTCTCTTTAAAATCAAGAGATATATTTTCATTACCACCAAGCGGTACAGACCTATAAAAACAAGATTTGTAACCGACATGACAACTTGCACCTGAACCCTCAACATCAACCTTCAACCATAAAGAATCTTGGTCATCATCAATCCTGAGCTCAATTACATTTTGAACGAGACCACTAGTTTCACCTTTTTTCCAAATTTTATTTCTACTTCTACTCCAATAATGAGCTTTTTTTGTCTCAATTGTGAGGGCAAAGGCATCTTTATTCATATATCCAACCATCAGAACATCACCTGAGTGAACATCAGTGGTAACTACGGGTATTAATCCTTGATCTCCAAAACTAGGAGCAAGATCACTTGACTCTTCAACCTGTTCAACAGAAACTCTATCTTTAAACAGGCTATTATTCATAATAATTCCTCTGACTTACCTTTTATTACACTTAAAAATTCTCTTCTTGTTGCAATATCTTCTCTGAAAGCACCTGTCATTCTGCTTGTTACAGTTATAGTTCCAGGTTTCTTTACACCTCTAGTTGTCATACACTGATGGGCAGCTTCAATAATTACTGCTGTACCTAAAGGATTTAATACACGGTCAATTGCATTTGCAATTTGCACAGTAAGCTGCTCTTGTATTTGAAGTCTTTTAGCAAAAATATCAACAACTCTAGTAATTTTACTAATACCGACCACCCTCCCTCTTGGAAGATATCCAACATGAGCTTTACCAATGATAGGAACCATATGGTGTTCACAATGACTCTCCAGCCTAATATCTCTTAGAACTACCATTTCATCATAGTCAGATGTCTCTTCAAATGTTCTTCCCAGTACAGCTGTTGGATCTTCTGTATAACCATGAAAAAATTCTTCATAAGCTCTGACAACTCTATCTGGTGTCCCTAAAAGGCCTTCTCTATTTGGGTTATCGCCAGCCCATTTAATTAATGTTCTTACTGCTTCTTCAGCTTCGGCTTTTGAAGGTTTCTTAATATCTGGCTCTTTATTCATATAAAATACCCTCTGATAACTAAATTTAATCTTGATATATTATTAATTTAAAGAAAAACTCATTTCAAACAAGGTCTAGATGAAAAAAAATTATATTAAATTTAAATTACTGACATTATAGTTGATTATTATAGATAAAATTGAGGATTAATATTAATTTTAGTATATGTTTAAAAAACCCCTATTTTTCTAACCTTATTTATGTATCAAAGTAACCATGTTAAAATTATTTAACACTTTTTCAAAGAAAATAGAAATATTTAAACCCATCAATCCTGAAAGAGTAACTATGTATGTTTGTGGGCCTACAGTATACAATCACCCGCATATAGGTAACGCGCGCCCAGCAGTTATTTTTGATATTTTGTTTAAAATTCTTAAGGATATTTATCCTGAGGTAATATATGCAAGAAACATAACTGACGTTGACGATAAAATAAATGATGCAGCTAAAAAAAATAAAGAGAACATATCTAATCTTACTCAAAGATACTCAACTGCATATGAAGAAGATATGAAAAACCTTGGTATTATTCAGCCAACATTTATACCCAAGGTTACTGATAATATCTCCTCTATTATAGATATGATTTCAAAATTAGTGGAATTAAATCACGCTTATGTTGCAAATAATCATGTTTTATTTGATGTTGAATCTTTTCCTAAATATGGAGAAATATCAAAACTGAAGCAGAAGGATTTGATATCTGGCGCAAGAATTGAAGTTGCACCTTATAAAAAAAATTCCTCAGATTTTGTATTATGGAAGCCATCGGATAATGATACACCTGGATGGAGTAGTCCGTGGGGAAGAGGTAGACCTGGTTGGCATATTGAATGTTCAGCAATGATAAAAAAATTTCTTGGTAACTCAATAGATATCCATGGAGGGGGACAAGATTTAATTTTTCCACATCATGAAAATGAAAATGCTCAAAGCACATGTGCAAATAATAGTATTCTTGCCAAATACTGGATACACAATGGTTTCGTAACTTTTAACAAAAAGAAAATGTCTAAATCTTTAGATAATATAATTATACTGAATGATTTAAAAAATAAATACCGGGGAGAATCTATAAGGTTTGCCTTGCTTTCTGCACATTATAGGCAGCCTTTAGATTGGAATGACACAACAATGATGAATGCAGAAAATTCTCTAAATAATTTATATTCTATCCTTCTAAATAATGTTGATATAAAGCCAAAAATATCAAGGCAAACAAATGTTGAAAAAAATTTATTAAATGACATTAATACACCTGAAGCAATTGCCAGTCTATACAGTACAGCTAGAGATCTTCAGAAAGCAAAAAAAAATAGTTTAAAATCTGAAATCAAAGGAATATTATTACGTGAATCATATTTTCTTGGAATTCTTCAAAAAGAACCAAATGAATGGTTGCAAAAATCAGATCTCTTATCTCTTACCGATAAAGAGATCAATAACCTTATTAGGCAAAGATCGTTGGCAAGAAAAAATAAAAACTTTCAGGAAGCTGATAGAATTAGAAAAAATCTTTTAGATAATGGAATTTCAATAAAAGACGAAAAAGATGAAACAAGATGGACACGATAAAAAGTTAGATGTTAAATTTATATTATATTAATATATTTTACTTATTTAAGTTAAAAAATTAATTTGAGGTTTTAAATGATTGTTCTTGAGCTTCCGGATAAAAAAATAATTAATGTAGAATTACCTTCTACAGGAAAAAAAATAGCCGGAGATATTCTTCCAAATCGATTAAAAGATATAATTGCAATTAAGGTATGTAATGAAGTTTGGGATCTTAGCCGGGAAATTAATACACCCTCTAATATATCTTTTATCTTTAGAGGGGATGAAGAAGCTCTTGAGATAATCAGACATGATGCTGCGCATGTAATGGCTGAAGCTGTGCAAGAACTTTACCCCAATACTCAGGTAACAATAGGCCCTGTGATCGAAAATGGCTTCTATTATGATTTTGCAAGAGAAAAACCTTTTTCATCAGAAGAACTGGATGTTATTGAAAAAAAAATGCATGAAATTGTTTCTAGGGATGAGGTTATTAATAGAGAAATATGGAAAAGAGAAGACGGCCTAAATTTTTTTAATGATAAAGGCGAACATTTCAAATCAGAACTTATATCATCGATTCCTGAAGGAGAAGAAATATCTGTTTATAAACAAGGCAGCTTTGTTGATTTATGTAAAGGACCACACTTACCCTCAACCAAACATTTAGGGGATGGTTTTAAACTTCTTAAGGTCGCAGGAGCATATTGGAGAGGCGATCATAATCAACCTATGCTTCAAAGAATATACGGAACTGCTTGGAGAAATAAAAAAGAACTTAGACTTTATTTAAATCAACTTGAAGAAGCAGAAAAAAGAGATCATAGGCTATTAGGAAAAAATATGGGCCTTTTTCACTTTCAGCCAGAAGCTCCTGGTGCGGTCTTTTGGCATAACAAAGGTTGGAACCTATTCCAAAATCTTATTGATTTTATGAGAAAAAAGCAAAACGAAGCAGGATATATTGAAATTAATACACCTGATATAATGGATAAATCTCTCTGGGAAACCTCTGGACATTGGGGAAAGTTTGGAGAAAACATGTTTACTACAGAGGCAAAAGAAGACAGAGTTTATGCACTTAAACCTATGAATTGCCCTGGGCATATTCAAGTTTTTAAACAAGGTTTAAAAAGCTATAGAGATCTACCATTGAAGTTTTCAGAGTTTGGAAAAGTTCATCGATATGAACCTTCAGGTGCTCTTCATGGCTTAATGCGGGTCAGAGCTTTTACTCAAGACGATGCACATATTTTCTGCACGGAAGATCAAATAACAGAAGAATGTGTAGAAGTTTGTAATTTAATTTTAGAAATATATAAAGATTTTGGTTTTGAAAATGTACATATTAAATTTTCTGATAGGCCAAACAAAAGAGTTGGCAATGATGTAATTTGGGATAAATCAGAAAAAGCATTAATGACAGCTATAAATGCTACAGGCCTTCCCTATACAATAAATTCTGGAGAGGGAGCTTTTTATGGCCCCAAAATTGAATTTGTCTTGAGAGATGCAATTGGAAGAGATTGGCAATGCGGAACTCTACAAGTAGACTTGAATCTTCCTGAACTTTTAACAGCAAATTATATTGGTGTAGACGGGAAGAAACATAGACCAGTTATGATTCATAGAGCTCTTTTTGGTTCAATTGAAAGATTTATTGGAATATTAATTGAGCATTACTCAGGTAATTTACCTTTGTGGTTAGCTCCTACACAAATAGTTATAGCCACAATTACTTCTGATTCTGATAATTACGCATTGGAAATTGAGAAATTACTTAAGTCAAAAAATTTAAAAGTTGAAGTAGATCTAAGAAATGAAAAAATTGGTTATAAGATTCGCGAACATAGCTTAGCTAAAATTCCACTTATATATTCTATTGGTGAAAGAGAAAAAAACAATAGAACTGTGTCAGTAAGAAGATTAGGAAGTAAAAAAACTGAATCTATATCAATCGACGAGGCAATCAATTCAGTTTTAAATCAAATAGGATAATAAATTTTTTCTCCAAAATCTAGTCATTATCATTCAAGCCACTTCCTGCATTATTAATTCTAGATTTTTCAGAATCTTCAACTAATAGTAAATCCGAATATTTTGAAAAGTAATCCCAGACCTCGCCTTCAATAAAAAAATCTGACTTAATTTTTTCTACACCATCAAATTTAAACAAATGATTTTTTTCATTAAAATTTTCTAATACAACTAAATCAGATTTGAGACTTTTTACTAAAAATTTTTTTTCTGAAAATTTAAAAAACCCATTACTAGTGCATACAATAACTTTAGAATCATCACTTCCATAATTAAATGTAAGTTGAAAACCCCTATTTAACTTTTTTGATAACTCCAGAACATGAAATAGTAAAACTAAAGGCTCATCAATTTTATTAACCTTAACTTTTTTATTATTACTTTCACTAAATAAAGAGAGAGAATCACAAACTGATGGTGAAACTAATAAGCTTGATAATTTCTTTTGTTTATCTAATGGTAAAAATTTACCTTCTGCAGTTTCTTCGATATCAAACTCGATAGAAAATTTTTTTCTTAATGAGTCAAAAGCTTCTACAAATACATTTAAAGAACTAAAACCTTCCAACAACATCCTTCTGGCTGCAAAAGAATTCTCTTTAGCAATACCTGGCGGTAAATTAATAGCTAAAGCTGAACGGTAAATTATAGTTTGGATTTCACTTAACGATACAAGCATCTATGGCTATTGCGGTTTCACTGGAAAACACCAATCATCAAAATCTGAGTTATATATTTCATCATTTAAAGGAGCACCTTGATACATTGTAATTCTTGTCCAAAGGTCAGACTTAGGATCAAATTTAGATGCGCCAAAATACGCTAACTTACACCTGAGAATATCGACCGGCTTGCAAGAATCGCTTATGATGTTATCTCTAATTTCAGAAAAATTATACTTTGAACCAATTTGAACCCTAGAAGCAACATCTCTAAAGTTATTATTTCGAATTACAAATGTTGCCAAAGATTCATTATTACTTAATTTATCTATAATATTTCTAAATAATTGGATATCTTTAGCTACAGTAATTTTCATTTCTTTTTCAGTTCCTAAATCTTGATCTCTTATTCCCCTTCGTGGCTCAAGTTTTTCTTTAGAGTAATACCAGAAATGATAATTTTGTTTTGGATCACTAAAATCTATATCTAATGCCCACTTATAATTTCTGTCAATCATATCTTTTATTTGACCAATAGTCATATTTACATTAAGTAACTCTTCAGTTTTATCCTCAAGACCTTCACTTATTTCATCAATTATCTCTGGATAAGGCTCAAGCAAAAGAGACACAAGTAACTCCTGACATTCTAAACCTAGGCAAGAAGAGGACCTTGAAAATAAATTATTCCATGGCTTATATTTATCACAAAAATCTTTCTCTTTCACCCAATTCAAAACCTCCTGCATTTCTTTTAATAAAGAAGTTTTTTTTGTTTGAAGCTCATCATTTACAAACCACTCTCTAACATGCTGTATTGCTTTTTTTGAAACTGCAATAAAATGATTTAACTTTTCAGTTTTCACTTCATCAATAGATCTTACTTTTTGAAGAGACAACTCCCTAGCATAAAACCAATTATGAATTAACACTGGATGACTTATTAAAAAAGGTGCCATACCTAAGCCTGTTGCATTGCCGATACCTAAATGCCTTTTTATTTCTCTACTAAGTTTAACTGAATCTTTTTTGTTTATTTGGTATGCAACATGATCAATCAGGTCAAAAGTAAATAATCGAATCAAATAAACTGTTAACATTTCAACTTGAAACGGATGAGATAACTCAGGCCTATTTAAATATTGAAATCTATCACAAAGACCAAACTTACCATTTGCATAAACAGCTGTAGTCCTCATTAAATAGCCAACTGAATTAACTTTATCAATATCTGGTTGATAGCCTTTTGATAAAGAGTTAGTTACTTCTCCAAATAATCGAACACTTTTGTTTGCTCTACTAATAACTAAATCAGTTTTTTGAAACCTACCTGATTCTTGTTTAGGAACATTTATTGATAGTCTTTCAATATCACTTTTATTAGGAACACCATCAAATAAAACAAATGTTGCATCCCATTGATTAGCAATCACCCTGTCAGTTCTATTTTCAGGAGAAAGGTAATGTGAGAAACAAATTAGTGTATAAAATCTGCTAGGTGTTGCAACCTCATATGTAGCAATACCAAAACCTTCTCTATTCAAATTGAATGTTTTTTTATAAATTTTCCAATTTTCACGGTGCATTAACCTAATTAATCTTCGACTAAAACTTAACCTAGTAGGAAATGCAACACCAAGTCTATCAAGCTTCATAACTTCGTTTGGTGATCTTATTTCAATATTTGAACTTACCTTATCAAGCATTTTCAACCTGAACTAAAAGACTTTTCAAAAAATTTCATCCAATTTTCCCCAGATATTTTATTAACTTCATCTTCAGAAAATCCTACACTCTTTAGGCCACTAATTATATTACCAAACCCTTCATTATTTTTAAACCAGGTTGGTTGATCAGGAAAACCTGCGTTTGTTAAAGACCCTTCACCAAAGTCTAAACTTTTGGTCCATTTTCCATTCCGCATCCACTCTACAACAGAATCCGGCTGATTCTGACATAAGTCACTTCCAAAGCCAATAGAGTCAATACCAATCATATCTGCCGTTCTTGCAACCATTTCACAAAATTCCTCCAATGAACATTGTGATTTATTCTTTAAATGATGAGGGTACAAGGAAAAACCAAGCATACCTCCACTTTGAGATAAGGCTTTTAATACCTCATTTGATTTATTCCTTAAAGCTGGATGCCAATCATGAGGGTTTGCATGCGTAATAGCAATTGACCTTTCAGAGATTTCTATCGCCTCTAAAGTAGATTTAGATGCAGAATGACTCATATCTACAACTAAGCCCACTCTGTTCATTTCTTTTATTACCTCTCTTCCCATTCTAGTTATACCTGGGTCATTTTTTTCATAACAACCTGAAGCTAGAAGGCTTTGATTATTATAAGAAAGCTGCATGAACCTAACACCCAAGCTATGACAAACCTCAATCAGGTTAATATCATTTTCAATTGGAGAACAATTCTGAAAACCAAAAATTATCGCCGTACGTCCACTTTCATAAGCACTCAAAATATCTTCAATATTGCAACCTTGAACAATTAAATCACTATACTTCTGAAATAAGCTATTCCACCTAGTAATATTATCTATAGTCTGCCTAAAATCTTCATGATAGCAGATAGTTACATGAACAGCTGCCACACCAGAACTATTCATCTGTTCAAATATTTCTTTAGACCAATTATTATATTGCAATGCATCTACAATGAATTGTTTATTATTTGGGTGTTTTCGTATGCTTTTGATCATTGCTCATTTATAATTAAAACTAAAATAAGATAAAATGTATTTCAATATTTAGAAGAATAATCATATAATATTCTATATTGTTTTTATCTATAATTAATTTTTAAATTATAAGTTTATAACCATCATTTGTCATAACTTTTGTAATGCAAGATAACTTAAATCTAGAAAAACTCCCTAATTTTCCTATCTCAGGACCTTCTGCGTGGTATAGCAATCAGATGGAGGATAATAAAAATTGGATATATTATTTATCTAAATCAGAAATACAGGAAATTAAACAAGCAATTCTAGATACTAAAGATTTGCAAATTATTCAATTAAACGCATCAAATTTTGTACTTCCAAGGCTTAAAATCAAATTAAAAAAAATTTTAAATGATTTAATTTCAGGGCGAGGTTTTGTTCTATTAAAAGGGCTACCTATCAAAGATCTTTCTATGGAAGATGTTGCAAGAGCTTATTGGGGAATTGGGCAATACATTGGTTCTGCAAGATCTCAAAATGCAAACGGGGACCTTTTAGGGCATGTAATTGATTTGTCAAAATCAGTTGATGATCCAAATGTTCGTATTTATCAAACCTCAGCAAGGCAAAATTTTCATTGCGACTCTACTGATATTGTAGGTTTATTATGTCTACAAAAAGCAATGTCTGGTGGAGCTAGTAGTATACTTAGCTCAGTGACTTTATTTAATGAAATTCTCAAAAATAAACCTGAGTATTTGGAAGAATTAAGCTCACCATTTTATATAGACAGAAGAGGTGAGACCCCTAAAGGCAAGAAACCTTGGTATAAATTACCAGTTTTTTGTTGGTATGATAATCAATTAACAACACATTTTACTAGGCCCTACATCGAATCTGCACAGAGATTTAATGACGTACCTAAACTTACAAATAAACAAATTTGTGCTCTGAATTTTTTTCAGGAACTCTGTGAAAGAAAAGACATACAGTTAAATATGGATTTTGAGCCTGGTGATATTCAATTATTAAATAATTATCAGATACTTCATGATAGAAAAGAGTTTAAAGACTGGCCAAGCGGCAAGGATAAAAGGCATTTATTAAGGTTATGGCTATGTACAGAAGAATCAAGAAAACTGCACCCTATTTATTTAAATCGACAAGATAGTATAAAAATTGGAAATAGAGGAGGAATATTGGTGGCAGGCACAAAAATGAATGTAAATTTTGAAATAACATAAAAAAACATAAATATTGTTAATTTTATCCACATTTAATACAAAACTAATGAATTTCAGGAAATTTAAACTAATGTTCATTGTAATTATCAGTTTCTGATGTAATAATATTTCAATAATTTTTAATTTATTAAAAAAAAAAAACTTAACGGGAGAGAAACGTGAAAAAAATTTTTTTAAGCGCAATCTTAGCTGGTTTTATGACTTTTATGTCTCAAACAGCATCAGCTGCTAACTGTGGTTCTGTTACAATAGCAGAAATGAACTGGGCTTCAGCAGGCTTTATGGCTAATGTAGATAAAATCATCTTAAAAGCAATGGGCTGTGATGCAGAGCTTGTACCTGGCGACACAGTACCAACATTTACATCAATGAATGAAAAAAATCAGCCTGATGTTGCTCCAGAAGTTTGGACAAACTCAGTTGCAGCTCCTCTTCAAAAAGCGTTTGATGAAGGACGTTTGCACTCTGCAAATGGAGCCCCCATTTCAGGTTTAGGTGAAGGTTGGTGGATCCCTCCTGCTACTGCAAAAAAACACCCTGAACTTAAAACAGTTCTGGATATAATTGAAAGACCAGACTTGTTTCCTGCCCCAGAAGATAAATCCAAAGGAGGTTTTGTAACATGTCCTTCAGGTTGGGGTTGTCAAATTGTAAATGCTAACCTTTTTCGTGCTTTTGAAATGGAAAAAAAGGGTTGGGTAATGGTTGACCCAGGATCAGCTGCTGGTTTAGATGGATCTATGGCAAAAGCTGTTGATAGTGGAAAAAATTGGTTTGGTTATTATTGGTCACCTACAGCCATGATAGGTAAATATAATATGGTTAAAGTACCATTTGGTGTTCCATTTGTTGGAAAAGAACATTGGGATAGTTGTATTTCAAAGCCTGAAGGCGAATGTGCAAGTCCAAAACCTTCTTCTTGGACGGTTTCTGCTGTGCATACGCTAATGACTGATAAGTTCAAAAAGAAAGGCGGATCAGCTGCAACAGCTTATTTTAAGGCAAGAACTTATCCTGGAGCAGTGATGAACTCAATGCTTGTTTATATGCAAGAAAATAAGGCTGATGGTGCAGATGCAGCAATTGAATTTCTTCGTAAACATGAAGATATTTGGACCAAATGGGTCCCTGCAGATGTAGCTGCTAAAGTAAAAGCTTCACTTTAGTTTGTAAGTTGTTTCTAGGGCCTACTGATTATAAACAGTAGGCCCTTAATTTTTATTTTAAAATAACTAAATAATATGGAATTTTTAGAAGAATTTCCTTCAATGGATCGTAAAGGATTGCGAGAGCTAAAAATTGCTATAGATTTAGGATTCAGAAGTTTTTCTAGAACATATGGCGATAATTTAGAGGCTTTTTTTCAACCACTATTATCCTTCTTAGTTTGGTTTGAAAAATTATTAATAGCTACCCCTTGGCCAATAATTATTTTTGTAATTGCTTTATTAGCTTGGTTGGGAGCTAGGAGTATATTAGTTGTTATAGGATCAGTAGTTGCGTTTTTACTAATTGGCTACTTTGGAATGTGGCAAGATACTATGAAAACCCTTGCTATTATTTCTGTATCAACAATTTTATGTATTACAATAGGAATTCCACTAGGTATGTGGATGGCAAAGTCAAATCGAGTTCAATCCATTATTACTCCTATTCTTGATATAATGCAAACTATCCCAAGTTTTGTTTATTTGATTCCTGTGGTAATGCTGTTAGGTATTGGAAAAGTTCCAGGTTTAATAGCAGTTTGTATTTATGCTATTCCGCCTATAGTAAGACTTACAAACCTTGGTATTAGACTAGTTGATAAAGATGTTTTAGAAGCTGCAGAAGCATTTGGAGCAAATTATTGGCAAAAATTATTTGGTGTACAAATTCCATTAGCTCTTCCAAATATTTTTGCTGGTGTTAACCAAACTATTATGATGGCGTTGGCAATGGTTGTAATTGCCGCAATGATAGGAATGGCTGGTTTAGGGCAACAAGTACTAAGAGCAGTATCAAATCAATACTTAGCAGTGGGTCTCATGAATGGACTTGCTATAGTTATAATAGCAATAATATTTGATCGCGTATCACAAAAATTTGGTCAAAGACTCCAAAAACATAGGGAGAATAATAATAGTAAATAACACAAAAATTGAGATTAAAGATCTTTACAAAATCTTTGGACCCAATCCTAAGTCAATGCTTGATAAGGTAAAAACTGGAATTTCAAAACAAGAACTGCTCGAAAAATATAATCATACTGTTGGACTTCAAGATATAAATATTGATATGCCAGCTTGTGGAATACAAGTAATAATGGGGCTATCTGGCGCTGGGAAGTCGACACTCATTCGTCATATCAATAGATTAATTGATCCTACTTCGGGAAAAATAATAGTTGATGGCGAGGACGTTCTCGCTATGGAACCGAAAGAACTAAGAAACTTTAGAAAGTTTAAAGCCTCAATGGTTTTTCAAAAATTTTCTCTTTTTCCACATCGAACTGTTAATGAAAATGTTGCTTATGGTCTCAAAATTCAATTTAAAAACCAAGAGGAAATCAATAAGATATCTGCTGAATGGATTCAACGTGTAGGTTTAGGGGGATTTGAAAACCATTATCCAGCCCAACTCTCTGGTGGAATGCAACAAAGAGTTGGACTAATTAGAGCTTTAGCAACTAATCCAGATATTCTATTAATGGATGAAGCATTTTCTGCCTTAGATCCATTAATTAGGTCGGATATGCAAAATATACTCTTAGATCTTCAAAAAGAATTGAAAAAAACTATAGTATTTATTACTCATGATTTAGATGAAGCTCTTAAACTTGGAGATAATATTGTCATTTTGCGAGGTGGTGAAATGGTTCAACAAGGCAAACCTCAGGAAATTATTTTAAATCCAATTGATGATTACGTAACAGATTTTACTAAAGATATAAACAGAGGCAAAATAATCCAAGTAAAACATATAGTAGAAAAGGATCATTCCTCATCAGATTACGTTATTGAATCAAGTAAAACAGTTGAAGAAGCTATTGAAGAGTTAATTAATGCTGATAAAAGTTCTGCTAATGTACAAGAAAACTCATCAATAATTGGATCAATAACAACAAAAAATCTTGTTTCAGTTATTTCAAGAAAATAAAAATTATTTTCTTTTAGCTTGAATTATTTCAGCAACAGTTTGTTCTTGACCAGGACCCATAATATGAGCACCAGATACACCGTCAATTTCTTGCAATTCATCAAGAAGTTCCAAACAAATTTTCTTACCATCTTTTTTTTCATCTTTAGATTTGCTAAGTATATTTAGCACCTTATCAGGTACTTCCACACCAGGAAGATTTTCATGCATCCATTTGGCTTGTTTACTTGATGAAAATGGACCTATGCCAACTAAAAAGTATACTGATTCTAATAACCCGAAGTCTGATAAAATAGAAAAATATTTCTTGCATACCTTCATATCAAAACAATATTGAGTTTGAAAAAATTTAGCTCCAGAATCTATTTTAGCAATTAGTTTATCTGGTTTCCAACCACTAGGAGGTAAAAATGGAGCATCGGCAGCACCAAGAAATATTTCTGGAGGGTTATTTATTTTTCTACCTGAATTTAATTCTCCTGTATTATTAATTTTTTCTAGCAATGAAATTAAACCTGTTGAACCATCAAAATCTCCAACAAACTTAGCATCTTTTTCGTCTCCCACCTCAGCAGGATCTCCTGTAAGCACCAAAAAATTTTTAACACCCATTGCGGCTGCCCCAATTACATCACTTTGAATGGCTATTCTATTTCTATCTCTTAATGTAAGTTGAATAATCGGTTCAATACCATTGGACTTCATAGCCCCAGATAAAACTAGACTAGAAAGATGAGATTTTGCTCCTGCTCCGTCAGTTATATTTACCGCGTCTGCTAGGCCCTTTAGACATAAGACTTTTTCTAAAGAAGCATTTAAATCTGTGTTTGTTTTAGGTGTAGTCTCAGCTGTAATAACAAATTTCTTCTGTAAGAGAGATTCACTTAATTTATTAATATTTTTATGCAAATTATCCATAAAATATTAAATACACCAAATTAGATTAAATTAATACTTCCAAAACACAAAAGTTCCATTTATTTTCATAATTGTTAAGAATATTTATTTTAACCTAAAAAAAAGAAATAATCATGGATAAAATTGTTTTATTAGATGGTGGTATGGGTCAAGAACTTCTAGCTAAATCTAAACAAAAACCTCACCCAATGTGGTCAGCTAAAGTTTTGCTTGATGAACCAGAGATAGTTGAGGAGGTTCATTGCGACTATATAAAGGCAGGCTCTAAAATCATAACTCTAAACAGTTATTCTGTAACTCCAGAAAGACTTAAAAGAGATAGCTCAATAGAATTATTTGAAAATTTACAAAATAAAGCAATAAGTGTAGCTAAACGCTCAAAAGATAAAACAATAAATATTCACAATGGAGATCTTAATATTGCTGGTTGCCTTCCACCACTAACAGCTAGTTATAGACCTGAAACTAGCCCTCAATTTAATGAGTCAGTAGATCAATACTATAAGATTGCATCCATACAATCAAAAAGTGTAGATATTTTTATTTGTGAAACAATGTCATCAATAAATGAAGCTAAAGCTGCAGTTACTGCGGCTAAAAATTTTTCAAAACCAATATGGGTAAGCTTTTCTATAAATGACGATAATACCTCTACATTAAGATCTGGTGAAAAACTAATAGAGGGAATAAAGGAATTAAAAAGATTGAACGTAGATGCGATTTTAATTAATTGTTCAATTCCAGAAGCTATAAACTCATCTTTCCAAGAATTAAAGTCAAACTTTTCAACAATAGGCGCTTATGCAAATGGTTTCACATCCATAGATGCACTTTTGCCAGGAGGGACAGTAGATGCTTTAGAGAAAAGAAAAGATTTAAACCCTGATAAATATTCTGATTTTGCAATCAAGTGGGTCAAATCAGGAGCAAAAATTATTGGCGGCTGCTGTGAGGTGGGTCCAAAACATATATCAAAACTTAGAGAAAATTTAGTTAAAAATGGGTTTCAAATAAGCAGTAAAGCTAATTAAAATATATAATCTATATTAATTCTTTGTTTACTTTTCATTTATATTTTTAAGGAATATTTTCCCAAAGGTATAAAATGTCGATAAAGATAGCTTCAAATAATTACATACCATACGAGGCTTTAGAGGATGATAAAAATCTTTTAAACCTAATTCTTAAAGATAGCTCAGAATGTCCATCAGAATATTTACCAACTAATTTTTGAAAATTTCATCAAGATCAATCTATTGACGATCTAATAAATGGAAGTATTTTCAAATTATGTTCTGAAGAAAATATTCCCTGGCTAGTGTCTATGGGCGCTGTTGATGAAAAACCAAAAATAGATACTAATAGATTTTATCAGTTAAAAAATAACAAAAAGTTAGAGCAAGGAAAAATTTCATCTATATTTCTTACAAAACTAATGCATGAATACCCAGACTGGGGAATAAATTTTTATAATACTTCTTTAAACGACTTAAGAGAAACAGCTTTTAGAGTTGCAAAACTATATGGAGAGTCAAATAAAGCACTACCGATTGAAAAAATAAATATTGAAAATTTTGGTTACCCACAAGATAGATTTAAAATTGGTAATTCATATTATACTTATAATTCTTTAATTAAATATATGAATTATTCTTATTGTAATAAATTTTTTAACTTTAATAATAAAAATATAATAGTTGAGTTAGGCGCCGGAATTGGAAAACAAATTTATATAATAAAAACCCTTCACCCTCAGAACTCTTTTTTAAATTTTGATCTACCAGTTCAATTATATTGTTGCGAACAATATTTAAAGAAATTTTTTCCAAATGATATAGTTTCATATAGAGAGACTAGAGAATGGAAGAAAATACCGAAACTAAGCCCCGGTAAAATATATATGCTTGGATCTTGGCAATTTCCAATACTTAAATCTTTTAACTTTGATTTATTTTGGAATAGCGCAAGCTTCCAAGAAATGGAACCTGCTGTTGTAAAAAATTACCTAAGTATAATTAACACAACCGCAAATAATATTTACTTGAATCAAAATATGCAGGGAATGCCTATCGGCAAAAAAGGAACATTAAAAGTCCTAAAAGCAACTACAGATAAAACTTATTTAAACTCTTTGTCTAATTATTTTATGACAGATAGATCAGATGCCTTCTACCCATTATCTAGGGCAAAGGGGATAAGTGGGGCCTATGAACATATGTTCTTTGAAAAAGAAAATAAAAATAATTAAGCCCTAATTTTTTTCTTGCAAAGTAAAATACCATAATATAAACCAACATTCCCTATTTTTTATTTTAAAGATTATGACTAAAAACCTCTTATCTATATCCTCATTACTTCTTGGAATTGCAATCTTAATGCTTGGAAATGGACCATTACCAACCTATTTAGCTATCAAGCTAACAGAAGGTGGAATAGCAACCTGGTTAATTGGTATTGTTATGTCTCAATATTACATAGGATTTGTAATTGGCCCCTTTTTTGTTCAAAAACTAATCGAGTCAGTTGGCCATATTCGCTCATTTGTTGTTTTTGGCTCAACAATGTCTGCAATAACATTATTTCACATTTTTATTACAAATTTTTTACTATGGGGTTTTTTCCGTTTTGTTATTGGTATATGCGCAATAGGAATGTTTATGTGCGTTGAAAGTTGGTTGAATTCTCGAGCTACAAACGATAACAGAGGTCAAATTTTTTCTTTTTATGTTATTGCTGTTTATTTATTTAGTGGTATTGGTCAGTTTATTCTTCAAATACCAGATGAAAAAGGTTTTATGATTTTTATTTTTTTCTCAATTCTAATGTCTTTAGCTATCATACCAATTGCACTTACAAAATTACCTCCACCAGAAATAATAAAAATTGAGAGATTTAGCCTGGTTAAACTATGGAATAAATCCCCTACTGGAATGACTTTTGCACTAATGGGAGGAGTCGTTAGTGGAGCTTTCTATTCAATAGGCCCAGTTTTTGCTCAACTAAATAATTTTGATAAAAATACAACGGCCTTATTTATAAGTTGTGTAACAATAGGAGGACTAATTTTACAATGGCCAATGGGCAAATTATCTGATGGAAAAGATAGAAGAAAGTTTATGCTTGGCGTTGCTATACTTTTAATAATTATTTCTATATTATTATCTATATTAAATTCAAATATCTATTTCTTTCTAATTCTAGCAATTATTTTTGGTGGTTTAATTGCTTTAATGTATCCTTTAGGTGTTGCTTATACAAATGATTACCTAAAACAGGACGAATTACTCTCTGCAACAAGTGGTTTAGTTATAGCATTTGGTATAGGAGCAATTTTAGGGCCATTTTTTGCTTCATTAATTATCGAATTTACGAACTCTTCAGGTCTTTTTATTTTTTTTTCTGCTATTGGGTGTTTAAGTTCTATAATTATTCTATGGAGAATGTCACGAAGAGATACTCTATCTGTAGCAGAACAGTCAGATTATCTAGTAATGCCTAAGACTAGTCCAATTATCAATAATTTAGACCCTAGAGGAGAAGAGTTAGAAGAGTAAAAACTATTTAAATTATTTTAAATTATTTACTGCATTAAGAGCTACAGAGTTCAAACCATCACCATTATTTTCTGCATACACAATTATCTCTTTTTTCATTCTTTTATCCCAGTATTTATTAATATGGTTAGTGGTAGAGATTATTGCTTTTTCTTCAGGATAGGATTCAAAATAATTTGAAATTTGATTTGCCATATAAATTAATTTTTGTGTGTTCATTTTAAATAATTCTACTGAAATCTGAATATATATTTATTTTTTCGTTTCTTGCAAAAGCTAAAACAGTAAGTCTGTTTTGTTTTGCAATATCAATAGCCAAAGATGTAGGGGCAGAAACCGATACAAGCACAGGACAACCAAAAGAAATAGTCTTTTGAGCCATTTCCATACTACACCTACTAGTAATAACAATAAAACCCTTAGAAGGGTTAATTTTTTTTCTAACCAAACAACCTATAAGTTTATCTAGAGCATTATGCCTACCTACATCCTCTCTAATACCCATCAATTTTCCATCTAAACCAAAGAATGCTGCTGCATGGACTGAACCTGTTTCTTTATTTACATTCTGACTTTCCGGTAAACGGTTAATAGCAGAAAAAATTAAATCTATATTTAAAGTCGGGCCTTCAATGCTTAATGGCTTCAAAGGTCGTAATGCATTATCAATCTCATTAATCCCACATATACCACAACCTGTTCTACCTTCTATGTTTCTATTCTTTTGAAAAATATTTAAAACATGCTTATTAGAAAGTTCTATATTTATGCTCACTCCCCTTTCTAACTTTTCAAAAGAAACAGAATCGATGTTATCTATACTTTCAACTAAACCTTCAGAAATAGTAAACCCAATTCCGAAATCTTCAAAATCTGATGGACTAGCCATCATAACAACATACTTTTTGGAGTTAAATTTAATAAGAACTGGAGTCTCAATGGCAATTTGATCGTTAATTTTTTCAAAACCACTTGGTAAATACTTTTTCACCTCAGAAGTAACGGTTGTTATACTTTTATCTATAATACTCATTTTATTTGTGACAAACTTTTAGAACTTTTTAAATCTTTTGGTTTTTTAGCAAGTTTAACTTCATCTTTATAGTTGCTTAATCTTACTTCTACAGCTGTAACTTTATACTCAGGACAATTGGTTGCCCAATCTGAAAATTCTGTTGTTATAACATTTGCTTCTGTCTCGGGATGATGAAATGTTGTATAAACAACTCCTGGCTGAAGTTTATTTGAAAATTTTGCTTTCAATTTTGTAGCGCCTTTTCTACTTTGAAGTGATATATAATCGCCATCATTTATACCTCTTGACTCTGCATCAAAAGGATTAATTTCTAATATGTCTTCAGAGTACCAAATATTATTTTTTGTTCTTCGCGATTGAACACCAACATTGTATTGAGATAAAACCCTTCCAGTTGTTAATATAAGAGGAAAACGTGGGCCAGTTTTTTCATCAGTAGGAATGTAATCAGTTATCATAAATAAACCTGAACCTCTAACAAATTTACCTACATGCATAATCGGGGTTCCATTTGGAGCATTTTCATTACACGGCCATTGAATACTTCCAACTTTATCTAATAATTCATAGCTAACCCCAGAAAAAGTAGGAGTTAATTGAGCAATTTCATCCATAATCTCTGATGGGTGATCATAGTTCATTTTATAACCAAGAGCATTAGAAAGAGCCATTGTTACTTCCCAATCTGCTAAACCAGCAAGAGGCTTCATAGCAGCTCTTACTCTTGAAATCCTTCTTTCTGCATTGGTAAAAGTACCATCTTTTTCTAGGAAAGATGACCCAGGAAGAAACACATGCGCAAATTTAGCTGTCTCATTAAGAAAGAGATCTTGAACAACAACACAATCCATAGATGATAATGCAGACATTACATGTTTAGTATCTGGGTCTGACTGAGCAATATCTTCACCCTGAATATATATTCCTCTAAAAGTACCATCTAATGCAGCATCCAACATATTAGGAATTCTCAACCCAGGTTCTGGATCCAATTTAACCTTCCAATAGTCTTCAAAAATTTTTCTCACTGAGTCATCAGAAACATGTCTATAACCTGAAAACTCGTGAGGGAAAGAGCCCATATCACATGCTCCCTGGACATTATTTTGCCCTCTCAATGGGTTTACGCCAACACCTTTACGGCCTAAATTCCCTGTAGCCATAGCTAAATTCGCCATTCCCATGACCATGGTTGTTCCTTGACTATGCTCAGTAACACCTAAACCATAATAAATAGAAGAATTTTTAGAGTTAGCGTATAATCGGGCAGCTTTTTTAATTATTTCCGCTGGTACACCCGTTACACTTTCCATTTCTTCAGGTGAATTTTTTTCTTGAATAATAAATTTCAACCAATTATTAAATTCTTCTTTTTCACATCTTTCATTTATAAAATTTATATCTAGTAAATTTTCCTTAGCAATTACATGAGCAACCGAATTAATTAGCGCTACATTAGTACCAGGTCGAAGTTGTAAATGATAAGAGGCTTCCACATGTGGAGTCCTTACTAAATCAATTTTTCTAGGATCAATAATAATTAATTTAGCACCTTCTCTTAATTTTCTCTTCATAAGTGATGCAAAAACTGGATGTGCATCAGTTGGATTAGCACCAATTACCATTATTAAATCTGAATCAAGAACTGATTCAAAATCCTGGGTGCCAGCAGATGTTCCAAATGTCGTTTTTAAACCATAACCAGTTGGAGAATGACAGACTCTTGCGCAAGTATCAGTATTATTATTACCAAATGCAGTTCTAATAAGTTTCTGTACTAAAAATGTTTCCTCATTTGTACACCTTGAGCTAGTTATACCACCTATAGAGTCAACGCCAGATTCTTTTTGTATATCTTTAAATTTATTAGCAACATAATTAATCGCTTCATCCCAAGATGCTTCTGTCCATGGCTTATCAATAGATTCTCTAATTAGAGGAGTTTTAACTCTATCTGAGTGAGTTGCATAACCCCAAGCGAATCTACCCTTAACGCATGAATGACCAAAATTTGCTTTACCATTTTTGTTAGGAGTCATTCTTACAACATCATCCCCTTGTAATTCAGCTGTAAATGAACAGCCCACACCACAGTATGCGCATGTAGTCTCAACCGCCCTATTAGGAATACCTTTTTGGACAACTGTTTTTTCTATCAATGTAGCTGTAGGACAGGCATTAACACAAGCTCCACAAGACACACATTCAGAGTCTAAAAATTCTTTTTCTCCAGTAGTTACCTTAGAGTCAAAACCTCTTCCATCTATTGTAAGAGCAAAAGTTCCCTGCTGCTCTTCACATGCTCGGACGCATCTAGAGCAAACAATACACTTTGAGGGGTCAAAAGAAAAATAAGGATTTGAATCATCTTTACTAACACTTAAATGATTTTTACCTTCAAACCCATACCTTACTTCTCTTAAACCTACTGCCCCTGCCATATCTTGCAGCTCGCAATCACCGTTTGCAGAGCAAGTTAAACAGTCCAATGGATGATCGCTTATATAAAGCTCCATTACACCTTTACGAATATCTGCAAGTTTTTTTGATTGAGTGTTAATCTTCATACCGTCCTGGATAGGAGTAGTACATGATGCAGGCATACCTTTAACCCCATCCACCTCTACTAAGCAAAGACGACAAGAGCCAAAAGGCTCCAAACTATCAGTTGCACAAAGTTTAGGAATATCTATACCAGTTTCTGCAGCCGCTCTAAGAATCGAAGTACCTTCAACAATATCAACCTTTTGACCATCAATTTCTGCAGAAATTAGTTTGTCAGATTTTTTCTTGGGTGTACCTAAATCTTTAAAATATGTCATTTTAAAACCTAAATCTAAATTAAAAAATCTTCCTTAAAATTTTCGATTGCACTCCTTACTGGAACAGGAATTAAGCCACCAAAAGCACACAAGGAACCATGTTCCATAACATCACACAAATCCAGCAAAAGTTTAATATTATTTTTCACATTATCACCAATTATTATTTTATCTAGAATCTCTTTTCCTCTAACAGAACCTATTCTACAGGGAGTACATTTACCACATGACTCAAACGAACAAAACTCCATTGCAAATTTGGCTTGAGCTCTTAGGTCAACTTGATCATCAAAAACAACAACTCCCCCATGACCAATCATTCCACCATTCTCTTGAAATGTTTCATAATCTAAAGGAGTATCAAATAACCTCTCAGACCAATAAGCTCCCAAAGGTCCACCCACCTGAACTGCTTTAATAGGTCTACCACTTATAGTTCCAATCCCATAATTATTTAAAACTTCACTCAATTTTATACCAAATGGGACTTCTATTAAACCCCCATTTTTTATATTCCCAGATAGCTGAATTGTTAGAGTCCCTCTAGAATTCCTTGAGCCAAGGGATGAATAAAATTCATGACCCTTTTTAATAATCATAGGAATTGAGGCTAAAGTTATAACATTATTAACGGCTGTAGGAAAACCGAATAAACCTTCAAAAGCTGGGAGTGGTGGCTTCGAACGAATTTGACCTCTCTTACCCTCTAAGCTTTCCAATAGAGAAGTTTCTTCACCACATATATATGCTCCTGCCCCTAATCTAACTTCTAGGTCAAAACATTTATTTGACCCTAGCAAATTATGACCAATTAATTTTTCTTTTTTTACAGCTTCTATAGCAAGGTTTAATTTAGCATAAGCTTCAGGGTATTCTGAACGAAGATATATATAACCTTTATTTGCACCAACGGTTATCCCAGCAATAATCATCCCTTCAATTAATAAAAATGGGTCACCTTCCATTAGCATTCTATCAGCATAAGTGCCACTATCGCCCTCATCAGCATTACAAACTATATATTTTTTTTCTGCTTTAGCACCTAAAACTGTTTTGAATTTTATACCTGTAGGAAACCCTGCCCCACCTCTACCTCTTAATCCAGATTTGGTAATAATTTCAACTAATCTATTTTGATCAAAAGTCAAAGCCTTTTTTAAACCAGTAAAGCCACCATTACTTATATAATCATCAATCGAAATTGGATTATATTTTCCACAATTTGAAAATGTGACTCTTTTCTGTTTTTTTAAAAATTCTATTTCTTCAACTATACCTATATAAGAAGGATGATTTTGATATTCAGTTAATATTTTTGGAACATCTTTATATGACACATTTTTAAAACCAATCCGACCAATTTCGGTATCAAACTCAACAAGGGGCTCTAACCAAAATAACCCCCTAGAACCAGTTCTAACTATATCAATATTTTTATCACTTATTAAGCTATTAAAGACTGTAAATGTTTCTTCTGACCCTACAGATAAAGATGAAGAATCATTTGGTATATATATTTTATTTATCTTCATTATATAAAAAATCCTTTAGCTTTTCTAAAGTCAAACGCCCAAAATATTTCTTATTTATAATAGCTGCAGGTGATAAAGAACAATTACCCAAACAATAAACTTTTTCAAGTGTCGTATCGTTATCATTGGTAATTAGATTAGATATTTCTGTATATAGTTCATTGCAACCCATTGATTGACAAGCCTCCGCCATACAAAGTTTAATTATATTTTTGCAAGGAGGACTGGTCTTAAAATCATGGTAAAAACTTAGAACCCCAGATACCTCTGCCTCAGATAAATTAAGAGAAAGAGCTATAGTAGGGATTGCTCTTTTATCTACATAACCGAAAAAATCATTTATTTCATGGAAAATAGGCAAAAGAGGGCCTTCTTTGCTTTTATTATTTTCAATTATATTTTCTAATTTTTTAAAATCCAAAATTTAACTCGCTTAACTTTATTAAATATTAATTACAATATAGATAATATTACTAATCCAATAATTCATTTAAAAAAAAATTTAGCAATTAAAAAAGGGCTACATATTAAAATAATATGTAAAGTCATCATTAACATAAACTCAAAAAAATAATTACACTAAAAATAAATTAAATTTACTATCTAGAGCTATTTAAAAAAGAAGCTATTTCTGACCTGACTATATCCGGCTCCTCTAACATCATCATATGGCCACAATTAGGAATAACTATTTTACTCAATTTATTAATATTTTTTTCTAAAATAACAACATTTTTCAATGGAGTCATCATATCTTCGCTTCCACAAATTATCAATGTTGAGCATAAAATTTTTTGCAACCCTTTCTTATCTTCTTTATAATTTTTTACAGCCATTAAATCAGAAAAAAGAACACCATTAGAACTTGTCTCAAGTAATTTTATTGAAGAACCCGTTAACCATATGCCTGGAACTATATTTTGACCTAAATGAGTAGAGTTACTGTGACCCCACATGGTAATAAAATTGAAAGCATCCTGATTATTTCTTTGAGCGTTAGTTAGCAATTCTTCACTTACATTCATAGGCAAACATACACCTAGTAACACCAACTCAGATATTATTTTGGTATCAATTTTTGCTAATTCAATTGAAATGAGAGCTCCAAGGCTATGACCAATAACTGCAACCTCCTTGATCTTAAGGTAATTAATTACTTTGCTAATTGACTTTGCTATATATTTTACATCATCTGACGCTTCACCTTCAGACTTACCATGCCCTTCTAAATCAATTGAAATCACTGAATAACCTTTATTAGCAAAGAATCTTGACTGCTGAGACCAAACTGTATGATCCATACCAGCACCATGAATAAAAATTATACACTTCTTGTTTGAATCAAATTTTTTGCCGCCATTAGATGCAAAAAATTTTTTGTTATCAATATCAATAATCATACTAAAACCTTTGCGAAGCTCTAAGAGCTTGCTTCAAGTCGTACATCAAGTCATCATCATCCTCAATACCAATTGAAAGCCTAACTAAATCTTCTCCTATACCTGCAGATTCTAGCATTTCAGAAGTCATTTGCTGATGAGTAGTGCTTGCTGGGTGAATAACTAAAGATTTAGCATCCCCAATATTAGCTAGGTGGGAAAAAAGATTAAGTTTTTCAATAAATTTTTTTCCTGCTTCTTTTCCCCCTTTAATACCAAATGTAAGAATTGCACCTGAGCCTTTGGGAAGTATTTTCTTTGCTAGTTTATGATCTGGATGACTTTGGAGACCCGGATAACTTACCCAAGAAACATTTTCATTTGATTCTAAAAATTCAGCAATTTTATATGCATTTTCACAGTGTTGTTTCATTCTTACAGACAAAGTTTCTACGCCCTGTATGATATAAAATGCATTAGCAGGACTCATACACGCTCCAAAATCTCTTAAACCCTCGGCTCTAGCTCTCATAATAAAAGCTGCGGGACCAAACTCTTCAAAAAAGTTTAGACCGTCATACCCTTCATAAGGCTTATTTAATGTTGGGAAGTTTTCAGCATTTCCCCAATCAAACCCTCCACCATCAATAATAGCACCACCAATTGCTATACCATGTCCTCCTAAAAATTTTGTCACTGAATGCATTACAATATCGGCACCCATGTCTATGGGTTTAGATAAATAGGGTGTTGTAAATGTCGAATCAATCATTAATGGTATAGATTTACTATGAGCAATTTCTGAAACAGCGGGTATATCAAAGACTTCTAATCCTGGATTACCTATTGTTTCGCCATATATTAGTTTAGTATTTGACTGAATAGCCGATTTAAAACCTTGAATATCTCTCGGATGCACATAAGTCGTATTTATACCAAATCTTGGTAACGTATACTTCAACATATAATGTGTCCCTCCATATAAGGCTGAAGAAGCAACAATATGTGAATCCGAGCCCATTAAAGTTGCAATAGCTAAATGAAGTGCAGCTTGACCACTTGCAGTACAAACTGAACCTACACCACCTTCTAAAGCAGCTAGTCTTTCCTCAAGAACAGAAACAGTTGGGTTCGATATTCTTGAATAAATATGACCAGCACGTTCTAGATTATATAAAGACGCCGCTTGCTCAACTCCTTCAAAAACATATGAAGTTGTTTGATATATTGGCACCGCTCGAGCACCTGTTAATGGATCAGGCCTATGACCCGCATGAAGTGATAATGTATTAAAATTAAATTTATCAGAACTAGACATATAAATCCCTCTAGAAAATATAGGTTTATACTAAAATAATCAAATTTACCTAATCAAGAAAGTCATTTATTTATACCTTAGAGAAAAAAACATGTATATTTATTTTTTATTTGAATTAATTCCTACTAAATAATGATTTTAAATTATTAAGGAGTCTATCTTGCAATTTGCTCACTTCTCTCATGTTTGGACTAAAACTGGTTTAACTACTGCTCATAGATATAAGCAACTATGGAAGGAAATAGAGCTTTGCGATCAATTAAACTTTAATTATGCATTTTGTGTTGAACATCATTTTAGGCCAGATGAAAGTCTTATGTCTTCACCAACTATATTTGCAACAGGGGCCGGCTTAAAAACTAAAAATATTAGAGTTGGACCAATGGGTTATATTGTACCTCTTTATAACCCACTTAGACTTGTAGAAGAAATTGCAATTATTGATCAAATGCTTGAAGGTAGGTTAGAGTTAGGCCTCGTGCCAGGGGTAAATCCAATATATTTCGAACCATTTAATATAAAGTATGACGAGAGAAAATCGCCAACAATAGAATTTGTAGATTACCTTAAAACTGCTTTTAGTGTTAAAGAAAAATTTGATTTTAATGGCAATAATTTTGTTACAAAAAATGCCAAGCTAGCAGTAAAGCCAATTCAGAATCCACATCCTCCATTATGGATACAAAGCAGGGATTCAGAAACATTAAATTTTTGTGCAAAGAACGGAATCAATACTGGTTATTTTTTAGTTTACCCAAGAGAGCTAGCTTTTATAAAATACAAAGAATTTTTATCTCAATGGATAAGTTATGGATGGAAAAGTAAACCAAATATCGCATATTCTACTGTAATATATGTTGATGAAACAGATGAAAAAGCGATTGATAATGCATTAATTCGAGCAAGCAAAGCATATGAAGGTATTTTAGAACCACCAGAAACTGGTACTTTTGAAGAGAGAGTTTCAAGGTTTGAAAAAAGAGTTAATGCAACTAAAGATAAAAAAACTGCTAACCTTATGAAGAATATGTTTAACCCTAAATATATTCTTGAAAATGATTTAATGTTTATAGGGTCACCTGAAACAATAATAAAAAAATTAAAAAAAACCTCATCTGAAGGACATTTTAATACTTTTTTTGGTGAATTTAACTTCTCGGACCTTCCAGAACAAGACTTAATGAAATCTATTTCATTATTTGGTGAATATGTAATACCTGAACTTAAAAATTTCGACCCGTTTTAAAAAGGAAAAAATCATTGACTTCAATTTTTTGGGGATTGTTGGGCGCACTATTAATAGGAACCTCTGACACAATAGCGCGCATAACTAGCCAAAGATTATCTATTACAATACTTATTTTAATAATCATGAGTCTTTCCTCAGTTTTGATGACTATATGGTTTTTGATCAACTGGAATTGGCCATCTTGGGATTTATATAGTTGGACAGCTTCAGTAATTTCTGGGTTTCTCAACTTAATTGCTGTTGCATTTCTTTATAAAGCACTTGCAAGAGGACCAGTTTATGTTGCCTCACCTGCTACAGCTAGTTATTCGGTAATTTTAATCCTTATTAATGTAAGTATTGGTGAGTTGTTTACCCTCACACAACTTTTAGCTTCTTTAGTAGTTTTTTTTGGAATAGTTATGCTTTCATCAAAATCAAAGAATCTCTCTAATGAAAAGAAATATGATTCAAAATGGTTAAGAGTTACAGCTCTCTTGGGTGTTGGAGCTGGCATTACAATAGCTCTAAGATTTTTCTTTGCTCAAGAATCAATAGAATTTTTAGGAGCAGAACATGCCTTATACTTGAATAGAATAAGTGCTTTTGTGTTTATACTAATATTTTTCATATTTAATAATATGAATCGAAAAAATTTTGCTTTACCTAAAGGAACGACTAGAATTTTTGTTTTAGTACAAGCAATACTTGAAACTCTTGCATTAGCAGCATTCTTATATGGCTCTGTGAATAATGGGAGAATTGGAGCAACAATAGGATTCTCTACTTTTGCAATAGTTACATCTGTAGTGTCATGGATTTGGTTAGGAGAAAAAATACCAAGAAATAAATTTTTTTGGATTATAATAATTACAATTGCAATTATACTATCAATAATCTATGCACCAAATTAATAATCTTTTCAAAAAGCTCTTCCTACAACTCTGCATGAATAATGACCTAATAAAGCAGAAAGTACGCCAAGAGGTTGATAAGCTCGTTCAGTAACTAAGCTTAAATTTAAATAATCAAATCTAAATCTGTGCACAGGAACTTTGAGTATTTCTCTATTTTGCATCTCATCAATATACGAAAACCATACTAATTTATTTTTATCTTTATTTTCTAATTCCACAAAAGACCAATCGCTCCATTTACCTTTAAGTGTTTTTTTATGAGTTTGTTTAATACTTACCAAAGAGAATTTGGCACCATTTTCCTCAATTTTATTAATTTGAAATCTTATTGGGACTTTTTGATAATCTTCTATTTTTTTCGATACACAATTATATTCAGTAATTGAAGACCAAGCGTTTCCAGCTAAAGAGAAAAAAATTATAAATGAATAAAAAATTAATTTCATAATCACCTCATATGATAAAGATTATGATAACATAGAAGATAGCGACATGATTTTTTCGTACATTGGGTATAACTTAGTATATTTATTATTTTCATCATCTAAATATTGCTTCTTTACTATATCAAAGTTTAGTTTATCTTCATCTAAAAACATTAAAAATATATTAAAATAATAATTATTAGTTAAAAAATCTTGGAAAAAAATTGAACTCTGATCGGTTAAATCATGATTATAAAACAAAGGCAAAAGCTCTTTTTTTTGATCCAAAGGGAAAATATTATATGCCTGTTTAAAATAGTTCTGAATATTTAACATGCCCTCTGTAGTTATATTATGTTTCTTATCACTTGCACTAAATATAACCTCAGAGTTTCTTGTAAAATTTTGGATTAATTCTAATGAAATCTCTTGAAGTACACTCTCTTTTACAGCTGATATAGCAATCTGATGCTCCTCAGAGGTAAAGCCGGACTCAGATAAAAAGCTTTTATGGGCTTTTTCATCCCTAACCAAAATACTATTATTCTTGGTATAGAGTATAATTAGTTGTTTTAACCTGCTAATATCATAATCGTGTAAGTTCATAGGCAATAATAAATTATAATTTAATCTTTATTTATAAAAAATTTAAGTTAAATTTAAAATATAATAGAAAGTTATTAATATACCATGCTTTATTTAATTTTTAAATCTCTTATATCTGGAATTATGATAGGTATAATCTCTGAAGTTGCAAAAAAATATCCAGGTTTAGGAGGACTAATTGCTTCTTTACCATTGATTTCAGTAATTGGGATAATTTGGTTATGGAATGACACTCAAGATTTAGGCAAAATAGTCGAACATTCATATTCTACTCTTTTTTTTGTTTTACCTTCACTTCCCTTTTTTATTATCCTACCCATATGTCTAAAAAATGGATTTTCATTTTGGATAGCAATTCTAACTGCTTGTATAGCTACAATTTTGCTTTATATAATTATGCTCAGAGCAAGTTCAATTTTTGGGATAAAAATTTAAATATTTAAACAATGAACTTTCAAAATAAAAATAATCAATTTTGGCCATTTAGTAATAGCTACTTAAGCTTACCAAATGTTTTTTTTGAAATACTCAAACCTGAAAAAATCAAAAATCCTAAATTAATAAAGTATAATAAATTATTATCTCAAGAATTAAATTTTAATATTGAAGATACAAACTTAATTAAGGACCTTTTTTCTGGAAATTATATACCAGATAAAGCTAAAACTATTGCTCTAGCCTATTCAGGTCATCAATTCGGAAATTTTGTACCTAACCTTGGAGATGGTAGAGCTATTCTACTTGGAGAGTTAGCTAAGCAAGATGGAACTTTAGTTGATGTTCAACTAAAAGGAAGTGGCAAAACAAAATTTTCTAGAAATGGTGATGGAAAAGCTCCTCTTGGTCCCGTTATTAGAGAATACATAATTAGTGAAGCAATGAATGCCTTATCTATTCCTACAACTAGATCTTTAGCAATTGTTTCAACAGGAGAAAAAGTTTTCAGAGAAAAAACATTACCTGGAGGAATTCTTACAAGATCTGCTTCTAGCCATTTAAGGGTTGGAACATTTCAGTTTTGTCAAATTTTGAACGACCAAAATAAACTAAAGAAACTCTGTGATTTTACAATAAATAGACACTTTCCACATATTAAGAATAAAAAAAATCCATATCTTGAATTATTAATTGAAGTACAAGAAAACCAGACTTACTTAATTTCTAGATGGATGAGTGCCGGTTTTATTCATGGAGTGATGAATACCGATAACACTTCTATTTCAGGCGAAACTATAGATTTTGGACCATGTGCCTTTATGGACGAATATAACCCGAGCACTGTATTTAGCTCTATAGATTTTAATGGTAGATATTCATTTAGCAATCAACCTGGGATTGCTCAATGGAACATTGCTAGATTTGCTGAGTCTATTCTTCCATTGATTAACGATGATGAAAAAATTGCTATTTCACAAGCAAATGAAATTATAAATGAATATCCAAAAATTTTTAAACAAAAATGGTTAGATATCATGGGTAAAAAAATAGGAATAGAAAAAATTCAGACTAGCGACGAAATTTTGATAAACAATCTTCTTAACATCATGTCTAAAAACCATCTTGATTTTACAATTACCTTTAGAAACTTGTGTGATAAATATATTACAAATGAAAACAATAACTCTGAAATAAATAATTGGAAAAATGAATGGTTTGAAAGAATAAATAAACAAGGGTTGGAATTTAAAACAATATCTACCAATATGAAAAAAATAAACCCATTATATATTCCAAGAAATCACCTTGTGGAAAAAGTGATTAATGAAGCAATAAATAATGAAAATTATCAACCATTAGAGGATATTCTAGAAGTTATTAATAATCCATATTCAAAAAAAATTGATGATATATTTTATACTGCCACTCCAAACCCGGATGAACGAGTTTATCAAACTTTCTGTGGTACTTAGGTCTTAGAAATTTAATCAATTATTTTAATTAATTCTTCTATATGATTTGGGGTTGTCCCACAACAACCACCAATTATATTTACACCCATTTGCAACCAATCTTTACATCTATATGCAAATTTCTTTGGTGAAATAAGAGCATTATATTTATGTTTAGAATAATCATAATCAATTATTTCTGGATATGCCATTATTTGTTTAGACCAATGATTAGATAAATATTCGATCACTTTATGAGTAACTTTAATATTTGAGTGCATAACCCCAAATACATCAGGCTCAAATTTTTTTAAAGCATTAAAAATATCCTCTAGTGTCTCATTTTTAGGCTTTATATAATCTTGATCTATACCACTCGATCTCTCAACAGAAAGATCATAACCTATAATTTCACCATTTATTCTCTCACTACAACTTAAACCTACCCATACAGGTAATCCAATCTCTTTTACAATTTCTAATAGCATTGAGGAATGTTCAATATCGAGCATCATTTCCATTATAAAAATATCAATTCCTGAATCAGCTAAAGTATAAGCCATCTCTTTATAATTATTTTTCTCTGTATGTATATTAGGAATAAATTTAGGGTCGGGATACCCTTTACCTTTTTTCCAAGCTAATGTGTTAGACATGCTTCCTGCAATTAATACATTTTTAGACGGGGAAACGTTATAGCAAGCTTCTTTTGCAAGACGAACGGCTGCTTGATTTATTTTTATTGTTTCACTGCCTAAATTAGAACCCTCTAAAACATGTCTACATGATGAAAAAGTATTAGTAGTAATAACGTCAACACCAATTTTTAAATACTTTTCATGAATAGAACGAACTATATTGGGGTGAGTTATATTAGCAAGTGCTGACCAAGAAATATTATCAATAGCCCCACCCAATCTAGATATCTCTGTTCCAGTTGCTCCATCAAGAATTATAAAATCCTGATTATTCATATTATAAAAATATTAAAATATTAACATTACTCATTTTAAGAAGAAGTCCAGCCCCCATCTATAACTATAGATGTACCTGTAATTAAAGATGAGGCATCAGATGCCAAAAAAACTACAGCACCCATTATATCTTCTACCTCTCCCACTCTTCCAATTTTAATTTTTTCTTTAATCCACTTTAAATGTTCTTTATTTGCAAAGGTACTTGCGGTTAATGAGGTTTTTATAAATGTTGGACAAATAGAGTTTACCCTAATTCCGTATGCCCCCCATTCTGTTGCCATAGATTTTTGAAAACCTTCTAACGCATGCTTGGTTCCACTATAAACTGCTCTTTCAAGACCACCTACTTTAGACATCTGGCTAGATATAAATACCAATGATCCGGTTGATTTTTTAGAAATTAATTTTTCAGCATAAGCTTGAGCAAAAAAATAAGCTCCTTTTGTATTAACCGACATGACATTGTCATAATCATACTCTTGGGTTTCTAATGCTGTTGAATGTTTTGCTATACCTGCACTAAACACTGCAATATCAAAAGTTTCATGAGTATCAAAAAAATTTTTTATATTACTCACTTCAGTAACATCTAATTTATGTGCGTTGGATTTCCACCCCTTTTGATTAATTGAATTAACAATATCATTTAATAGATCAACCCTCCTAGAGACTAGGGAGACATTAGCACCGGCTGAAGCTAATGCTACAGCACACCCAAGGCCAATACCACTACTTGCCCCAACAACTACTGCTTTTTTACCATCAAGGCGAAATGAAGGTGTGTTAGGTAATTTTATCAATCAGAGGCCTTTCCATATGGAATATTTTTCCCTCCATACCTTCTTATTCTAATATTTGCTTGCTCTGCATGACCAACAAAACCCTCCAGCATACAAAGTCTGGAGCAATATTCTGCCACTTTTACAGCCGCCTCATCATTTAATATTTTTTGATATGTATGAGTTTTTATAAATTTACCAACCCATAAACCTCCAGTGTAACGCCCTGCTTTTTTTGTTGGCAAAGTGTGATTAGTACCTATAACCTTATCCCCATTAGAAACATTAGTTCTTGGTCCTAAAAAGAGCGCTCCATAATTTCTCATTCTATTTAAAAAATAATCATCATCCTCAGTCATAACTTGAACATGTTCTGATGAAATCTGATTTGAAATTTTAACCATCTCATCATAATTAGAGCATAAAATTACTTCTCCAAAGTTTTCCCAACTCTCACTTGCAGTTTCTCTTGTAGGCAGTATCTTAAGGAGTCTTTCTACTTGTATTATTGTTTCATTTGCAAGTTTTTCAGAATTTGTTACAAGCACACAAGGAGAGTTATAACCATGTTCTGCTTGCCCTAATAAATCCGTAGCACATATTTCACCATCAACTGTATCATCCGCAATGATTAAAGTTTCAGTTGGACCAGCAAATAAATCTATGCCTACTCTTCCATAAAGCTGCCTTTTTGCCTCAGCTACATAGGCATTTCCGGGACCAACCAACATATCAACAGGTTTTATACTTTTAGTACCTAGAGCCAATGCACCTACAGCCTGAACTCCACCTAATGTATAAATTTCATCTGCTCCAGCAAAATGCATTGCTGCTACAATTGCAGGATTAGGTTCACCATTATGAACGGGAGCTGTTGATGCCACTCTTTTTACTCCAGCGACTTTAGCTGTAACTACTGACATATGAGCAGAAGCTACCATTGGAAATTTCCCCCCTGGAACATAGCAGCCTACTGAATCAACTGGTATATTTTTATGGCCTAGAATAACACCAGGTATTGTCTCAACCTCTATATCACTTAAACTCTCCATTTGTTTTTTTGCAAATTGTCTTATTTGTCGTTGAGCAAATAAAATATCATCTATATCACGCTTTGAAACTTTTGAAATTAAATTATTGATTTGGTTTTCTGTTAATTGAAAACTATCTGGATTATGATTATCAAATTTTTTTGACATTTCATAGATGGCTTCGTCACCCCTTGCATCTATATCCAGTAAAAGTTTTTCCACTACTTTCCTAATTTGTATATCGTCAACTGTTCTTTCAGCTTGGGATTTACTTTTTTTTAAGTATTTTGCCATATATAAACCAACTAAAAAAAAATTTAATAAAATAAATAATATTTGTAGAATTTGTCCAAAAAAGATTATAAATTCATTACAAAAATACACAACAAAATATTTAGATCTAATAATTAAAAATAGATTGAGAATAATTATGCAGCATTTTGAATTTAATACTACACCTCTTATAAAATTTGGCTCTGGGTGTTTAGAACAGCTTGGAAATATTACTTTAAAAAAAATTGGCAATAAAATATTGATTATTACAGATAAAGGTATAATAGAAACTGGAATTATTGAAAAAGCGCTTAGAAGCCTTAAAGAAGCAAATGTGGATTATACCATTTTTTCAGATGTTCAGGCCGACCCTCCAGAGTCTAATATTCTAGAATCAACAAATTTATCTATTGAAAAGTCAGTGGATGGTATAATAGGAATTGGCGGGGGATCTTCCTTAGATGTTGCTAAAGTGACAGCAGTATTATCCAAACAACAGGAAAAATTAAATGAAATTTATGGTATAGATAATATTAAAGGACACAGACTCCCCTTAATCCTAATTCCTACAACTGCTGGAACTGGGTCTGAGGTTACTCCTGTTTCCATTGTTACAACAGGTAAGAGTGAAAAAATGGGTGTAGTATCAAATAAAATAATTCCAGATGCTGCAATCTTAGACCCAGAACTTACTATGGGTCTCCCACCTCACATAACAGCTGCAACAGGAATTGATGCAATGGTTCATGCTATTGAGGCTTATACATCAAAAAGTCAAAATAATAATCCTATTTCAAGAAGCTTAGCAAAAAAAGCTCTCAGGTTAATGGGTAAGTCTATTGAAACAGCAGTTCATAGTGGATCAAATATTGAAGCTAGATCAAATATGCTACTTGGGTCTATGTTTGCTGGACAAGCTTTTGCAAATTCTCCAGTTGCTGCAGTTCATGCTTTAGCTTATCCTATTGGTGGACATTTTAAAGTTCCACATGGTTTATCAAATGCACTAGTTCTCCCTCATGTTTTAAAATTTAACGCAGTTACATCACCTCATATTTATTCGGAAATCGCTTATTGTGTCTTTCCAAATTTAAAAGGAAATAGTAGTCAAGAGATAGCACAAGAATTTGTAGAAAAACTTAGCGAATTGTCAAAGAGATGCGGGCTCCAACAAAAACTCAGCGAAGTCGGAATTAAAAGTAATTCATTAAACATGTTAGCCAGAGAAGCGATGAATCAAACTAGACTTCTTGTAAATAACCCTAGAGATTTAAATGAAAAAGACGCATTTCATATTTATAAGGCTGCCTTATAATTAATTATAAGATTTTAGTTAATTAATGTAGATCCTTCTCCTGATTCTCTAAGTCTCCAGTATAATGAGTCTAATTTTTTTGTAATAGTTCCTGGAACTGAGTCTTTAACTTTTCTTCCAGAAACTTCCTTTATTGGTAATGCCCCACCTGCTGTGCTAGTTGTAAAGATCTCATCAGCAGTGAATAAATCAAAAGTAGAGATATTACATAAATTAACCTCCATATTTATAGTTTTTGCTAAATCAATGAAAACTTGCCGTGTAATTCCTCTTAATATACCATCACCTGGTGTATACATAATTCCATTTTTAATTATAAATATGTTTGAAGCAGGCCCCTCTGCAACATGCCCATTATTATCTAACCAAATCAAATCATCATACCCAGCATCTAAAGCCTCCATTTTAGCTAACTGGTAATGAAGACGATCGACACATTTGTACCTTGGGTCTAAAGTATCTGGGGTGAAACCTCTTAAATGGCTAATCATCAATTTTATTCCTTCTTTTCGACCAGTTTCATCAGCTAGAAAGACATATGGAGCTACCCAGATAATTTCAGTTGGAGAATTATCTCTTGGATCGGCAATAACTTCTTTTGATATACCTCTAGTTGCAATAAATCTTATACTTGCACTTTTTAGATTATTTAGTTTTACTGTATCTATAATTGCCTTGCGCCAGCCTTCCTTATCTAGTGAACAGTTCATTCTTGTTGCTCTTAGTGAATCTTCAAACCTATCAAGGTGCTCATCCAATTTAAATATGTATCCATTCCATGCAGAAACCACATCAAAAACAGCATCTCCAAGCAAAAAACCTTGATCAAGCACTGATATTTTTGCTTCAGCTAGAGGCTTAAACTCACCATTTATATAAATTATTGAATTTTCAGCCATATTACCTCCAAATTTTTTATATATTATTTATATTAACCATAAAAACTTTTTTGAAAATTTAATTATATGAAGTACTCTTACATCATAATATTATTTTTTGGGCTATCTATAAAGGAAATTATTTTTTATTATGAATCGTATTCTTAGCAATACTGAAACTTCAGACAAGATTGATAAACTTTATGAAAAAATTATCCAAGATAAGGATAATGTTTATAGGTCCATAATCTCTGAAATAAAATCTTCTGCAGAAGAAAGAATAAATGATTATAAAACCCAAATAGAATTTTTAAAAAAAGAAAAAGTAGATTTACAAGTGAAATATGACAAAGCAATTCTAGATTTGTCTAAGTCTAGAATAGAATCAATCAAAGCCTCAGAAAAAGCTTCAAGATACGACCAGCTCTCGGATCTTTTGTCTAAATTAATCGACAAATTAAGCCCTCAGCCTAGTCAAAACCGTATCTATGCAAATACAAAAAAAAATATTAACCCCTTTTTATAAGACATAGCGACTTAATATATTAATCTAAATGTTAGATTTACTCTTTCTCCTACATTCTTTGCCGTCTTTGGGATTGAATGTTCCCAATTTTTTTGCACACCATTACCCATCAACATAAGATCTCCATCTTCAAATTTAATTTCTTTTTTCCTATTTTTTATATTTTTATCTCTCAGTAAAAATCTTCTTGTTGAACCAAAAACTATCGAGGCGATTATAGGGTCAGATCCTAGTTCTTTCTCATCATCTGAGTGCCAACCCATTGAGTCCTGACCACTTCTGTATAAGTTGGCTAATACACCATTAAATTTTAGTAATGTTAACTTTTCAATATTTTTTTTTATCCTTATTACGCTTTGAGGCCAGGGTTTTTGATCCCACTTATAACCTGAGTATTTATATGATTTTTCCCCATACCAAGCACTTAACCTTGGTGATAAATACTCTTTTCCAAATACTTTTATTTTTACTTCTTTCCATTCTATTTCTTCCCTTAATCCTTTCATTACCTCCAAGGTTTCTTGGCTTGAATAGAAACGTTTATATACAAATATATTTGTTTCAGCTATTTTTTGTTTTTCTATCATTTTTTTATTCACAATAACCCTTAAAAATAGAATTTTTTTATAAACTTCCTTGACAATTTATAACATATGTTCATGATTTGTTCTAGTTATAATTAGAGGATATCTATGCTTTTATTTACCAATAAAAAACCTTCTAAAATACCAATAGTTGTGTATAGCTCTAACGTTTCTGCAGGATTTCCTAGTCCAGCAGATGACCATACTGAGAATAAGTTAGATTTAAATGAATATTTAATACAAAAGCCAGCAGCTACCTTTTTTGCACGCGTTGAGGGTGAGTCTATGAAAAACTCAGGAATATTTGACGGAGATCTACTAATAGTTGATAGAAGTCTTTATCCACAAGAGAAAGATATTGTTATCGCAGTTATTCAAGGTGAAATGACTTTAAAGCGCCTCAAAAAAATAAATGAATCTTGGCTATTATCTGCTGAGAATAGCTTATTTCCTGACATACCTATTGATGAAAATGGATGTGAAATTTGGGGAGTTGTGATCCACAGTATACGAAAACATTATAATCGATAATATAATGTCGATATTTGCTTTAATTGACTGTAATAACTTCTATGCATCTTGTGAGAGAGTGTTTCAACCAAAATTAAATAAAAAGCCTTTGATAGTACTTTCAAATAATGATGGATGTGTAATAGCACGATCTCAAGAAGCGAAAAAGCTAGGTATCAGTATGGGTGTACCTGTTTTCAAAATAAAAAATATTATTCAAAAACATAGTATAAATACGTTTTCATCTAATTATGCACTTTATGGTGATATGTCATCAAGAGTAATGAGTATACTAGCTGAAAAGTGCCCAGATATTGAAATATATAGTATTGATGAGTGCTTTCTTGATCTCGAATCAATCACAAATGATCCTGTTAAATGGTGTAAAAAAATACGCCAAACAATATTTAAATGGGTAGGAATACCAGTGTCAATAGGAATTGGTCCTACTAAAACATTAGCTAAGGTTGCTAATAAAATCGCAAAATCTGATATAACTACTAAAGGAGTTTTTAGCCTCCATAATACAAATGATGTTGAAATAGATATGGTTTTACAAAATATACATATTGAAGACGTTTGGGGAATAGGAAGGCAATGGTCAAAAATGCTTCATATAAATAAAATCTTTAATGCTCTAGAACTCAAAAAATCTTCTGAGATCTGGATACGTAAAAAAATGGGTATCACAGGACTAAGAACTCTTAAAGAAATAAAGGGCATACCCTGTCATAGATTAGAATTAGAGCCAATACAGAGTAAGTCTGTTCGTTGCTCTCGTACTTTTGGTAAAGCGGTCGGAGAAAAAGAAAAAGTATTTGATGCTATCAGACTGTTTGTACAAATAGCAGCATCAAAAATTCGCAAAAAAAAATTAGCATGCCGGGCTATCCAAGTTTTTGTATCTACAGATAGATTTAATAAAAATATTGAACAGTATTCTAACAGTGCAGTAAGCACTCTAATAACCCCAACATCTGATAGTATAGTACTAGTACTAGAAGCACGAAGAATATTTAACAGACTATGGAAAGATCGCTATTTATATAGAAAAGGCGGTGTTTTATTGCTTGACCTTTTCCCTAAACAAACAATTATACCTGGCTTCTTTCCTGATACTAAAAAAGAGAATTATCAGTTAATGCAAGCAATTGATAAGATTAATGAAAAATTTGGAAGAAATTGTTTAGAATTAGGAATAAAAAGTAAAAAATCTGAATGGAAAATGAAACAACATAATGTATCCTCTAAATTTACCACTAGATGGAAAGATATAATTAAAGTTAGTGCTAATTAAAATTATTAATAACTACAACAAAAAAAACAGTAGATTTTAAGATGAAAATACTAATCAATTGCAGATTAATGAGTGGGTTTAAAAGTAGTATAATTGAATCTAATTGGAACCCAAGCGGATCACCTGCAATATATAAATTAATAGAGAAATTTGTAAAAGATAATGATGAAGTGTCAATAATATTTACCGCAAGAGAGTCAGGCTTCTATTTTAAAGATATGTGGGAAGAAAGAAGAGATAAAAAATTTAAAATTAAAGGATTAGAAGCAAATACAGTTGTTTTGACAGGAGTAAAAAAAATACCAAAAATATTTGGAAGATTCAGAGGCCATATAAGTTTAATAAGGCAAACTATAAAAGTTTGGAAGTTTTATAAAAAACTTAAACCAGATATCGTTTACATTGATAGATCAAATATTTTAGCTGGATCAATAATATCTCGATTTACTGATACACCTGTAATATTAAGAGTTCTGGGGGTTACGCCTTCAATGAAAAAAATACTTAAAGGCAAATCAATAATACAAAAAATTGATAGATGGTGTTACAAATCCCCATTCTCATTAGTTATCGGAACAGAAGATGGAAGTGGTATAAATAATTTTTTAGACGAAATTCTGAATAAAAAAACTCCAAGGGAAACCAAACTAAATGGTGTTAATAAATATTTAAAAGTAAAAAATGTAAATATGCTAGTTGATAAGATTAATATTGCTATCCTAGGAAGAATTGACCCTTATAAGCAGACTACTGAAATAATTGAAACAATCCTTTCATTAGATGATAAATATAAAAAAAATCTAATTATACATATTATTGGCGATGGAGAAAAACTTGGAGAATTAAAAAATAAAGTTAGGGATTCAAATACTAGTTCAAACTTTATTTTTTATGGCTCAATTCCACATGATAAGGTTGCTGAAATATTACTTAAATGCAGCTTATATATTTCATTTAATATTATGGGTAATTTATCTAATTCAAACCTTGAAGCACTAGCAGCAGGTCTTTCATTTATTTTACCTGAAGCTGATCATAAGAATTATAGAGACACCAATACTTTTATGATTATACCAGATCAAATATGCATAAAACTTCCTTTAAAGAACTTCCAAAAATCCTTAAGATTAGAATTACAAGAACTAGTTGAAAACCCAGAATATTTATTCAAACTTCAATCTTATCCAAGAGATTATATAGATAAGCTTGAAAACTGGGAAAAAAGGATAGACTGGGAAAATAAATTAATTAAAAATATTATTAAATAAGATTTAGTTAACCTCTTTTATTACCATAATCAATCATTACCCTTGTAACTACAAATAATAAAATAGAATTTAAAATATGCCAGATAAAATGGCTTCCTATAAAAAAGATTTCACAAATATGCATATCGATAGTTCTAAATATTATAGAAATAAATAAAATAAAACTTGCAAAAATCAAGGATGATGAAAATTTTGAATTTCTATAAATTTTACAATATATACCAACTAAAAATAGAAAAACTAAAGCTCCAAGATATGATTGACTTCCATATAAAGGGATAAATGATAGTAAAAAAGAAAGAACCAAAATACCTGATACAGCCACATATGGAAAAAAACTGTTAATATATACTAATCTTTGAAAAGTAAACCATGTATAAAGAATAATAAAAATACCAATTGGAATGACATCAAGAAGCAGTGAAATAGAATTAGCTAAAGTATGGAATGACCAACTCCCTAATCCGATTAAAAAAATTAAAAAAATAAAAATCCAATTTACAATATCACCTTTGTTTGATTTTTTTTTAATTAGATAAAATGCTAAAATAAGTGAAGATAATATAAATGCAAAATTTGTTAAAGCATTAACTGGTTCAGACCAGAATTCTGAACCAGTTCTCTCACAATAGATATCGAAGTGATTACTTCCCAAAACTAAAAAAAATAAAGATTAAAGATTAAAGATAAATCTTATCCTGAACTCCATAAATTAAAATTAACCATAGGACTGTAAATACAAGTGGCGCTAAATAACCTTCTTTTGTAATTTTTTCTCCTTTATTAGTTTTGTAATGAGAGAACTCAACTGTAATTAAATTTGCCACAAAAGCTATGACTGACTGTAATAAACCAAAAAGGAAAAAAGCCCAGTGACCTTCTATTCCATCAAAAAATAAATATAATTGTATAAGGGCAAAAGCACTAATAAAAGTACCTACAAAACGGACCATAAATGCACCTGACTGATCAATGCTATATTTATCAATGAATTTAGCAGTTCCTATCAAGGTCTGAAATGCATAGAAAACAGAACCAATAAATAAAACTATATATATAATTAAGTAAAAAACACCGTTAAATTCTTCAATCATCATATTTTCTCCTATTTCCTTGAGTTAAAGTATAGTTTAATAATATTTAAAAATAAATTTCTTTTTTTATTTTATTTAATATTTAATATTAAGTTTATGTTAGCAAAAATATTCAGAAGATTTATTAACGTAAATGGACGTATTGTTCATTACTGGATATCTGGAAAGGGTAAACCATTTGTTTTATTACACGCAAGCCCACAAGATGGAAGGTTTGTAATTGAACCATTACATGAACTTGCAAAAGATTTTCAAATTATTGCCCTTGATACACCTGGCTATGGTTTATCAGACCCATTAAAAAAAAATAACCCAACAGCTCGAGACTTCGCAAATGCAACAATAAATACACTAATAAAATTAAATATAAATCAATGTATTCTTTATGGCACTCATACAGGCGCACACATTGCTTTAGAGGTTGCGATAAATCACAAAAAAATTAAGTGTCTGATTATTGATGGTATTTCTTTTTATAGTAACGAAGAAAAAAAACAGCTATTAAAAAATTATACTCCTAAATTTAAGCCACAAAAACATGGGGAACACCTGATTAGAGCCTGGCACCACACAAGAGACCAAACAATTTTTTACCCCTGGTTTAATAAAAAAAATAGAATAAAAAGAAAATTACCCTCGCCTAACTACATACACAATGTTGTAATATCTAAATTGCGAGCAGAAGAAAATTATATTAAGGGCTATAAAGCAGCCTTCTCTCATAATACATACATGGCATTTGCAAAAATTAAAACACATACCCTTCTATACTCAAGAAAAGATGATGTATTAGAAAAACACGTGAATAGGGTAAAATCTTTTAAACAAAATATAAAAATAATAAAGGTTTTTGATAAAGATGAATTAATTAAAAATATTAATAAAAATTGTAAAAAATTAAAATTTAAATCTTCAAAAATAAATACAAATCAACCATCATTTATTTCTTTTATTAATATAAATAACTCACAACAGCTAATTAGAATTCATGGAAAAGAAAATCATAAACCAGTTATAATTCTTCATGGAATAACAAAAAATAGTATTAGCACTATTAAATTACAAAAAGAATTATCACAATTTAGAAAAGTGCTCTCTTTTGATATACCTGGTAATGGTTTTTCTGAAAATATAAAATATAAAAATAAAATTTCCTCTTATTCAAAAAATTTATACTTGATTTTAAATAAACTCAAACTTAGAAATGCTTCTATAATCTCTTTTGATGCTAGTGCTGCTTTAGCCATCAATACTTTAGATTTATACCCATCGCTGTTCCATTCGCTAATACTTATAAATCCTATAATTCTTAAATCTAAAAATAAAAAAGATTTTGTAAAGAATTTCTTTCCAAACTTAAAACCAAAAAAAGATGGAACTCAATTAATAACAGCATGGGATTATTTGCTAGATTCAAAATTATTTTGGCCGTGGTTTAAAACAAATGAGATTAACATTAGAAACTTATCTATCTCTAATAATCCAAAAAAAACTCAACAGGACTTTATTCAATTAATGACATCACCTGAAACATATCATAATTATACAAAAGCATGTTTCTCATATACTCAAGAAATTATCAATAAAGATATAAAAACAAAAACACTGCTTTTAGGGAATAAAATAGATAAAGCTGATAAATTTAGGGATGAAATATCAAATATTTTTAAGAATTCTAGTAAAATTGAAAAGCCTCAAAGTGAAAAAAAATTAGTAAATTATATTAATAAATTTTTAGCTGAGTAAAGTAACTGTTTATTTAATTTAAATAATTTAATTAGATTATAATTTCCATCCCGCGAAAATAAACCACTCTCCTACACCTTTAGAAAACTTATTTTTTACCTCAGGTTTAATTAAAGGAATCATTTTTTCAAAAATATTTTCTTTTTTAAAACCTGAATTATAGGCTATTTTATTTAAATCTAAATCATGCATAGGCCCCCAAAAAGGCTCGTTATTATTGTGAGTGTCCCAATCTCTAACAAATTGCTCGTATGGATCATCAAAATATCTGAAAGGTGGCTGCTCTACATGAACCATTAAACCACCAGGCTTTAAAATTCTATAAGTTTCTTTAAATATTTTGCTTATAGCTTTTTTAGATGTTTCATGCAAAAACATTGTAGATACAACTAAATCAAAAGAAGAGTTTTTAAAATCTGTTTTTTCAGCATTTTGCTGAGAATAATTAATAGCATAGCCCATTTTTGTAGAACGCGCATGAGCATATCTTAAAACAGGAGCGCCAAGATCAATTCCTGTAACTTTTGCAAGGGGCCAAAATTCTTTAAATGGTAGAGTATTGTGACCTACAGTGCAGCCTAGGTCTAATATATTTTTAGGTTTGAAATGAGGGAGATCCTTTCTTAAAAAATTAATTAGAGAATAAGCAGCACCGTCATTAAATGGACCAAGCGATCCATTAGTCATTAAATAAATCCCTCCTGAGTCATAAAGTGCTCCTGCAGATATATCACCTTTATCAGAAATCTCAGTATGATAACCCCCAGGCATCCAATGCATATCAAAGCTTTGATACTTTGGAACTTTTAAATCAGGGTTTAGAGCAAGTTTACCCATATTCTTTTTTGGCCTAACTTTAGCTTTACTCTCTAAATTTTTAATTTGTCTCTCAACTATTAGTTGATTTTTATAAAACATTTCTTGATTTATATTAGATCTCATATGCCCCCAAAACTGAAAAAAAGGACTATTCTTTACAGCGTTTCTAACTTGATGGCGGTCTTTGGGAGAATGACCGTATTTTTCTTTAAATTCTTTCTTAATTTTTAACTCATAAACTGTTTTTCTCTCAGGCCCTAATACCTTTCCGAGGAAACGATACATCTCTAAATAAAAATCTTGAGATGCTGACTCATCATGACTATTTTCTAACCTTAAAAAATGCTTACCAAAATCACGCCACCTAGCATCTGGGATTAATTCTTTTTTTGATTGAATATTAGATTGAGACTTCATACTGTTATCCAAACTTTATTGTAACCAAATATAGTTAGTAGAAATTCTATATATGATTAAATTAATTACTTGATATTCTAGTGACATGCTTTTCCTAAGACTTTCAATCTCCAATAATTATATGGTAAGGGTGTTACATAACCTGCAATCAGCATTGGAGGAATAATCCACCAGTATAACATAGCTCCACCAGTAATTAACCAATCAACAAGATTCATTGCAACCTCCATTGATACCATTGAAATAAGTGACATACCTATGGCAGTTTTGAATGCTATACTTAGCTTCATTTGTCTTAACAAAATAATTGTTTCTAATATTATTGAGGTTATTAATCCATTTATAATCGCAAGTCCCATTATTAACATCACAGGCCAGTCAATATTATTAACTTGAAAATAATATATGGTGCCGAGATCTCCTATAGAGCAACCAATTAGACACCAAAGTGTATTATACATTGCTTTAGGCCATGTATGCTTACATTTCCAATTAATTCTTAAGGGTTCAATTATAGCTTCCATTTAGACCTCCGACATTTGTAAGAATTATAGCGTATAAATATATTTAGCTATAAAATATTTCATGGAAATTGCATTTATATTACTTATTGACCTAATTTAATATTAAATTTAAACTCTCCTGTTACAGGAGAGACAAGAAAAAAATGAATATAGGTAAAGCAGCAAAGTTTTCAGGACTAACAGTCAAAACTGTAAGATTTTATAGTGATATTGGTATTATCAAACCATATATAGACACCAATACTGGATATAGAGAATTTTCTGAAAATGATGTTGCTAAGCTTCAATTCGTAGGTAAAGCGAGGAAATTTAATTTTAGTATAGAAGAATGCAGAGAATTACTTGCTCTATACGAAAATAAAGATAGGTCAAGCAAAGAAGTAAAGTCACTTACGCTAGAAAAAATTGCTGAAATCGATGCAAAGCTATCAGAACTTAAGAGTCTTAAGGACCAATTAAATACTTTGGCAACAGCTTGCCAAGGCGATGATAGACCTAATTGCCCAATCTTAGATGCGCTATCTGAAAAAACTATCAATAATTAAATATTATTATTAATTACTCTCAGTTCTATTCGCATACCTACTCGAATGTCACAAAATTTCTACTTAATAAATATGAAGTTTCTAAATTTTATATGGATCTATTTATTATAAACAGATTCATATATCAATTTTTAATTAATAAGATCGATTTGAGATATAAAATTTCCATACTCACAGTTTTTTGAATGACTAGGAGGAGAATTTAGATTTAAACAGCTTTTAATATTATAAAGCGCCTCCTCCACCCAAGAAAAATCTACATCATATGGAATTAAAGTCATCTTAAATTTCATGCTAGCATCTTTTGAGTTTAGAAAACTATAATCAGCAAATCTGTCACCATCACAATATAAAAAATACCCTATTTTACTTATATTAAATTCCTTTTTTTGCATAACCCAAACATAAAAATCCATCTGGCGTTTATAAGAGATCTTCCATGGATCATTTAAGGATATTTCTTTTCCTTTAGTTCTTTGGGAAGTACTTTTATAATCAATTACATGTAATTCGTTTGTTTTTTTGTTTATCCATACATCATCTAATCCACCTCCTACTTTTAAATTTGTAGGCTCATGAATAAAATTCATTCTACCTTCTGATGCAAAATGAATACTTTGAGTCCAAAGATTAAAATCTGGATGAGAGAAAGGAATCAAGTGGTGTTTACCTATATTAATCAAGAATGGGTGTGTTTCTTCCAGACCTCTATATTTATCAAAGTCTCTTTTTAAAAGAATATCTGTTGCTTCATTTAAATTAAAACCTGGAAAACTTGGAAATACTACTCCTTTAACTTGTTGTAAGTAAAAACACGAAGGACATCTAATAAAGTTTTCAATCCTAGATCTACTTAATTCATATGGCAAAGGATTTTTTGGATTATATATACCTCGATGCCTAGGCAAAAAATTCTCCTTGTTTTATATTAATAATAATTCTTCTAAACTATTATTTAATAAAGTTACCTCTATTATAATCTTTTGGATATGTTTTTTTTACCCATGCTTTTATTTGTGGATGATTATCAACATTTAAACAGATTTTTCTAATTTTAGGATACTTAAATAAAATATCATCCGGTATACCATCCAAATTATTACTAGATAGCCAACCCATTAATCTCCAAATAGCAATATCAGCAATTGTAATATTAAAACCAACTAACCAATTATTTTCTTTATTTATAGATTTTTCTAGCATTAGAATTCTTTTTGTGAGTTCATTTTTGTACAATTTCTCTCTACTTAATCTCTTCTCACCTGCATCAATTATCTTACTAGATTGAGAAATTAAGACAGTTATATCTGTAGCAAAATCTATATACTGATCCACCAAACCAGAACTTACATTATCCTCAACAGGATAAAGTTTAGCTAATTTGCCACAAAACCTTGCTATTCCTGCTGTTTGGGCAATTGATTTACCGTTTACCACCAAACAAGGAAGCTGATGAAATGGGATAGAATATTTAGCGTTAAGTTTACCATTTTCTTTTATTTCAAGAAACTCTTCTCTAGTAATTCTTAAATCTTTAAAGCTCACGTTACCCATAAATAAAGCAATTCTTCCAACTTCTGCCCTCCAAAAAGGAATATCTAAATATATGAACACAAGATCCATTTTTACCCCTAGTAATTTTATTGTATAAAAAAAAAATTAAAGTACTAAAATAATATTTATAATGAATATATTTTTAGCAGATTTTATTCTTTTTTTTCATTTTTTTATAGCATTTTTTGTAATTCTGGGTTTATTTTTTCCCATAGGTTATAAACTAAATTTGGCTTTAGCCTCAAATTTTTATATTAGATTAATACATTTATTATTAATAGGTATAATTTTTTTTGAGACAATTTTAGGTTTTATTTGCCCACTTACAATTATTGAAAACTCATTAAGAGGAAACCCTGTCACAAAAAGTTTTGTATCTAAATGGTTAGGAAATATACTGTTTTGGGACTTTTCATTGAGTTATTTTATTTTAATTTATTTTATTTGTTTTTTATGGACAATATTTATATGGTTTTATTTCCCGCCTAAAAGAATTAAAAATTAAAATGAAAAAAAATGAGAGAATAGATATAATTATTGAAATATTGGATGAAATTTATCCCAAAATTTCAGCTCCATTAAAACATAAAAGTAATTTTGAGCTATTGATTGCTGTGCTACTAAGTGCTCAATGTACAGATGTTCGTGTAAATGAAGTAACTCCAAAACTTTTTAAACTTGCAAATAATCCTTTTAAAATGCAAAAAATTTCTCAAGAAAAAATTTATAAAATAATAAAGCCTTGTGGCCTTGGCCCCCAAAAATCAAAAGCTATTAGAAACCTATCAAAAATATTAGTTGATAAATTTAATGGGACTATTCCTAATACTTTCATGGATTTAGAAACATTACCTGGTGTTGGTCATAAAACAGCTGGTGTAGTGATGTCGCAAGGTTTTGGGTACCCTGCTTTTCCAGTTGATACACATATACATAGATTAGCTCAAAGATGGGGCCTAAGTAATGGAAAAAATGTAAAGCAAACTGAAAAAGACCTAAAAAATCTATTTCCAAAACATCTCTGGAATAAACTTCATATTCAAATAATCTATTATGGAAGGGAGTATTGTCAAGCAAGATCATGCTTTGGAATTAAGTGCAGAATTTGCTCAACTTGCTACCCAACTAGAAGAAAACCGGTCAAAACGATTAAATCCTAATAATTTATTCACTAGATACTTGAAATATTATATAGATTTATAAAAAATTAATATATTGCGATATAATATATAAATATATATATTAGGCCAAAGTTGTAGATATTTTATAGTGTATATGTTGTGTTTTTGTTTTATATTCAGAGAACAATTAATGAATTGATTTAGTACATTCCACAAAAAATTATGTATAAAAAATAATTAATATTACATTGAAAGAAAATCAAAAATGGATGATAGTTTTCTATCAGGCTCAAATGCGACAATAATATTAGAATTGCATTCCCTTTGGTCTAAAGACCCTTCGTCAGTTGACTCCAATTGGGCTCAATGGTTTGAAGATCTTGGCAAAATATCAAATGAAGTTGAAGACTTACCAAATTGGGGTAAAACAAAATCTAAAATAATAAATGCAGAGGATCCAGAAAATTCAATAAAAGCCGTGGCTAAAGGGATAGCTGGAAATAGAAGTCTGATGGCTGGGGATGTCAGATCCGCTACTCTTGACTCAATAAGAGCAATTATGATCATAAGAGCTTACAGAATAAGAGGCCATCTTCTTGCAGACCTAGATCCACTTAATCTCCAGAACAGAGAAATACACCCAGAATTAGACCCTGCAACATACGGCTTCACAAATAAAGATTATGACCGTCCAATATTCATAAATAATGTTTTAGGAAAAGAAACTGCTACTCTTTCCGAAATTATGGATGCATTAAAAAAAACATATTGTGGAACTATTGGAGTTGAGTTTATGCATATACAAGATCCAGATCAAAAAGCCTGGATTCAAGAAAGAATTGAAAAAATCGAAAATAGAACTGAGTTTTCTAGAAACGGTAAAATAGCTATTTATAATAATTTATTAGCTGCTGAAAATTTTGAAAATTATCTGCATAAAAAATATATAGGTACAAAACGATTTGGACTAGATGGAGGAGAGTCACTTATACCTGCACTACTTCAAATTCTTAAAAGAGGTGGCCAAGTTGGTCTAAAAGAAGTTGTACTAGGCATGGCTCACAGAGGTCGTTTAAATGTTTTACATAATGTATTAAATAAGCCATTTAAAGCAATTATATCTGAGTTTTTAGGTAACCCAGTCAACCCAGAAGGTGCCGGCGGGTCAGGTGATGTAAAGTATCACATGGGTTCATCTGCGGACATAACTTTTGACGATAAAAATATACACTTAAGTCTAGCTCCTAATCCCTCTCATTTAGAAATTGTAGATCCAGTTGTAGTCGGAAGAGTGAGAGCCAAACAATCTCAAAGAAAGTCAGAAGATATTAAAGAGGTCTTAGGTGTCATACTTCACGGAGATGCAGCATTTGCAGGACAAGGTGTTGTTGCTGAAACTTTTGCATTTTCAGCATTAAGAGGCTATAGAACAGGAGGAACAATCCATATTATCATAAATAACCAAATTGGATTTACTACTGGCCCTGCTTATTCTCGATCGTCTCCATACCCGACAGACGTAGCTAAAATGGTAATGGCGCCAATTTTTCATGTTAATGGCGATGATGCAGAGGCGGTTGTTCATGCATCAAGAGTAGCTATGGAGTTTAGACAAACTTTTGGAATGGATGTTGTTCTAGATATAATTTGTTACAGAAGATATGGCCACAATGAAGGTGATGAACCATCATTTACTCAGCCATTAATGTATAAACAAATTGAAAAACAACCTACTACTAGACAAAAATATTTAAAACAACTTTTAAGTGAAAAAATTCTTGATAGTGAACAAGCTCAAAAAATGCATGATGAACATTATAAATATTTAGAAAACGAATTTGAAGCAGGAAGAGCTTATAAACCGAATGATGCAGACTGGCTTAAAGGTCAATGGACAGGCCTTAAAGTTGCTTATGGAGAAGATAGACGTGGTGACACTGCCGTTGATATTGACGAATTAAAAAATATTGGAAAAATTCTTACGACAGTTCCTAAAAATCTTAATGTTCATAAAAAATTATTAAGAATTTTAAAGAATAGAGAGGACTCTATAAACTCAGGAAAAAATATAGATTGGTCTACAGCAGAAGGACTTGCTTTTGGTTCCGTTCTTAAGGATGGGTTTGTAGTTAGGTTATCGGGACAAGATAGTTCCCGAGGAACTTTTAGTCAAAGACACGCAGTTTTTATAGATCAGCAAAATGAGAATAGATATATACCTCTGGCAAACTTAGATAAAAATCAAGCAAAATTTGAGATTATTGACTCACCATTATCAGAAGCTTCTGTTATGGGTTTTGAATATGGATTTGCACAAGCTGAACCTAATGCATTAGTAATGTGGGAGGCTCAGTTTGGAGACTTTGCAAATGGAGCACAAGTAGTTATTGATCAATTTATAAGCGCAGGTGAATCGAAATGGCTTAGAATGAATGGTTTGGTTCTACTTTTACCTCATGGTTATGAAGGACAAGGCCCAGAACACTCTTCTGCTCGTTTAGAGAGATATCTTCAACTATGTGCTGAAGATAATATGCAAGTGGTTAATTGTACCACACCAGCAAATTACTTTCACGTTTTACGTAGACAAGTAAATAGAGATTTTAGAAAACCCTTAGTTATTATGACACCAAAATCACTTTTAAGACATAAAAACTGCGTCTCAAAAATAGATGATTTTGGTCCAGGAACTAGCTTCCATAGGGTTTTGAATGAAGTAAATTCCAAAGTAACTGACTCTAAAGTGACTAGAGTAATTTTATGTTCTGGAAAAATATTTTATGATCTTTATGAGGAAAGAGAGAAGGCTAAAAAATTTGAAATAAAAATTATTAGAGTAGAACAGTTATATCCTTTTCCTGCAAATAATCTAAAAAAACTTTTTTTACAAACACCTAATGCTGAGGTAGTTTGGTGCCAAGAAGAGCCTATGAATATGGGAGCTTGGTATTTTATAAGAGATCACATAGAAAAATCTATGATTGAATCTAAAATGAATAATGACAAACCAACCTATATTGGTCGATCACCGTCAGCGTCACCGGCCACGGGTACTGCAAGAAGACACCTTATGGAGCAAAAAAATATTATCGAGGACGCACTAAAAGCTGAGACAAAACATACAAATGCTGCAGCAGAATAGTATTTCTTTATATAAGGAGAATATAAGAATATGCCAATAGAAATTAAAGTTCCGCCATTGGGAGAATCTGTTGTGGAAGCAACAGTTGCTAAATGGATCAAAAAAAAAGGAGATCCAGTAAAAGTAGATGAGCCTATAGTTGAATTAGAGACTGATAAGGTTACATTAGAAGTACCCTCTCCCACTGATGGAATAATTGCAAATGTTCTTGTTTCTGAAGGATCATCTGTAGAGGTTGAAAATGTATTAGCTATACTAGATGAAAGTAATAAAACGATTTTAGAAGATCAAACTTTGGATCTTGAGCAAAATAAACCACAAGAACAAATAAATTTATCATCAGAATCAAATATAAATAATGAACTTTCACCGGCAGTTCGAAGATTAGTTGAAGAACATAAGTTAGATCCAAGTTCTATCAAGGGATCTGGTAAAGATGGAAGGTTAACTAAAGGTGATATTCTTTCTAATTTAATTTCAAAAGATAAAATACAAAAAAACAATATATCTGATACTGCTATTATATCAAATAATAATAAGCCTTCTCCAAATAAAGATGACAGGGAAAAAAGAGTACCTATGTCTAAGATAAGAAAAATTATTGCACACCGTTTGAAAGAAGCACAAAATACGGCAGCAATGTTAACAACATTTAATGAAGTTGATATGACAGCTGTCATTAACTTAAGAAATGAGTTTAAGGATGATTTTTTAAAAAACCATAATATAAAACTTGGTTTCATGAGTTTTTTTGTAAAAGCCTCAATAATTTCATTGGAAGAGTTTCCAGCTGTAAACGCTGAGATAGTTGACGATGAAATTATTTACAAAAATTATTATAACATAGGGGTAGCTGTAGGGACTCCCCAAGGTCTAGTGGTTCCTGTATTAAAAGATGCTCAGGATAAGAATATAGCCCAAATAGAAAATGAAATAGCAAATTTTGCCTTTAAGGCTAGAGAAGGGAAATTACTTCCATCTGATTTAAACGGAGGAACATTTACCATTTCTAATGGGGGAATATATGGTTCTTTGATGTCAACTCCAATATTAAATAGACCTCAAAGTGGTATTCTTGGTATGCATAAAATACAAAAGAGGCCTATAGCTATAGGGGACAATATTGAAATAAGACCAATGATGTACTTAGCTCTTTCATATGACCATAGAATTATTGATGGAAGAGAGGCTGTTTCTTTTTTGATAAGAATTAAAGAATCTATAGAAGATCCAAGAAGAATACTTTTAAATATCTAGATAAAACTTACAGGATTATTCATGACAACAAACTCATTTGATTTAATTATTATTGGCGGTGGACCGGGAGGTTATGTTGCAGCAATAAGAGCGGCTCAATTAGGTTTCAAAGTTGCCTGTGTAGAAAAAAATAATACTTTAGGTGGGACTTGCCTAAATGAGGGGTGTATTCCTTCAAAAGCGTTATTAAATTCATCGGAAAAATTTGCAGAATTAACTGAAAATAATCTCCAAAAAATCGGAGTAAATTTTAAAGGTTTATCACTAAGCATTGATAAAATGATGAATAATAAAAATGATATTGTAGATGGCCTTACGAAAGGAATTGATCAATTATTTAGGAAAAATAAAATTAGTAGACTTTTTGGAACTGGTACAATAAGCAAACCTGGCGAAGTGATTATTCAAAATGGAAAAGATAAAGGTAAATATAATTGTGAAAAAATTATAATTGCTACTGGATCTGAACCTATTTCAATACCAGGTATAGAAATTGATGAAAAAAAAATTATTTCTTCCAAAGGTGCTCTTGAATTAAATAAAATACCTAAAAAAATGTTAGTTGTTGGCGCAGGTTATATTGGACTAGAAATGGGAACTGTCTGGTCAAGACTGGGTTCTGAAGTTCAAGTAATTGATTCCTTACCAAGAATTCTTCCAGGTATGGATAACGAAGTTGCAAGTAAATTCAAAACTATTTTAGAGAAAGATGGTATCAAGTTCCATCTTAATAGTTTGGTTAAATCAATTAAACAAGATAAATCATCACTAAAAATCTCACTAACTGATAGCGAAAGTAAAGTTCATTCAGAGCTTAATAGCGATGTAGTCTTAATTGCTGTAGGCAGAAAACCTTACAATGAAAGTTTAGGATTAGAAAAACTTGGTATTCAACTATCAAAAATTGGAAGAATAGAAGTAGATAAAAAATTTCAAACAAACATAAAAGGAATTTTTGCTATAGGTGACGTAATTGAAGGCCCGATGCTTGCACATAAAGCTGAAGAAGATGGTGTTGCTGCTGTTGAAATAATGGCGGGTATAGCAGGCCATGTAGATTATGGCCTTATTCCTGGAATAGTGTATACCAATCCAGAAGTGGCCTCCATTGGTAGGACAGAAGAGGAACTTAAAAATATTGGAAAATCATTTAATAAAGGAACATTTCCTTTTTTAGCTAATAGCAGAGCCAGGGCAACAGGAGATACTCAAGGTTTTGTCAAGTTATTAGCAGATAGCAAATCCGACAAATTACTTGGCGCTCATATTATTGGTTCTAATGCAGGAACACTAATACATGAGATTGCTACAGCTATGGCGTTTGGTGCTTCAGCTGAAGATATTGCCAGAACTTGTCACGCTCACCCAACTATGAACGAGGCTGTTAAAGAAGCAGCTCTATCACTAGGCTCAGGGGCAATCCATATATAAATAAAAATTACCTTAATTAATATCAAATCATTTTCCCTTGTTTAAACTAGATATTAAATTAAGATGATTTTAAGTTAAACAATGATAGATATATTCTATAAATATATTTTATTTAAAAGAGGTATATAAACAATTGAATATCTACCTAAAACTTTTTATATGGTTTGGTGGCGGTTATGCAATCATAAAAGGCATAAGTATTGGGACTTCTGAAGGAATCAGTGCGGGTATTTATAAAGGATTGTTGAATGGTATTTTCTTTGGAGTCTTTATGTCAATTACTATTGGCTGGTGGCAAAAGCGTAAAACTAAAAAACTTAAAAAAAAATATGGAAGAGATGTTAGCCCTAATCAATCAGAAACATTTATTGTTTCAGGAAGTTTTGAAGATACATTTCAAAAAAGTCTAGATGGCATCAAATCATTCAAAGGAAAACTATATGCATCAAAAAAGGAAGAAAACCTCATTCAAGCAACTACAGGAATAAGTTGGAAAAGTTTTGGTGAAAATATTGAGATTTTTTTGAAAAAAAAAGAAGAAGGCATAATTGAAATTACAATTTCAAGCAAACCAGCAAATCCTATACAACTTATAGATTATGGAAAAGGAAGACAAAACGTACTATCATTCATAGAATACATGAATAATAATTGATGAAGTAAACTTAGCATCGCTAGATAAAAATATGTATGCTCATTTTTTAGAAAAAAAACTTTCCGATTACGGAATTTATTATGGCTGGGTAATAGCATTGATGACTTTTTTGACTACAGTATTTTCTTCAGCTGTAGTTAGTATCCCCCAAGTGCTTATCATCCCATTAACAAAAACTTATGGCTGGAATATCTCAGATATTTCATCTGCAATTGCTGTAATGCTATTTATATTAGCATCAATGGCACCATTTGGTGGTGCTTTGATGCTAAAATTGGGTATACCCAAAGTTGTAACTATTTCATGTATTTTTTCAATCATAGGTTTAACTACAGTAATTTTTGTATCTGAAAAATGGCATTTATTTTTTGGAATTGGTTTATGTTTAGGAATCGCATCTGGTATTTTGGGTTTGGGACTAGCAGCCACCGTTGCTACTCGATGGTTTAATTCTAGAAGAGGTTTAGTTGTTGGAATTCTTACTTCTGGCTTTGCTGCTGGACAATTAACTTTTGTGCCATTGATTGCTTGGTTAGCTTCTGCGTTTAGCTGGAAAATAGCTGTACTTCCAGGACTATTTGGTTGTATTTTATGTTCAGTTTTATTTATTTTTCTTGGTAAAAGCTGGCCTAAAGAATTAGGTTTACCTCCTTATGGAGATAAACAAATCTTCCACCCTCCCGAGGTTACAGAAAACCCTATTGTAATTAGTTTCAAAAATTTATTTAAAGCATTAAAACATCCTGCATTTTGGATTCTAGCTGGTACCTTTTTTATTTGTGGGTTTACCTCAACTGGTCTAGTTTCACAACACTTTATCCCTTTTTGCTTTGACAATAATATAGGAATAGTTCTTGCATCTTCCTATTTAGCAATAATGGGTGTATTCAATTTTCTTGGCACCATGGGGTCGGGTTGGCTGTCAGACCGGTATGATAATTTTATTCTTTTAGCAATATATTACTCTTTCAGGGGTTTATCTTTACTCTACCTTCCTTACAGTAATTTTGATTTTTATGCATTATCTGTATGGGCTATTTTTTTTGGTTTAGATTTTATTGCTACTGTTCCCCCGACTGTTAGGCTAACAAGTAAGTTTTTTGGAATTGTTAGTGGGCCCGTAATTTTTGGATGGATTTTTGCTGCACATCAATATGGAGCAGCATTTGCAGCATATAGTGCGGGAATTTCCCGGGATATAATTCTTAGTTATAATCCTATATTTATTACAGCCGGAATAGCATGCTTTCTAGCTATGGCTTTAATTTTTTATTTTAAAATATATCAAAATAAACTTCAGAATAATTTTGAATAAATAATGATTCATTTTTAATAATTTTCTTGTTCAAACATTTTTAATTTTTGAGACCTAGCGACTTTCCTATGAAGTGAAATTGCATAAATAATTACCATTATAATAAATATGTATAAATAAATAGTTCCTGATATAGAGTTATAAAAGCTATGAACTGCTATTGGAATAACTAAACTTAAAATCAAATTAATTTTAGATTTTTTAAAAACAAATAAACCAAAGAAATATCCCATGATTATGCCACAACTTGCATGTAGTGGTATGGCTGTAAATGCTCTTAGTATTGCTATTGCTAGAGATGAAATGTCCTGATTAAGAAAAAATACATAATCAAAATTTTCTAAGGTAGCAAAACCTAACGATAAAAGTGTTGCATATACAATGGAGTCCATATGCTCATTAAATGCATCCATACCCTTAAGGAAGAAGAATAATGTTATAAACTTAATAATCTCTTCAGTAAAACCAGCTATAAAAACTAATCTTTCAGGGTTTTGTTGTGAAAAAATAAAAAAATAATTTAAATAACCAGCAGGAATAATTATTATAAAACCTAAAATAAAAGCATAAATTATATTGAGAAAAGGCTCTCTAAACCTATCAGAAAATATAATATACAACATAATTAAAATTGATGGCAAAATTGTAAAAAGTAGAGTTACAATCATTTAATTTCCTCAAACTTTATTTCCAATAAATATTTTATATCAAAAAATATTAAATTATTTAATTCTTGAATTTAAAGATAATTATACATTTTCGTAAATATAACATATTTGTTACATTTAGTAAAATAATCATTTTAATTTTGTAACTATTATGTTACATAAATACATTATTATACTTGTTTCTTAATTTAAGAGAAAAATAAAATGAAATTATCAAACAATATTAAAAAATATAGAAAAAAGATTGGCTTAACTCAAGCTGAGCTTGCAGATTTAGTTCAAGTAAGCAGAAAAACTATAAATACAGTTGAAAATGGTTTATTTGTACCGTCAACAGTTTTATCTCTAAGTATTGCTAAAATATTGAATCAACGTTTTGAAGAGATTTTCTCTCTAGAAATTTAAGTGCTTAATGAACTAGGTAAGGTCATGCCCATTAATTCAGATTGTCTTTTTTCAAAAAGTCTGCATTTATTGTCATAATTTTTTCCATAAATACCTCCTCTAACAGATCCAGGATCAATTGATTTCCAAAAATCTTTCCATGAATCTGGTAATCGTAATGAATAAGGTGGAGCAATCCATATACGAATTAATAAACGCTTTCTTTCAATTTCCTCAAAATCCTTAAAACCTGTTCTTGAATGTAAAATTACATGATTATTTATAAATTGTAGATCTCCAGGTTCAAACCATGAAGTAAAAAGCACATCCGGTCTTCGCAAAATTTCCTCTAAAAAGTTAATACACTCAAGCTGAATTAAACTTAGTTTTGGAATATCATCCATTTTTTGAGCTGTTCTTACTCTATTCCAATTCCATTTACCAAAAAGATGACCTTTAGCAAAGTCAAAAAGCGGTTGAACATAATACGGACATTCACCAGGTATCTGTTCTTCATTATGACTAAAGTAAAAATTTTCCAAAGCCACCTCAGCAAGGTCTGGTCGTTCTGATAAAAGTAACTGCCAAGCGGTTACACTACTAGCAATAAGGCTTTGACCTCCTTCCATAGCTTTATTATAACAAGCTAAACCTACAAGATCACAACCATCAGTATGAAAATCTAATTTTGCATTTGAGTTATACCCACGTCCTGCATCAGAGCGGTAATTCATTCCTGTAGCTTTAACCTCAGAAATATATTGGCTAAACATTCCTTGAGGCCTAGCAACACCAAGATGCAGGCCAATAGCCCATATTAATAATTTGAATTCTTGATTATTAAGTGTATTTCTTGGTAAACCTTTAATTAAACTTAAACCATAACCATAATAAGCTTTCTTTGCTGCATTTGATACATTTTCAAGTATAGGACCTAAATCAAATTCATCTCTACTATAATCAAATAAATCTTTTTTTGGTTCAAAAACCTTCTTGATATTTTCTGCAATATAATCACTAGCTTCCTTATTAATCTCAAAAATCCAATCCTTTTTTTCTTTGAGTTGGTCTGGATTCCAAGCAGCTGAAGTATCAAAGCTATCAAACATTAAAATAAATCTATTCTTTCTTAACACCAGTAGACTCTGGAACTCCATCAATTACAAGTTTAGGAGCTATGCTTACATCTATTAACTCAGGTCTATTATCTAAGTAAGCAGTAATTGAATCAATTTCCTCTATGTCGTTAACAAACTTTTTCAATTTTGGAAATTTATTTAAAATTGAACTATCAAGTTTTCTTGATAATTCTAGATGATGAAAAGCTAAAAAATCACATGCACGAGGTTTATCATCAATGAAATATCTTGCATTGCTTAATTTTAGTAATCTATCAAGGTCATCAAATTTAGACAATAAAGATGGCATCATCTCATCTCTCTTATTATTGAAATCTTCTCCTACTGCAAAATTGACTGTAGGGTTTAGCGGAATAAACAACTCCTGAGCTCCATTTAATATAGCATCTGCTTTTGCAGCAATGATGGGATCCTCAATATTCAAATCAGCAAGTTTTTCTATATAAGACAATATTGCAAGACTTTGAGGTATCTCATGTTTTTCATCTATAATAAGAAGTGGCAATTGCTTGAAAGGAATTTTAGGTTTAATATTTTTCCACTCATCATTGTAGTAATCCCATGCCATAATGTATTCATATTCAATACCTGCATAGTTCATGAGCATTTGTGGGGCCTCTGCTAAAGCTTGCATTTTGAAATAAATTAATTTTAAAGACATATCTTTTTATCCTTTGAATATTTATCATTTATAAATAACTAATTATTACAATCATTATACAAATAATTATATTTATATTTTATATTTTGAGTATTTTTGATAATTTATCTCATAAAACTGAGGCCCAATGAATTTTTTTGGTCGTAAGTTATAAATTTATAAGAATTCTTTATAATTTTTTATATAAAAATCTATGTATTAATATTCCAACAATCATTGATATGACAAAGTATATTGTGTTAATTTGAATGTCAGATAAAGCTGCTACTGATGGGCCTGGACAAAACCCAACAAGCCCCCAACCAACTCCAAATATAATTGCACCAACAACTAATTTAAAGTCAAATACATTAAGTTTTATTTCTGTAAAAATTTTAGAGTTTTTTCTTTTTAAATATATATATTTTAAAAAAATATAGGTTACGGCTATAGAGCTAGTCATAACAAATGCTAAACTTGGATCCCATTTTCCTGTTATATCAAGGAAAGCCTTAACTTTCATAGGGTTTGTCATTTCAGAAACTGCCAAACCTAAACCAAAAAGAATACCACAAGAAAAAGATATAAAGTTTATTCTATTCATAACTCTACCTAGAAAAGATTGCGTTGAATAAAAACAGTTAACATTCCGAAAAACAAAAAAATGAAAGTTGCTACTATTGAGCGAATTGAGAATTTTGCAATGCCATAAACCCCATGCCCTGAAGTGCATCCAGAACCTAGCTGTGTTCCAAAACCTGTAAGCAAACCTCCAGCAAGAATGATCCAAGGATTCGAGTCAAAGGTTACTATTGAACTCTCATTAAACTCAAACCAAATTAACGCACCTAAAATCATTCCAAAAAGAAAGAATATCCTCCAGAGTTTATCATCAAAATTGAATTTAAATAACCCTCCTATAACACTACTTATACCAGCTAATTTGTGATTAAAAAAAAGGAGAATACAAATAGAAAGGCCAATAAGAACCCCACCAACAATTGCTGAAAAAGGAGTAAAGTTATCCAAAAGCATCCCCTCATTTTTGAAAAAAAAATAATAAAAAAATAATTTACAGTAAAATTTAGAATTTTAATAAAATAATTTATATTTTAGAAAAAAATTTCTATCCAATTACCTTCTATAGAAATTTTTGTTAAATATTATTAAAATAAAGAAAAATGATAACTAAATTTAATTTAAGATAATTTACCCATTTCTCCATTTTGAAAATTAGCTATAGCTTGTTTCATTTGATGCTCAGTATTGGTTACAAAGGGACCATAGCGAACAACATTTTCATTTAATGGCTCCCCGGCTAAAACAAGGTAAGAGCCCCTGATTGATTTGCTAATTATTTGAATCTCATCACTACTTTGATCAAAGAAAACCATTTGACCTTTTTTAGCTATTTTATTTACTTCAGAAAATTTAAGCTCTCCATCAATAATATATATCATAGCAATTTGTCTTCTATTGATATCAAAAGTGACTTGCTTTGGTTCACTAAATTGAATATCAAAAATAGAAACCGGCGATTGTGTTTGAATAGAAGAAAAAATATTTTCTACATTTCCCACAAGAACTTTTACAATTACACCATCTTCTTTATTTATAGTTGGTATATCAATTTTTTTTATATGCTGATACCATGGCTTGACATTTTTATCTTTAGCAGGAAGATTCACCCAAATTTGCAAGCCTTGCATTATACCACCATTAATCTTAAATTTTTTGGTCACCAACTCAGAATGTATAAGACCAGATCCAGTTGTCATCCATTGAATATCTCCTGATTCAATTATTGCTTGACCACCCCATGAATCTTTATGCTCAACCTCCCCTTCAAGTAAATAAGTTACTGCCTCAAATCCACAATGAGGATGCGCTGGCACTCCTGTAGCACCCCCAGGTTCGTAATTAATAGGACCAAAGTGATCAAAAAGTAAAAATGGATCATACTCTCTCATTGAAGGAATAGGAAAGGCCCTAGTTACAGGTATTCCGTCACCTTCAAATGTTTTCATACAGTTTTTTATATCAATTACTTTACGCATATAAACAGAATTATAGAGAAAAATAATTAAATTTTAAATTATATATGCTAATTTTAGGTTAAATTAATAGTATCATAAAATAAATGCATTTTAAACTTTATACCTTTAAAGGATTATTAAATGAAATTAAAAATATTGACCTTTTTTTAAAGAACTAGGGCATGATGTGGAAACCACTTCCTCGAAATAAATCTAAAAATAATATTGCTTATTTTAAAGCTGGAAACGGACCTAATCTTTTAATGATTCATGGTGTTGGCTTAAAAGCAGAAAGTTGGTCTGCTCAAATAAATTTTTTTAGCCAAGATTATACTATTTTTGCAATTGACCTACCTGGTCATGGCGAGAGTGATAATTTGAAAATAGAATCTAATAATTTAAATTCATACATAGAAGAAATTAAATTATTTGTGGATGAAGTAATTCATAATTCATTTATAATTATTGGTCATTCTTTAGGCGCGTTAATTGCAATTAATTATGCTAAGCAACGTAAAAAAAATTGCGCAGGAATTATAGCATTAAACTGTATCTATCAAAGAAGCGATGAAGCGCTAAAAAAAGTAAAATTACGTTTAAGAGAACTTAAATCACAAAATATGAATAAAGAAATAGAGCTAACAATAGTTAGATGGTTTGGGAAAAGCCCAAAAGGTTATTTAAATGAGATTTCAAATGTTTGCAGACAATGGTTGTTAGAATCTAATAAAGAAGGATATCTTAATGCTTATGATGTTTTTGCAAATCAAAGAGGTATAGCTAAAGAAGTGCTTAAAAAAATTCAGGTACCAATTACTTTCATCACTGGATCAGAAGATTTAAACTCCACAACTCTGATGAGTAAAAATATGGCAAATTTTTGTTTTTTAGGTGCTTTTAATGAAATTAAAGGAGCTGGACATATGGCTATGATGTCACATTCTGACGAAGTAAATAGAATAATAGAATCATTTATTACTATGAACTCAAAATAGGGTGATTTAATTTTATGAAATTTTCTGTTTTTGTTCATATGGAACGTTATAATAACAACCAATTATACATAGATTTATATAACGACTTTATAGATTTGTGCAAAATCGCAGATAAAGGGGGTATGCACACAATTTGGACTGGAGAGCACCATTGTATGGACTTCACAATTGCTCCAAACCCTTTTGTCAGTATTGCAGACTTAGCAAATAAATTAAATAATGTTAGATTAGGCACTGGAACAATTGTCGCCCCATTTTGGAATCCTATAAAACTAGCCGAAGAGGCTGCAATTACGGATATCGTAACCTCTGGTCGTTTGGAATTAGGTGTTGCAAGAGGAGCCTATAGTTATGAGTATGATAGATTAATCCCTGGGATGGATGCACTTGAAGCTGGTGAACGATTAAGAGAAATAGTCCCAGTAATTAGAGGTTTATGGAACGGAAATTACTCCCACAATGGTAAGTTCTATAAATTTCCTAAATCTACTTCTATACCAAAACCTTTACAATCAAATGGCCCACCTATCTGGATTGCTGCAAGAGACCCAAGTAGCCACGAGTTTGCTATTAATAATAATTGTAATGTTCAAGTAACACCCCTATCTCAAGGTTACGAAGAAGTAATTACTTTGATGAACCGATTCATAGATGCTAAAAAGAAGTTTAACCTCCACTCAAATTTAAAAATAATGCTTTTACAACATACTTATGTAAGTAATAATCAAAAAGAATTAGATGAGGCTGCTCAAAAATTTTCTAAATTTTACGCTTATTTTAATGCATGGTTTAAAAATGAAAAGCCAATCAACCAAGGACAAATTAAAAGAATGTCTTTTGAAGAAATTGAAGCTATACCAAATTGCTCACCTAAAATATTGAAAAATAATTTAGCAATTGGTACCTCTAAAGAAATAATTGAACTTATAAAAAAATATGAAGACCTTGGGTTTGATGAATTTTCTTATTGGATTGACTCAGGTATAAATTTTGAAGCAAAGAAAAATTCCCTTTTAACATTTATTAATGAAGTTATGCCTAGCTTTAATTAAAGATAGCTGTCTTATAAATTTATATTTAGAAATTATTTTTTGGTTACTAGAAAAAAAATTCAATTTCCAAACTTTATATTAGGTAGAACAACTATCTATGATAACTAAGTTGCTTTTCAAATATAGATACCAGCGTTTCTTTAGAGAGAACTCCGGGAATTCTAACATCATTATTTATTATAAATGTAGGCACTGATGAAATTTTTAAAAGGTCTCGACCAATTAATAGTTGACGTTGGCATTCACTTCGGAAACGTCCCGAGCTTAGATCTGATCTAAACTTATTAGAGTCTAATCCTATTTCTGCTGCACAAGACTCTAATATACTTTGCTTTCCTATATCTAAGCCATCTTGGAAAAAAGCAGTAAACATTCTATGGTTATATTCTTTGGATTTTTTTTGAGCTGATGCAGCAAAACTTCCTTCGAAGGCAAGCCTTGTATACGGCTGAGGCGAAACACCAGGTAACTTTATAGCTATGCCCATAGATTCCGCCATGGGGTATACTGAATGCTTCCAAGATTCTCTGAGATACTGACCTTCTGGCTTCAATGTAGGAGTTGGATATGGACGTAATTCAAATGGCATCCATTCTATATCTATTTGGGCGCCATCAAATGAATCAACAGCTTGCATTAGTGGTTCTTCTGCCAAGAAGCAAAATGGACAAACATAATCAGAATATATTTTAACGCTTATATCCATTCAAAATGATAACCATTTTAAGTATTTTGTGTCTACCAATTTCACCACGAGGGTATTAATGAATTTCATTAGTGTTTATGCTAATATTAATAATTTAAAAAAAGCCTAATTAAGTATATTGTTTTTATTTTATATCTTTAGATTCTGGTATAGTTATAGTTTGCTAGGAAATAATAGCAGTATTTTCCAATAAAATAATACAATTTGGTGTCTGGTTATGGCTCAAAAAGTAAAGTAATTATTGGAAATATTTAACATAAAGAACTGCAGAGTAATTTTTTAGTGATTAAAGTTGGTTGCGGGGAGAGGATTTGAACCCCTGACCTTTAGGTTATGAGCCTAACGAGCTACCAGACTGCTCCACCCCGCGTCAAAAAAAGATCAAAAGTTTTAAAATATAAATAAGAGTATGATTTTAATTGGCCTGGCAGCGACCTACTCTTCCACGCCTTAAGACGAAGTACCATCGGCGCTGGAGGATTTCACAACCGAGTTCGGAATGGGATCGAGTGGGGGCCCTCCGCAATAACCACCAGGCCAACTAAAATCATTTAACATATAAAGAATATTTGGATGTTCTTGTATAAATTATACTTGGATTGATTACTGCACACGCACGGTTTGCAATAAATTAAGACTATCGAGTGATTAGTACCGGTAAGCTTCATGTGTTGCCACACTTCCACACCCGGCCTATCAACGTGGTAGTCTTCCACGACTCTCAAGGGAAAACTAGTTTTGAGGCAGGTTTCCCGCTTAGATGCTTTCAGCGGTTATCCTTTCCGCACTTAGCTACCCGGCAATGCAACTGGCGTCACAACCGGTCCACCAGAGGTGCGTCCACCCCGGTCCTCTCGTACTAGGGGCAGATCCTCTCAATTTTCCTACACCCACGGCAGATAGGGACCGAACTGTCTCACGACGTTCTAAACCCAGCTCACGTACCACTTTAATCGGCGAACAGCCGAACCCTTGGGACCTGCTCCAGCCCCAGGATGTGATGAG
>PBKD01000014.1 GCA_002722055.1 Rhodospirillaceae bacterium | reverse complement strand
TATATATATATGTTGTTGTTGTTGTTGTTATACATAAAGTTGGGGATTAACATAATTAAAATTTTATACAATTATTTGTGGATTATATATATAATATTTAATGTTGAGTATAAATATATCGATATGTTGATATAATATAAAATGTAATTGATTTCAACAACTTAATTCAAATAATTACGTGTACAAATAGAAAAAAATTATATTTATTTGTTAATAAAATTTTATATAAAAGATAATAAAATTAATTCACCTGGGTTTATCTCTATTAATTCAATGAGAGTATATGTTAGTATATTTTGTATTGAAATAAATATGGGTATAAGTTTCAATTATTAATATATTATCCCCAGAATAAAATTGGAAAAAATACTGAAAAAATTGAACTTACATTTACTATCCGATGCTACAGGTGAAACACTGCAGATGGTAGCTAATGCTACTAAAATTCAGTTTCCAAATCATGAGACTATTGAACATATCTGGTCTATGATAAGAAATAAGTCTCAACTCCAAAATGCTATTGATAATATAAGAAAAAATCCAGGCATTGTTTTATGTACTATAGTAAATAAGGAGTTACAAAGAGGTCTGTTTGCGTCATGTATGACTTTAAAAATTCCGTGTATTGATATACTTGATCCTATAATTCGGGAATTTAAATCATACCTTGATACTGAAAGTCAAAATGAACCAGGTATTCAACATAAATTAGATGATGAATATTACCAAAGAATTGACGCTATGCATTTTTGTTTAGCTCATGATGATGGTCAAAATGTTGAAGGATTAGAAAATGCAGATGTAGTTCTAGTTGGTGTATCTAGAACTTCAAAAACACCAACTTGTATGTATTTAGCTAATAAAGGTATCAAAGCTGCAAATGTTCCTTTTGTTCCTGAAATTGATCCCCCTAAAATATTATTAGATCTTGATCGACCAGTTATCATTGGTTTGACAAATACTGTAGATAGACTAATTGAATTAAGATTAAATAGACTTCATCATTTAAACCAAAAAACTGATAGCCAATATGTTAATGAGTTATCAATAGAAAATGAAATCAAAGAGGCAAGAAAATTGTTTAATAAAAATAAGTGGCCAGTAATTGATGTAGCAAGGCGTTCAATTGAAGAGACAGCTGCAAAAATTATTATGTACATTTCACATACTTCATAATAAAAATGAATGCAAAAATTATTTTAGCATCTTCTAGTGAAATTAGACAAAAACTTTTTAGAAATGCAGGTATACCTGTTATTACAGATCCAGCAAATATTGATGAAAACTCAATCAAATTATCTTTAGAAAAAGAAAATAAATCTCATGATGAGATAGTTCAAATATTGTCAGATTACAAAGGGATTAACAAAGCCAATAAGTGGTCAGATAATATAATAATATCATGTGATCAGATACTATCATTTAAGGGAAAAATTTTATCTAAACCTAAAGATATAGAATCTGCTAAAAAAAACCTAAAAAATTTAAGTGGATCAAAACATTTCTTAATTACAGCATCAACAATTATTGAAAATAAAAATATAGTTTGGAGACATTTATCTAAATCTGAAATGTTTATGAGAAAACTTAATGATGTTCAAATATCTAGCTATATAAATGAAGTTGGTTCTAAATGTTTGAGCTCAGTTGGTGGATACATGATTGAAGAACAGGGAATAAAACTTTTCAATAAGATTAACGGAGATTATTTTTCAATATTAGGCATACCATTAATTGAAATTATTAATTTTTTGTATGAAAAGAATATGATTAAATGAACATAGAAAATAAAAATATTAGTAAAGTGGGAATAATCGGTTATCCACTCAGTCATTCGTTATCACCACTTATTCACAATTATTGGTTAAATTTATTCAATATTAATGGCTCTTATATCCCGATAGAAGTAGAAAAAGATAAAATTGATATCATATTAAGAAAAATAAAAGATGATAACTTTAAGGGCTTTAATATAACCATTCCTTTAAAAGAAAAAATTATACCATATTTAGATGAATTAGATACTAATGCTAAACAAATAGGTGCTGTTAATGCTGTTGTAGTCACTAAATCAGGAAAATTAATAGGCAGAAACACAGATGGTTACGGTTTTTTGGAAAATATAAAAACAAATTTTCCTAATTTCAAAATTTCTTCAGGCCCTATATTAATACTAGGAGCAGGTGGTTCTGCAAGGTCAATTTGTTTTGCTTTGAAATCACTTGAGTGTAAAGATATAAGAATTCTTAGTAGAAGAAAACCACAAGCACAAAAGCTTTCAGAAGAACTTGGTATAATAGCAAGTGCATATGATTTTTCAGATCAAAAAAAAGCTATGCTTGACATAAATATGTTTGTTAACACCACTCCTATGGGAATGGAAAATTTTCCTTGGTCTGGAATTGATTTCAATTATATACCAAAAAAATCTTTAATTTACGATATAGTTTATAAACCAAGAGTTACAGCTCTTTTAAAAATGGCACACGGTAATGGAAATATATGTTTGGGTGGTATAGGAATGTTGCTGAACCAAGCCATACCTTGTTTTGAATGGTGGTTTGGAAAAAAACCTAGAATTGATGATAAATTAGAGAAAATTATAAGCGATAGGCTATGAAAATAATTAAATTAGGTCTAACCGGCTCTATTGGAATGGGTAAGACACGAACTACTTTAATGTTTAAAAATTTAGGCATACCTGTTTTTGATGCTGACAAAAAAGTACATGAATTATTTGATAAAAATATAAAACTTATTAAATTAATTGAAAAAAATTTTGACGGTGTAGTTAAAAATAATTATGTAAACAGAAAAATATTAGGAAATATTGTTTTTCAAAATAAGAAAAAAAAAGAAATTTTAGAAAACCTTGTTCACCCATTTGTTAGGATAGAGAGAAATAAATTTACTAAAAGTGCTATAAGGAATAAATTTCCAATAGTATTGTATGATATTCCTCTGTTATTTGAAACCAAAAGTGAGAAACATTATGACCATATTATAGTAGTTTCTGCTTCAAAATTTATTCAAACTAAAAGAGTTTTGAATAGAGCTGGTATGACAAATGATATTTTTAAAAATATTAATATGAGTCAAATATCAGATTACAAAAAAAGGAGTAAAGCAGATTTTATAATTTATTCTGGTCTAGGTGTTGCTCATGCATTTAAAAATGTTAAGTTAATCATAGGCAAAATTAGAAATTATAATTAATTATGAAAAAAAATAGGCAAATAGTATTAGATACTGAAACTACAGGTTTAAGTCCAGAAAATGGTGATAGGATTGTAGAAATAGGTTGTGTTGAGCTAATCAATTTTGTTCCAACTAATAATACGTATCATCAATATATAAATCCTGATAGAAAGATGTCAGAAGGGGCTTTCAGAGTTTCTGGAATATCGAATGCTTTTCTTCTTGATAAACCAAAATTTGAGGAAATATATAAAGAATTTTTAACTTATATTTCAGATTCAGCAATTGTTGCGCATAACGCAAAATTTGACGTAGGTTTTATTAATTCTGAACTCCAAAAAATTAATGAACAAAATTTTATTACAAATGAAATTATTGATACTTTAGCAATTGCTAAAAGAAAATACCCTGGCGCTCAAGCAAGCTTAGATGCGTTGTGTAAAAGATTCGAAATTGATATTACTAAAAGAGAAAAACATGGAGCTCTTTTAGATGCTAATTTATTAGTTGATGTATATATAGAACTTATTGGAGGCAAGCAAACTAGTTTTATATTATCAAACAAATCAAATACATTTGAAGAAAAAAAAGAAAATAAAAAAATTTACGACCGTCGGAAATTTGAAATTACCGGTAAAGAATTAATTGAACATCAAAAAATTATAAATAAAATAAAAAAACCAATTTGGTCTGAATAGCTACTGTTTATTCTTATGTTGTTTGAAAATACTGTTAAAATCAATCGGTTCTATAAGTACAGAAGGATACCCTCCGTACGAAGTTAAATTAGATACTATTTGACGTAAATAAGGAAAAAGAATTTTTGGACATTCCACTAAAGTTACGAATTCAAGATCTTTTTTTTCTATTTTTGATAAGTCAAATACACCTCCATATTCAGTTTCAATCATAAATATAATTTTACTTTCAAATTGATAAATTACTTTTAAATACAAAATAACTTCATAAGTATTGCCATTTTTTATATTTGCTTTAATATCAACGGAGATATCTACCTCAGGTTTAATATTTTTTGTAAATATTTCTGGTGCTTGAGGGTTCTCAAAAGATATATCTTTTAAATACTGGTTTCTAACTCCTATAGAGTATTCCAATTTATTTTCAGAGCTGTTCATGCGATACCTCCTGATTACTTTTATGATTAATTAGTCTTTGTCATTCAAATTAATTTCGTTATACACACCTTCAATAGTATTCTTCTCATCTCTTCTTTTTTGATATTCTTTAGATGAAAATTCACCAAAAAATATGTTAATTAATGGTAAAAATTTAATTATCTTTCTTACAAGTGGTATTAGCAGAAGTAAACCAATTAAATCAGTAATATAACCAGGTATAATTAATAAAATCCCAGCAATTATGTGGCATATGGCTCTAAAAAAATTATTTAAAGGAATATCTTTTTGATTAATAATATCTCTAGGTCTAAAAATATTAGCTACTCCAGAATTTTTAATTAAAAATAAACCAAGAGTTGCTGTGATTAAAATACTAGCCAAAGTTCCCAAAACCCCAATAAGACTGCCAATTTTTACGAAAAGTAGTATTTCAAGTATTGGAATAGCTATAAATAAAAGCCTTTTCATTATGTTTTTCAACCTGTTTATCTTTATTTTTTACATTATATACCCATATCATTATTACGTTGGACTTGTAAGCAATGAAGAGTTATCATTAATTATAATATTATTTTGCACTTAACTAAATGGTAAAAAAATGGGTAATAATTTTCAATTCCTAGAAATAATTTTTTTCGCGATGGTAGCAATCTTTATTATCTTAAGACTTAGGAATGTTCTAGGTAGAAGAACAGGAAATGAACCAACTAATACAAATAATTTTAAAGACCACAAATCGAGTAAATCTAATGATGTAAGCAATGTGGTATCTATAGGTGAAAATAACTTCGATGAAAAATCTTCAAAACCAAAAAACAAAGATCCTGATATATACGAAATTGATCCTACTTTTGATGAAGGTGAATTTCTTCAAGGAGCTTCCACAGCTTATGAAATGATATTAACATCCTTTGCAACAGTAGATTTTGACACACTAAGAGCCCTTTTAGATGATGATGTTTATAATGATTTTTATAAAGCTATTGAAGAAAGAAATGAGAGAGAAGAGCATTTAGAAACTACTATAGTATCCATTAATTCTAAGGAAATTATTGAAAGTAATATAAATGATAGTGTTATTGATTTAACTGTAAAATTTTCAAGTGAAGTAATTAATACTATCAGAGATAAAGATGGAGAACTTATATCTGAAGGAAGTCATGGCCCAGATAATATAATTGATATTTGGACCTTTTCAAGAGATACTAGATCTAATGATTTAAACTGGAAACTTATTGCTACTCAAAGTGAAAATTGAATAAATTAAAATTTTCTTTTTTATTTATCTTATTATTTTTAATATCTTTATCAATATTATATTTTTATTTTTCTTCACCCTCAAATAAAAAACAAATATTATTAGCTAATCAAGTTCGCTATGCATCATTAGACTCTTGGATTAACGACGATCATTTAAAAGCATTTAATACATTTAAGATATCATGTAAAAAATTAATAAACTTAAATCCAAAAAAAAATATGGGTGCTTTTATAAACGATAAAACCACCACTTATCCACTTGCAGGAACCGTGATGGACTGGCTTGAGCCATGTAAAGAATCTTTTAAACTAAAAATAAATGATAACAAGGGAGCAATGTTATATTTTCAAAAATGGTTTCTCCCCTTTTCAATTAGTTATAGTTATTCAAATAATATATTTAGTAAAGGAGACGACTTAGGGCTTTTTACTGGATACTATGAACCTTTGATAGAAGGGAGTACCATTTATACCAATGAGTACAAATACCCAATTTATTCATATCCAGAAAATTATATCAAAGTAAACTTAGAGGATTTTAATAAATCTCTTAAAGGTAAATTTATCATTGGCAAAATAACTGATAATAATTTTACGCCAGCTGACACAAGACAGGAGATTGATAAGGGTGCTATTCAATCAAAATCTCAAGTTTTATATTGGTTAAAAGATGATATTGATTCTTTTTTTCTTCACATACAAGGATCGGGCATAATTATGCTGCCAAACGGAAAACAAGAGAGAGTCATGTATAATGGAAATAATGGTTATGATTATTATGCAATAGGAACAGAACTCATTAAAAAGGGATATATTTTAAAAGAAAATATTTCTATGCAAACAATTAAGGAGTGGTTAAAGAATAACCCAAATAAAAAAAATGATATCTTAAAACTAAACAAAAGATATATTTTTTTTAAAAAATCAAACAGTAATTTTGCTAAAGGGTCTCAAAATACATCTCTTATAGCTATGAGATCTTTAGCTGTAGATCTAAAATGGATACCGTTAGGAGTTCCACTTTGGGTTGATATTGATAATTTTGGGGATGAAAAAAAATTAAAAATAAAAAAGCTGATGATTTCTCAAGACACTGGATCTGCAATTAAAGGCATAATAAGGGGTGACATTTTTTTTGGTACTGGTCAAGAACCAGGATTACTAGCTGGTAAACTAAAACAACTTGGTAAATACTATATTCTTTTGCCTAGAAAATTAATTATCAAAAGAAATAAAACAAGAAATAATGAATAAAAAAAATAAAAAAAATATTTTAGACGACTCTAATCTTTGGGAATATGTAATGAGCGAAACAAAAATTATTCCTAAAAAAAAATTATATAAAAAAAATAATATTAAATATGAAAATAAAATGGTTTTAGAGAATTCTTTAACAGATCATAACAAAAAAGTTCAACCTTATCATCAAAATATATTTCCTACTTTTGAAAAAAAATTAAATAAATTAGAATACTCTAGTATGGATAAATCATTAATGAGAAAATTAAAAAAAGGAGAATTGATAATAGACAAGACCCTTGATCTACACTGTTTAAATCAAAATGAGGCTTATAAAAGTTTAAGTAAATTTATTGAAAATAACTTTAAATTAGGAAGACGTTATTTATTAGTTATAACTGGAAAAGGCAATCATAGTGATTTAGATACAAATGAACAAAACACATCCTCAAGAGGTATACTTAGATCATCTCTCCCAATATGGCTTGATGAAGAAAAATTTAAAAAAAAGATAATTACTCATAAAAAAGCTTTTAATCGTCATGGTGGTGAAGGAGCTAGGTATATTATTTTAAGAAAGAATAAGATATAAAAAATATTATAAAATAAATTTTGATAAATCTTGATCTTTAGCTAAATCGGCAATATGGTTTTTAACATATGTAGAGTCAATTGTAATTTTATCCCCAGTCATATCTGTAGCAGAAAAACTAATTTCATCTAAAATTCTTTCTAATACTGTATGCAGCCTTCTGGCACCAATATTCTCAACATTTGAATTAACCTCTGCAGCTATTCCAGCAATTTCGTCAATGGCATCTTTTGTGAAAACCAATTCTACCTTTTCTGTTCCTATTAATGCGGTGTATTGCTTTATCAGACTAGCTTCAGGTTCTGTAAGTATGTCACAAAAATCGTTCTTTGTAAGTGCTTTGAGTTCCACTCTAATTGGTAAACGTCCTTGAAGCTCAGGCAAAAGGTCGGATGGTTTAGCTAATTGGAAAGCTCCTGAGGCAATAAATAGTATGAAATCAGTTCTGATAGTGCCATATTTTGTAGCAACCTGTGTTCCTTCAATTAAAGGAAGAAGGTCTCTTTGTACTCCCTCTCTGCTAACATCAGCACCACTTCTATCTGAACGAGCTGTAATTTTATCTATCTCATCTATAAAAACTATACCCTCTTGTTCAACGAGTTCAATTGCCTCTTTAGTAATTTTTTCTTCATCAAGAAGTCTATCGCTTTCTTCATCCATTAAAAGTTCGTATGAGTCAGTTATTTTAACTCTTTTAGTTTTTGTTCTCTTATTAAATGCTTTTCCGAGCATGTCATTAATATTCATCATTCCCATTTGAGCTCCTGGCATTCCAGGGATTTCAAAAAGAGGCATTCCTGAAGAATTTTCGTTTAATTCAATTTCTATTTCTTTATTATCAAGTTCACCATCTCTTAGCTTTTGCCTAAATGTTTGTCTCGTTTTTTCAGTAGCATTTTCACCAACTAATGCATCAATAACTCTCTCCTCAGCGGCAAGTTGAGCTTTAGCCTTTACCTCTTTTTTTCGTCTTTCACGAACCATTTTTAAACTTATTTCAACAAGATCTCTGATTATTTGTTCTACATCCCTTCCTACATAACCAACTTCTGTAAATTTTGTTGCTTCTATTTTTAAGAAAGGTGCCCTGGCTAATTTAGCGAGCCTTCGTGAAATTTCGGTTTTGCCAACTCCTGTTGGCCCTATCATAAGTATGTTTTTAGGAACAACTTCTTCTCGAAGTTCTTCACTTAATTGTTGTCTCCTCCACCTGTTTCTGAGAGCAATTGCAACAGCTCTCTTGGCCTCTTTTTGACCAACAATAAACCGATCTAATTCTGAAACTATTTCTCTTGGGCTAAATTCTGTCATTTTATTCTATACTTTCAGAAGTTGTTTGCAGATTTGTAAAAACACATATGTCTGCAGCAATTTTCATAGCCCTACTTGCAATTGTTTTAGCATCGAGTTCATCAATTTGATATAATGCTCTTGCAGCAGCAAGGGCATAATTTCCGCCAGATCCAATTCCTATGAGTCCGTCATCAGGTTCAAGAACATCTCCTGAACCGGTAAGTAGAAGGCTTTTCTCTCTATCTGCAACTGCCATCATTGCTTCTAGTCTCCTCAGGTAACGATCTGTTCTCCAGTCTTTTGCCAATTCAACGCACGCTCTTTCTAAATGGTTACCATGTTTTTCTAATTTTTCCTCTAATCTTTCAAATAGAGTAAATGCATCAGCTGTAGCACCAGCAAAACCAGCAATAACTTTACTTTTTCCTAGTTTACGAACTTTTTTAGCTGTAGATTTCATAACAGTGTTTCCTACTGAAACTTGTCCATCGCCCATTATTATTACTGTTCCATTTTTTCTAACAGATAAAATAGTAGTACCATGCCAATTATTTTGTTTGCTCATTTCACTCAATGCCTCAAAAAATTTAATAAAAAGGTCATTTTATACTTAAGATATGGTGTTAAAGTTAAAATTTTCAATATATTATAATCTACTACAAATTTCATATATGTATATTATTAACTAACTAAACTATTTCAAGCATGATATTCCTAATATATTAATGGCCCCTAACTTAACTAATTAACACGGAGATTTAAATGCGTGAAGCAAATGTTGAAAGAAAAACCAAAGAAACCTCTGTTAAAGTCTCTGTAAAATTAGATGGTATAGGGTCTTACAATGTTAATACTGGTATAGGGTTTTTAGACCATATGATAGAACAATTATCGCGTCATTCCCTTATTGATATCGAATTAATTGCTAAAGGGGACCTTCATATTGACCAACATCATACAAACGAAGACGTGGGTATTGTTTTGGGAGATGCGATCTCTAAATCTTTAGGAAAGAAAGAAGGTATTACAAGATACGGGACTTCCTATGTACCTTTTGATGAAACTTTAACAAGAGTCTCATTAGATTTTTCTGGAAGACCTATGTTAATTTGGAATGTCAATTTCCCAACTTCTAAAGTTGGAGAAATGGATACAGAGTTGTTTAAAGAATGGTTTCAGGCTTTTTCTCAGTCTGCAGGTTTAACATTACATATAGAAAATTTATATGGAAAGAATAGTCATCATATAGCAGAGTCATGCTTTAAGGCTCTAGCAAAAAGCATCAGACAAGCAATAGAAATTGATAATAAGCTTATGGGCCAAATACCATCGACCAAAGGGACTTTAGGAGGATAACTACATTTAATGAAGTTTTACAGTATTTTTGAAAATCCAAATGTTTTATCTCAAGATATTCACATTTTTCATAGAGAAGGTTTTAGTTTTTTTGCTTTAATATTTCCACTTCTATTTTCTATTTTTAATGGCTTATGGATTGTTTCAATTTACATAATCTTATATTTTTTTATTCTTATATATTTATTTATTTTTTTTGAAAGTTTGAATTCAATAATTTTTATATTTATTTTATTTCCTCATATTATGTTTTCTTTTGAAGCTAGAGACTTTCAAAAAAATAGTCTAATAAAGAAGGGGTGGAGAAATATTGGTTTTGTTATGGGTAGAAATCAATTAGAGGCTGAAATAAGATTTTATGATTTAAGTAATCAAATAACAATTAATAAAGAAAAAGAATAATTTTTATAATGAAGATAACAATTATAGACTGTGGTAGCGGTAATTTAAGATCTGCTCATAAAGCTTTCGAGAAAGTCTCTACCAATATTAATAAAAAAAGCAACATAATCGTATCTTCCATGGTAGAAGACTTAGAAGATAGTAATTTTATTGTTTTACCGGGGGTTGGATCTTTTTCAGATTTTATTAATGGTATGAAAAAAATTAATGGTATGCATGAAGCATTAAACTACTTTATATTAAAAAAGGGTATACCCTTCTTGGGGATTTGTGTTGGTATGCAAGTATTAGCCACAAAAGGTTACGAAAATAAAGAAACGGAGGGCTTGAATTGGATAAGAGGTTCAGTAAAAAAAATAATAACAATACCCAGTTTGCCAATTCCTCAAATGGGTTGGAATAATTTAGAAATTAAAGCAAATCATCCAATTGTAAAAAATATTTCAGAAAATGATCATACTTATTTTGTTCATTCTTATCTTTTTGAAGTCTATGATAAAAACCAAATTATTGCTAGTGTTGATTATGGAGTCCCTATTTCTGCTATTATTGCTAAAGATAATATCATTGGTATGCAGTTTCATCCAGAAAAGAGCCAACAAGTTGGACTGGATTTAATTTCTAATTTCTTAATAATGGGATAGATGAATGTCTTCAATTTCAATCCAAATTGAGTGGTTAAAATCTTTTAGACCTGGTGATTTAGATACTTTATGTGAAGCCACTGAAAAAGCAATTGAAGTAGGTTTGGGTTTTGATTGGATTAAGACACCGAAAAGATTAGTAATTGAGAGGTATTGGCAAGGGGTTCTTCTCGTACCTGAGCGAGATCTCCTGATTGGTAGGTTGAATGGAATTGTTGCTGGGGCAGCTCAAATGGTTAAACCTCCATCGAATAATGAAGCAAGCTTTTTTAATGTAGTAATGATAAGTTTCTTTGTAGCTCCTTGGGCTCGTGGTCATGGTATGGCTAGGGGTATGTTAATAGAATTTGAGAAACAAGCTAAAAAATTGGGTTTTACTCAAATAAGTTTAGATGTAAGAGAAACCCAGGATGCGGCTATAGCTCTTTATGAAAGAGCTGGGTATATTAGATGGAGTTCTAAAGAAAAATATGCTCGTGTTAATGGTAAATATATTAAGGGATATTATTACACGAAAGATTTATCATTATGATTTTATACCCAGCTATAGATATTAAGGATGGCAAATGTGTTAGGTTAAGGCAAGGAAACCTTAATGATGAAGAAATTTTTAATACTGATCCTGTAGACCAAGCAAAAAAATTCGAAAATATTGGTTTTAAAAATCTTCACATCGTTGATCTTAACGGAGCTGTTAAAGGGCAATCAATTAATACAGAAATAATTAAAAATATTCGAAAAAAAATCTCTATTCCTATTCAATTAGGAGGCGGTATAAGAGATATGAAAAGTATTAAAGAGTGGTTGAATATTGGTATAGATAGAGTAATTCTTGGAACTGCGGCTTTTATAAAACCTAATTTATTAATAGAGTCATGTAAAATTTATCCAAATAAAATAATACTTGGAATAGACTCTAGGTCAGGAAAAGTTGCTACAGATGGTTGGACAAAAACCTCTCAAAAGGATCATATAGAATTTGCAGTTAAATTTAGAGAAGTCTCACTTTACGCAATAATTTTTACAGATATTAGTCGTGATGGAATGATGGAGGGAATAAATATTAAGGACACAATCAGACTAGCAGATTCTGTTGATATTCCAATAATTGCGTCTGGAGGAATAAAAAATATTGATGACATAAAGTTGATAGCAAAAAATAAAAATAGAGGCATAATTGGAGCAATTCTAGGCAAAGCATATTATAGCGGAAGTATTGATCCCATTGAAGCATTAAAAATAACGAGTTAAAAATGTTAAAAAAAAGAATTATTCCATGCTTAGATGTTAAAGACGGTTATGTTGTGAAAGGTATTAATTTTCTAAAGTTAAAAAAAATTTCTGATCCTGTTGAACAAGCTCAAATTTATCAGGATCAAGGAGCTGACGAACTTTGTTTTCTAGATATTTCTGCAAGCAATGAAAAAAGAAGTATTATGATAGATATAGTGAAGAAGACGGCTGATAGATGTTTCATGCCTCTAACTGTAGGAGGTGGTATTAAAGATTTAGAAGACATAAGAAATTTGCTTAAAGCTGGTGCCGATAAAATTTCTCTTAATACCTTTGCTGTAAATAATCTTAATTTAGTAGAGAAAGCTGCAGAAAAATTTGGCAACCAATGTATAGTTGTTGCAATAGATGTTAAAAAATCAGCTAACGGAAATTATACTGTTTTTACCCACGGTGGAAGAAATGAAACAAAATTAGAAGCTTTATCATGGGCAAAAACAGTTGAAGAGCATGGAGCTGGTGAAATATTACTAACTTCTATGGACAGAGATGGTACTGGTAAAGGTTTTGATATAGAAATAACAAAAAAAATTGCCGATAATGTTTCTATACCAGTAATTGCATCTGGGGGTGTTGGAAAACTTGAACATTTAGTTGATGGTGTAATTAAAGGAAACGCATCGGGAGTTTTAGCAGCATCAATCTTTCACTATGGTACCTTTTCTATTTGTGAAGCTAAAAAATTTATGAAAGAGTCTGGTGTGTTGGTTAGATTATGACAAGTAAAGAAAAAATAGTATTTAATTTATTTGATGTTATTAATGAAAGAATAAATAATAAATCAAATGATTCTTATGTAAATAACTTACATAAAGCTGGAATTAATAGAATTGCAGAAAAAATAGGAGAAGAAGCTGTCGAAACAATAGTTGCTATTCTTTCAAAAGAAAAAAAAGAGATTATTTATGAAAGTGCAGATTTAATTTTTATGCTTTTAATTGCTTGGGCGGAAAAAGGAATTCATCCTAACGAAATTTTTGATGAATTGATTAGAAGAGAAGGCATATCTGGTATTAAAGAAAAGGAGAATAGGTGATTGCAGAAAAATCAAAATGTATATGACAAAGAAAATATTTTTGCTAAGATACTAAGAGGCGAGATACCTTGTACTAAAGTTTATGAAGATGAATTTTCTCTTGCATTTAATGACATTAACCCACAGTCTCAAATTCACATACTTGTAATACCTAAAGGTGAATATATATCTTTTGATGACTTCTCTGGAAAAGCGAGTTCAAAAGAAATCATTTCTTTTTTTAAATCAATTTCAGAAGTTGCGAAGCAAGTAGGTGTTGATCGTTCTGGATATAGAATTATTTCAAACCATGGCCTAGATTCTCATCAAGAGGTTCCTCACTTTCATGTACATATTTTAGGCGGTAACCCCCTAGGTTCATTATTAGTGAAAGGGGGCAAATAAAAATTATAACAGCGGAATATTTACATTTGTTGCTTTTTCAATAACACAAATTGATAAGGGCTCTTTCCTTCCCTTAATGCTAACTTCTTTTGAAATAAAACCCTGTTGCTCTAATTCTGCAAGATCTAAAACCTTCTTACTTACAAGTAATTCTGATTCAAAATCTTTATTTAAACTCTCTAAACGACTAGCTGTATTTACTGAGTCACCAATTGCTGTAATTGATTTAGAATCAGCGTAACCCATATCTCCCAATATTACTTTTCCAATATGAATTCCAATTCCAATTTTTATTGGACTATCAAGATCTTCTCTAAGATTGAAATTTAAATCTTCAATCCCTTCGGACATAGCTCTCGCAGCTTTTAAAGCTGATAAACATGCTTCTTTCGGTGTTTTTTGAATACCAAAGAGTGCCATAACTCCATCACCTATGAATTTATCTATTTTACCACCTGAAATTTCTACAGCTTTACCCATAGTTTTAAAATATTGATTTAAAACAAATACTACGTCATAAGGAAGTTTTTTTTCAGCAATAGAAGTGAAAGCTCTAATATCAGCAAAAAGTACTGCAATTTCTTGTTCTGCTCCATCATAATACAAAGGTACATTTCTAGATGATTTTATAGATGAATCTGGAGGCAATAAAGGTGTTATAGTTAAATCCTGTGAAGGTGTTATTTGACAAGCCAATCTTGTGTTAAAGTTCAAGCCAACTCTTTCAAGAACTTTTTTTTCTTCATCAGAAGGTTTTTCTAGAAACTCTTTTCCGAAAGATACCCTCACTCTACATGTTGAACATCTTCCTTTTCCCCCACAAACAGAAGCATGAGGCTTTCCATGTATTCTACTTGCTTCAAGAACAGTAGTCCCTTTCTCAATAGATACAGTTGTTCCATCTGGATAAGTAATTTTTATTAGTTTATGTCTTTTTCTATTTATCCATTTAAGTAATCTGAAGAAAAATACGGATAAAATTAAAAATAAATAAATTGTTAATCCAATCAATATGTATTGAAAAACAGTATTAATCATTTCTTCAGAAATTTTAGGTGGTATATAGTAGCCTTCCTCATATAAAAACTTTATTTCTCTTCCACCACTAACAAAACCCAAAAAAGCAGTAACTGGTAAAATTATAACTAAAGCATAAATATAAGAAATTCTTTTTTGAAACCACCCTTTAAATCTGAGCCAAAAATATAAACCAATTGTTCCGTGAAACCAAACTAAAACAATTAGTATTGAGTTCATAACTCCAAACTGAATCTGATCAACCCATAGTGTATATAACTCATTTTGGTAAGTATCTTCAAAATTAAATAATTCGTGAGCACCTCTTGTGCCCATTACATGCATAATTAGACCAAGAGGAAAAATTAAGGCAAAAATTGTTTGAGTAGCCTCACCAAAAGACATTTTTAAACTTTTTCTATTTGCCAATGTAATTAAAACAAGTGATAAGTGGGCTAAAAATGAAGAGTATAAAAGAATAGTTCCAAAAGGGTTTCTCCAAATTAGAACAAATATTGCCCTTCCTCTCTCCATTGCGTCTATAGAAATTAAACCCAGAGAATGATTTAAAAGATGCATACATACAAATATGTAAACAATTATTCCTGACCAGAGTCTTATTTTAGAATATAAGTTAGCCTTCATAATTACAATTTAATTTTATAGTCTATTAACAACTCAGAAAATTTCTTTTGTGGTCTTGCTCCGTAATGTGTAATCATTTCTGTTGCTGCAATATTACCTAAATGGCCACATTTTTTTATTTCATAATCATTTGATAACCCAAATAAAAATCCTGCAGCAAATGCGTCCCCCGCACCGTTTTTATCAATTACTTTATTAACCTCAATAGCTGGTAAAATATAATTGTTGTCTTTGGAAATAATCTCTGATCCTTTATTCCCTTTTGTCACAACAAGAATCTTACAATATTTTATAACATTAATTATTGAATTATTTATATCTTTGGAATTATAAAGTGCTTTAATTTCATCTTCATTACAAAATAAAATATCTATATCATTTTTTATTAATTCTATAAATTCACCCCTAAATCTATTAACACAAAATGAGTCTGATAGTGTAAATGCGACTAATATATTATTTTTTTTACATATATTTATAGCTTTTCTTAACGCTTTTTTTGCTTCTGGAGGATCCCATAAATACCCCTCTACGTAGCAAATTTTGGAATCAATTATTATTTTTTCATCTATATCATGTTCAGCCAATTCCAGACATGCGCCTAAATAAGTACACATAGTTCTTTCGCCATCAGGTGTTACAGAAATTAAAGAAGTAGCTGTAGGTGGTCCTTCTGAAGATTTAAGTGACTTAAAGGTCACCCCTGAAGAGTTTAGAGAATCAGCAAATATTTTTCCAAATTTATCATTTTTTACTTTACCAATAAATGCAGGATTACCTCCAAAGGAAGCTATTCCAACTGCAGTATTAGCTGCTGAACCACCAGAAATAATTTCTTTTGGCTCACATTGTAAAAGAAGGTTCTTAGCCTCATCCTGACTTACTAAATTCATACTTCCAGGTACTAAAGAATTCTTTTTTAAAAAATCATATTCTGTTGGATTAATAATATCCACTATTGCATTTCCAAAGGTAATAACATCAAAGGTTTTATTTTTCATAGATATCTCAAGAATTAGGTATAATTTTATTTTAATTTAGTATAGCGTAGCTTTGATTTTGTATAACAAATTTTATATATAAATTAAAGGGACATAGCCCTAAAATGATAGTTAGCGCATTAGGAAAATCAATAAATCAGCTATCTGACCCACAATTTAAAAAAGTTTTCTTAAAAAGTGTTATGTTAAGTGCTTTTTGTATTATTTGTTTATCAACAATTTTTACATTTTTATTTTCATATTTTTGGTCATCATTAGGACTCCCGTTCAATTCAATAGTTTCAACTATTGGAGGCTTACTATTATTTTTAGTAGGGATGTGGGCCTTTAGTCCTACTATAGCTATATTTTTCAATGGATTATTCCAAGATGAAATAATTTCAGCAGTAGAGAGAAAGTACTACACCTATAATAAAGTAGAAAAACACCAAATGTTATATAAAGAAATAAACTTTAATATAAAGTTATTTGTTAAGTTAATTTTATTTAACTTATTAATTCTCCCGTTTTTTTTTATACCACCTGTTTATTTTATTTTATATTGGACAGTAAACGGATACTTAATTAGTTATGAGTATTTTAGTATAGTTAGAATGAGGTATAATAATCATGATAATATTGAAAAAAAAATTATCGTATTTATTTTTGGTATTATTATTGCAATTTTATTCACTTTGCCTGTAATTAATTTTTTTGCTCCAGCTATTGCTATAGCATCAACAGTTCATATATACAAGCAAATGGAAAAAGGTCGATGAAATTTTTTTTTAAAATAGTTATTTTTCAAACTACGATATTTATTTTGTTTTCAGGTTGTTCCGAAAATGTTTTTTCTATTCTAGATATTGATCAAGATAAGAAAACAATCCAAAAAAAACAAACTACCAATATTAAAAAAAAACAATTTGAACAAACTAAAATTATTAATCCTAGCGTACCCAGTAACCAAAATGTAAAAAAAGATAAAAAGAATATAATTAAAAATATAAAACCTTCTTCATTTTTTGTTGGAATGGAATATACAGAGCTTACCAAAATAATGGGTAAGCCTAATATAATAAGAGAAGAGCATCCTCAGGAGGTGGTATTATACAAAAATGATATCTGCACAATACATTTTTTTCTATCAAAATCTAAAAGTTTAAATAGTAAAAAAATAAATTTTATTTTTGTCGAATCAAAAAAGAATAAAAAAAATATTTGTTTAGAATCCTTTTTAAATTCAAACAAATGATAAAGTTAATTTTTTAGTATGGTTTAATAAGTGAATAATAGAAGTTATGAGTGATAGTAATATTTATTATGGTACTATTTTAAATATAGAACTGAAACCAAATAGGTCTTTAACAAGATCAACCTTTTATCTAATTATAGTTTTATTACTGCTTATAAGTATTTCCGTAGGAACTTTTTTTTACACTATTGGTGCATGGCCTGTGATAGGTTTTTTTGGCCTAGATATTTTACTATTCACTTTTATTTTTTATTTTCATAATAAATCATTAAAAATTTCGGAAAGAATAATACTAACAAAAAAAGAAATGGTTATTGAGAAAGTAAAACCATTTAGAAAAAATTTAATTGTAAAGTTTGCTCCACCAAATTGGATAAATATAACACTAAAAAAATCTATATATAATAAGACAAGATTAATTATTCATTCTCATGGTTCAGCAATTTTTGTCGGCGATTTTTTAACAAAAGTTGAAAAAATTAAATTAGCAAACTCGCTTAGGGGTGAAATAAATAAATTTAAAATTTAGATTTTTAAATTTAAAACATCTTTCATAGAATATAGTCCATTACTTTTTTTTGAAAGCCAAATTGCTGCTTTTAAAGCGCCAGCCGCAAAAAGACTTCTATTCTCCGCTTTATGTTTAAGTTCGATAATTTCGTGATCACTTACAAATAAAACTGAGTGTTCTCCGGTCACACTTCCTCCTCTAAGTGTTGCAAAGCCTATATTTCCAATTTTCCTCTTTGCGTTTATTCCATCTCTTACAATTTCACTGTGTTTAAATAAATCAATATTTCTTCCATTTGCAACAGCTTTTCCCAATGCTAATGCTGTCCCTGATGGTGCATCGACCTTATGTTTATGATGCATTTCAAGAATTTCAACATCAAAATCTTCATTATTTAAAATACTAGATAATTTTTTTGTTAACTCCATAAGAATATTAATGCCAATACTCATATTTGCAGAGTAAACTATCGGTATATCTTTCGCGGCTATTTCTATTTTTTTTTCAATTTCTTGACTAAGTCCGGTTGTGCCTATTACCAGGCCTTTTCCAAATTTTTTACCAAATTTTAAATTTTCAACTGTTGAGTCAGGAGTACTAAAATCAATGATTATATCGCATGTTTCAAAAAATAATTTTCTATCAGATGTTACGATTGCATTTATATTGTCTGAATTAATTAATTTACCTAAATTTTTTCCTAAATCAGGGTTATTTTCAGCCTCTAAGCCACCAGATATATTACATTCTTGATGTTCCGAAATTAATTTAATCAGTGTTTTGCCCATTTTGCCAGAACAACCAGATATGCCTATTTTCAATTGCGACATTTTTGAAACCTTTTTATCAAAGAACAAAAAATATAAATATCATATTTAAATTTATTCTTAAATATTAATAATTAAAAATATGCATATATACTTTGTATATTACTTTTTATCTTGTTATTATATGACAATATTTTTTTAAGGTATATTTAATATGGCTTCTACTGAAATTGCTACTCAAAAAACCTCGATAAGAGGTCTTGGAAAACATGAAATTATGCCAGAACTAAGCTCTGATGATGAATACTTGCTTAATTACCAAATGGCACTTTCAAAGTTTTTAAGAGAAAATATTCAATCCAAAAACATAAATATATATAAAAAAAAAGTAGAACCTGTTTTCAAGAAAAAACATGGACGATTACCAAATTCAAGACATGAAGTTAGAAAAGCTATGCTTAGGGAGCCAGCTTATCAATGGTGGGCATGCCTCAGGCGTCATTTACAAGAGCAAAGTTCATCATTTAAGTTTCCCATAGTTGAGAGGCAAGTAGATAGTTTGAATGCAATAGCAAAAAATTATAGCAAAAAAAAGGGTCCAGGATCTCTAAAGTTAAATGACAAAATAAAATATCCAAAATATCAAACTGCAATGGATATGCACTGGATGCCTGGAAGTTACTACACTGAAGTAACTGATTATGATGTTTTTCCTGGTGCGATGTATGACCTAGGGGGGTTATATATTGGAACAGGTGGAAAGATGGGGCCATATAATGATGGACCTGGATGGGCTGCCGTAAATTGGTTAAATAAAAACTACCCAAAATTTTATCCAAAGAAAGTTCTTGATCAAGGTTGTACGGTTGGTCATTCAACACTTGCCTATGCAACTGCATGGCCTAAATCTGATATAACTGGTATCGACTTTGCTGCTCCAGTTCTACGTTATGGACATGCAAGGGCTAAATCTTTAAATAAAAAAATAAATTTTATTCAATCTTTAGCAGAAAAAACTGAATTTAAAACTAATACATTTGATTTAGTTGTTTCTTCAATGTTTCTTCATGAAACTTCAACAAATGCTATTAAAGAATTATTCACTGAGACGTACAGAATATTGAAACCAGGTGGTCTTATGCTTCATGTAGAACAACCACCTTTTCATTTAATGAAAACAGTCTTTGAGCAATTTGAAATGGATTGGGATACTCATAATAATAACGAACCATTTTGGGGGCCAATGCATGATTTAGACTTAGTAAAGGTTTCTATCAGTTCTGGCTTTACACAATCTAATACTTTTGAGAAGTTTTGTCCTTTTGTTATTCCTCAAGAAGATGGTTCTTATAAAGAGGCAAAAGCTGGTAATTGGTTCTTATTTGGTTCATGGAAATAGATTTGGTTTTAGTTACTAATTCTTTAGAGAACTAAATATAAACCAAGTTCCATCTCCAAAAGTTTTTATTTTTTCCTTAATATAAGAAGCGCCAGGTGCAATTTTTTGAACTATATTTTGTTTTTTAAATCCAGAGTTTTCAGCCCATCGAACTAAATCCATATCTCTAAAAGCACATCTCATTGGCTCGTTATTATACCAAGTATCCCATTCTCTAAAAAATTGTTCATCAGCTTTTAGTCCATGATATTGAGGCTGTTCATTATGCAGCATAATTCCATTTGGTTTTAGAAGCCTAAAAATTTCTTTACCAATACTTTTTAAATTCTTTTGAGGGATTTCATGAAGAAACATTGATGATGTTATTAGATCAAAAGTATTTGATTTAAAACCTGTAGCTTCTGCATTTTTTTGATAATAGTTTATAGCTGTATTTAAATAATTAGATCTGCTAAAAGCATACCTTAGAACAGGAGCACAAGCATCAATAGCATATATATCAGAATTCGGCCAAAATATTTTTAGAGGTAGAGTTGAATGACCAATCGTACATCCTAGATCTAGAATTTTTTTAGGAATAAAATTAGGAAAGTATTTTTTAATAAAAGCAATATTAGCCCATCCTGCACCATCACTATATTTACCTAATTCACCACCAGTTGCTAAATAGAGACTAGCAGTATCATAATTTGAACCAGCATATATTCCTTTTCCTTGATCCGAGTTATAGCCATTCGGCATACAATGAATATCTATTTTTGTAATATAATCAGGAACCTGAAGGTTAGAATTCAAAAAAATATTTCCTAGTTTCTTTTTCTGATTTTTATATTTTTCATTAATTTTTATTTCTTCTCTTTGAATTATTTCTCCGCGATTATAATAGCTCATTTCTTGATTATTTCTTTTCAGTGAGCTCCAAATTTTCCACAAGTAATCATCCTTCATAAAATTTCTTACTTCCTTACGATTCTTTGGCAAACGATTATAAGTTTTGAAAAATTTAGGTTGCTGTTTATGTTTCCAACTTAATTTAGCAGCAGGAAGAATTTCCTGAGAAACAAAAAAATTAGAAGTCATTTGAAAGTCCAGACGGGCCACATCATCGTGTAAAAGATTTGGTGAAAGCCCGTGCTTTCCCTCATGTCTTATTGATGGGGGTTGTAATCTATTTTTTCTCTCTGGGTGCAAAATCTAAACCTTGATGATAATTTAGTTTACTTTACATTAGTCTTTTAATTCATCCCACAATTCTTTTGCTTTAGAAAAAAAACCTTCTGATTGAGGGTTTTGCGAACTACCTTTTCCCTCATTTTCGAATTCTTTTAATAATTCTTTTTGTTTTTTGCTTAAATTTACCGGAGTTTCAACATGAGTTTCTATATGTAAATCACCACCAAGGTTATGCCCTTTTAGAGGAGGCATACCTTTTCCTCTTAATCTAAATTGTTTTCCTGATTGAGTACCAGCAGGGATGTTTATTTTACCTCTTTTCCCCTCGAGAGTAGGAACTTCAACGTTTCCGCCTAATGCAGCGGTTGTAATCGAAATTGGTACTTTACAAAATAAATGTGGCCCTTCTCTTAGAAATAAGTTGTGCTGTTTAACATTCACAAATATATATAAATCTCCTGGAGAAGAACCTCGCATCCCTGCCTCACCTTCACCAGAAAGTCTAATTCTAACACCACTTTCTATGCCTGCAGGTATGCTGACGGATAAAGCTTTATCTTTTCTTAATCTTCCATTTCCAGAACACTTTTTACATGGGTTAATTATTTGATAGCCTGCTCCCTGGCACTGGGGACATGTTCTTTCAATTGTAAAAAAACCTTGTTGAGCTCTTACTTTGCCTGCACCATTACACATTCTACATGCTTGTGGGGAGCTTTTTCCTTCAGAACCAGTTCCGTTACAGTCTGAGCAAGCTACAGAGGTTGGGATTTTAATTGTTGCTTTTTTTCCTTTATAAGCTTCTTCTAGTGTTACCTCCATATTGTACCTTAGATCCGCTCCTCTTCCTGAAGATTGATTACTACCACCCATAAAATCTCCAAAAATGTCTCCAAAAATATCCGAGAAAGAAGAAGCAAAATCGAAAGCTGAGTTTCCTCCATGACTTTGCCCCATCCCTTGTTCAAATGCAGCATGACCATAACGATCATAGGCTGATCTTTTGTTATCATCTCTTAAAACATCATATGCTTCTGATAATTCTTTAAACTTTGCTTCTGCTGATGGATTGTTTGGGTTCTTATCAGGATGAAACTGCATAGCCTTTTTTCTATAGGCCTTTTTTATATCTGCATCAGAGCTATCCCTGCCAACACCAAGCAATTCATAATAGTCGCTTTTCGACATGAAATTATTTTCCAGTTATTTAAGTTTTAGAATATTGATAAAGCTAACACAAAAAAGATCAAATTTTAATCTTTTTTATCATCATCTACTTCTTCAAAGTCAGCATCAACCACATCTTCATTTTGATTAGAGGTATCATTAGAGCTTGTTTCATCAAAAGTTTGATCTGAACCTGGTTGAGTTGCTGAATTCTGCTCAGCCTGAGCTTTGTAAATAGCTTCGCCTAACTTCATTGAGGCTTGAACCAGAGCTTCCGTTTTTGATTTAATGTCATCAATATCATCTGATTCCTTAGCTACTTTCAAATCTTCAACTGCTGTTTCTATTACATTTTTTTCTTCTTCTGAAATTTTATCTCCATGGTCTTTAAGGTTTTGCTCAGTACTATGAATCAAACCTTCAGCTTGGTTTTTAGCTTCAACTTTTTCTTTTTTAGCTTCATCCTGGCTTTTGTTAGCTTCTGCCTCTTTAACCATTTTCTCTATTTCATCATCGCTTAGGCCACCAGATGCTTGAATTTTTATTTGTTGTTCTTTACCTGTACCTTTATCTTTAGCAGAAACATTGACTATACCATTAGCATCAATATCAAAAGTAACTTCAATTTGTGGCATTCCTCTTGGAGCGGGGGGAATTCCAACGAGATCGAATTGACCAAGAATTTTATTGTCTGCGGCCATTTCTCTTTCACCTTGATGAACCCGGATAGTTACTGCAGATTGGTTATCGTCTGCTGTAGAAAAAACTTGTGACTTTCTAGTTGGTATTGTTGTATTTCTATCTATAAGTCTTGTAAATACCCCCCCTAGTGTTTCTATTCCAAGAGATAAAGGTGTTACATCTAATAGCAATACATCCTTTACGTCACCTTGCAACACACCTGCCTGGATAGCCGCACCCATGGCTACAACTTCATCCGGGTTAACACCTTTATGAGGTTCTCTTCCAAAAAAATTCTTTACCCTTTCAACAACCTTAGGCATTCTTGTCATACCACCAACTAGCACAACTTCATCAACTTCACCCGCAGTGAGGCCAGCATCTTTTAGAGCTTTTTCACAGGGTATAATTGTACGATTAATTAAATCTTCAACTAAAGCTTCGAGTTTAGCTCTTGTTAGTTTCATAGTTAAATGTTTAGGTCCAGTTTTATCAGCAGTTATAAATGGAAGATTTATTTCTGTTTGCATAGAGCTTGAAAGTTCAATCTTAGCTTTTTCAGCAGATTCTTTTAATCTTTGTAAAGCAAGCTTATCTTTTCTTAGATCAATTCCATTTTCTTTTTTAAACTCACTAGCAAGATAGTTGAGAAGAGATATATCAAAATCTTCTCCACCTAAAAATGTATCACCATTAGTTGACTTAACTTCAAAAACACCATCACCAATTTCTAGAACTGATACATCAAATGTTCCACCTCCCAAATCATATACAGCAATTGTTTTTCCATCTTTTTTATCAAGGCCATAGGCTAGGGAAGCAGCGGTAGGTTCATTAATTATTCTTAAAACTTCAAGTCCTGCAATTTTACCGGCATCTTTTGTTGCCTGTCTTTGCGCATCATTAAAATAAGCGGGAACAGTAATTACTGCTTTTTCCACTGACTCGCCTAAATAACTTTCTGCGGTCTCTTTCATTTTTTGAAGAATAAAAGCGGATATTTGACTTGGTGAATATTTTTCGCCTCTTGCCTCCACCCATGCATCACCGCTATCCGATTTGATAATGGAGTACGGAACCATATCTATATCTTTTTTTGTCATAGGGTCATCGAAAGTTCTACCGATGAGACGTTTTATAGCAAAAAGTGTGGCTTCCGGGTTTGTTACAGCTTGCCTTTTGGCGCTTTGACCAACAAGTTTCTCTTTATCTTCCGAAAAAGCAACCATGGAAGGTGTTGTTCTACCACCCTCAATATTTTCAATTACTTTTGGTTCGTTTCCCTCCATAATAGCGACACAGGAATTAGTTGTTCCTAAGTCTATACCTATAACCCTACTCATAATGATATCTCCTGTATCCCAAGTTTAATGCTTTGGACTTAAAGCATCTACATTGGTGTATATAGTGTTGATATTTCTACCTGCAAGATTAGTTAGGTATGATTTTTAAGTAATTGCAAAAATTTAACAAATTTAAGTAAATTGTTAATAAATAGTAAATTTTTTAATTTTTCTCATATTTAATGGCTTTTTCTATGTAATTCCAAATATCAATTTCGCATCGTTTTTTTTCATATTTATTTATTTCTTGCAATCCAGTGGGAGAAGTTACATTTATTTCTGTTAGATATTTCCCACCAATTACATCAATTCCAACCAAAAAGAGCTTTTTTTTCTTTAATTCAGGCCCTATTACATTACAAATTTCTACTTCTTCTTTAGATAATTTAGTTTTTACTGGTCTAGCCCCAACATGCATATTTGCTCTTATCTCACCTTTAGCTGGAATCCTGTTTATAGCTCCAAGAATTTCGCCATCTAGCAGGATTATTCTTTTATCACCTTTAGTTACTTCTTTTATAAACTGTTGAATCATTAATGGCTCTTCATACATTTTTTTTAAAATTTCAATTATAGAAGAAAAATTTTGATCATTATTTTTTACCCTAATTATACTTTCACCACCGTTACCAAATAATGGTTTAATAACTATATCTTTATATTTTTTTCTAAAATTTGATATTTCTTTTTCATCGGAAGAAATCAATGTTGGTGGCATTAATTTATTAAACTTCGTTACTAATAATTTTTCTGGAGAGTTTCTTACACTACTTGGATTATTAAGAATAAATACATTTGGTTCTAATTTTTCTAACAAATGAGTTGCAGTTATATAATTCATATTAAATGGAGGATCTTGTCTCATTAAAATTATATCCACATCTTTAAGTTTAGTTTTCTTAACTGGTAAAAGTTCATAGAAATTTTTTTCATTTTTTCTTAAAATTAATTTTTGGGTATTTGCATATAATACATTATTTTCTAAAAATAGATCTTTTACTTCATAATGAAGAATTGTATGACCTCTTCTTTGTCCCTCAAGCGCCAAGATGTATGTAGAGTCAGTTTTAATATCAATAGAAGATATATGGTCCATCTGAATTGCAACAACACATTCCATCAAAAAATTCCCTGATTTTTTAATTATTAAGCTCTCAAATACTATTTTCTTCTTTCGTCATCTTTTAGAATGACAAAACTTAAAACCTTTTCAACACCTCTTATATTCCGTGCTTGATCCATTACTAAAGACAACTCATTATTATTGTTAGCTATTCCCATTATGTAGACAACTTGATTTACTGTTTCTATATTATAGTTTAATGCAGAGATATCTTTCTCTTTTAATATTCTTAGTCTTAATTCATTTGATATTAAAATGTCCTTAAAGTAATTTTTTATATTTGATCTATCTCTTACATTAATTTCGTTATATACTTCTTTAACTCCCTTAGTATTCCAAGCTATTTTTGAGGCTTCAATCCTATGCTCAGTCTTGGCTACATTTCCAGTTAAAAGAACTCTTCCTTCTGAGGACTTTATGCTTACTCTAAGAAAAACATCATCACTGAGAGAAAAAAGTTTATCTTTTATACTTACAATAATTGCAGTATCATCTATAACATCGCCCAATGTTCTTTCTTGAGCTATTGCTACTCCAGTAGTAGCGCCAGCTGTTAATATTGCTTGAGCACAACCCCCACTAACGATACTAAGTAACAGGAGGCAAAAATATAAAGTTAATTTATTTGTTGAGAAAATGCCGTGCAATTTAAGTCTCCTTGCTAAGAAAAATTGATACTACACCATAACATAATTATTCAAATAAAAAATATTCAAGATTAATTTTTTTTATCTTTAGCAATCTTTTTTAATTTAAGAGCTTTATCGTAAAGGTTCTTCTTTTTTGCTCCTGTTAATATAGATACTTGCGCAACTGCCTCAGAAACTTTCATCAACTTTAGTGCTTCAAATAACATAGTGTCTACATCGCGTATATCGAGATCATCATTTGGTTTTGGGCCTAAAATCAGTACATATTCACCTTTGGGTTTTTTAAGTTCATCATAAGATAAAATATTTGAAATCTTATCAATATATATTTTTTGATGAAGCTTTGTTAATTCTTTACAGACAGATATATCTCTATCTGGTAAAAAATTTTTAAAGAAACTCAATGTCTTAATTAGTCTTTTAGGTGTCTCAAAAAAAACTATGCTACATTCTATGGTATTAATTAATGAAATTAATCTTTTCTTTTCATTTAATTTGGTGGGGAAAAAACCTAGAAAAAAAAACTTATTAGTTGGCATTCCTGAAACGGATAAGGCCGTAATAATAGAACATGCACCTGGAATAGGATTTACTGGTATTTCTTTTTTTAAACACTCAGACACTAATTTAAATCCTGGATCATTAATTAGTGGTGTTCCAGAGTCTGATATCAATGCTATAGATTTCCCATTAAGTAAAATTGATATTAGTTTAGGTAAAACTTTTTTTTCATTATGCTCATGAAACGAAATTAATTTATTTTTTATATTATAGAAATTAAGTAGCTTTCTACTTCTTCTAGTGTCTTCACAAGCAATAATATCTACATGATGTAGTGTCTCTATTCCCCTTATTGTAAAGTCTTTCAAATTTCCTATGGGAGTTGAGGTAATATAAAGACCAGCTTCTAATTTACTTGTTTCGTCTGGGTTGTTATTCTTATAAGTATTATAATTATTTATAGTGGGTGATTTTCTTGAGAGCATTAGTTTTTAAAACTTTCTTTATTTCAAAAAAAACATTTTATTACGTAATTTTACTTATGTTAATCTTTTTAAGCGCATGTGCTGAAAAACAGTTAGAAAATATATCAACTAACAATATTAATCAAAACCCTAAACCGCAAGTTCTTAAAAATTCATCTAATGAAGTAAATATTAAATCAATAAATAAAAAAAATATAGAAAATTTAGGACTGACTAAAGATGCAGAAAAAACTAACAAACAAAGAATCACTAAAACTTTTAAAAGTAATTCTATAAGTGATAAAGATTTTTCAAATAGATTTTTAAATATAGAAAATAATGTAAAAACTAATAAGGATTCTATATCTCAAAAAAATATTAAAAAAACGGATCAAAATATATCTCAAGATAAATCCTCAATAATAAAAAATGGAAATAACATTACGAATGAAAGTAATAAGGAAAAAAATATATCAACTCCAAAAGATGAAGCTATTCTTAAATCAATTCCTGAAATATTATCAAGTAAAATAAAAGTAGGTTTATTATTGCCTCTTTCTGGTTCTAATTCAGAATTAGGATCAGCGATGCTGAATGCTGCAACAATGGCAATTTTTGATTTGTCGGATGAAAATTTTGAACTATTACCAAGAGATACTCAAGGAACACCAAAAGGTTCAATTGAGGCAATTAATGATTTAATCTCTAATGGAGCAGAAATGGTATTAGGTCCGGTTTTTAGTAACTCAGTAAAAGCTATTTCTCCCATTGTTGAGTCAGCAAATATTACCGTAATTGCATTTTCGAATGATAGTTCTATATCCGGAAAAAATATTTATTTACTAGGTTTTTCTCCAGAACAGCAAATAGAAAGAATTATAAGTTTTGCAAGTTCTCAGGGAATAGAAAATTATGCCGCAGTTGTTCCTGAAAGTGCGTATGGTAAAAAAATAATTAATGCAATAGAAACTTATATTCCAATGTATGGAGGTAGACTAAATAAAATTGAAGAATACGATATCAAACAAGGTGATTATAGAGATGTTATAAAAAAAATAACAGATTATGAGGATAGAAAAAAACTTTTAATAGAAAACAGAGAAAAATTATTAGTTCAGGGTGATCCTGTTGCATTAAAAGCTCTTGAACGTCTTGAAGAAAAAGAGACAATGGGTGAAGTGAATTTTGAAGCTATATTGATACCTGAAGGGGGCGCAAGATTAAGATCGATTGCTCCGCTACTAGCTTTTTATGATGTAGATCCTAGAACTATAAAAATTCTTGGAACAGGTCTTTGGGATGAACCTGGTATTGGTTTGGAGCCAGCGTTGGTTGGGGGCTGGTTTGCTGGTCCATCTCCGGAAGTTGGTAAGAGTTTTAGGCAAAAATATAGAGAAATTTATGAAAAAGATCCTCACAGACTAGCTAGTTTAAGTTATGATGCCACCGCTTTAGCAGTAGTTTTATCAAGAAATGGAAATGAAAAGTTAATCAATATGTCTATTTTAAATAATTCATCAGGCTTTACTGGGGTTGATGGTTTATTTAGGTTTAATCAAGAAGGCTTAGCTGAAAGAGGTTTAGCAGTTCTAGAAATAAATAAAAAAGGGTTTAAAATAATAGATCCTTCACCCGAGACATTTAATAATTTGAATTAATTACCTTATCGAATCTGTATAATATACTATTTAGTACAGCCTTGCCTTTTGATGTTGTCCTTATTTTAGATTTTTTACTTTCGATCAAACCTTCTTCTATAAGCCCTTTAATAAGAGGTTTTTCTATTATTTCTTCAAGCTTTAATTTCGAAAATTGATTAAACCTATCATTTGGTAAAAATTCTTTTAATCTTAGTCCGGTTATTAGAACTTCCATGGCAGCTTCATTTTTAGATAGTATTTCTTTATTTGCGATACCATTTGTGTCTTTTATCACAGCATTTAGCCACTCCTTTGGAGATTTTATTTGAATTAACGACATTCTGTTTGAGTTTTTTGAAACTCTGCTATGAGCTCCAGGACCAATTCCTAAATATTGATTATATCGCCAATAACCAAGATTATGAATACTTTCATGTCCAAAAGTTGAGTGATTAGAAATTTCATATTGTGGTAATTTATATCTTTCTGATATTTCTTGAATCATAAAGTACATATCACTTAATTTTTCTTCTGAAGGTAGATTTAATTTTCCAGATTTTAATAGTTTATAAAAAGGAGTTCTTGGTTCAATAGTTAACTGATAGATAGATAAGTGTCCAAGTGATTGAGCAAAATTAAATATCTCATTCAATTCTTTTTTAAATGTAGAAATTTTTTGATCAGGTATACCATAAATAATATCAAAATTTGCTTTATTGAATAATGTATTAATATGTTTAATTGCTTTTTTAGCTTGATAAGAGTCATGGTCTCTTCCCAGGAATTTTAAATCCCTATTATTAAAAGATTGCACACCAAGAGAAATTCGATTCACACCAGCTAACTTGAAGTTATATAAATTATTATATTTTGTTGAGGAAGGATTTGCTTCAATTGTAATTTCTACGCTTGAGGAAATAGAGAAATTATTACTAATAAAATTGATAACTTTTTCAATAAATTCTGCACTTATAAGAGAAGGAGTTCCTCCGCCAAAATATATACTTTTTACTTCCTTTAAATTAGTAAATAAAGAGATATTTTTTATTTCTTTAATGTATGCTTTTAGCCAAGTATCCGTATCGATTTCTTCAAATTTTTTTACATTAAAATCACAATACGGACATATAGTTTTGCACCAAGGCCAATGAATATAAATTCCTAGTGATTTCAATTTAGAACAAATTTATATTTTTAAAAAACTGATTAAATGCTATGGATCTATGACTTATTTTTTCCTTAATTTCTTTTTTCATTTCTCCAAAAGTTTTTTCATAACCTAATGGAATAAATATAGGATCATAACCAAATCCATGCTCCCCTTTTGGGGGCCAAGTTAGATTTCCATAAATTCTACCCTCAAAAATTTTGCTCATATTGTTTGGAGAAACTATTGCTATACTACAAACAAACCAGGCAAATTTACTTTTACCTTTAAGTTTCTTGTTAACTTTTTTCATAGCTAGATTGAAATCTTTTTTTGGCCCTCCCCATCTTGCTGAGAATATTCCAGGTTTTCCATTTAGAGAGGGTATTACTAAACCAGAATCATCCCCAAGAGAAGTCAAATTAGTTAATTTTGCAGTATAAGAAGCCTTTAAAAAAGCATTACCTTTAAAGGTTTTTTCAGTCTCTTTAGGCTCAGGTATACTGAGTTTATATGATGGGATCAACTCTATATTTATTTTATTAAAATATCTCTTAATCTCTTGAACTTTGTCTTTGTTATTACTGGCAATTACAATTTTGTTTATTAATTTTTTTTTCATTTTATTTGCTTAGAATTTCAGTTTGTTTTAAAATTAATTCACTAATACCTTTTTTAGCTAGAGTGAATAAACTTAAAAAATCTTTTTCAGATAAAGGCTTAGTTTCAGCAGTACTTTGAATTTCTATAATTTTTTTATTTGAAGTTAATACAAAATTTCCATCAACTTCAGCTTCAGAGTCTTCTTTATAATCAAGGTCAAGAACTGGGACTCCTCGATACATCCCACATGATACTGCTGCAACTTGGTTTTCAATCGGTGTCTCCAATATCTTATTTTTTTTAATTAGCCAATTGATTGATTCGTGAAGCGCGACAAAAGATCCAGTTATTGCGGCAGTCCTCGTGCCCCCGTCAGCTTGAATTACATCACAATCAATTATGATTTGTCTTTCTCCTAATTTTTTAAGATTAACAACTGACCGCAAGGATCTTCCGATTAATCTCTGAATTTCTTGTGTTCTCCCGCTTTGTTTCCCTCTTACTGATTCTCTATTTACTCTAGAGTTAGTTGATCTGGGTAACATGCCGTATTCAGCGGTGACCCAACCTTTTCCTGAATTTCTTAACCAAGGCGGCACTCTCTCTTCTATTGTAGCTGAACAGATCACATGCGTATTACCAAATTTAATTAAACAAGAACCTTCGGCATGTTTTAAAGTATTTTTTTTAAGATAAATTTTCCTTAATTCATCAAATTTTCTACCTGAAGGTCTAGAAATTAAATTATTCTTAGTTAACATTAAAAATCCTAGCTTTATATACAAATTATGATTTTATGTAATTTCAGTACATATCATAAGATTGACGAGCATTCTTTCAAGGTCTAATTGTATAATGAGTTAATTTGGGAAGAGGAAAACCTATTGTCAAATATTCAGGAACTTAGCGTAAGAAATTTAGAGATTTTTAAGAACTTAGTTGAGGCCTATATTGAGACCGGAGATCCTGTAGGCTCAGTTTCTTTGGCAGAAAGGTTAAATATAAACCTATCACCCTCAACAATAAGAACTGTAATGGCTGAATTAGTTGACAATGGGCTTCTATATTCTCCTCATATTTCTTCAGGCCGCGTTCCAACTACTAAAGGTCTTAAGTTTTTTCTTGATGGTTTGCTTGAAATTGGTGATGTTTCTAAAGATGATAGAAATAAAATTGACTCAATTGCTGCTGGATCAGGTAATCGAATAGATGATATTTTGTCTGATGCAATCGAGAGTTTATCCGGTTTATCTAATTGTGCAGGTTTAGTTTTTGCCCCTAAAACTGATGTACCTTTTAAGCATATAGAGTTTATAGGTCTATCGCCTGACAGAGTTCTGGTGATTTTAGTTACAGACGATGGGCTGGTTGAGAACAGGATTATAGAAACACCTCAGGGTTGGACTATTTCAGTATTGAATGAAGCCTCTAATTATTTAAATAGACAGTTAGTGGGAATGAAATTTAATGAAATTACTAAAGAAATTGAAAAAGAAAAGAAACTTCTGGATATAGAGTTAGACTCTTTGTCTAGTAGTTTTGTAAAAGAAGGGATAGCTGTATGGACTGGGATTCAAGAAAAAGAAAAACTTATTGTTCGTGGTCACTCTAAACTTCTTGATGATGTTCAAGAGATTGAAAAACTTGAAAAAATTAAAGAACTTTTCGATGCTTTAGAGAAAAAAAAGGGTTTAATTAAATTACTTAATATGGCAAAAAAAGCAGAAGGTGTAAGAATTTATTTAGGATCAGAAAATGACCTTTTTACTAATACTGGTTGTTCGGCAATTATTTCTCCCTATATGAATAGCAAGGGACAAATTATTGGGGCTGTAGGAGTAATTGGACCTTCTCATATTAATTATGCAAAGATAGTTCCAATGGTTGATTATACAGCTAGGACAGTTAGTCACTTTCTTCAGAGTAGAATATCTAAAATTAGGAAAACATAATGGTAAAAAATAAAGATAATAAAATTGAAAAAAGTAATTCGAATGATGACTTGCAAAAAGAAGAGTCAAACAATAATGAATTACAACAAGATGAACTAACTGAAAAAAATTTAGAAGACATTGACAAAGAAAAACAAGCTTCAAATGATGAAAAAGATAGTGACTTAATAAACGAGGTTTCTGATCTTAAAGATCAATTACTTAGGTCAATGGCAGAAGTTGAAAATATTAGAAAGAGAAGCAAAAAAGAATTAGAGGACACAAATAAATATGCAATTACAGGATTTGCAAGAGAAATATTATCTATTTCTGATAACTTAAGAAGGGCATTGGAAAGTATAAGTAAAGATGATGATGAAGAAAAATCTGAATCATTTAAGAACTTAATTAAGGGTGTTGAGCTAACAGAGAGAGAATTAATCTCAGTTCTAAATAGATATGGGATAAATGAGGTTAAACCTATGGGAGAACGGTTTGATGTAAAATTTCATCAAGCCATGTTTGAAGAAGAAACAAGTGATCATGATCCGGGTACAGTTATTCAAGTATTACAATCGGGCTATGTAATTCAGGATAGATTATTAAGGCCAGCTATGGTTGGTGTTGCAAAAAAGCCTATAGATAATGATACAAAGAGCGAAAATTAAAAAAACTTACTAGATATAATAATTTTTTTTAATTTGACTTTGAATTAGCTGTATAATTATTCCTGATAGCAGCTAGAGGTTTTTTGGGAGTTTTTATTATGTTTCTGGAGTCGATAATTTTATGGTTACATATTTTATTGTTTGTTTACTGGTTAGGTGGTGATTTGGGGGTATTTTATTCATCAAGATTTAGAAATTCTCCTAATTATGATATCAAGACTAGACAACTTATAGCAAAAATCACTTCAAATATTGATATGGCTCCAAAAACAACCATGGTTTTAATGATTCCTATTGGTTTTTCGCTTGTGGCTATTAATAATCTTTGGGTAATACCAAATTGGATAATCATATTTTTTTGGATTTTTGGTCTTGCTTGGTTAATTTTAGTGTGGTGGTTGCATCTAACAAAAGATCTAGAAAAAAAAGCTCCTTGGGCAAAGTTTGATTTAATTATTAGATATGTTTTATTTATTTTATTATTAATTATATCATTCACATCTTTTTTTAATAATTATCCATTATTGGAAAATTGGTTAGCTCTAAAAGTTCTATTATTTGCATTAACAATATTTTGTGGAATTATGATCAGAATTTCGGCAAAGCCTTATATACTAGCTTTTGGGAAAATGACTCAGGAAGGTTCTTCACCAGAAATTGAAAAGGTTATTACTAAATCAGCAGCTAATGCTAGAAGATGGGTAAAAGCTATTTGGCTTTTAATTTCCTTGGCAGCATTTATTGGAATATGGAAACCTTTAATTTGATTTTTTATTTTTTTAAATAGGGTAAATTTTATTTTGGTAGATATTCAAATTTTTTGGTTAATTTTTCATGTATTAATTTTAGTATACTGGTTAGGAGCTGACATATCTGTATTTTACGGATCTTCTCAATTAACAAATAATAAAAATAGTATAGAAACTCGGTTAGCTATAATTAAAATAATTAGTTTCGTTAATTGGTTCCCAAATATAGCAAATATTTTAATTTTTCCTGTTGGTATTATGCTTCTTGTTGGTTTGGGTTACTTTTCTGAGGTTGGTGAATTAATTTATTTAGTTTGGGTGCCTTTCTTTTTTTGGTTTTTTTTTATTACTGGTTCTATAACACAAAGAGGAACATATATAGGAAAAGTATATTCATACCTTGATACTTCTATGCGTATAATATTAATATGCTTTGTATATTTAGGTGTTTCATTCTTATATTTCCTAGATGTAATATTAATTGAAGAGTGGGTTTTATTAAAATTTTATCTTTATGGCTTTATTCTAATTTGTAGTTTTGGAATAAGATATTCTTACTCAGACTTCACTCCCACGTTTAAAAAATTAATTGAAAATGGATCTACACCAGAAATTGAAAAAAAACTAAATTTATCTAGAAATAAGGTCAAACCCTGGGTTATTTCGCTTTGGATAGGTTTAGTTTTATTGTCTTATATAGGAATATCGAAACCAGGTATTTAGGAGTAATCAATGGATTGGTATAGTTTTTGGCTCTTAATTCACTTACTTACTTTTGTATATTGGGTTGGTGCAGACCTTGGAGTATTTTATTCTGCAAGACTTATTGTAAATCCGAATTACTCTTTTGAGACTAGACTTCAGATTTTGAAAATGCTTGGTTGGGTGGATATGATACCAAGATATATGCTATTGCTAACTTTTCCTGTTGGCTTAACATTATCATATCTGACAAATCTTGGCCCCCAAAGTATTGAGCTGCTTTTAATTATTTTTATAATTTTTATTTTGTGGATTCTTTTGGTACTTAAAATTCATAAAGAAGAGGGAAGCTTATTAGGAACAAAGTTAGCAAAAATTGATCTTTATCTTAGATTTATATTTATAATTTTGCTACTTTTATCATGCATGTGCTCTTTTATTATGAAATACCCGTTTAAGTCCGACTGGCTTGTGTTAAAAATTGTTTTCTTTTCTTTTACAATTATATGTGGGGTAGGAATTAGGATTACATTTAAACCATTTATGGAAGCATTTATGGAGTTGAGTAAAAATGGTTCTACTAATAATGTAGAAGATAAAATGAAGAGGTCTCTTAACCATGCAGTTCCTTTTGTTATTGGTATTTGGGTTTTTGCTGGTCTAGCAGCCTTTATAGGTTTATCTCATGAAAGGTTATTTTAATTATGAAAAAAAAATTTAATCTGATTATTTTTATTCTAATTTTGTTTGTTTCTTTTTCTTTTGTAGTTAAATCTGAACCTATGCATGGAATTGCTATGCATGGAAATACTAAGTATCTGAAAGATTTTAAGCATCTAGATTATGCTAATCCCAATGCACCAAAGGGCGGACATTTGAGACTGGGTGTTACAGGTTCTTTTGACTCTGTAAATTCGTTTATTATAAAAGGATCTCCTGCTGCAGGTAGGCAGTATGTTTTTGAAAGTTTGTTGGGCAGAGTTTGGGATGAACCCTTTTCATTATATGGTTTGATAGCAGAGTCAGTAGATGTCCCAGATGATAGATCTTGGGTAAAGTTTTTTATAAGACCAGAAGCAAAGTTTCACGATGGCACTAAAGTTTCTGCTGACGATGTAATTTTTTCATGGAATTTATTACGCAAGGAAGGTAGAGCAAATATGCGTTTGTTCTACAATAAAGTTTCTAAAGCTGAAAAGATTAGTACTAATATTGTAAAGTTTTCGTTCAAAGAAGAAGCATTAGATAGAGAGTTACCTCTGTTAATGGGACTTATGCCTATATTATCAAAAAATTTTTTTAGTAAAGAAGAATTCAATAAAACTACTCTTAATCCAATAATTGGAAGTGGGCCCTACAAAATTAAGGAAATAATTCCAGGAAGAAAAATTGTTTACCAAAGAATTAAAAACTATTGGGGTAACGAATTACCTATAAGAGTAGGTCATAACAATTTTGATTATATAAGTTACGAATATTTCAGAGATTCAAATGTTCTGATGGAGGCATTTAAATCAGGTGAATTTGATCTTAGGTCGGAATATTCTGCCACTCGATGGAGATCTGCATATAATTTTTCATCTACTAAAAATGGTATGGTAAAATTAGAGGAAATTCCAAATAGTAGACCGTCAGGAATGAAGGCTTTTGTGTTTAATACAAGAAAAGAGATATTTAAAGATTTAAATGTAAGAAAGGCAATAGGTTACGCATTTGATTTTGAGTGGATAAACAAAAATTTATTTAATAATGTATACAAAAGGACAGATAGTTTTTTTGCGAACTCTGATCTAGCATCATCTGGATTGCCATCTATTGAAGAAAAAAAATATTTAAACACAATAAAAGATTATATTCCTGAAAGTGTCTTCATACAAAAATATAGACCTCAGTCTTCAGAAACAAATAATGAAATCCGTGTTGGATTAAAAAAAGCTAACGCTCTTTTAGAAAAATCTGGCTGGATCATCGAAAATAGTAAAAGAATAAAGAAATTAAAAAACGGGAAAAAAATATTTCTAAAATTTGAAATACTCTTAGTTAACCCAGATAATGAGAGAATAGCAATTATTTTTACTAAAAATTTAAAAAAATTAGGAATAGATGCACGTATTAGAACTGTTGATTCTGCTCAATATCAAAAAAGAAGGCAGACTTACGATTTTGATATGATAATAAACAAATGGAGAGTAACTTTATCGCCTGGAAATGAGCAAGCCTACTATTGGGGCTCTAAGGCAGCAAATGAAAATGGAACAAGAAATTATATTGGAATTAAAAATAAAGGCGTAGATAAATTAATAGAGAAAATAACAAAGACTACCGATAGAAAAGATCTAGTTAATTATATTAGAGCTCTTGACAGGGTATTGCTCCACAATTTTTTTGTAATTCCTATGTATCATATTGAAATTGATAGAGTTGCGTATTGGAATAAGATTGTTAGACCAAATAAAACACCTATTTATGGATATGTTCTTGAAACGTGGTGGGAGAAGAAATGACTGAATTCAATAAAATTAGATATGTTTAGCTATAATTTTTATTCCTGGTTTAAATGCAATCATTTTTTTAATTATTTTTAATTCAAATTTTGTTAATAATTTTGATAATGATTTATTATTGAAATATAAACAATGGTCAGGTGGACAGTAAGCATCCCATTTCCTTAAATCCTTTGGTCTTCTCCAGTGCTTAATATCTGGTGTCGTTAAAAAAACAATTCCATTAGTATCAAGTAATTTTTTTATTAACATTATAAATTTATTAATATCTACTAGGTGTTCGATAACTTCGGAGCAATAGATAATATCAAATTTTTTTTCAGAATTTTTATCATAATATGCCTCAAGATTCCCTTCAAAAAAAACATTTTTTGTGTAATGTTGTCTTGCGTATTTAATTGAGTACGGATCAATTTCTATGCCGGTTGCTTCATGCCCACGTAACCTTGCAGCCTCTACCATAAAACCACCATTAGAGCCAATATCAAGAAATTTTATATTATTCTTTTTTAGTATAAATTTTTCTAAAAATTTTGATCTTCTTTTTGATCTATTCATTTTTTTTCGCACTTTAGAAAAATAACTACTTGAAACATTCTGGTAGGCATTATTATATAATTTTTCGATGTCCTCTTGTATGGGTAAAGGATTCAACCAAATAAACCCACATTCTGAACATTCTACTAATATGGTTCCATTATTTTCATCATAGTTTGTATAGTTTTTACAATCACATACCTGGCATTTTTCCATATCTAAATCCATATTTTAGAGATTTCTATAATTAAAATCTTTTTCATTAAAACATACGGGTATATATTTTAAAATAAAATATATTATAGCAAAATAAGTTATTTCTAGTATAAGGGTCTAGAAAAAACCCAGAGGAGCAGCATGAAGGTATTATCTCCAGATAAAAGATTTGAAGTAAGGCTTGCTAATTCGAAGGAAGAGATTCTGTTAGCTCAAAAGCTGCGTTTCTCAGTTTTTTATGAAGAGATGGGAGCAAAGCCGAATGAAGATATGATTAAATACAGAAAAGATTTTGATAAATTTGATGAGTATTGTGACCATATGCTTGTAATCGATCATAAAAAAGAAACCGAAAACCCGGTTGTAGGTGCTTATAGAATGTTACTTGATAAAATAGCCAGGGAAAATGACGGATTTTACTCATCATCTGAATATAATCTTAAAAACTTAGTTGATAGTATTAAAGATCATAAAGCATGTGAAATTGGGAGGTCTTGTGTCCATATTAATTATAGGAACAATCAAACTATACAACTGCTTTGGAAAGGTTTAGCCCATTATTATGCCGATAATGATTTAACAAGAATATTTGGGTGTGCAAGTTTTCCTGGTAGTGATATTAAAAATATAAAATTACCATTGTCTTATCTTTATCATTATCATTTAGCTCCAGATAGTTTAATGGTAAATGCTGTAGAGGAAAGATATATTGATATGAACTTGATGAAAAAAGAAGATATTGATGTAAGAAAAGCAATAAAATCTATTCCTCCGTTAATTAGAGCTTATTTAAGGTTAGGTGGAGTGTGTGGTGATGGAGCAGTTATTGATTATCAATTTAAAACGACTGATGTATTTATGATTTTGGCTATGGAGGATGTGCCAGAAAAATATAGAGAGTACTTTGTCAGGTAATTTTAGATTTATCTTTAAAAATATTTCGAGTTATGAAAAGTATAAATATAAGTGATATAGAAAGCAGTAAAGCTACTCCTATGGTAGCTCAATATTTATCCATAAAAAAGAATCATTTAGATTGTTTATTATTTTTTAGAATGGGTGATTTTTATGAGCTATTTTTTGAGGATGCTATTGAGGCAGCTAAAATTCTAGAAATCACATTAACCAAAAGAGGTTCATATAATGGTCAGGATATACCTATGTGCGGCGTGCCAGCACACTCTTCTGATATTTACTTATCAAAATTAATTAAACACGGTTCAAAAGTTGCAATTTGTGAGCAGAGGAAAACTATAAACGAAAAGGAATCTTTAGGTAAGCAAAACCTTATGAGTCGTGAAGTTGTCAGAATAATAACACCTGGAACAATAACAGAAGATAACATACTAGAACCAAAAAACTTTAATTTTCTCTTATCTATTTTATATAATTCAAACTACGTAAGTTTATCTTGGATTGATATTTCAACAGGTGATTTTTTTTCAAAAAAAATTAAAAAAAATCAACTTATTTCTGAACTGCAAAAAATCGAGCCAAATGAGGTTATTTTCAAATGCAACTCTAAAGAAGAAGAAGAAGTACTGATTTCAGCTATTAGTAATTATAGTTATTCTGAGATTACGAAAGAAATATCTGAAATCGACTGCTATAAAAAAATAAAAAATGCTCATAATTTAAATGAAAATAGTGAGCTTCAGAAGTTTAATAAAGAAGAGATTTTATCAGCTGGATATTTATTAGATTATATTTTTAGAACCCAAAAAGGTAAATTGCCAAATATAAGAGGCCTTATATCGAAAAATAAAATAAAAGAAATGTTAATTGATCATTCTACATTTAAAAATTTAGAAATTTTATCAAGTAATTCTGGGTTTAAGGGAGGCAGCTTGATCTCAGTTATTGATAAAACATCAACAAGCTCAGGAGGAAGGCTATTAAAAAAATATCTTAGTGCTCCACTTTATGATGTAGAAAAAATAAAAAAACGTTTGGATGTTGTTGAATTTTTTAATAATAATAATTCATTAAGTGAAAATATTAAAACAAACATGATTTCTATACCTGACATAGAAAGAATTCTATCTAGAATATCTCTAGGAAGGAATACCCCAAGAGATCTTGGCTCGATAAGAGATGCTTTAATTTGTATTACAAATATTAAAAGTATACTTTCAGGTAGCGAACTACCTGAAGAACTATCGACTCAAATTGAAGATCTAGTGATCAATCCAAATTTGATACAGGAGTTAAAAAAATCTCTTATTGAGGTTCTACCTATAAATTTACGAGATGGCTTTGTTAAAACTGCTTATAGTATTGAATTAGATAAAGTTAAAAATTTACGAGATAGCAGTAAAAAGTATATAGAAGAATTAAAAAAAAAATATATTTCAATCACAGGTATTAGTTCATTAAAAATAAGAAATAATAATATATTAGGTTATTTTATTGAAGTTACAAATAAATTTGCTGATAAAATTTATGAAAGAAAAATTGAAGGGTTTGAAAATTTTTTTATACATAGACAGTCAATGGCAAATACCAAAAGATTTACAACCGTGGAACTTGGTGAACTCGAGGGTAAAATTGCAAGCGCGGCTGAACGAGTAGTAAAATTAGAAACTGAAATTTTTAATAAAATTTCTTCTCTAGTTCTAGATTCTAGTAAAATTTTATATAGTAATGCTAAAGCAATAGCAGAAATAGATTTATTTTTAGCTTTATCAATGAGTGCTATAGAAAATAAATATACAAGACCAATAATTGACAATTCTAAATCTTTTAAAATCTTAGGAGGAAGGCATCCTGTTGTTGAGCAAATAATTCGTTTAAACGGAGATTTGTTTATTTCTAATGATTGTGATTTATCTGATGACAATTGTTTATGGCTCATAACCGGACCAAATATGGCAGGAAAATCAACATTTTTAAGACAAAATGCAATTATCGCTTTGCTTGCTCAAATTGGTTCTTATGTTCCTGCAGATTTTGCTCATATAGGTATTGTGGATAAATTATTTAGTAGGGTTGGTGCAGGTGATGATTTAGCCAGAGGTAGATCTACATTTATGGTTGAGATGACAGAAACCGCTGGCATTTTAAATCAAGCTACTTCAAATTCGTTAGTTATCTTAGATGAAATAGGAAGAGGTACTGCTACTTATGATGGTTTATCTATAGCGTGGGCATCGATTGAACATTTACATGATTTAAACAAATCTAGAACATTGTTTGCAACACATTATCATGAGCTTACGTCTTTAAAAACTAGTTTAGATAATTTAAAATTATATCATTTAAAAGTTAAAGAATGGGATGGCGAAATTATTTTTTTACACTCAGTACAGCCTGGTTCAGCAGATAAATCATATGGTATTTTAGTAGCAAAACTCGCAGGACTTCCAAAAATTGCTGTATTAAGAGCAAAAGAGGTACTTTCGTTATTTGAAAAAAGAGAGGTAAAAGAAAAGAACTCTGAAAATTCATTAGAACTACCATTGTTTAAAGTATCTGAACAAAATAGTTTAGAAAACGAAGTTTCCGAAATTCTTGAATTGCTACAAAAAATAGAACCAGATAATTGTTCACCAAAGGAAGCTCTAGAAAAAATTTACTTACTTAAATCGCTGATAAATACTAAAAATTAAAAAATTTTTCCCTACTTGAATTTGTAAATATTAACCCAAAAACCATAAAAATTATTGCAAAAATAATCCATAAAGATGGTGTTTCTTTAAAAAATATGTATGCCCATATAAAACCACTAAATATCATTACATAAGCTATCTGAGAAAAAAATACTGGTCCTACCCTCGGGATAATAATATACATTATAATGAAACCAATAACTTGAACAATTGTAGCCCAGCAAACTCCTAAAATAGCAAGGTTTCCGTAATCCCAAAAAAATATAAAACCATGATTAATTACCATGATAACAAACATAATTATTGTAGCAGAAAATAATAAGTAAAAAGTAAGAAAAATTGGACTAACATTAGGTGGTTTTAATTTTGCTACAATTATATTATTTGAAGCAGCGCCAATCGGAGCAAGTAACGCAAATATTATCCAAGGAGCTGATTCAGGGTTTGGTAGGCTAGTTTCAGGAAATACGATAAAACAAACACCAATGAAACCTAATATTATACCAAATATTTTAATATATCTGAATCTTTCCATTCTAAAAAAAAATGATAAAAGAAATGTAAAAGCAGGACCGAGTGAAAATGATAATGTTAAAACTCCTGCTGGAAGTTTGTCTGCAATAGATGCAACGACACCGAAAGGCACTAACATTCCTAAAGAGGCAGCTGCGGGGAAATGAACTATAGATAAGAAACTAAATTTATATTTTTTTTTTGAGAGCAATACGGGAATTAAAGTTAAAGCGCTCCCTACAAATGTGAACCAAAAAAGGTAAGCTGTTGTAGGTAAACCTGAGATGGCAACATATTTGTTTGCAATAAAAACACTACCAAAACCAGTGCCGCTAATTAAAAGAAGAATATAACAAAAATTTTTTTTATTCATTTTCTAAATTTTGTTTAGATCCGGCATTTCCTAGATAGAGGCTTACAATCATTATAAGAAATGCTATCCAAAACCAAGAGGTTAAATTCTCATTAACAAATATAAGATACCATAAAAACCCAGCAATAACGATGACATAATTGTATTGGCCAAAAAAAACATGTCCTGCAATTCTGATTATTTCAAATATAATTAAAACAGTAAAACATTTCAGATAATTATAAATTATTATCAATTTAGAGCAATCTTGCAAAGTATGTTTATTCAAAATAAATTCGTTCATAAGGATGTTTAAAAGAAGGGCCGTCACTAACCCAAATTTCTTTTAATTTTGTATTTATTACAGCTGAACACAATGTTTGAAGCCATGTAGCTTTATTCGCAAGAGTAATATCTGGAGCTTTACATATAGCATTACTTCCGTTTTTAGTATCAGCAAGCCAGCTTTCAACTTGTTTACGATTCGCGAGCTTAATATTTTTCAAAAGTTCTTCCCAACGTGCTCCTCTTAGAAGACTATCATCAAATTCACATCGCTCCTTTGTTAATCTAGAATGATTAGTATGCCAATACAAATCTGACGGCTGAAGATTGTGCTCATATAGGCCAGTTGGAGTTGCTTCTATACACCAACCGTTACTGTGTTCATCTGCTAGAATAAAATTTATTGTAGCTTCTGGAGGGTATTGGTGAATTGTATTTCGTGCACTTTCCAAACTTTTGCATCGAAGAGCTTGGCAAATTAATGGTGCAAAAGGAACCTTACCAATTGAACGAGATTTACTGCAGGCAAGGCCAGTCTCAATAACGGCAATGCCAAATTCATTTATGCCGAACTTACCTGGTTGTCCGCATTCAGTAACAACTATACTATCTGGTTGATCATCGCAATAAGCTGTAATAACAGCTCGAAAATCCATTACTTCTGGTCGCCATTCCCAATTCATTCCAAGAAAAGTTTCTCCATTTTTTGATCGATCAGAGCCAACAAACAGATTAGAGCATTCTCCAACTTTTAAATGTTCAAAAGTGATTTCCCAGCGAGCAGAGAGCATTAGTATATCATGCAATTGTTGTTTTGAGCCTTCTGCAATTCCCTCCATTTCTTTAAAAACGTCAGGAAATGATTCTGATAGAGGGTCAAAATATTTTTTTGACCGTTGTCTGATTTCTTTAATCCCAATTTTCAAATGTTGTTGGAACATTTGTTGGTAGAACTGGATTGCCTTATTTATAGGGTCAGCTAGAAGTTGGCCATGTTGTTTTCCACGTTCACGACTAGAACCTCTAGTTTGTATTTTGTAAATTTTATGCGTCAAGAATTTTCTTAATTTTTCTGTTAAATTAATATTTTGTAAATAAACATTATAATTGGGCAATAAAATAAATATTTTATTATTCTAATATATATATTTATGTACTTTTAGTTTAATTTAGCATACCTTTCAATTACGATTTGTACTATAGTAAAATTTATATTAATTATTTTGATGAATAAAATGACAGATTCATTTGATATTTTGATAGTTGGCGGTGGTGTAGTAGGTTCTTCTACTGCATATCATTTAGCTGAGCTTAGTAATTCTAAAGTGGGCCTTATTGAGCGAAGTCAAATTTGTTCTGGAGGAACTGCTCGTTCATGTGCAATTATACGTTCACACTATTCTGTCCCTAGTAATACGGCGCTTACAGTTAAAAGCATTGAAATTTTTAGAGATTTCAAGAAATATTTAGGTGACACTAGTCTTGAAAGTGGATTTGTTCAATCTGGATATTTAATTTTAGCTCCTGAAGGTGAAACAAGCGATAAACTTGTTGAGAACCTCAAAATGCAAAAAGAAATTGGTGCTGAAACAATGCAAATATCACATAAAGAAGCCCTTGAGTTTCATCCCCTTTTAAATCTTAATGATATTGGCGCAGTTGGTTATGAACCTTTTTCGGGTTATGCGGACCCATATCTTACAACAACAGGTTTTGCAAATGCAGCAAAAAGACAAGGTGTAGAATTAATTACTAATCAAGGAGTTAAAAAACTTTTAACAAAAGGAAATAAAGTTATTGGCGTTGATACTGAAAGTGGAGTGATACACGCTGGTTTAATAATTTTATCAACGGGTCCATGGATTAAGGATTTAACGGATCCTTTAAATATTGACACATATTTAGATATTTCTAGACATTCAGTTATTACTTTAAAGTCAGAATCTGAATATGATTTTAAGCTCCCAATAATTAAAGATCTTTCAACAAAAAATAAAATGTACTTTAGACCTTCGAGTGGAGGGGTTGTTCTTGTTGGCACAGGGGATCATGGAGATCCAATTAAGCATCCTGATTTAATGGATGAAGAAATAGTTGATGATTTTATCATAAATCAAGGACGGCAAATTTCCAATCGCATGCCTTCATTTGAAAATGCAAGAGTAACAAATGATTGGGTTGGTGCTTATGATATAACACCAGATTGGAATCCTGTGTTAGGAGAGCCGGATGGCTGGGAAGGTCTAATTCTAGCTTATGGTTTTTCTGGGCATGGTTTTAAAATGGCACCTGCCGTTGGTAAAATGTTGGCGCAAAAAGCTGTTGGTATTGAACAAGATATAGATATTTCTCCATATAGTCATAGTAGGTTTAAAGAAGATTTGCTCTTAAGTGGAGCGTACGGCATTGGTTCTATATCATAGAATTAAAAGCTATATATATATTTGTTAACTGCTAGCTTTCTCTAATAATTAAATTGCCATATTCTGAAATTGTAGCGATGTAGTCTGGTGGAATAAAAGTTGTTGAATCTTGCTGCGTAATTATTGCGGCCCCGGAAATAGTCTGCCCAAATTTGAGTTTGTTCCGATCATAACGTGGTGTGTCTAATACAGTTCCATCTTCAAAAGTAGTAGGGCTTTCATACATTATTGCATCTTTAGGGTTTTTACCGTCACCAATTTCGAGTTTAGACCAATTAAGTTTTTCAGTGGTGGCAAGAGCAATCACGCGCAAGGTTATAATTTCAACATTTTGTTCTTCAAAGGCATGATCGTAATCACGCATGTGTGAATCGTGAAAATTTTTTATTAAAATATCCTTATTATTTAATGTTATGGGGCCATCAGGAAATTCAGCCCGCAATTCAAATCCTTGTCCTTGATATCTGCATTCAGCTATACGTGTAAATTTTTGACCTATTGATTTGACTCCATCAACTTCTAGTGCTTTTTGAGCGATATTCATGAGATCATTGAGTTCAGCATTAAGTTTATCAAGGTCAGATTGCTCTGATTCACTTATTGTAATTAAAACTGATCTGGTAAATTCGTACTGCATATCTGTAGCAAGTAGACCGGTTGCAGCATTTATTCCCGGAGCAGGTGGAATTATTATTTCTTTTGCAGATACAGATTTTGCTAAATCAACACCATGTAATGGCCCTGCTCCTCCAAAGGCTACTAGAGAGTATTGTCTTGGATCTATGCCTTGAGCAACTGAATTAGCTCGGATTTCGAGTGACATATTAGAATTGATTACCCGAATTATTCCTAATGCAGCCTCTTTTACGCTTAAATTTAGTTTTGAACATAAATTATTTTCTATGGCATTAATAGCAAGTTCAGGTTTAATTTCTATGCCGCCAGCCAAAAAGTGGTTGGGATCAAGACGACCGAGTACAACTTGTGCATCAGTTACTGTTGGTTCTGTTCCACCCTTTCCATAGCAGGCAGGACCTGGTTCAGCTCCAGCAGATCGAGGGCCAACACGGAATGCACCGCCTTCGTCAACATAAGCAATAGAGCCTCCTCCAGCGCCGATTGTTGCTAAATCAATCATTGGAGCAAGAATAGGGTATCCAGCGACTTTAGTGTCTCTAGGATTCATAATTCTTACATTACCATTAGGGACAACGCTTATATCTGCAGATGTACCTCCAATGTCGACAGTTATCAAATTTTTAACCCCAGATAAATCTCCAGCCCATTTTCCTCCAATTACTCCGCCTGCTGGCCCCGACATAAGAATCGTCACTGGTTTTTGACTACCACCTTCAATGGTTGTAACCCCTCCATTGGATTGCATGACACGTATTTCTGCATTAGCACCTTTTGAACGTAATGAGTTTTCTAAGTTGCGTAAGTAAAAAGAAGTGCGAGGACCAACAAAAGCGTTCATAGCAGCTGTAGAAAATCGTTCATATTCTCGGATAACATCAGCAACCTCGTATGAACAACTTATATAAATATCTGGGATAATTTCCTTCAAAATTTCTTTTGCACGAATTTCATGTTTATTATTTAAAAAAGAAAAAATAAAACAAATAATAACTGCTTCGACTTCTTGCTTTTTTAATAACTTTGCGGCCTCTCGTACATCTTGTTCATTTAATTCAGTTTCAATTTTTCCGTCAGGTGGCAATATTCTCTCTGTTATTGGTATTCGATTTCGACGCTTAACCAAAGGTTTTGATTGCCAGGGTACATCAAATTGCATTGAAAAATTGTGAGGACGCTTGTGTCGAGCCATATGAAGAATATCACGAAAACCCTTTGTAGTGAGCATTCCAACTTCTGCACCATCATATTCAATAATTGCATTGGTTGCTATTGTAGTTCCATGGACAATAGTTTTGACTTCATTGAGGTCTATTCCGGCCATTTCGCATATCTCGATAACGCCACGTATAACCCCTATTGACTGATCTTTAGGGGTGCTTGGAACTTTGTGAACAAAAACCTTATTTTTTTCAGCCTCGGAATTTTCTTTTTCCAGAATAAGGTCTGTAAAAGTTCCTCCAACATCAACGCCTATTTTGCTCAAAGAAATTTCCTCTCAATTTGTATTATGTATCTAAAATAAATCATTTAGAAAAATTTTAAATATTAAATGTTTAAATTTAGAAATATTTTAAAATTTAACTATAGTTTTAAACAAAAATTCAAATTATAGATTATCTAATAATTATAAAATACCTAAAAATATTTAATTATGGTATTATTATGGCTTACATTAATGTTTAATAGGTATTCTGCTCCAAATTTAGGGTAAAATACGTTTAAAAAAAAAGGGAGGTATTGGAATGACTAATATCGATCCGATAACTTTACAAGTAATTGGTGGAGCATTGCACACAATTGCAAAAGAAATGGGACATGTGCTTTATCGAATGTCTTATTCATCAATAGTCAGAGAATCAGAAGATCTTGGCGCAGGGCTTTTTGATAAAAATTTTAATACTCTTTGTGAATCAGATTCCACTCCTATGCATATAGGGTCTATTCCTGGATATATGCGGGGTGTAGAAAAAACTATGCAAGGAGAATGGCTTCCTGGAGATATTGTTTTGCATAATCATCCTTATCACGGTGCAAGTCATGTTCCAGACATTTGTTGTATTGCTCCTGTATTTTTTGAAAATGAATTAGTTGGTTTTTCTGCTAATACAGCTCATCATGTTGATTTAGGAGCTGCAACTCCAGGAATAGTAATCGATATTCCTGATGTGTTTGCAGAAGGCATGCTTTTTACAGGTCTGAAACTTTACGAGGGTGGCAAACTAAACAATGCTCTTTGGCAGTATATTGGTTCAAATACTAGAGTGCCTAGAGATGTGCTAGGTGATATAGAGGCTCAAGTTGCTTCTGTTCAACTTGGTGCAAGACGTTTTCATGAACTTTTTCAAACATATGGAAAAAAAACACTTACTTCTGCTTGTTCTGAACTTATGGATTATTCAGAAGGAATGCTAAGACGTAGAATAAATGAAATACCTGATGGAGAATATATTGCGGAAGGATTTTTAGATGATGATGGAGTAAATAGAGAAAAAAAATTACCACTCAAGGTGACAATCACAATAAAGGGTGATTCAGCAAAAGTTGATACTACTGGGTCATCGCAACAAGTACCTACAGCATATAATGTTCCTTTTGAGGGATCGACAAAAGTTACTTGTTACTTTGCTTTTAGAGCTCTTCTGCTTGATACTTATACAAATACTGAATACATTCCACAAAATGAAGGATCTTTTCGTCCTATCGAAGTTTTTTCTCCCGAAGGATCCATATTTAATCCAACATTTCCGGCTCCTTGTCAGTCAAGGTTCTCTCAGTGTCAGCGTTTAGTTGATCTTATAAGTAAAGCACTCGCTCCAGTAATACCTAACAAGGTTACGGCAGGTTGTGGAGCGACATTGTCAGCATTTTCTTACTCTGGTTTAAAGCCAGATGGTCAATATTGGATATTGATAGAAATAAACGAATCTTCTTATGGAGGTCGCCCATATTCGGATGGACCTGATTCAATTGATGAATTAATGCGTAACACACGCAATCAACCGATTGAGGACCTTGGCATGCATTTGCCTTTAATCTGTGATCGATATGAACTAAGAGATGATATTTTTCCTGGGGCAGGTAGATATAGAGGAGGTCTCGGGATTGTTAAAATTCAACGTTTTTTAACAGATGGGTTTGTTGTGCATGAGTCAGATAGACACGAAGATATACCATGGGGGTTTTTGGGTGGAGAACAAGGTACTGTAGGCAAACTTGAAAAATGGAATATTGATAAATCTGATTCCATTGAAAGTTGGCCTGCTAAAGTATCTGCGAAAAGGATCAAAGCAGGTGATTGTATTGCTGTGTATACCCCAGGAGGAGGAGGTTACGGTGACCCATTTGAACGTCCCACCGATCAAGTAAGAGCGGATGTGATTGATGGGTACTATACTAGTGATCATGCATTTGAAGTATACGGTGTAGTGATAGATGAGAATAATGAAATTGATATTGCTGCCACAGAATCTTGTAGAGATCAACGTAATAAAAAATAAAACAATGCCGGGAAGTTAAATTTAGAAGTGGTATTGTGTTTATATTCATTAGATATAAATTTGCTAAATAGGGAGTAAAATAATGGCTAAAATTCTTGTTATAGTACCTTTTGCTTTTGACGAAAAAGGTCTGGGTAATCGACAAGCTCAGCTCGACACCGTATCGTTTGGTCCAGATATTGAATTTGAATTTAGAGGGGTTAGGGCTGGTCCAGACCTTTTAGATAGTTATCATGATTCAGCTATTGCTGACTTAGCATTATTTGAAGTTGGTCTTAATGCACAGAATGAAGGCTTTGATGCTGTGTGCGTAGATACAATGAGCGACTCTGGAATGAATGCTATGCGCTCAGTACTTGATATTCCTGTCATTGGACCTGCTAGGGCTTCATTTATGACAGCCTTAGTATTAGGGAATACAATGTCAGTCGTTACTCAATGGGACGGATGGATTCAAGGCTACAAAAAAGCAGCTCAAGAATATGGAGTTGCAGATAGACTTGTGTCAATTCGATCAATTAATGTTATGCCAGATGTTGAGAATTTACTAGGAGGAAAAGAAGAGGAAGTTTTTCCTAAACTTTTAGAAGCTTCGATGAAATGTATAGAAGATGATGGTGCAGAAGTTATTTTACTTGGTTCAACCACGATGCATCAAGCACATGAATTTCTTTCTAAAAACTTACCAGTACCAATAATTAATCCAGGCCCTTTAACCTATAAGTTAGCTGAATGTCTGCTTGGTTTAGGGTTAACACATAGTCGTAAAGCTTATCCTAAACCACATAAACCAAAACAAAAAATTATAGAGACTATGATGGAGGCTGCTAGTAAAATCTAAACTAAAACTTAACATGTATAATCATTTACTGATTAAACTTGGTTTTAAAAATGAACTATAGAAGAAATTTGATGTAAAAACTTAAAAGTATCTTTTTAAATTAATTACTGTTTAAAAATTTTACAAAGAATTATTTAGAGAGATGGAGTTTTCAAAATTTAATTTTTCTTTTGGACCCAATGAGGAAAAGTTGGAGGATTGGGAGCAGGCAAACCTGTTTCTAATTCACACCGGGCTAATAGTTCTTCAACTGTGCCGCCGCGATTGAATAATTCGATCGTTCCTCTTTCCTTTTTCATACTATTACGCAAGGTTTTAGTTTCATCTATATTCACTTTATTATCCTGACCAATGACAACACCATAACGTGTTGCGCCCTTAGGGGTAACAAGACCTGCTTCAACATCGAATAAAACTTTTTCAACGGGTCGAGTTAAAGGATCTCCCCAGCCTCCGCCTCCCCATGTTCGATAGTGCACAATATCCCCAGGCAGAACTTCTATACGATCACATTTTGATCCGAGAGTTTTGGTTTCACCATTGCTGCGTTCAAGAAATTTAGAACTACGTGCTGCAGGTAGACCGCCGTTAACACCCCAGGGGTGGGTTAACCATCTATCGTCATGAATTGAAATCTGGCCTTTATTGAGAATTCGGTATGCCGTATGAACTCCATTACCACCGCGATGGTAACCAGGACCTCCAGAATCAGGAATAATAGCATGTGTTTCAATTCGTAAAGGAAGAATTGATTCCAGGTGTTCGCTTGGTACATTCATGAAATCAGGCCACATACCATGCCCATCAGCACCGTCTCCAGATGGTGCTGCAGCAACTCCTCCGAAGGTAATATGAAAAAGCTGAAACCATTTACCATGTTTATCATATCCTGAGTAAAGAAAGTGTGGACTTGCAGAAAATCCTGCTGCGCATAAATAGTCAGGATTTCCCTGACCAAATAGACCCGCTAAAACGTCCATAGATCTTGCTAGACCATGGGTTCTACAAGAAAGAGCTGCCGGCCATTTAGGGTTTAAAAGAGTGCCTTTAGGAATTCTAACTTCCATTAAATCATAAAAACCATCATTGAATAGGATTTGTGGATCGGCAAGCATGATCAAAAAGACACCAGAATGCATTTTTGTCATTTCTTCATTGCAATAGAAATTTACTGAGCTAGATGATTGCGGGTCAGTCCCTTCAAAATCAAGAATTAATTTTCCATCTTCTCGCCACATTGAGCATGCAATTTTGTAAGGGCCCATCCCGATTCCATCGTCATCAAGATAGTCTTCAAAATACTGTTTTTTTTCAGGAATAGTAGTGTTAATAATTTGACGCATTGCGTCATGTGTTCGGTCAAGCAATTTTTTTAATGAAGAAAAATATACATTGTCACCAAATCTCTCTGATATCTCTCTAACGCGCTTGCCCGCAAGCTGACAACCAGCAATTAACGCATCAAGATCTGCTTTGTTCCAATCGGGCATTCGACAATTTCGCAAAATCAAATTTAAAGTTTCTTCATTACGTTTGCCAGCGTCGTAAATTTTTGTAGGTGGAATAAGAATTCCTTCTTCGAAAATTTGCTGAGCGTCAGTTGGCATGCTGCCAGGACTTCGGCCGCCAGTGTCAGTCATATGTCCAAACATTGCAGCCCAGCCAATTACTCGGCCGTCTTTGTAAATAGGCATTATAACAAGCCAGTCTGGAGAGTGGCTAATGGCGCCATTACATGCATAAGGGTCATTTGTTAGAAAAACATCTCCTTCACGAATATCTCCAGAATATGAATCCAAAAAAACATGGATACATGCACCAAATTGACCAACAATCATTTTGCCTTCTCTGTTGGCAATCATTGGAAATTCATCATGTTGTTCACGAATACCTGGAGACATCGCTGTGCGAAAAAGCACTGCATCCATTTCTTCTCGTGCATTTCGTAATGCATTTTCAATTATATCTAAGGCTACAGGGTCAACATCGACTTCTTGAAAATCACTACTATTACTCTCTATTAAATTTGCAGTCATTAATTTTATCTATTTCTTTACATAGGTTGAATTATAATATTTCCAATTTCATCTATATAGCCTATATGTTCAGGTATAATCAAAGTGGTAGTATCAGGTTGTATCAGTATAGCTGGTCCTGGTATCTTATTTCCAGATAATAATTTGGATCTGTCATAGATTTTTGAAATACAATAACCACCATTAAAAAATGTCTTTTGTTCCCCTACTTTCGCATGCTCTGAATCAGAGTTGCCAGGCTTAATTTTGGGAGCATCTAATATGAGACTTTTATCTTCAACAATAGCTCTCAAGTTAATAATTTCACGTTCAGTATCTAAGGCAAAAGTATAGAGACGTTTATGGAGTTCATCGAAGGTTTTACCGAGGCCATTTAATCCTTCTCGAATAAAAACATCTTTATTTATAGTTACAGTTCTATGCAGCACTTGACCTGTATAACGAATGTCCGCTTCAAGGGTAATGGTTTGATTGTTACGTGGAATGTCCTCTAGGTCTAATGCTGCTGATGCTTTTTCAATTAGTTGGTCAAAAATTTCTAAAATCTCATTATTAGTTGTTTCAGAAAAGCGTTTCATGATTGTACGAGAAGCTTCGTCTTTTACATATGTTGTTGCATCACCATAAGCACAGAGAACACCTGGGGCAGGTGGTACTATTACTGGCCATGATCCAAGGATATTGGCTAAAGCATTAGCGTGAATTGGACCTGCACCTCCAAAAGCTACTAGAGCAAAATCTCGAGGGTCATATCCTTGTTGAATTGAAATTAAACGAAGGGCCCCTATCATCCTTTCATTAACAATATTGTAGATACCTTCAGCTGCACGCTCTATATTAAATTTAAGACTTTCAGCAATTGATTGAATAGCCGGAATAGCTTTTGATTTATAAATTTTCATATCCCCACCTAAATAGGCTGTTTCGGGCAAATAGCCGAGCACTATATTGGCATCTGTAACAGTTGGTTTTTCGCCACCCTTGCCGTAGCCTGCGGGACCGGGTAAGGCACCAGCACTTTGCGGTCCAACTCTTAAGGCTCCAGTCAGGTCTGGAACGTGAGCTATTGATCCACCTCCAGCTCCAACAGTACGGACATCCAGAGATGATGCTCTTACCGTAAGATCTCCAACAGTTGTTTCACGTCGAGTTTGAGGATTTAAATCTTTCACTACACAAACATCTGTTGAGGTTCCTCCCATATCAAAAGTCAAAAAGTTTTTATATTTTGTTTTTTTGGCATTCCATATAGCACCAGCAACACCACCAGCGGGTCCACTCATTAATAGGTTTACTGGTATCATTTCTGCTCCAGCAGGAGAAGTTAAGCCTCCGTCTGAACGCAGTATGTGTAATTTGACATCTTTTGAGAATGTTTTAATTTTGCTGTTAAGGTTACGTACATATTTAGATACTATTGGTCTCACAAAAGAATTACAAACAGTTGTAATTGTTCTTTCATATTCTTGTATTTCGGGGTTCACATAAGATGATATTGATATAGGAATATCAGGAAGTTCTTCTTTAGCAATTCGCTCAGCAATTTTTTCGTGAACGTCATTAGCGTATGCATTTATAAATGAAATTGTTAGAGCTTCTATATTTTTTTTATTTAAATTTTTTAGAGAAATTCGAAGCTTATTTTCGTCAAGAGGTTGAAGAATATTTCCCCTATCATCAATTCGTTCATCTGCTTCGACTGTCAGGCTCAGAGGCGCTAATGGAGGTGATTTATTAAAAATTACCCATGCACCAAGTCCACCCGGGATGAAGGAACGTGCTATTTGGAGAACATATTTATAACCTGTGGATGTAACTAGACCAACTCGTGCTCCATTGCCCGTTAGAATAGCGTTAGTAGCAACTGTAGTGCCGTGCATAATGTGAATGCTATCGTTAACTTGAACATTTGCTTTTTTACATATTCTTCTTATTCCATCTATAACACCTATTGATGGATCTTCAGGTGTTGATGGAAGCTTAACAGAGAATACCTTACCATTAGTGGAGTCATTTTCATTGAATAAAATTAAATCTGTAAACGTCCCTCCGACGTCTACTCCAAGTCTATATTTCATTCTTAAGTTATACTTGAGCTAGAAGGTTCAAACTTTTCAATGTAGTCAAGAACTTTTGAAAGGGGTTCTACATCTGCGTATTTCATATCAATATCAAATAAATTCCACTCAACAGCTGCAGGCGCTCTATCTCCAACACATTCGCGCACTACAACAGTTCGGAATCCTTCTCCCAAAGCATCTTCTACGGTGTGCCGAACACATCCAGCAAGCGTTACTCCTGTGCATATTAAAGTATCTATTTTAGCAGCACGCAAAATACCTCCTAAATGAGTTCCTGCAAATGCGCTGGGTCTTTTTTTTACAATTAAAGTATCAGTGCCAGATATAGGCGCAACGCGTTCATCAATCTCACAAGCAGGAGTGCCGAGAATAAGATCATTCCAGGATGGCGCTTTTACTGGGAACGCCCCCATATCAAAAGCACTACAAAATCCTGTGGTAGTATATATTATGGGAATTTTTTTGGAGCGACATGCTTTTAATAGACTTTGTACACCTGGGATAATTAATTCATCCATATCATTACAAGAAAACTTGTAACCTGGGCGTGTCCATGCGTTTGCAAGATCTATATTTAGTAATACCGGATTTTTCCCAAAACCGTTGCGTGTATTCCAACCTCTATCAGCATAAAGCTCTGAATCTGCAGCAAATATAGTATCAAGAGCATTTCTCACTTTATCATCTAGTGCCATAATTTCCCCCCAAAAAATAAAAAAATTGTTTAACTTGGATTATATAATTTTTACGATACAATAAACAAATTGTTTTTTTATAATACATGGAAAAATTAATGTCTGTTAAGTTTGAAAAACAAAAAAATAAAAAAAAATATGGAAATTCTAATTTGGCTCAATCAGTTTTCGAAGAAAAAAATAATTTAGTCGGGTTTTTTTCAGATTTACTAAAAATTAAAACTGAAAACCCACCAGGAGACTGCATGCTTGGAGCTAAGCGAGTAGAAGAAGAATTTACCAAAATTGGTTTAGATACTGAATTTATAAATATAGAGAAAGCCAATAAAACAGCAATACCAATTGTTCTTGGTTGGCTGGGTCCAAGGACAAATGAACCGGATCTTTTGTTAAACTCTCACATTGATGCCCCGCCAGTAGGTGATGGGTGGACAAAGGATCCTTATAAGGCTCATCAAGAGTTTGGAAATATTTATGGTCGTGGTGCCGCCTTAGGAAAATCGGATGTTGCTGCTTATACATACGCTGGAGCAGTTACAAAAAATATTTTTTCAAGCAAAACAAATTGCTCGGTTCTTTTGGCCATAACAGCTGATGAAGGTTCAGGAGGTGATAATGGTCCTGCATATTTACTAGAAGAAATGAATTTACGTCCAAAGCGAGTTATTTGCCCAGGTTTTACAAAGGCAGTAATCACAGAGCAGTGTGGTTGTGTTTTATCTAAAATTAAAATTAGCGGTTTAGCCTGTCATCAGGCTTTTATAAAAACTGATCAGGAGGCTATGCGTGTTGCTGTTGCTTTTTCAAATCAATTATTAGATTTAGATAATAATTTGAGACGAATTAAATCTAAATCGCATGAAAATTTAACATCTAGAATTAATATTACCCGGTTTCAAGGTGGCAATTATTTTGGAATGGCTCCTGGAGATATTGAGATATGGTTAGATCGAAGGACTTTGCCAGATGAGAGTACAGATAAGGCTATTTCTGAATTAGAAAAATTGATTAAGACCTTTAAAAATAATCAAGAAGTAAAAATTGATTTTGAGATTGTGCGCGTAGCTCAACCTCTTTGTGCAACAAAGTCTCAATTAGAATGGGCAAAAATCATAAAAAAAGAAGCTGCTATTGTTTTGGATTCTGATATTCCAATTCTAGGGCTTCCTATTTATACAGATGCTCGTTGGTTTGGGTCTTATAAAATTCCTACAGTTGGATATGGTCCAGGAAATATAGATATTATTGCAGCGGGTATAAATGGTAAGGATGAAAATATTAGTGAAACAGAATTAATTAAATCAACAGAAATAATTTCTAGAGTTATCGCTTCTGTTGTATTAGATAGTTAGAAAAGATAAATTATATATAGTTTTAATTAGCAGTATTTATCATAAGAACTCATTTGCAGTATAGCAATGTAAATGGAGCAAGAACAATGAACAAAGGTTCACAAAACGATACTTATCCAAGAGATTTAATAGGTTATGGAAAAAAAACACCAGATCCTAAATGGCCTGGAAATTCGTATGTAGCTGTCCAGTTTGTGATAAATTATGAAGAGGGTAGTGAAAACAATATTTTGCATGGTGACTCAGCTTCAGAAGCCTTTCTATCTGAAATTGTAACAGCTGAACCATGGGAAGGCATGCGTCATGCAAATATGGAATCGATTTATGAATATGGTTCTAGAGCAGGTTTTTGGAGATTGTTTAGAATATTTTCTGAAAACAAAGTACCTGTTACGGTTTACGGAGTTGCAACAGCTCTTGAAAAAAATAAAGAAGTTGTATCAGCTATGAAAGAGGCCAAATGGGAAATAGCTTCCCATGGTTTAAGGTGGATTGATTATAAAGATTTTTCAATAGATAAAGAACGTTCACATATGCATCAGGCAATAAAAATTCACACAGAAGTTACAGGAGAACGCCCATTTGGTTGGTATACAGGTCGAAGCTCAATGAATACTCTTGATTTGGTATCGGCTGAAGGTGGATTTCTTTATGCTGCAGATTCGTATGCTGATGACCTTCCTTATTGGTACAATGACGATCTTTTAATTATTCCGTATACATTAGATGCAAATGATATGCGCTTTGCTACTCCACAGGGTTTTAATTCAGGTGATCAATTTTTTTCATATCTTAAAGATAGTTTTGATTTATTGTATGCCGAAGGTAAAAGTGGTTCACCGAAAATGCTTTCTATAGGGCTGCACTGTCGTTTGGCCGGTAGGCCTGGGCGTGCAATGGCAATTATCAAGTTCTTGGAATACTTGTCAAAACATGAAAATGTATGGTTGTGTCGAAGAATTGATATTGCAAAGCATTGGCACTCAAAATTTCCATTAAAATGAAATAACCCTTTGTAATATTTTTTATTTTTTGGTTGGTCATATCAAGTATTGTACTATTGCGATGATTTTTTCGAAAGCTCTCTGATGCTTTGATTTGTCCCAGCATTGCTAAGGTACAGTCCTATAAGCATAGAAGCCAGAGCTATCCAAAACCAAAAAGAAAGTATTTCATTAAAAATAAGAATTGACCAAACAATTCCTGATATAACAATAACGTAGTTATACTGACCAAAAAAGATTGCTCCCGCACGGCGTATTATTTCAAACATACAGAAAAAACTAACCATGTTTATACAGCCCGTCCAAATTATTATCCATGTAGTGCTGCTGGATGTTTGCCAAAAAAGATATATTCCATCGCTTGCCAGCATAATTGGGAAGGTTACAACTGCAGCAGTTAACAAAAGGCCTGTTGAAAGCATTAAAGCATTAGCTTTTGGAGGTTTAACTTTAGCAATGTAAACATTATTAGTAGCAAAAAGCACAGGCATAACGAGAGCAAGCAGCACCCAAAGTACTGAGTTATTTGCTGGTAACGTTCCTTTTGGAAGCAACAAAACAGAAACACCAATCAATCCAAAAACAAGTCCTCCAATCGAAAGCCAGCGTGGTTTATCTAAGCGAAGAATGACAGCAAATATAAATGTCATTCCCGGAATAAGAGTATATGCAAGTGCAATTATACTAGCAGGTAGTCTGTTACCAATGAAAGTAAGGATAAGAATAGGGATCACAATGCCGAGAAGTGCTGTTATTATATATGAAATGATATGTTCTGATGTTAATTTAGGAAGATTATTTGTTATAATTCCCACCACCAATAACATCAATCCACCAATTAACGCTTGCCAAAATGTGTATGCAATAAATGGAACTCCAGCTTCTGAAACTAATTTGTTTGCAGAAAAAATACCTCCATAAATTGAAGCACCTCCTAGAAGTAAGATCCAGGCTATTCTTAGAGATTTCATTCTATTTCCCTTTTTGAAGGCTTAGTGCTGTTCCTCTGTTAGCTAGATATAGTCCAATAATCATTAATATGATTGCAAACCAAACAATAAAAGGAATATTCTCGCTAAATATTAAATATGCCCATAATAAAGCTGCTGCTGGAGTAATATAATTAAACTGCGAGAAAAAAACTGGTCCACGTCTGTAAATTACTTCAAATAATGTGATGAATATAACAATATTTGTGATTCCTGCCCATAAAACAGCAGAAAAACCCTGATAATCAGTATTTTTAAAAAAATAAAATCCATCAACAAAAAGCATTGGAATCAGTAAGATAGGAACTGAAAAGCATAACACCCCAGTTGACAACTGAATGGTAGTTGCTTCGGCAGGTCTAATTAATGCTACAGCAGTATTACTAGCTGCATATCCCAGTGGAGCTATTAATGCAATAATAAACCATGTACCTGAAAAGGAACCTTCAATACTGTTTGTTGAAAAAACAATAATAACTACACCAGCAAGCCCAAAGGCTAAACCACTAGTTGAAAGCCAATTAAATTTCTCAAGCTTTGCAAGGAATGCAAATAAATAGGTTAGTGATGGTACTAAGGTTACTATTAAGCCCAATATTCCAGGAGGCACGTGAGGAGCAGCGAAACTAACAGCTATAAGGGGAATAGAAAAGGCAAAAAGGGATATTGAGCTATATAACCTTACGTGGTCCCATGAAAATTTAGGCATTTCTCTGAATAATAAGGAAAAGAATATAAGAATAATTGCACCAAGAAATCCTTGCCAAAAAGCTAATCCAAGTGGGGAAACACCAAGTTTTAAAGCTATACTTTGAGCAGAAAAAAAACTTCCGTAAATTATAGCCCCTAAAACAAGAAGTAGAAAAGGAATAACACTACTTGAATTTTTGATATTTTCATTCATATCTGGCTCTCCGCGTTCATTTGATTTGTATTGTACACTTAAATCAAATAAAAAAAAAATTAAATCAAAAATATGATTGATTAGTTAATAAATTAGTATCAATTTATAAAAATGCCTAAATTATTACTTGACCAAAGAAACATAATTAATAGAAAAAAACTTGCTACAAAGATTTCACTGATAGCTAAAGAAAAAAATTTGAAATCTGAAACTTCTCAGAGATTAATTTTAAGATTACTTGCAGAGGAAATAAAAGTAGGAAAAAAAGAAATAAGAAAAAGATTTGAAAAAAATCAAAATGGTATGCAAGCTGCAAACCTAAATTCTTTTCTAATAGACCAGGTTTTAAGGACACTATTTGAGATTGGAACACTCCATATATATAGAGCAACAAACCCTACAAAATCAGAAAGACTAGCATTAATTGCTACTGGAGGATACGGGAGGTCAGAAATGGCACCCTACTCTGATATAGATTTGATATTCTTACATCCATACAAGCTTACCTTCTGGTGTGAACAAGTAGTTGAATACATACTGTACTCTTTATGGGATCTTGGTTTTAAATTAGGTCAATCTGTTAGAACAATTAATGATTGCATAAAAATTTCTAAAAACGATATTTTTACTAAAACAAGCATTCTTGAGTCGAGGTATATCTGCGGTGATAGAAAACTTTATGATAAATTAAGAAAAAGATATTATGAAGAAGTAGTCTTGAATGACAAGAATTCTTTTGTTAATTCTAAATTAATTGAAAAAAATATAAGACACAAAAAATTTGGTGAATCAAGGTATATAGTTGAACCTAATATTAAAGAAGGAAAAGGGGGGTTGAGAGATATTCAGACTATTTTTTGGGCTGCTAAATATTCAAATAATATAGAAAATATTGATCAATTTTTTAATTCAAGTTTTTTTACAAATAATGAGATTAACAAATATAAAAAATCTAAAACTTTTTTATGGACTGTAAGGTTTTGGTTGCACTATTTATCAGGTTATGCAGAAGAAAGGCTTACTTTTAATCATCAGATAGAGATAAGTAAAAAACTAAATTATAGAACTACGAAATCAAATAATTCTGTTGAAAGATTTATGAAAAGATACTATTTGACAGCTAATGAAGTAGGTTCTTTATCGCGAATTTTTTTTTCTAATATAGATTCCGAAAAAAATCTTTTTAAAAAAAAATTAACTAAAAAAATCGATACTATTTTAAAAAAAAATAACGACATTTTTGCAGAATACCAAGATAGAATAACAATAATTAATGAAGATCGTTTTTTTAATAAACCAGAAAATATTATAAAATTATTTGCTATATCACAATCTTATGATATCGAAATACATCCAAAAGCAACTACAATTTTAATTAGAAATTTATATAGAATATACAAATTAAGAAAAGATAACGAGTCCAATTCTATTTTTTTACAAATATTAGTTTCTAAAAAAAACCCAGAAAAAACCCTAAGAAAAATGAATGAATCCGGATTACTTGGAAGGTTTATTCCGCAATTTGGAAGAGTTGTTGCGCAAACTCAACACGATATGTATCACTTTTACACTGTTGATGAACATACCATCAGAGCTATAGGTATTTTAAATAAAATAGAATCAGGTGAACTAAATAATGACCATAGGTTAGCCAGTGCAATAATAAAAAATATTACTTCTCGTCGTGTTTTGTACTTTTCAGTTTTTCTTCATGATATAGCTAAAGGCCAATCAGGTGATCATTCAAAGATAGGAGAACAAATTGCACGAGACTTATGTCCGAGATTTGGCCTTGATGAAGATGAAGTGAACGAAGTTGCTTGGTTAGTTAGGTGGCACTTGATTATGAGCCATACAGCATTCAAAAGAGATTTAGGGGATTTAAAAACAATAGAAGACTTTGCTGAATTTGTTGGAAAAAAAGAACGATTGGACATGCTGCTTTTACTCACAATTTCAGATATTTCAGCTGTTGGACCAAATACTTGGAATGCATGGAAAGGTCAGCTTATAAAAAATTTATATCTATCTACATATGATCTGATGGACGGTTTAGTAGAGACACCACTAAATAAGAGAAAAAATATAGCTATTAATAAACTAAAAAGTAATTTAAAGGGATGGTCTAAAGAAGATTTTAAAAAATTTGTTAATCTTCATTATGATACATACTGGCTATCAAATGATTTATCAAGTCAAATACGACACGCAAATATTTTAAAAAATCAAAATTTTTTAAATCAGGTTTTAAAAATTGATTGGCATAATGATATAATAAACGCTGTAACAGAAATTAACGTATATGCTCCAGATCACCCAGGCCTTTTCTCTAGTCTTGCTGGTTCTATAACTCTTGCAGGAGCCATTGTTCTTGATGCAAAAGTAAGCACCACAAAGCATGGAATGGCATTAGATACTTTTTGGGTGCAAAATTCAATAAGCTTGCCTTACTCTGAATACGCAGATTTAGAAAAAATATTTAGATATATAGAGAATTCCCTTAAAGATAAAAACTGGCTGGTAAATGAATATAATAATAAAAAGTTAAGTTTAGAACAAAATAATAATTATTTTGAGATAGAAACAAAAATATCTATAAATAATAATATTAGTAATTTTCATACTGTTCTAGAGGTGACTACTCATGACAAGCGGGGTCTTCTTTATGAGGTCACAGAAAGCCTTGCAAACTTAGAATTACAAATTAGTAGTGCTCATATTTCTACTTATGGTCAGAGAGCAGTTGATGTATTTTATGTAAAAGATATTTTTGGATTAAAAGTTACTAACAAAAGAAAAATAAACAAAATAATTAATTTTTTAAAGGAAAAAATCGATACTAATAAAAATAATTTATCTAGAAAAAAAATTCAAACTAATGCGGCGTAGTATAAAGATATATGAGAAAAAACTTAATAAGCCTGAAATACCTATCACAATTGCCATTGAATAAAATGTAAAAAAGTATAGTTCTCCAACAACGTAACCAGATATACCTCCTATCATAAATTGCACAGCTCCTATTGCGGCGGCTGCTGAACCTATGTTTTTTGGAAATAAATTTAACGCTGCTGCAGTTGCATTAGCTCCTGTAATTGTTACTGAAGGCATAAACAAAGTTATAAAAAAAATTATTGTATAATTTAGTTTGGGATAAATTAAAATATTTAGAAAAATAAATATGCCAAAAATTGCTGAAAGTGATATTCCTATAAATAGCATTTTTTCGCTACCATATTTATTAACAAATAGCGCATTTATTGTTGATCCAATAATTAGAAAGAGAACATTTATAAAAAAGAAAAAACCAAAAAGTTGAGGAGAAAAATTTAAATAATCAATTATAAAGAAAGGAGATCCAGATATATATGCGAACATACCAGAAAACCCAAAACTCATACATAATGTATATCCTATAAATTTTTTATGTAATAATAGATTTTTATAAATTATTAAAATACTAAAAAAACCTATTTTCGACCGAGAAGTTTTTGGTAGAGACTCCCTTATTCCAAAAGTAAGTATCAAGCAGATAAATGAAAATATAATTAAAGTTATAAAAATATACTTCCAGCCAAAAAAATATAAAATTTGTCCTCCAATTAAGGGTGCAAGCAAAGGTGCCATACTCATTACTAAGAAAAGTATTGACAATATTTGCGAAGACTTATCTTTACTAAAGGTATCCCTAACTATAGCCCTGGCAATAACCGGTCCAGCAGAGCCTCCAAAAGCTTGAAAAAATCTAAAAAATATCATGGCTTCAACTTTTGAAGAAAAAATCACCCCCAAAGACGCAATTATATATATTGTTATGCCCAAAAAAATTACCGGTTTTCTGCCCCATCTATCAGATAAAGGGCCATGAATTAACTGAGCTACAGCAAAGCCAAAAAGAAAACTGCTAAGAGTTAGCTGAATAGTTGCCTCATTAACGTCATATATTTTAGCTAACATAGGTAAGCTAGGTAAATACATGTCAACTGACAACGGTGCAAAAGCAGTTAGCATGCTTAGTGCTATGATAAGAAGAGTAGTTGATTTATTTGAACTATTTTTCATAAAATTCTAATTTTTGTTTTTAAAATATGTTAATTATAATCAATATATTTTTTTAATATAGTAAATATAATTATAAGGGTTAGAAATTTTTGATTATTAAAAAAGCATTTTTTTCAATAAGTTTTTTTACTTTTATAAGTAGAGTTCTTGGTTTTATACGTGATCTTCTATTGGCAAGTTTTATCGGTGTTGGTATCACAAGTGATGCATTTTTAGTTGCTTTTAAATTACCAAATTTTTTTAGAAGAATATTTGCAGAGGGAGCATTCAATGCTGCATTCATACCAATATTTTCAGAAATATTAAAAGTTGATGGGCAGAGAAAAGCAATTATATTTGCTGAAAGAATATTATCCCTATTACTTTTAGTTACTATAATTTTTGTTATATTAGCGCAAGTTTTCATGCCTTCAATAATATTAATTTTTGCTCCTGGCTATCTACCTGGAGGGGAGCAGTCCGAACTAACTATAAAACTCAGTAGATTAACTTTTCCATATCTTATTTTAATAAGTTTAGTTACTCTATTTTCTGGTGTAATAAATTCATTGGGAAAATTTGCATCAGTAGCTTTCACTCCAATAATTCTAAATGTTGTGTTGATCTTTGGGATTTCTTTAACAAATTATTTTAATAAAAATTCAGGAGAAGTTATTGCAATTGCAGTAACTTTAGCTGGAATATTTCAACTCTTATGGCTTTTTTTTCCTCTACATAAGCTAAATATCAGAATTTTTCTGACATTACCTTCTTATTCAAAAAAACATATAGAATTTTTTAAATTATTTTTACCAGGTGTAATTGGAGCAAGTGTAGTGCAGATTAATTTATTAACCGATATAATCTTTGCATCTTTACTTCCTAAAGGCTCTATATCATTCTTATATTTCGCAGACAGGGTTAATCAATTACCCCTGGGTATTATTGGTGTCGCTCTAAGCACGGCCTTATTGCCTATACTATCTCAAAAAATAATTACTAATAAAGAAAAGGAAGCTGTTAACTTACAAAACAGAGCAATAGAAATAGGGCTTTTTTTTGGAATACCTGCTATGTTTTCATTCATATTCTTCTCTCAAGAAATAATTAGGCCTCTTTTTGAAAGAGGTGCTTTTTTATTTAATGACTCATTTTTAACATCACAAGCTTTAACAGCTTATGCTTGTGGCTTACCAGCTTATATATTGTTGAAAATTCTTTCTGTATCATTCTTTTCTAGAAAAAATACAACCATACCTGTAACAATCGCAGTCCTTTCAGTTACTTTAAATGTGATATTAAATTATTTTTTAATTCAATATTATCAACACATAGGCTTAGCAATGGCTACTGCAATAAGTGCCTGGTTTAACGTGATATTATTATTTATAATTTTATTGTATAAATCTTGGTGGGTTCCAGATTTTGTCTTAATTAAAACAATCTTAAAAATATTATTATCTTCTGTGTTAATGGTAATATTTCTTATATTTATAGAAACCTTCATTATTAATAATAATATGCAATATTTTAATAAAATTTCTATATTAATTTTATTAGTTTTATCTGGACTATTAGTATATATGTTAACTTCAAAGTTATTAAATACAATTAGCTTTATAGATTTAAAATCAAAAATAAATAAGTCGAGTTAGTTTATAAGGAATAGGTAAGTGGAAAGAATTTTCTCTGGTATACAACCAACTGGTAATCTCCATCTAGGTAATTATCTAGGTGCTGTTCGAAATTGGGTTGATCTTCAGTCTTCATATGAATGTATTTACTGTGTTGTTGATATGCATGCAATTACAACATTTCAGAATCCAGAAGAATTAAATGATAACATATTTGAAGTAGCTTCTATTTTAATTGCATCGGGTATAGATATTAATAATTCAATATTATTTAATCAAAGTAGGGTGGCAATGCACGCTGAACTTGCTTGGATATTTAATTGTACAGCAAAAATTGGTTGGTTAAATCGTATGACTCAATTTAAGGATAAAGCAGGCAAAAACAAAGAAAAAGCATCTGCTGGTTTATATGTATACCCAAATTTAATGGCAGCAGATATACTTGCTTATAAAGCAACTCATGTTCCTGTTGGAGATGATCAAAAGCAACACCTTGAATTAACAAGAGATATAGCGGCTTCTTTTAATGATAATTATAATATTGATTATTTTCCTTTAGTTGAGCCACTAATTATTGGAGAAGCTACCAGAGTAATGAACTTACGAGATGGTTCAAAGAAAATGAGTAAATCAGATAACTCAGACTTTTCTAGAATAAATTTAACAGACTCTCCTGAGAAGATTTCTGCTAAAATTAAAAAGGCAAAAACCGATTCTCTTCCTGTTCCGGATTCCCCCTCTGAACTTTCAAATAGATTAGAAGCAAAAAATTTAATTGGTATTTTTGCTGCCTTAATGGGTAAAACACAGGACGAAATTGTTAAAGATTATGGTGGAGGTACTTTTTCTGTTTTGAAAGATGATCTTACTGAATGTATTATTAAAGAGCTCCAGCCAGTAGGAGCGGAAATAAAAGAATTATTAAATAACAAAGATGAGTTAAATAAAATTTTGAAAGAGGGAGCTTATAAGGCTGAGGAGATCTCAAGGCCAGTTTTAAAAGAAGTAAAAAATATTGTTGGTTTTCTAACTTAACAAAAAATGTTTAAATGATTTTCATTTAAGGTGTAAAAAGTGGTTATTACTGAAAACAAAAGAAAGCTCTTAGTGATTGTTGATGATACTCCTGAATGTAGGAAATCGCTTCGTTTTGCTTGCAGAAGAGCATCTAGAACTCAAGGTATAGTCTTAATGTTGAGAGTAATTTATCCGGCAGACTTTCAGCACTGGTTAGCTGTAGAAGAAAGAATGAGACAAGAGGCGAAGGATGATGCAAAAGATTTACTTTCAAGGTTATGTAATGAAATTAAAGATCAATGGGGTATTGAATCAGAATCTTTAATTATTGAGGGTAAAACTGATAAAGTAATTATGGATCTAATTGATAAAAATCTAGATATTAAAATACTTGTTCTAGGTTCTGCTTCAGGGTCAGATGGTCCAGGTCCTTTAGTTTCTCAGCTAGTAGGAAGATCATCAGGTATTAGAATACCTGTTACTGTTGTTCCTGGAGACTTAACTGATGGTCAAATAGATGAGTTATCATAAAAAATTCGTTTTTTTGATGGTTGAATAGTTCCAAAACAAACATATTTATGTTTTATAGTCTATTCTAGGAAAATAAGTTTTTCTCAGAAAAAATTAATAATAATCAATCCCTTAGAGATTATATGGTCAATTTTATAGTTACACACTCTATATTGTGCTATATAACAGATAAAACCCAATTTGTAGTATAAATATGGTTAATTTAATTTTAACCATTAAGTACGTTAATGATGGCTATACAAATAAGATTTAGGAATTTTTTGGCATTATGGAATATAAAATTATAAATCGTAAGCGTATTAGAAATTTAACATTTGCTATATTGGGGGTTATATTTATATCCCATTTCATTTTTCCATCTTTAGTAACTCACTCTGCAACCATTATGAGAGGAAAAATAAAAAACCAATCTGATTTTGTTTCTCCAGCCATTGGTCCAGATTTATTTAAAATTAACCACTCTAACGAGTTTGCTGTATTTATTCGTTCCTCATCTGATTTAATTAAAACCTTTAAAAAAATTAATTTTGAGCTAGATAATATAATAAAAAGTAAAGACTCTGTGCCAAGAATATATGTCTCAAGATTGCCATTTGATATTGATAAAGTTCAGTCAGTAGATCTAAAGAAGAGTTTATTTATTAAAATTCTTTTACCCTTAATTCTTCAGGCTAATGAAAAAATAGAAAATGATAGAACTTTTATTTTGTCTTTGGAAAATAAAAAAAGAAAGGGAGTAAAAATCACATTAACTCAAAAAATTTGGTTAATAGATAAATTTAATCAATATGACTTAAAGTTATATGATTTTAAAAGTTTATTAAATAGACATAATACTATTCCACCATCTTTAGCGCTGGCTCAATCGATAATTGAATCAGGTTGGGGAACTTCTAGGTTTGCAAAAAATGGTAATGCTGTGTTTGGCCAGTGGACTTATAAAAGTGGGACTGGGTTGGTCCCTTTAAATAGATCTCCCGGTCAATACCATGAGATTAGATCTTTTGACAAATTAGAACAATCTGTAGAGCAGTATATCTTTAATTTAAATTATCATAGAGCATATAGAAAGTTTAGAAATCAAAGAGAAAAAATGAATAAAAATAAAAACTTAGATATTTTCTCTCTAGCGGATACTCTGGACAATTATTCTGTAAAAAGAAAAGACTATGTCAAATTAGTCAAATCAATAATACTTTCAAATAATTTGCAAAGATTTGATAAAGTTGGATTTAGGGACTACTTTTAGATATTAGCTGGAAACCAACCCAGTGCCATCTATTATTTTTTGAAGGTAGAGTACAGTTAACTCTGTTCCGTCCCCTCTTGAATTTTTCTTGAAACCTAATCTCGACTCTTTTCGCAGGTAGTATTTCAATTATTGAAGGTTTGTTTTGTCTAGATCCAAAGCATTGAAGTCTGCTAAGGTTTAATGCATTATCAATTACTGTAAATCCTAAGAATGGTGGATTATTTTCAATAATTATTTTTTTTGGAGTTATATCTTTTATAGGAATGGGCAATGCATTAATTGCCAGTTTCAGTCTATCTAAACCACCATATTTTTCATTAAAAGAAAACCTTGGTAGAAAAAAAGGATCTAAATACTCTGAAGCAACACCTGAATGCTGACCAAAAGCTGCAGCATAACCTCTTTCTCTTAAAAAAGATTTCATCTCATTATTCGCTTCACCATAAGGATAGGCAAATAAAGATGGTTCCTCACCTAAAATTTCTGTGAGCCTTTTTTGTGCAAAATCTATCTTATTTTTCCATGTATTAGAATCAAGTTGAATCATGCTTTCATGAGAGGATAAATGGTTACCTATAGTAACTCCTGATTTATATAATTCTTTAATCTGATCCCAACTCATCATACTTGTATATTTTTTATCAATAGTTTCTGTGCTTACAAAAACAGTAAACGGAAGGTTTGCTTCTTTTAATCTTGGCCATGCAACTGTATATACAGATTTAAATGCATCATCGATAGATATAGCTACAGTTTTATCAGGTAGGCTTTCACCTCTAGTAATAGCAGAGGCTACATTTTCTAAACGCATTACGTTGTATTCGGGTTTTGAAAGAATTTCTATGTGCTTTTCAAGTTGTTCAATACTTAAACTTGTACTTGGATAACTATCTTCACCAAATCGATGATATAAAAGAATAGAGGCAGAACTACTATAGTTGTCAGAAAAAGCTTTCTGGGTTAAAAAAATTTGAAATAATAGTATAATTAAAGGAAAAAAAATTATAGTTTTATTCATATTAAGTTCGTTCCTGCTGCTTTATCAGTTAGAAGTGGGTATTTTTTTGGTTCAAACAGTTGGTAATGCCACCACTCATTGTTGTAAAAATCCCAACCAGATAAAGTCATAATGCCTAGAAGTAAGCTTCTATTTTTAATAATATCATGGTCAAAATCCAACCAATCGTGATGAGATTTCTCGCTAAAGCTATCAAATGGAGTCCCCATATCAAGTTCGACATTATCTTTAGTGCATAATGTTAGGTCTATCGCTACTCCTCTAGAATGAGGAGAACCTAATTTTGGATCGGCAATATATTTAGGATCTGGGTTAAAGTCCCACATTATTTGTTGGGCTTCTACCGGGCGGAAAGTATCAAAAATTTTAATTTTAAGTTCCATTTTACTTGCTATATGTATTGTCTTATTTAGAGCCAAAATTGCCTCTTGCCTTAGAAAAGATTTTTCTTTTTTATATATTTTTTTACCAATGAAGTTATTATTACTTGCATATGCTAAGGAAATTAAAATATTTTGTTGATCAGGTAAAATTTCAATTAATTTCATAATAAATACAACATACCATTAAATTATGTTAATTCTAGCTTTTGATACTTCTCTTAACTCATGTTCTTTAACTATATCAAGAAATAGGAAAGTTCTATCTGAAACAATATTATTCCAAGATCATGGGTCTTCAGAAGTAATAATTCCTATTTTACAAGAACAAGTTAAAAAAGCAAAAATTCAATTCCATGATATAGATTTAATTGGTATTTCAAGGGGGCCTGGAAGCTATACTGGAGTAAGAGTGGGCATTTCGGTTGCTAAGGGACTAGCATTATCTCTAAAAAAACCAATAGTAGGAGTAAGTTCACTTCAGATTTTAGCCTATGAAGCAAGAATAAATACTGACAATAACAGGGATATAATTGTTATAAATAAAGCAAGAGGTAAAGAAATATATTTTCAGTATTTTTCTCATTTAGGAAGCCCTAAAAATACTCCCACGAAATTAAATTTAATGGATTTGATGGACTTTCTCTCAGTAAATAAGTGTACAGTTACCGGTAACTTGATAAGTGATATCAAGAAACTTATTGAGAATTATCAAATAATTTTGTATGAGAATAATTCAAGTAAATTTTTACCCTCAACTTTAATTTCTTATATTTTGAATGATTTAGTTGAAAATAATACAATTACAAATTACTACGGTTGTGATCCTATATATTTGAATACATAGTTATATATGAAAAAAGAATTCTATTTGGAAAAAACTCATAATTTAGAAAAAAAAATATTACTTTATCAAATCTATAAAACTATATTTATAGAAAAATTGTCTAAAGAAAATTTTTTAAAATATATCAATCTATCCTATATTGAATCATTTTTATTTTATAATGAACATAAGGTCTCAATAGGAATTGGAATATTTTCAACTGTAGAGAATGAAGTAGAAATAGTTAATTTTGGAATAAAAGAAAGTTTTAGAAAACAAGGATTTGGTTATTATATACTTAAGAATATAATAGAAATATACAAAAATAATAATAAAGAAAATATTTTTCTAGAAGTATCAACTCAAAATACATATGCAATAAATTTATATGTAAAGTTAGGATTTAAAATATTAAATGTTAGAGAAGGATACTATAAGAAAAATCATGGAAAAAAAGAAGATGCGTATATTATGAAAAAAAAAACTATATCTTCTTAATACTAATTATATTATTTTCAAAATTAAGGGAGGGTTTTTTTGATGAGATATGATGACCGCTATTTAAAACTGATTTACAAATATTATCAAAAGCCTCTTTACCTTTGCATTTAACATCTAAATTTTTACCTGGTGGCATAGATTCGAGTTTAATCTTAACTTTTACAAATGTAATTGGGCAGATTTCCTTGGTTACATCAATAAAAAATTTATTTTTATCGCACATATAGAATCCTAAAAAGTTTTTTGGTATATTATAGTTAATATATATAAATTTAAACATATCTATTCTTAATTTAAGAGGTTAAATAGAGCAAATGGCTCAGACTATTGAAAAAATTTGTGTTGATAAAGGTTTAAGAATGACTGGTCAAAGGAGGACTATAGCTAAGGTTATTTCAGAATCAAATGATCATCCAGATGTTGAAAAACTACATGAAAGAGCAATTACTATTGACCCGGAAATCTCAATTGCTACTGTTTATAGAACTGTGAGATTATTTCAGGATGCGGGTATAATCAGCAGTTCAGATTTTGGCGGAACTAGGGCTAGATATGAAATAATTCCAGAAGAGCATCATGATCACTTAATAAATTTAAAAACGGGACAAGTAATCGAATTCAGAGATGAAGAAATAGAAGAACTTCAGAAAATAATAGCAGATAAACTAGGCTATAAATTAGTAGATCATAGACTTGAGTTATATGGTGTTCCAAAAGATCAAGATAAATAATGTTAGTCATTATTTAGTTGATAGGTTTTTATTTCTATGAGCTTCATAAGACTGATCTTGATCCTTACAATATTTTTTTTAGTAACGCTGATTTTAATCATTTTTCAATTTATATCTGTAGCCTTAAACATCAAACCTGGTTTTATTCCTCACCATTATCATAAGTTTGTTATACGATTAATTAGTCTAAAAGTAATTAAATATGGAAAATGTACATCAGAAAAACCTCTATTAATTGTCTCTAATCATATTTCATGGCTAGATATTTTAGTAATTAGTTCCTCTTTAAAAGTAAGTTTTATTGCAAAAAGAGAGGTGAAAGATTGGCCTTTTTTTGGCTTACTTGCTAAGCTTCAAAGAACAGTATTTATAGAGAGATCTATCAAAGACCTAATAGCTCAGAAAAAAATAATGGCTAGTAGGTTATTAGTTGGTGATAATTTGCTTTTATTTCCTGAAGGAACCAGTAGTGATGGGAAAAAAGTTTTACCATTTAAGTCTAGTTTATTTTCGCTTGCAGAATTAAATCAAGCAGATTATCAAATAACCATTCAACCCATAACAATTGCATACACTGGGGTAAATGGTCTTCCAGCTGGTCTTAGTGAAAGACCTTTATTTGCATGGTTTGGTGAAATGAGTTTAATATCACATATTTTAAATTTGCTTTTGGCTGGGCCTGCAGAGTCTGTAATTATTTTTCATGAACCCCAAACCATAGGAACATTTAATTCAAGAAAAGAATTATCTGAACACTGTGAAGAAGTAATATCAAATGGTTTATCAAAAGCAATTTCTGGTCGACTAGAATGAATAAAATAGTTATAAAAAAGTATTTTTAAAGCATTATGTAATGAGATAAGTCAATTGAATAAAAATATATTTATAAAAACCTTTGGTTGTCAAATGAACGTATACGACTCAGATAAAATGTTAGAAATTTTGAGTAAAAGCGGATATTCGTCAATTGATAACCCTAGTGATGCTGATTTAGTTATTCTGAATACATGCCATATCCGTGAGAAAGCAGGTGAGAAAGTATACTCAGATCTTGGAAGACTAAGAAAAATTAAAGCAAAAAAAAAATCAGCTGGCGAAAAGATGTCTATAGTTGTTGCAGGATGTGTTGCTCAAGCTGAGGGTGATGAAATATTAAAGCGTGCTCCCTTTGTCGATATAGTGGTTGGACCTCAAACTTACCATAAGATCCCAGATTTATTGAAAAAAGTAGATGAATTTGATAAAGCAGAAATAGATATTTCTTTTCCACTGGAGGAAAAGTTCAATCTAATTCCTCAAGATAATTTAAATAAAAAACAATTATCCTCTTTTCTAACAGTGCAAGAGGGTTGTGACAAATTTTGTACATTTTGTGTGGTTCCATATACAAGAGGTTCGGAATACTCACGATCTGTCGAAGAAATAGTTGCCGAGGCAAAAGTTTTAGTCTCTAGTGGTGTGAAAGAAATTACCTTGCTAGGTCAAAATGTTAATGCATATCACGGTCAAGCAAATAATGGTAAAGAGGTTGGCTTAGATTATGTAATTAATCGAATTGCTGAAATTGAAAATTTAGATAGAATTAGATTTACAACATCTCATCCAAGGGATATGAAAAAAAACTTAATTGATCTTTTTGGGTATCAAAAAAAACTAATGCCACTTATTCATCTTCCGGTGCAATCTGGATCAGATAAAATACTCAAAGATATGAATAGGGGACATAATATCGAGGATTATAAAAAGATTATTGACTCATTAAAAGTTGTGAGACCTGAAATTTCTTTCTCAAGTGATTTTATAGTTGGATACCCAGGTGAAACAGAAAATGATTTTCAAAGCACTATTAATTTAGTAGAAGAGGTAAAATTTTCTCAGTCATTTTCATTTATTTTTAGCCCAAGACCTGGAACGCCTGCTTCTTTAAGAAATAATCAAATTTCTGATGAGATCAAAAAAAATAGACTTTATGAGCTCCAAAAAATTCTCAATCGTGAGAGAACAAGATTTAATGTCTCTTTTGTTGGGAAAAAATTAAATATCTTGCTTGAAAAAGTTTCTTCTTCTGGTGATGAATTCATAGGAAAGTCGGAATATTTACAGCCGGTTAAAATTAAATGTAGTAAAAGTCTTATTGGGCAAACATTTAATGTGTTTGTTGAAAGTGTTGAAAGTAATTGTTTAAAAGCACGTTCGATAAATTAATTGTTTGGAAAAAATAATAATTATATAATTTCATTATGCTTTCATTTACTTTTGACGATAACTCATTACTTCCAGCGCTATATGGTAGAGAGGATGAACACCTTATATTGTTAGAAAAAAATACTGATACCAAGATCAATTATAGAGGTAATCATATAGAAATATTTGGAGAATCAAAAAATTGTAAAAATGTAGGTTTAATTCTCAAAAATTTATACAGAAGATTAAAGGATGGTTCAGAAATTAGTTTAGGTGATGTCGAAGGTGAGTTGAAAATGATAAATGGTAAAAAAGAAAATTATGATAGTGGTCCTGTTTATATAAATACATCTAAAAGAAAAATTATTGCTAGGTCATTGAACCAAAAATCTTACCTTAATCTGATGAAAGAAAATTCTTTAGTTTTCGCAATTGGACCAGCAGGCACAGGCAAAACATATTTAGCAGTTGCGGCAGCAGTTCAATCATTATTAAATAGTGAAGTCGATAGAATAATTCTATCTCGTCCAGCAGTAGAGGCTGGGGAGAGGCTTGGTTTTTTACCTGGGGATTTAAAGGATAAAGTTGATCCATATCTTAGGCCACTATATGATGCGCTATACGATATGCTTCCTGCAGAGATAGTTTTTAGAAAGTTAGAAAGTGGTGAAATAGAAGTCGCACCACTTGCATTTATGCGAGGCAGAACCCTTGCTAATGCCTATATTATTGTAGATGAGGCGCAAAATACTACACCTATGCAAATGAAGATGATACTTACAAGGATAGGTGAAAACTCAAAGATGGTAGTAACAGGAGATTTATCTCAAATTGATCTGAGTAATAATCAATTATCAGGTTTGAAGCAAGCAACAGAAATATTAAATAATATTGAAGATATAGCTTTTATTAGATTTAATAGTAAAGATGTTGTAAGAAATCAATTAGTTATAAAAATGGTTGAGGCCTACGAAAATAGTGACAAAACTCAAAACCAATGAAAGTAATAAGGTTAATTTGGCCAGTCCTGATGTAAATATTATTATCGACTACAAAAATTGGCATAATATAGAACCTGAATTAGCTTCTAATGTGAAACTAGCTGTAATTAAAACTATTAGTGTAATAGAAATAGACGAAGATATAGAGTTGTCTATTAGACTAACTTCAGACTTGGAAATGAAAGAATTGAATCATAAATATAGAGGAAAGCCAAGCCCAACCAATGTTTTAGCATTTTCTCAAGAAAAAGACTCCGATCTTTTGTTTAAATATAATAGGAGATATATCGGAGATATTGCTATAGGTTATGAGAGTGTACATAAAGAATCATGTGAACAAAAAAAAACTTTAAGTGCGCATTTAATTCATCTTATAATACATGGCTTACTTCACCTAATAGGTTATAGTCATAAAAATAAAATAGATTCTAAAGTTATGGAGGGAATTGAAATAAAGGTACTAGGCATCTTGGGTTATAAAAACCCATATAGTACTGAGTTAATTGATTAAATATTTATGAAAGAGAATAATTTAAATAAAAAAAATAACACCAATACTGATAGTAACTCATCAAACTCGTTTCAGCTAAAAAAAACTTTAGTTGAGCGACTTTTAAATTTTGGCTTTTTAAAAAATGAAGATATTACAAATTCAAATAATTTAAAAAATCTTATAGAACAGCATGAAGAGGAGCAGGGTGAGTTAGATGAAGAGTCTAAATTATTATTAAGAAACCTTCTGTCTTTCGGTGATTTAAAAGTTAATGATGTAATGATACCAAGAGCTGACATAGTTGCCGTATGCTTATCAAGCTCAATAGATAAAATAATTAAGGCATTCCAAAAAGAATCTCATTCAAGAATGCCCGTTTACAAAGATAATTTAGACGATGTTTCTGGTGTAATCCACATAAAGGATATAGTTAAATTTTGGGATAGAAGAAAGGCTTTCAAGCTATCTTCTCACCTAAAGGAGGCATTGTTTGTTCCGCCATCAATGTCAGTTCCAGATCTTCTTTTAACCATGAGAACTAAAAGGCTTCATATGGCACTTGTTGTTGATGAATATGGTGGTACAGATGGCTTAGTTACAATTGAGGATTTAGTGGAGTCAATTGTGGGAGATATAGAAGACGAGCACGATGAGGATGAGAAACCTCTGTTTAATATTTTGTCTGATGGAAGCATTGAAGCTTCTGGAAGAGCATCAACTGCTGATGTTGAAAAATCAATAGGTGCTGATTTTCTTCCGGAACATCATGATGAAGAAATTGATACGGTTGCAGGTGTCGTAGCATCATTAGCTGGAAGAGTCCCCCAGAGAGGTGAAGTAATTTCACATAATGGTGGTTTTGAATTTGAAATTACTCAAGCTGATGCAAGAAGAGTAAAAAAACTAATTATAAGAAAAATAACTCAAATCAAAGATGAAAGAGATTAAAGTATTTTTACTAAAATTTTAAATAATATAAAAAATTTTCTTAGAAATACTTATGGTTTTAAACGATATGTAACTTCATTTATATTTGGTTCACTAGCGGTAACTGCTATACCGCCTTTCAATGTTTTTCCCATACTTATCGTTTCTTTTGTTGGCTTATTATGGCTGCTAAAAGGGTGTGATGGTTTAAGGGTATCTTTTTTAGTAGGATGGTTTTTTGGTTTTGGTTTTTTTGTTTTTAGCTTGCATTGGATGGCCTATCCTATGTTAGTAGATCCTGCAGAGAATGCATGGTTAATTCCTTTCGCGATATTTATTTTACCTGCATTCTTATCAATGTTTGTTGGGCTTGTTACACTCATAACAAAACATTTATCAAAAAATAGTGTTCAGCTAGTATTTATTTTTCCAGTATTTTGGGTATTTTTTGAATGGCTTAGAGGAAACATTTTGACAGGTTTCCCATGGAATTTAATTGGTTATACATTTAGTGATTTTTTGACAATATCTCAAATAGCTTCAGTAGTAGGAATTTATGGGCTTTCTTTTTTTGCAATTTTCTTTGCATGTTCATTTTCTTTAGTTGGGTCAAAGAAGAAACAAAATTTAGTCATACCTATTTTAGGTATAGCAATTTTGTTTACATTGCATTTTTTCGGATCTTATAAGTTAGATAACTCCATAAATCATTATAAAAATATTAAATTGAGGTTAGTGCAGCCAAATATAGTTCAAAACGAAAAGTGGAAAGAAAGCTTAAAATACAAAAATTTTATGAAACATTATTCTTTAAGTAAGTATGAGGATTTTAATGAAATAGATTTATTTATCTGGCCAGAAACAGCCTTAACATACACATCAATAAATGAAATATTAAACAAAGACTCTATTTATGATTTACTTCGGAATGATGCTATGTTGATAACTGGTATGCCAAGAATAATATTCAATGAATATAACCCAGAAAAATTTAAATTATATAATAGTGTTGTAATATTAAATGAGAAATTAGATATAGTTGATTCATACAACAAATTTCATCTTGTTCCTTTTGGAGAGTATTTACCTTTTAGAAATTTGTTTGATTATTTTGGATTCAGTAAAATAGTATTTGGGCCTATTGACTATTCAAGAGGGGGCGGGCCTAAAACTATAAAATTTGATAACTTTCCCTCATTTAGTCCCTTAATTTGTTTTGAAGCAATCTTCCCAGGGGAAGTTGTGAATTCAAAAGTTAGACCTGAATGGATGCTATCATTATCAAATGATGCCTGGTTTGGAAATTTTGCTGGTCCCCAGCAACATTTTGAAATGGCCCGAATTAGAACAATTGAAGAAGGTCTGCCGCTAATAAGAGTATCAAATACAGGTATATCTGCTGTTATTGACTCCTATGGGCGAGTATTGAAATCTCTTCCTTATGGAAAATTTGGGATAATCGATCATTTTTTACCCGGAAATTTACAAAGCACTATATATTCAAGATTTGGAGATATTTTAGTTTTTACGTTAGGAATATTTCTAATTTCTTCTATTTTTTTGTTTCAAGCAATAAAAAAAATATTTAATAACCAGTAAAATTTATTTTATACGGAAAAAATAATTTTTAATTGAATTGAATAATTAAAAGATAGATATTAGTATTATTTTTTTTATAAAATTAATGGATAAGTAATGTCAAGAAGTGATTATTTTTTTACGAGTGAGTCGGTTTCAGAAGGTCATCCAGATAAAATATGTGACCAAATTTCTGATGCTATTGTTGATGCATATATAGAAGCTGAACCAGAAGCTAGGGTTGGAGTTGAAACTTTAACTACTACTAATAGGATTGTTCTTGCTGGGGAAGTAAGAGGGCCTAATCAAATTTTAAATCAAATTGAAGATATAGCTCGTAATACAGTTAAAAATATAGGTTATGAACAAGAAGGTTTTCATTGGAAAAATGCTAATGTAGAAATTTATGTGCATAATCAATCACCTGATATTGCTCAAGGCGTAGATGCAATTGGAAATAAAGATGAAGGTGCTGGCGATCAAGGCCTCATGTTTGGGTATGCTTGCAGGGAAACATCAGAATTAATGCCTGCGCCGATTTTTTATTCTCATAAAATTCTTAGACTTTTGGCAGAAGCAAGACATTCCGGAGAAATAAAAGGCATAAAACCTGATTCCAAAAGTCAATTAACATTAGAGTACAGAAATGGTAAACCAGTTGAAGCATCCTCAATAGTATTATCAACACAGCACGATGAAGGGCTATCACAAGACGAAATAAGATCAATAGTAGAGCCATATGTTATCAAAGCCCTTCCTGAAGGTTGGATGTGTAATGAAAAAAATTTCTTTGTTAATCCAACTGGAAAATTTGTGATAGGTGGTCCAGATGGCGATGCTGGTTTAACAGGTAGGAAAATTATTGTTGATACTTACGGTGGTGCCGCTCCTCATGGTGGGGGCGCATTTTCAGGTAAAGACCCAACCAAGGTAGATAGATCGGCAGCTTATGCAGCAAGATATTTAGCAAAAAATATTGTTGCTTCTAATTTTGCAGACAAATGTTCCATTCAACTATCTTACGCGATTGGTGTCTCACATCCATTGTCGGTTTATGTGGATACGTATGGTACTGGTATTGTCTCAGATAATAAAATTGAGGAAGTAATAAAAAAAATTATGGATTTAACCCCAAGAGGTATAAGAAAACATTTACAGCTTAATCAGCCTATTTATAAAAAGACTGCAGCATATGGCCATTTCGGCCGTGAGCCAGAAAAGAATGGAAGTTTCTCATGGGAGAAACTTGACTTGATAGATGATTTAAAATCTACTTTATCTTGATCAATTCAACTAATAACAATTCCTTTTTGGAACAAGAAAAGCTATTAAGTTATAAAGGAAGAAAATCTGGACGGCCACTCAGTAAGGCTAAGAATGAAGTTTTAAATAAGATTTTAAAAACAAACTCAGTTACAGCTGATAAAATTAATTCAAATTTTTTTTTTAATAGGTCATATTATCCTTTGTCTCTTGAAATAGGTTCTGGTTCAGGTGAATTTATTGTTAGTGAGGCTATCAAAAACCCTAACAAAGGTTTTTTCGCAGTAGAACAATATATTAATGGAATAGCTTCTTTATCATCAAAAATTAATCAAAAAAACATAAATAACATTAAATTTTTTCCTGGCGATGTAACTAAAATTTTATACCTACTTCCACAAAATATTTTTGATTGCATATACCTCCTTTTTCCAGATCCTTGGCCCAAAATCAAACATCATAAAAGAAGAATAATTCAAAAAGAAATTATTGATATATTCTCTAAACTACTGATAAATAATGGTATTTTGTGGTTTGTCTCAGATGATAAAGATTATTGTAGGCATACACTGTTACATTTTCAGAAACATCCTTCATTTAAATGGACGGCTCAAAGACGCGAGGATTGGCTATTAAAACCTAAAACTTGGGTTGACACAAGATACGAAATAAAAGCAAAAAAAAGGGGAATTTCACCAATTTTTCTCAAATTTATAAAATCTAAGCCCTTATAACACTTGAAGAGTAAATTTAAATAATTATTATCGGTTTTAGAATTATTTAAATTGGTAGTTTGGGACTTAGGTGGGCGAAAGCCCACTTTTTTTATGAAGATGGATTTGTTAATAAATAAATTAAGTAAACTGCTTATGCCAATTGTAGAACAAAAAGGTTTTAGAGCTGTTCGTGTTAAAATTTTTATAGATGGAAAGGTAACAATATTGCAAGTTATGATTGAACATAAGGATGCATATTTGAATTTAATTCAGGGTGATGGTGGAGTAAATGCAAAAGATTGTGCTACAATTAGTCGTGTGCTTTCTCCAGTATTAGACACTTTAGATTATTTGCCTTCAAACTATAATTTAGAAGTTAGTTCGCCTGGCATTGATCGTCCTTTGGTAACAGAAAAAGATTTTAAGAGATTTATTGGTTTTCAAATTAAATTAAAATTTAGTAAAAAATTTTTGGGGAAAAAATCTTTAAGTGGAAAGTTAATTGTTATTCAAGATAATGTGTTATGTTTGGATGTTTCTGGAGAAATTATAGAGATAGACAGATTAAATATACGAGAGGCAAAATTAGTTCTTAATTCAGAATTAATTGAAATATCTAAAAAGGCTAATGAAGAATTTATTAAACTAAAGAAAGAGAGATTTTGTGATGAAAGAACAGACGGCTGAACATACAATTACTAGTCAGAACCGTTTGGAGTTGTTGCAAATTGCAGATGCAGTAGCCAGAGAGAAATCTATTGAACGCGAAATGGTTATATCTGCTATGGAGGAGGCAATTCAAAAAGCGGCAAGATCTAAATATGGCGCAGATAATGAAATTCGAGCTGAAATAGATCCAAAAACTGGCGAGATCAAACTTTTTAGATACTTAGAGGTCTCTGACCAAGTTGAAAATGAAGCCACAGAAATAAATATCAATACTGCAAGAGAACAGAACCCCGATGCTCAAGTTGGTGATATAATAGCAGAGCCTCTTCCCCCAATCGACTTTGGTAGAATTGCTGCACAAACAGCTAAACAAGTCATTGTTCAAAAAGTTCGTGAGGCAGAGAGAGAGAGACAATATGAAGAGTATAAAGACAGGATTGAGGAAGTTGTTAACGGAATAGTTAAAAGAGTTGAGTATGGAAATGTAACTGTTGATTTAGGTAGAGCAGAGGCAGTAATAAGAAGAGATGAGTTGCTCCCTAGAGAAAATTTTAGGAATGGAGACAGAGTTAGAGCATATATTTATGACGTTAGAAGGGAAACTAGGGGACCTCAAATTTTTCTATCTAGAACACACCCAACTTTTATGGCAAAACTTTTTTCGCAAGAAGTACCAGAAGTTTATGATGGCATTATCGAAATCAAATCTGTTGCAAGAGATCCAGGTAGCCGAGCAAAAATAGCAGTTACCTCTCAAGATACATCAATTGATCCTGTGGGTGCTTGTGTTGGTATGAGAGGAAGCCGAGTTCAAGCAGTTGTTAATGAATTACAGGGTGAAAAAATTGATATTATTCAATGGTCATTGGATGATGCTACTTTTATTGTTAATTCTCTTGCACCTGCTGAAGTGACAAAAGTTGTTTTAGATGAGGAGGCAAGGCGAATAGAATCAATAGTACCAGACGATCAATTATCTTTAGCAATAGGTCGAAGAGGCCAAAACGTAAGATTGGCTTCTCAATTGACTGGCTGGGACATTGATGTTCTTACTGAAGCAGAGGAGTCTGAAAGAAGACAAGAAGAGTTTAAACAGAGAAGTCAAATGTTTATTGAGATACTTGATGTTGATGAGACCATAGCCCAACTTTTAGTTACGGAAGGTTTTGGTTCTGCAGATGAAATTATTGATGTTGATGCAGAAGAGATTGCATCAATTGAAGGTTTTGATATGGATGTTGCTTCGGAGATAAAAATTAGAGCCGAACAATATATTCAAGAAAAAGATAGGGAACATGAGAATAAGAGACGAGAATTAGGTGTTCAAGATGATATAGCATCAATTGAAAGGGTTTCTCCAGAAATGCTAGTTACGTTAGGAGAAAATAACATTAAAACATTAGATGATTTAGGTGACTTAGCTAGTGATGAGTTATTAGAGCTTCTCCCGAATTCAAATTTATCTGAAGAAGATGCTAATGCGATAATTATGTCAGCTAGAGCTCATTGGTTTGATGATGATCCAATCGAAAAAATCGATGATAATGAAGTTTCAAATAATCAATCTGGTTCTGATCAAAATACTGATCTATAGTAAATTGTTTTAATTTTTTAGGTATATTTTTTATGACTGAAGATTCAAAAGAAAAAAAACCTCTTAGATTATCTGGAAGTGGTAAGTTGGAAATGAAAAAACCTGTTCCTTCATCCGGGCAGGTTAGACAGAGCTTTTCACATGGAAGATCTAAGACTGTAACTGTAGAAGTTAAAAAGAAAAAAAGGGCTACGGCTTCTCCAAAAAAGAGAGTAGCAACAAATTTTTCTGTGGCTGAAAAAAAACCAGTTGAGAAAATTGATTTAAAAAATGAGTCCAAAAAATCAGCATCAAAAAATGAAAGTGAAAGTAAAGCTAGAGTAGTTCTCAAGGCCTTAACAGATGATGAAAAGATAGCAAGAGCAAGGGCATTAGAAGACTCTAAAAAAGCCTCTCAATTAGCTCGTAAAAAAGCTGAAGAGGTTGCAACTATAAAAATTAAAGAGGAGGCAGAGGCAGAGGCAGAACGTCTTGCTGCAGCTGCTCGAGAAGAGGTTGAGTCTAAAAGAAAGCGTTCAGAAGACGAGGCTCGTAAAAAAGCTGCAGCTGCAGCTGCTCGAAGACTAGGTGAAAGGGATACACCTAATAATAATGAAGATTTTGATGAAGATGAAAGTCGTAGAAAAAAATCAGGCCGAGGTGAATCAAAAAAAGTTGTATCTAAAAATAGAGGCGTTAATCGACGAAGAAGTGGAAAAGTGACTATAAGTCAAGCTTTAGATGATACCGAAAGGACGAGAAGCTTAGCCTCTGTTCGTAGGCAAAGAGAGAGAGAGAAGAGGCAAGCTAAAGAGCAGTCTTTAACAGAAACAAGATCAAAAGTTTATCGTGATGTTTTGATACCTGATACAATATCAGTTCAAGAGCTTGCTAATAGAATGTCTGAAAGAGGAGCAGATGTTGTAAAATCATTAATGAAAATGGGAGTGATGGTTACAATTAACCAATCTATTGATGCTGATACAGCCGAGCTAATTGTTGAAGAATTTGGTCATAGGCCTAAGAGGTTTTCTGAGTCAGACGTCGAAATCGGTTTTTTAACTGGTAAAGATGATAAAGATTCTGAAAAAGTTACTAGACCTCCGATAGTTACAATTATGGGGCACGTTGACCATGGTAAAACCTCACTTCTTGATGCATTGAGAAAAAGTGAGATAACATCGTCAGAAGCTGGTGGTATTACTCAGCATATAGGCGCCTACCAAGTTAATTTGCAAAGTAGTCAACAAATTACATTTCTAGATACTCCAGGCCATGAAGCTTTTACTTCTATGAGGGCAAGAGGGGCAAAAGTAACTGATATAGTAGTTCTTGTAGTTGCAGCTGATGATGGTGTTATGCCTCAAACAATAGAAGCTATTAAACATGCCAAGTCTGCAGAAACACCTTTAATTGTAGCTATAAATAAGATTGATAAACAAGGTGCAAATATTGAAAGGATAAAACAAGACTTATTAAAGCATGAAGTCTTTATAGAAGATATGGGAGGAGATATTTTATCTGTTGAAATCTCTGCGACTAAAAAACAAGGCCTCGATAAGTTACTGGAAGCAATTCTGTTACAATCTGAATTAATGGATTTAAAAGCAAATAACAGTCTTTCTGCAGAGGGTATCGTTATAGAGTCAAAGGTAGAAAGAGGTAGAGGATCTGTTGCTACAGTTATAGTTCAAAGAGGTAGATTAAAAGTTGGTGATGTTATTGTTGCTGGTAAAGAATGGGGTAAAGTAAGAGCGTTGATAAATGATCGAGGAGTAAATATAAATGAAGTTGTTCCTGGACAACCGGTTGAAATATTAGGCTTGACCGGAACTCCTGAAGCTGGCGATGATTTTGGTGTAATTGAAAATGAGTCACGTGCAAGAGAGATTTCTTCATTCAGAATTTCTGAAGTAAGAAAAAATGAAGCAGCAAGAGCTGCATCATCAAAGGGCTCTCTTGAGCAAATGTTTCTTAAGAAAGAAGGAGAAGACGCTAGCGTATTAAGTGTACTTATAAAGACAGATGTTCATGGATCTCTAGAAGCTATAGATGGTGCAATTAATAAGTTAAGTACTTCTGAGGTTTCTGTTGGAGTGGTTCACGGTGCCGTGGGTGGAATCAATGAGTCAGATGTTTCTCTAGCGCTTGCCTCAAATGCATTAATAGTTGGATTTAATGTTCGGGCTAATGCGCAAGCTAGAGAAAAAGCCAAGTTAGAAGGAGTTGATATAAGATATTATTCAATAATTTATGACTTAATTAATGAGATAAAATCTATTATGTCAGGAATGCTAGACCCAACAATAAAAGAGAATATGCTTGGGCAAGCCAGAGTCAAAGAAGTTTTTTCTGTCTCTAAGGTTGGTAAAGTTGCAGGTTGTGAAGTAATTGATGGATTAGCTAGAAGAAATGCTAAAGTTAGATTATTAAGAGATGAGATAGTAATTTATGAAAGTACAATTGAGACACTAAAGCATTTTAAAGATGATGCTAAAGAGGTAAAATCTGGTTCAGATTGTGGAATTGGAATAGCTAATTATCAGGATGTTCAAAAAGGTGATTTATTAGAAATTTTTGAAACAGAAGAAATTGCTCGAAGCCTATAAAAATATGTAATTTATTGGAAAAATTATGAGAAAAAGCCTCTCAAAATTACCTACTAATAGGCAATTGAAAGTAGGAGAACTTTTAAGACATAAGGTTTCAGAAGAATTAATTAAGAATTCTTTTTTTGATAACAAATTTAGCAATATTCCCTTGACAGTTACTGAAGTTAAAATGACTGCAGATTTAAAAAAGGCTAAAGTTTTTATTGTGCCTTTAAGCGGAAAAGACTCAGATATCATTTTTGAAAAACTTAATATTATAGCTCCAAAAATTCAGGGCAAAATTGGAAGAAGTTTGGGTTTAAGATTTACTCCTGAAATTATTTTTAAGAAAGATTCCTCTTTCGAAACAATAGACAAAATAGAGAAACTACTCTCAGATATAAAAAAAAATAAATGAGTAATGTAACTAAAAATAGAATTAACGGGTGGCTAATTTTGAATAAACCGTCTGGTATTTCGTCTGCCAAGGCATTAGGAATAGTAAAGTCCATTTTAAATGTAAAAAAACTGGGGCATTGTGGAACACTTGACCCTCTTGCTTCAGGTGTTCTTCCTATCGCTCTAGGAGAAGCTACAAAAGTTTCTTCATATGTTCTTAATGAGAAAAAAGCCTATCTGTTTGATGTTAACTGGGGCATTGAAACTGCTACAGCAGATCTCGAAGGTGATATAATAAATCAATCTAAAAACTTGCCTACTAAATCACAAGTAACTGATGCAATTAGTTCACTTTTAGGAAAGTCTTTACAAATACCCCCTATATACTCTGCAATAAAAGTTAATGGACAGCCAGCTTATAAGCTTGCAAGATTAGGAAAAAAAGTTCAATTACAACCACGGGAAATATTTATAGAAAGTTTTAACCTTATTAATCATAATTCTAAATCTTCAAGACTTAAAGTGATTTGTAGTAAAGGGACATATATTCGATCTTTAGCTGTTGAATTAGCTAAATTACTTAATACATATGCACATGTAGGCTGGCTTTATAGAGTATTTGCAGGACCTTTTAACGAAATTCACTCGTTTTCTCTGGATTCTCTAAGAGACTTAAGTCATAGTGGTCGAATAGATGATGCAATATTGCCATTACAAAAGGGACTGGACGACATCCTGGCTTTAGACGTAGATGACAAAGTTGCGAAAAAGCTTCGTTTTGGACAGAAAGTAGCAATAACCCTGTCTCAGAATGAAAAAAAAGTTTTAGTAGTTTGTGGTAATGAACCTGTTGCAATTGCGCAAGTTGTTAACGGTTTTATTACTCCAAAAAAAGTTTTTAATATTTAATAGGAGAAAAATGATGTCGATCACGTCTGAAAAGAAGACGGAGATTATAAACGAATTCGCAACTAAAAAAGGTGATACAGGTTCACCAGAGGTACAAGTTGCAATTTTAACTGAAAGAATCTCAAACCTAACTGAACATTTTAAAGAGCACAAAAAGGATGTACATTCAAGACGAGGCCTTTTAATGTTAGTTAATAAACGAAGAAGAATGCTTAATTACTTAAGGAAAAATGATTTTGAGCGCTATGAGAATGTTATCAAAAGATTAGGTATTCGAAAATAAACTTAAATTAGTAAACAAGTCTGGAATCAAATAAATTATTGATTCCTTCTTATTTTACTCAATGCGGAAGGTTTTTGTGTAGGACAAGCCTTAGAAAAAACTATAAGAGGATAGAATGTTTGATGTGAAGTATAAAGAAATTGATTGGGCAGGAAAGAAACTTAAACTTGAGACAGGAAGGCTTGCCCGACAAGCGGATGGAGCTGTGTTGGTTTCATATGGAGGTACGACAGTTTTATGTACAGCTGTCGCTCAAAAAGTTGCCAAGCCAGGCATAGATTTTTTTCCTCTTACTGTAAATTATCAAGAAAAAAGCTATGCTGCTGGAAAGATACCAGGAGGTTTTTTCAAGCGAGAAGGAAGGCCGGGAGAAAAAGAAACCTTAACATCAAGGTTGATTGATAGACCAATTAGACCTCTCTTTCATTCAAAATTCAAAAATGAAACTCAAGTTATTTGTACAGTATTATCTCATGATTTAGAAAATAATCCTGATATACCATCTTTAGTTGGAGCATCTGCAGCACTTACAATTTCTGGTATGCCCTTTCTTGGACCATTAGGAGCTGCAAGGGTTGGTTATATTGATAAAAAATATGTACTAAACCCTACTGCAGATGAAATGATTAATTCTGATTTAGATTTGGTAGTTGCAGGTACTAAGGACGCAGTTTTAATGGTTGAATCTGAAGCAAAAGAATTATCAGAGGAAGTAATGCTTGGCGCTGTAATGTTTGGTCATGAAAAAATGCAAGATTCTATTAAAGCGATTATAGATTTAGCTGAGCATTCAGCAAAAGAACCCTGGGATATTCCAGAGACGGATGAAAATTCATCACTTTACAAAGATATTCAAAATCTTATTAATTCTGATCTTGAGCAAGCCTATAAAGAAACTTCTAAACAACAACGATCAGAAAAACTCTCAGAAATTAAAAGCAGAGCTCAAGAAGAGTATCTAAATGATGAATCAATTAGTGCTGAGGTTATTGGTGATATAGTAAAGTCTATAGAAAAAAATATCGTAAGAACTAAAGTCTTAAAAACAGGTAAGAGAATAGATGGTAGAGGTTTAAGAGATGTTAGGCCAATTATATCTGAAACAGATATTATACCTAGAGTGCATGGTTCTGCTGTATTTACAAGGGGAGAAACTCAATCACTTTCAGTCACAACTTTAGGAACCTCCCAAGATGAACAAATTTTTGATGCTCTTGAAGGCGAATATAGAGAGAGATTTATGCTTCATTATAATTTTCCTCCTTATTCAACAGGGGAAGTAAAGTTTATGATGTCTCCTGGTCGCAGAGAAATAGGTCATGGAAAGTTAGCATGGAGATCTCTAAACCCATTACTTCCATCCAAAGATGATTTTCCTTATACGATTAGAGTTGTTTCTGAGATAACAGAGTCAAATGGTTCATCTTCAATGGCCACTGTCTGTGCTTCTTCTCTATCTCTAATGAGCGCTGGGGTGCCAATGAAAAGTCCTTGTGCAGGCATTGCAATGGGTTTAATTCTTGAAGAAGATGGTCATGCTGTTTTATCAGATATTTTGGGTGATGAGGATCACTTAGGAGATATGGATTTCAAAGTCGCTGGAACCAAAGATGGCGTAACTGCTCTTCAGATGGATATTAAAATTACTGGCATAACAAAAGAGATAATGGATACTGCCTTAAATCAAGCTAATGAAGGAAGAATGCATATTTTAGGTAAAATGTCTGAGGTAATTTCTGAGGCTCGAGATACTGTAAATGACTTTGCCCCTAGGATAACTACCTTAAATATTCCAAAGGATAAAATAAGAGATGTTATAGGATCTGGTGGTAAAGTAATTCGTGAGATTACAGAAACAACTGGAGCTAAAATAGATATTGACGATGAAGGCATTATAAAAGTTGCTAGCCCTGATAGCTCATCAAGTGAAGCTGCCGTAAATTGGATAAAGGATATTGTGGCTGAACCAGAAGTAGGCGTAATATACCAAGGTAAAGTAGTTAAAGTAGTTGATTTTGGCGCATTTGTTAATTTTATAGGAAATAGAGATGGTCTTCTTCATATAAGTGAATTATCTCAAAAACGAGTAGCTAAAGTTACTGATGTAGTAAACGAAGGTGATCAGGTATGGGTTAAAGTGCTTGCGTTAGATGATAGGGGTAAAATACGCCTTTCTATTAAGTCAATTGACCAAAGTTCTGGTAATGAGATTGAGGAAGAAAATGATTCTTAGAATAAAAAAATACCTACATTTTTCAGGTTTATTATTTTTAGTTAAGTCGTGAAAAATTTAAATAGTGTCTCAATATCTGGTTTTGATGCACTGCCATTAATAGAGGGTGGTAAAGGTGTTGCTGTGACAAATGGTCATAGTGCTGGAGCATGGGCAGCAGCTGGAGCAGTTGGTACTTTTTCAGGAGTCAACGCCGATTCTTATGACTCTAATGGGAATATTATACCTCAAATATATTCTGGAAGAACTAGGATAGAGAGGCATGAAGAATTAGTTGATTTTGCAATTAAAGGTGCGATAGAACAGGCCCAAATAGCTTATGAAAAAGCTAGCGGTCATGGTCCGGTGCATATGAATGTACTTTGGGAAATGGCAGCGGCAGAAAGAATATTGAATAACGTTCTTGAAGGTGCTAGAGGATTAATAAACGGTATAACTTGCGGTGCAGGAATGCCTTACAAGGTTGCTGAGATAGCTTCACAATTTGATGTTTACTACTATCCAATAGTGTCCTCTGCGAGAGCATTCAGAGCTTTATGGAAAAGAGCTTATCATAAATTTTCAGATTGGTTAGGTGGAGTCGTTTACGAAGATCCTTGGAGAGCAGGTGGGCATAATGGTCTTTCTAATAGTGAGGATCCTGATAAACCTGAAGATCCCTTTCCAAGGGTATTTGAGTTAAGACAGCGTATGAGGGAGTTTGGGCTTGAAAATGTACCCATAATTATGGCTGGAGGTGTTTGGTTTTTGAGAGAATGGCAAGACTGGATCGATAATTCTGAACTTGGGCAGATAGTTTTTCAATTTGGAACTCGCCCCCTACTAACTTTAGAAAGCCCGATATCAGATTCGTGGAAACAGAAATTATTAAGATTAAGTTCAGGTGATGTTAAATTGAATAAATTTAGCCCTACTGGTATGTGGTCTTCAGCAGTAAATAACTCATTTATTCAAAATTTAATTGAAAGAAGTGAGAGACAAGTAGGTTATTCAACAGAAAAAAATGAAAAAAAAGATTTAGAGCTATCATTAGGGGCAAGGAAAAAATCAATTTTTATCTCTTCCGGTGATAACCAAAAAATATTAGATTGGAAAAATCAGGGCTATGATAAAATTTTTAAAACACCTGATAACTCAGTTTTATTTGTTACTGAAAAAGAAATGAAGCAAATTAGAGAAGATCAAGTTAATTGTATGGGTTGTTTAAGCCATTGCTCTTTTTCTAATTGGTCTCAGGAAAAACCATTTACAACAGGTAAAAAACCTGATCCAAGATCTTTTTGTATTCAAAAAACATTACAGTCTGTTATTCATACAAATGAGACAGAGAATGATTTGATGTTTGCAGGTCATTCAGCATACAGATTTTCTGAAGATCCTTATTACTCGAATGGTTTTATTCCCTCAGTTAAGCAGTTAGTTGATAGGATTGTTACTGGTGATTAACAAAAAGGACATTAAAATTGTATTAAATGATATTGATAAAATTTTAAATAGGTCAGGGTTTCGATTTACCAAACAAAGATTGATTATTGCTAATGAGATATTTTCTAAAAATCCCAAACATTTTACTGTTCAGTGTATCTTCAAAGAACTTATTAGAAAAAATAAAAAAGTTGCATTAGCAAGTGTTTATAATACAATAAATAAATTTGTAGAACTTGAAATTATTAAAGAGATATACGTAGATCAAAATAAATCTTTTTTCGATACAATAACAAAGCCACATCATCATATTTATGACAAATCTACGGGACAATTAAGTGATATTCCAGATGGTTCGGTAAAAATAAGTAATCTACCCGACTTACCTAAAGGGAAGAAAATCCAACAAATAAATATTGTAATTAATATTGAAAATCATTCTGAATAAAAACTATATTCCAATAATTTAAAAGTTTAATTAGAATCATTCTAAATATTGACTTATTCTTACATAATGACTAAATGTTTTACTTGTAAATTATTCTTAAATTCTAGACATTTTTTTGAAAGGATATTTCATGTCTTCACTAAAAGATTCAAAGACTGAGCAAAACTTGAAAGATGCTTTCGCAGGGGAATCCCAAGCTAACAGGCGTTATCTATACTTTGCACAAAAAGCTGATGTTGAAGGCTTTAATGACGTCTCAACAGTATTTAGGTCAACTGCAGAAGGTGAAACTGGCCATGCACATGGGCATCTTGAGTTTTTAGAAGAGGTAGGAGATCCTGCAACAGGGGAGCCTATAGGAGACACCGCTTCAAACCTAAAAGCAGCTATAGCAGGAGAGACTCATGAATATACTGATATGTATCCTGGAATGGCACGTACTGCAAGAGATGAAGGCTTTGATGAAATAGCAGATTGGTTTGAAACTCTAGCAAAAGCAGAAAAATCTCATGCTGGACGTTTTCAAAAAGCACTTGATAATTTAGATAAATAAAAAATTTAATCTAAGGAGAATATTTATTTTCAGTTAGATATTCTCCTTCAATCTTTAGAGGTAAGTTTTGTCATCCAAAGAAGGAGGCTTAGGTGCGCCTACAAGGCATCCGTTAAACTGGAAGGAAGCTAGCTTTAGTGATTTATCACAACTAGATGCAGAAATGCGTAGAGTATTTGATGTGTGTCATAGTTGTAGGAGGTGCTTTAATCTGTGTGATTCTTTCCCGAGACTCTTTGATTTAATTGATGAATCTGAAACGGGTGAATTAGATTCTGTCAATAGTTCTAGTTTTAATTCAGTAGTAGAGGCATGTACTTTATGTGATTTGTGTTTTTTATCAAAGTGTCCATATGTGCCACCTCATGAATTTAACATTGATTTTCCACACTTAATGTTAAGATATAGATATGCAAAAAAAATCAAAAAAAGCGGGTTATCACTGATAAATAAATTTATACTTAATACAGATTTAACTGGAAAAATTGGATCATATTTCGCCCCAATTTTAAATTGGTTTTTTTCAAAAAAAAATATTATATCTAGAAAATTAATACAATTTTTTGCAGGCATTCATAAAGATGCTAAGTTGCCAAAGTTTAATCGGGAGACATTTGATAAATTTCTAAAGAGGATAAAATATACAAATCATGGTATGCCAGGATTAGAAAGAAGAAAGGTTGTGGTTTATACAACATGCTTTGTAAATTATAATTTGCCGCGAGTTGCTTCAGCCGCACTTAAAGTTTTAAGGAAAAATAATATAATTGTAGAGTTTGTTTATCCAGAGTGCTGTGGTATGCCTAAATTAGAAGCTGGAGATCTTCCATCAGTTCTTGGTAAAGCCAAAAGAATATCAAACAATTTACTACCATGGGTTAATAAAGGCTACACAATTTTAACACTTACACCCTCATGTAGTCTAATGCTTAAATCAGAATGGCAACTATTAGACCCTGAAAATGATATGTTAAAAAAGATTAGTTCTGCTACTAAAGATATTTGTGAGTATGTATCAGACATATCCAAAGAAGAAGATTTTATTTTTGGAAAAAATATTAAGAAAAACAATATATCTCTTCATATAGCTTGTCATACTAAAGCTCAAAACATAGGCATTAAATCTGTTGATATGCTGAAAAACATTCCAGATTTAAACATAAAAATAATAGATAAATGTTCTGGGCACGGGGGTTCATTTGGTGTCAAAAAAAATACATATCCCATGGCAAAGAAATATGGAAGAATGGCATCAAAAAAAATCTTTTCCTCTGAAGATACAGTTATAGTGTCAGAATGTCCTCTAGCGGCTCAACATCTTTGTGAAATAGCCAATGAAACAAATAATAATAAATATAAAATAAGCACCTATCACCCAATTGAGATATTAGCGGAAAGTTATGCAAATGAATAATATAAAAAAAACTATAAAAATAGATGATATTCTCCATCCTGAGAGTTATAAAAAAGTTAGAAAAGAGAAAAAGACAAAAATAGTAGAAACCAAAAGAAACAGGAGATTGTCCGTTGGCCCCTACGCAACTTTCTTCTTTGAAAATTATGAAACTATTTGGCACCAAATACACGAAATGATTTATATTGAAAAAGGTGGGTTCCAACAAGCTCAAGAAGAAATTGAAGCTTATAGATCGCTTGTTCCTAGTGGTTCAGAAATAGTGGCAACTCTAATGTTTGAATTAGATGTTAAGGAAAAGAGAGAAATTTTTCTAAGAAAAGTATCAGGGATAGAGAATTGCATAAAATTGATTATTGGAGAAGACTCAGTTTTAGCTAATTCTGAACATGATGTTGAGAGAACAAGATCAGATGGCAAAACTTCCGCTGTTCACTTTTTGCATTTTCCTTTATCAAATAAACAGAAAGAATTAATTAAGGACTTTAGTCAACCATTTATAATTTCTTTTGATCATACAGAGTATTTTTATTCAGAAAAAATTAATGATAATTTAAGGAACTCTCTTATCTCAGACCTAGATTAAAATTGTATATTTTTTACTCTAGAATTTCATCTGGATAAACTCCCCAAAGATAGTTTTTAAGTATCCAGCCATTTTTTTGCTTTATACTAACCTTACACCACTTTTGATTGCAGCTTAAAAGTTTTGCAAGCACTTTATCTTCTACGATTAAAATAGCCTTTGAGCTATTGTCTGGGTTACTTCTAAGTATTTGAGTAGATCCACTTATCATTACATAGCGTGACTTAGACACAAGTCTTTGATGAACCCAACCGGTGTCTTGATCTAAGTATCTTATCTTTAACCAATTTTCGTATTTACTTATTATTTCAATAGGTAGGTTTTTTCTATGAAATTCCCATTCTATGGGATACTGCTGTCCCGGACCAGTTCGAACATTTACCTTATTCCACTTTATACTTCCAAAATATGGTGATATAATTTGCTTGTCAGCTAAAATATTAGGTGAAAATAAAACTATAAAAACCGATATTAATAATAAATTTTGAAATAAAAAAACTAACTTTTTTATGTTTGGGGGCATTTTTTATAAAATTATCCTATTAATAAACTCGTTATTATCTATAAGTTATTAATTTTACTTTGTAGTAGTAATAAATGGGTAAAGATATTTAGTAAAGAAAGAATTAGGTATGCTCAAAAAAAATCCCCATGTTTATGTAACAAGGTTGCTTCCAGAAATAATCTTAAATAGGATGAGTGAATTATTTAACCTTGAAGTAAATAACTCTGATAAGCAGCTTAATGGTGACGATTTAAAAAAAGTTTTTAATGAATTTGATGTTGTTGTTCCAACAGTCACCGATAAAATAAATACTGAAATTATCAAATCTTCAGGTCAAAATCTTAAATTAATAGCAAATTTTGGTAACGGTGTAGATCATATAGATATAGATAGTGCTAATAAAAAAGGTATTTTTGTAACAAATACACCGGGAGTATTGTCAGAAGATACCGCTGACATTGCTATGGCACTTATTTTAGCGGTACCACGGAGGTTATTCGAGGGAGAGAAAAAAATTAGAGAAAAAAATTGGAGTGGTTGGTCCCCTAATTTTATGCTTGGGAGAAGAATATACGGAAAAAAACTAGGGATAGTAGGAATGGGAAGAATTGGTTCTGCTGTAGCTAGAAGGGCAAAAAGTTTTGGTTTGAATATAAATTACCATAATAGAAATAGGGTAGCAGAATCTATAGAAAAAGAGCTAAATGCAACTTATTGGGCAAGCTTGGATCAAATGCTATCAAGCATGGATATTATATCTTTGAACTGTCCACATACTCCAGCTACATATCATTTATTATCTCCTCGTAGACTTAAATTAATAAAAAGAGATGCTTATATCGTTAATACATCAAGGGGAGAGGTGCTACATCAAGATACGTTGATAGAGTTACTTCAGGAAAAAAAAATCATGGGTGCTGGTCTTGATGTATTTGAGAAAGAGCCCTTAATTGATGAAAGGTTGCTAAATTTAAAAAATGTTTTTCTTTTACCTCATATGAGTTCAGCAACTTTAGAAGGAAGAGTAGAAATGGGTGAACGTGTTATAATTAATATTAGAACTATGGTGGATGGTCACCGGCCTCCAGATCGAGTAATAAGTGGAACAACAATTTAATCCTAAATAAATAATAATGAGCTATTGTCACATGGTTTTTCAAGTAGAGTCACAAGCCCACCATCTAAAAAATTTATATCTTTTCTTAGTTGAGAGTAATTTAAGTTTAAAAACTTCATTCCCATTTCGCAAATCATAAAATTTATTTCTAAATCTATACAAATTTTAATTAATTCTTCGAAATTTGGTATATTTTTTCCTATTAAACTTTCATTGAACATTTTTGCTGATGATCCGTTTTCAGTTTTTAATTCTGTCCATCCTAATTTTTTATTCTTTTCTACTAATGCGTATATTGATTTCATAGCAAAAAATAATGTTACTTTATTATCGAGAGCTCTGCTTGCTGATGCTAGAGTTAGACCATAATGAATTTTATCTATAAATTCGGTATGGAGAATTATTTTTAAATTATCTTCTTTCATTTAAGTAAATATGTTGCAGGTAGAACATTTAGGGTCTTTGCGTACTTTTATTTTTCTAAACTCACTGTTTATTCCATCAAATATTATTAACCATCCAGTTAAACTATCACCTATTTCTAAAATTTCTTTTACAATCTCTGTTGCTTGAATTGATCCTACTACCCCTGCTACTGATCCAAGTATTCCTGCAGTTGAGCAGTTTTCTACTATATCATCTGGAGGAGGTTCGGGAAAAATACATCTATAACATGGAGAGGAAATTTTATCATTAAAATTGAATGTAGAAATATAACCTTCAAACCCTTGTACTGCTCCTGATATAAGTACTTTTTTCTGTGAGAAACAATTATCATTTAAAATAAACCTCGTTTCAAAATTATCAGATCCATCAGCAATAAAATCATAATCCTTAATTACATTATTTATATTATTCACATTAAGTTTATCTGTATAAACTTTAACATTTATATCTGGGTTTAAAGAGATTAATTTTTCTTTAGCCCTTGTGGCTTTTTTCCTTTTAATATCATTCGTAGAATAAAGTATTTGTCTTTGAAGATTTGATATATCAACTTGATCGTGGTCAATTATGCCTATATTCCCAATACCAGATGCAGCTAAATAATATAAAACTGGTGATCCAAGTCCACCTGCCCCTACAACCAAAACTTTTGCTGAAAGTAATTTTTTTTGGCCAATTCCTCCAATATCATTTAGTAAAATATTTCTTGAATATCTATGTATTTGGCTCTCATTAAGTTCTAAATTTCGATCAACCATAATTTTAACTTCCAGTTGAACCAAATCCACTAGATGATCGTGTTGTATCTGATAAGATTTTGCTCTCAATAAATGTTATATTAGGGAGTCTCGATATAACAAGTTGAGCTATTCTATCACCCCTTTTTATAGTAAATGTATTTTGTCCTAAATTTATTAAGATTGCCTTCAATTCCCCTCTATAATCGGAATCAATAGTTCCAGGGCTATTGAGAACAGAAATACCTGAGTCAATTGCAAGTCCTGATCTAGGTCTTATTTGACCCTCCAGGCCATTTGGAATAGCTAATTTAAAACCTAGGGGTATTAGACTAAAAGATGAGGGAGGTATTTCAACTGATTTTTTAATTGCTGCAGGCAGGTCAAAGCCAGCACTGTGAGGCGTTGCTCTTGCAAGTGACTTTATGTCGTCATTACCAGTTAACCATTCTATTTCAATTTTTATAGTCAATTAAATTTTGCCTTAAAAATTAAAAATTATTTATTAAACAACACAAACAGTATAATTATAAACAATAAAATATGGATTAGCCAATGATTAAGTTTAAAGCTAGATTTACTGTTTATTTCTTTCATAATTGATAAATTGCTTGCTTGCTTTTCTTTTTCTTCAGAAAATTGCTTTAAAATAGAGTCTAAATTGTCAATTATTCTAGGGACTTTGTTAATTCTTTCAAGACTCATCTTTATAGTCTCTTCAGTTTTCATTTTAAAATTAATATTCTCTCTTAACCAGTTTTCAATGATATTTTGTGCCTTTTCCCATAAAATTAGATTTGGATCTATATTCCTTGCAACACCCTCTGCTACAACTAATGTTTTTTGTAAAAGCAGTAATTGAGGCTGTGTTTCCATTTTAAAATATTCTGTGGTTCTAAGTAACCTATATAATAAATTACCGATTGATACTTCATGTGCTGGTTTACCTAAAACAGATTCGCCTATAGCCCTGCAAGCAAGAGCAAATGATTGCTTTGATTGTGTAGAAGGAACATACCCAGCATCAAAATGTATATTTGCAACTTTCTCATAATCTTTTGTTAAGAAAGCAAACATTAATTCTGCCAAGTATTTCCTGTTTTTTACATCCATTCTTCCCATAATCCCAAAATCAACTGGGATTATCCTCCCTTTTTGATCAGCAAAAAGATTTCCTGGATGTAGATCAGCATGAAAGAAACCATCTCTAAATACCTGAATAAGAAAGCTTTTTAAAAGGTTTTCTACAACAGTTTCTAATTCTACACCTTCTTCTATTAATTTATTTTTATCTCCAATAGAGTAACCGTTCACTCTTTCAGTAGTTAGAACTCTTCTGGAGGTTAGCCCCCAATATACTTTTGGAACGTAATAAAAATCACAGTCATCGAAGTTTTCATTTAGTTCTGAAGCTGCTGCAGCTTCTATACTTAAGTCCATTTCTAAAAGAGAAGTTTCTTCAAATTTTTTTATAATTTCTAGAGGCTTCAATCTCTCAGCATAGCTTTGTGTTCTATTAATTATACTTGCCAACCATTTGAAAAGATCTATATCTTGTTTAAATGCTTTTTCAATTCCTGGTCTTAGAACTTTAACTGCAACTTCTTGTCCAGAAATTGTTTTAGCAAAGTGGACCTGAGCAATACTTGCAGCTGCCACTGGCCTAGTATCAAAATTCAAAAAAATTTCCTCAATATCTTTTTCAAAACTCTCTTTAATTATTTGTCGAACATTTTCTATTTCAAAAGGAGGAAGCCTGTCTCTTAGTTCAGCTAAATCATCAGCAAAACTATTACCTATCAAGTCTGGTCTAGTTGACCAAGTTTGGCCAAATTTAATAAAACTAGGCCCTAGTTCTTGAAGTGCTTTAGAGAGACGCTGACCTACTCTAAGTCCCTTGACTGATTTTAACGGTTTTGGTAACACAAACCTTGCAACAAGCTTTGGTAAAAACCCTACCCCAAGGTGATCCAATAGAAAAAGGCAATCATATTTTGCCATTATTGTAGTTATTTTGATAAGTCGTAAAATTAATTTTAAATTTTTAAATATCATTTTATAAAGTTTCATAACTTCCAGCAGGAGTATATAGCGGCAACTCCTAAGTTAAGGTTTTTATAGTTTACTTTACTGAATCCAGTGTTGCTTAATAATTGAGAAAATTCTTTTTGATCAGGAAACTTTCTAATACTTTCAACCAAATATTGATAAGAACTTCTATCATTTGAAATCAACTTCCCTAAATTAGGAATAACTTTATGGGAATAAATATCGTAAATTTTTTTGAAGGTTGGATGTACCTTACTAAACTCTAAACATAAAAATTGTCCACCTGGCTTAAGTATTCTAAAAGCTTCATCTAATGCGACCTTATGATTAGTAATATTTCTTATTCCAAATGCAATTAAATATATATCCATTGACTGGTCTTTAAAAGGCAAAGCAGTTCCATCAGCATTAATCCAATTAATATGATTAATGAGGCCATTATTGATACTTCTATCACGCCCAATTTTTATCATTGAATGAGTCAAGTCTAATGAAAATAGTTCTATATTAATTTTTTTTATAGATGCTATTTTAGCAATTCTGTTTATTACGTCTCCTGTTCCGCTTGCGGCATCAAGTATTTTGAGGTTTTTCCTAAAATATATTTTTCTAACTAATGAATCCTTCCATTTGCGATGAAGTCCGACACTCATTAAATCGTTCATTAAATCATAATTCCTTGCCACCGACTCGAATACTCCCTTGACCAGGTCAGTTTTTATTGAAGCAGGTACAGACCTATATCCAAAGTGTGTAAGATCATTTTTTTCATTTTTTTTATCAGTATTTTTCATATTTTTTTGATTCTTGCAATTTACTGAACTATAAATTCTTATTATATAAATTTAATAAACAATCTGGATAAATCTATGCCTGAGTTACCTGAAGTAGAAACAATTGTTAGAGGTTTGCGCAATCATTTAATTGGTTTTACAATTAATTCTATAGATTTACAACGTAAAGATCTAAGATTTCCTATACCAAAGTCACTGAACAAATCATTAAATGGTAAAAAAATCATTGATATAGTCAGGAGAGGAAAATATATAATTATAAATAATGAGGATAAACAAACTATTCTGCTTCATTTAGGCATGACAGGTAGGATTAAAATTCGCCCAATTAATACTAAAAAAGTTAAGCATGATCATATTATTATTAAATTAAATAGTAATCAGGAAATCGTATTTAACGATAGTAGAAGGTTTGGGATGGTGGACTATATAGACAAAATTGATTATAGAAATCATAAATGGATTAAGTTTCTTGGTCCAGAGCCTTTAGGCAGTCTTTTCTCTGATAACTATATTACAACTTATCTGTCTAAATCTAAGTCTCCAATTAAAAATGTATTACTAAATCAAAAGTTTGTAGCTGGAATAGGAAATATCTACGCTTGTGAGGCTCTCTATTTAGCAGGAGTCTCTCCAAATCGAATTGCTAATTCAATTAGTAGAAATAGATCAAAAAAATTAGCTCTGGCTATTAAGCAAGTTTTGAATAAAGCTATAGAATTAGGTGGTTGTTCTATAAAAGACTATGTTCAGGCATCAGGAGAAATCGGTTACTTTCAGCAAGAACTTAATGTTTATGGAAAATATGGCAAGAAATGCACATTGTGTATATGTAATTCGTCAATAAAAAAGATAAAACAAAGTGGGAGATCTACTTTCTTTTGTTCAAAAAAACAAACATAATTAGTACACTAATTTAATATTACTAGGGATAAGAAATGAATTATGAAACTATAAATACTGAGAGACAAGGGAAGGTTATGCTTTTCAAACTTAATAGACCTGAGCAGTTAAATGCTCTAAATGCTAGGTTGATAGATGAGTTAGGTGATGGCCTTAAGGGTGCTGAAAGTGATGAAAATATATCTGCTATAATTATTACTGGAAATGACAAAGCCTTTGCAGCAGGAGCTGATATTAAAGAAATGAAAGACAAAACATTTGCTTCCGCCTATATGGAAAATTTTATAAGTAGATGGGAGGCTATTACTTTATGTAGAAAGCCCATTATAGCAGCCGTAGCAGGGTATGCCCTTGGTGGAGGTTGTGAGTTGGCTATGATGTGCGATTTTATTTTAGCAGCTAAAAGCGCTAAATTTGGACAACCGGAAATAAAACTTGGAATAATTCCAGGTGCTGGTGGAACTCAGAGACTTTCAAGATTTGTTGGTAAATCTAAAGCAATGGAAATGATTTTAACGGGAAGGATGATGGATTCTGATGAAGCTGAAAGATGTGGACTCGTCAGTAGGGTAATTAGGGATGAGGACCTTATTTCTGAAGCAATTAAAACGGCTGAAGAAATAGCTAATTTGTCGTTGCCTTCATTATTTTTGGCTAAAGAGTCAGTTAACTATGCTTATAATTCATCACTCAGTCAGGGAATAGAATACGAAAGAAAGTTATTTCATTCAACTTTCAGTTTAAATGACCAGAAAGAGGGTATGAAGGCTTTTATAGAAAAGAGAAAGCCAAATTTTAAGAATCAATAAAATATTGGAATTAAAACCTAGTTTTTTTATTCTGAATGCTTGACGTTTAATTATTTTTCAATATAAATATCCACGTATTTTATTTATGGGGATCAATTTGGCAAATCATAAATCTGCTTTAAAGAGAATTAGGTCGAATAAAAAGAAAACTCTTGTCAGAGGTTCAAGAGTAACCTTTTTGAGGACCTCAATTAAGAATGTAGAAACAGCAATTGAAAATAAAGACCAGACAGCTGCGATAGAAGCCTTTAAATCTGCAGAGTCCCAAATAATGAAGGGTGTCAGTAAGGGTGTAATGAAAAAAAATACTGCATCCAGAAAAATTTCTAGATTGTCAAATAGAATTAAGGCACTTTCCCTTTAGTAATTTAAACTCCTTGTGGAAAACTCAAAATATTCTCAACATCTAGTAGTGTTGCCTTTGTGCATTTAAAAAAATCTTTTTAACTTATTTGAATATCTATCTTGCAAGCTTAATCGATGAGTATTAATGTCTTAAATCGGGTTTGCGATCAAAAGTTGCTCCCTAACAAATAATAAAAACTTTTGCAATTAAATATTTTCTTTATTTTCTGGGAGAGCTGATTATCTGAATTTATGTTACTTAATAAAGAAAAATATTTATTATAATAAATAATTTCTATTTATTTTTTTCATACATACTTGTTAGATTTAAAACTTTCCTTTTAAATAATATTTGCAAATTGGGTACAGGGTGGAATTGTATTGGAATATACAAGTGATATAACTTCCTTATCAGCATGGGAAGCTTTAAATAACGATGAAAACGCATTCTTGATTGATGTAAGAACAAACTCAGAATGGAGTTTTGTAGGGGTACCTGACTTAAGTTCAATCGGTAAAGATTTGATATGTTTGCAATGGCTTACATTTCCTGACAATGAGATAAACATTACATTTGGACAAGAGCTTAGAAACTATGTTAATTTTCAAAATAACTTATATTTTCTCTGTAGATCTGGATCAAGGTCAAGGTCAGCAGCATCCCTAATGTATAAAGAGGGGTTTAGTTTTTGTTTTAATATTTCCGATGGATTTGAAGGTAGAATGAATGAGTCTAGGCAGAGAAATACAGTTGATGGGTGGAAATTTAACGGCCTACCATGGGTTCAATCATAGGTTTAGATATGTCAAATAATAATATTCTATCAGAAAAAATCATAAGCGACTGGAAGAGGGTCTGCGGTTTACTAAGAATAAATTTCGGTGAAGCTGTTTATAATAGTTGGCTACATCAAATGCAGCCATGCATAGAGTCAACTGAAAAATTTACTGTATCTGTGCCTTCGAGATTTATGAGAGATTGGATTATTTCCCATTATAATGAGAGAATTCAAGATATATGGAAGAAAGAAGTAAATTCTAATCAGTATGTGGAAATAATAGTTTCTTCTCAGAAAAATGATAAAGCTGGTTTAGAAAATTTAGCATCTTCAAATAAAGAGAATAAAAAGATTAGTAATGTAATTAGTTCGTCTCCAGCCCAAGACTTTGGAATAGTTGATGTGAGTGCTTCTTTGGATCCTAGATTTACATTTAAAGAGTTTGTTGTTGGAAAACCTAATGAATTGGCATATGCCGCAGCATATAGAGTTGCGGAGGCAAAGAAAGTTCCCTTTAATCCATTGTATCTTTATGGTGGTGTGGGTTTAGGTAAAACTCATCTGATGCATGCAATAGCATGGCATATCAGAGAGAGCGATCCTAAAAGAAAAGTTATATATTTATCTGCTGAAAAGTTTATGTATCAATTTATTAGAGCACTGAGGTACAAAGATGTAATGTCATTCAAGCAACTTTTTAGGTCGGTAGATGTTTTAATGATAGATGACGTTCAATTTATAAGTGGAAAAGAATCAACTCAAGAAGAATTTTTTCATACATTTAACGCATTAGTAGATCAAAATAGGCAAGTTATAATTTCTGGAGATAGATCTCCCTCGAATTTGGATGGTATGGAAGAGAGAATGAGGTCAAGATTGGGACATGGCCTTGTTGCTGATATTCATCAAACAGATTATGAATTAAGAGTGGGTATTCTCCAATCTAAGCTTCAACAACTATCGGCTAGCAATGTTCCTGACCAAGTTATAGAGTTTTTGGCTCATAGGATAACCTCAAATGTAAGGGAACTTGAAGGAGCGTTAACTAGGGTGCTAGCCTATTCTAATTTAGTAGGTAGACCGATAACACTTGAAACTACTCAGGAAGTACTGCGTGATCTTCTAAGGGCAAATGATAGAAGGATAACCATAGAAGACATCCAAAAAAGAGTGGCTGAACATTATAATATCAGAATTGGTGAGATGCATTCTGCCAGAAGAGCTAGATCTGTTGCTAGACCACGGCAAGTTGCAATGTACCTAGCTAAGCAACTTACTGCTAGATCTCTTCCTGAAATAGGTAAGCAATTTGGTGGAAGAGATCACACCACTGTGATGCATGCAGTTAAACGTATAGATGAACTGAGGCATACTGATACAAATTTAGGTGAAGATGTTGATTTATTAAAAAGAATGTTAGAAACATAATTAACGTTTTTTTTTAATTCTTATGCTTTTCTGTTTTTTTTTGCCATTTAACTAATGTTAATGTTATATTTTAGTCAGGTTTTATGACTTAAGATTTAAAGGTCAAGAATAATGAATTTTAAAATTGAAAGAACCCATTTATTCGCAGCTCTTTCTCACATTCAGAATGCTGTAGAAAAGAAAAATACTATCCCAATTTTATCAAATATTTTGATATCTTGTGAAAAAGCCAATTTGTATTTGACAGCTACCGATCTGGATCTATCTATGGTTGAAGTAGTTTCTGCAGAAATTATTTCCGATGGCGCTACTACTACTCCAGCTCATTTGTTGTATGAGATAGTTAGAAAACTTCCAGAAGGTGCCCAAATTGAATTTTCTACAGATCAAGAGAAATCACAAATTAATATTAAATCAGCTAGGTCAAAGTTTTCTTTGCCATGTCTTTCCAAGGAAGAATTTCCAGTAGTTTCAAATGATACTTTGCCACATAACTTTTCAATTTCTTCAAAGATGCTGAAAAAATTATTAGATAAAACTAGATTTGCAATATCTACAGAGGAAACTAGATATTATTTAAATGGGGTTTATTTTCACAAACCTGATAATATTAGCCCTTCCATGTTGAGAAGTGTGGCTACTGATGGGCATCGATTAGCTTATACAGAGTCCTCAATGCCTGAAGAAGTATCTAACTTTCCAAGTATAATTGTTCCAAGAAAAGCAGTAGGGGAGTTAAGGAGGCTTCTCGATAATACAGATGATGATATTAATGTATCTCTCTCAGAATCTCAAATTAGGTTCAATGTTGATAGCACTACTATTACAACTAAATTAATAGATGGTACTTTCCCTGATTATCAAAGAGTAATTCCTGAACAAAATAATAAATTGATGAAAGTAAATAGATCTGATTTTGTTGCTGCTGTCGATAGAGTTTCTACAATATCTACTGAAAAATCTAGAGCTATTAAATTATCTATAGAGCCGAATATGATGAAAATTTCAGCTAGTAGTGCTGATTCAGCAAGTGCATATGAAGAGCTTTCAATTGAGTATGAATCTGAACTGATTGAGATTGGTTTTAATTCTAAATACTTGTTGGATATTACACATCATATAGAGGGAGAAATTATAAATTTTTCATTATCGGACTCAGTTTCCCCGGCTATAATTTCAGATGACACTGATTCTGAATCACTTTTTGTTTTAATGCCTATGAGAGTATAAGTGTTTGAGTCAACACAGCCAAATTAATAGTAATAACATTGATTCTTTACCAAATTTGAAAATTAGTAACCTTTCAATTAATAATTTCAGAAATTATAAAGATATAAAATTAAGTATTAATAATTCCCCAGTAATAATTTTTGGAGAGAATGGTTCGGGTAAAACAAACTTACTGGAGGCAATATCCTTTTTAGCTCCTGGCCGAGGAATACGAAGTATTAATTATAATGATGTAACACACGATGATAATGATTTAGGCTGGTCTGTAAATGCAAATATATGTGATATAAAAAAAAATCTGAAATTTGTCATAGGTACTGGTGTTCCACCCAAAACAAAAAAAAATAAAAGTGGGAGAATTCTTAAAGTTGATAAAGAGTTTAAACCAATTACATATTTATCCGAACTTCTATCAATTTTATGGATTACGCCACAAATGGATGGGATATTTTTGGGCGAAACATCTAAAAGAAGAAGGTTTTTTGATAGATTAATTTTTAATAATGTCTCAAGTCATATCAAAGAATTAAATATCTACGAAAAGGCACTAAGAGAGAGAGCTAAAATTCTTAAGGACAGAATTAATAATGAAAAATGGTTAGATCTAGTCGAACAAACGTTGGTACAATCTGGGGTTAAAATATCTAAAAATAGGGTGGATTGCATCAGTTTTTTGAATCAAAAGTTATCTTCTGTTTCTGATCCTTTTCCAGTATCAAAGATTTTTTTAGAAGGTACTGTAGAGAGTTGGTTGCAATCAATGACACCTTCAGAAGCTGAAATAAAATTTTTAGAGGAAGTAAAAAAATGTAGGTCTATTGACTCGATTACTGGTAGATCTAAATTGGGACCTCATAGAAGTGATTTTAAAGTATTACATATAAAAAAAAATATGTTTGCAGAGAAGTGTTCAACTGGTGAGCAAAAGGCTTTATTGATATCACTAATTATAGGTCAGTCAAAGTTATTGATAGATAAAGATGGAAACCCCCCTATATTACTTTTAGACGACATAATTGCTCATTTAGACCATTTTCATCTAGAATGTTTATTTTCAGAGTTTTTCGATATAAATTCTCAACTTTGGATAACGGCTACAGATCCAGAAATTTTAAAGTCAATGATAGGCAATTTTCATCTTATCAAAGTTGCAGATAGCGAGCTTCATATTGTATGATAATAATATTATAGAGGAAAAAGATGTCTAAAACTAGTGAACTAAACCATCAAAATAATGACTATGGCGCTGAGTCAATAAAAGTTTTAAGGGGGCTTGACGCCGTTCGTAAAAGGCCGGGAATGTATATTGGAGATACGGATGATGGATCTGGTTTACATCATATGGTTTACGAAGTAGTTGATAATGCCATAGATGAGTCATTGGCAGGCCATTGTGATGAAATAAACGTTTCATTAAACCCTGATGGTTCAGTTTCAGTAGAAGATAATGGAAGAGGTATTCCTACAGATATTCACGAAGAGGAGGGGGTTTCAGCTGCACAGGTAATATTAACTCAATTACATGCGGGTGGAAAATTTGATGAGAACTCATATAAAGTTTCTGGAGGTTTACATGGTGTAGGTGTTTCAGTAGTTAATGCATTATCAAAACATTTGACCGTTGAAATTCATAGGAATGGTAAAGAATATTTTCAATCATATACTAATGGAGAGCCTGAAGATTTATTGAAAGAAAAAGGAGATTCATCTAAAAAAGGCACAAAAATAAAATTTTTACCTTCTACGAATATATTTTCTTTAACAGAGTTTGATTTTGGCACTATTGAGCACAGAATGAGAGAGCTTGCTTTCTTAAATTCAGGTGTAAAAATAGTTTTAAATGATTTAAGAGGTGTAGATCCAAAGGAAGTCTCTATGCATTATGATGGTGGTGTGGCTGCTTTTGTTGAACACCTAGATAGGAATAAACAAGGACTTCACCCAACAATAATTATAAATGGAGAAAAAGAAGGCGTAGAAGTTGAATTAGCTTTACAGTGGAACGATAGTTATCATGAAAATGTTCTTTGCTTTACAAATAATATTCCTCAAAGAGATGGTGGAACACATTTAGCTGGCTTTCGAAGCGGACTTACAAGAACAATAAATAATTTTTCCAAAAATTCTAATAAAAACCAAAAGTTATCATTATCAGGAGATGATGCTCGTGAAGGCTTAACTTGTGTTCTCTCTGTTAAAGTGCCAGATCCAAAATTTTCTTCTCAAACAAAAGATAAGTTAGTGTCTTCGGAAGTAAGGCCAATTGTAGAAAGTCTTGTAAATGATAAATTAATTCAATGGTTTGAAGAACACCCATCTGATGTAAAGGTAGTAATTAATAAAATAATTGACGCTGCACTTGCTAGGGAAGCTGCTCGTAAAGCTAGAGAGTTAACCAGGCGAAAGGGTGCATTAGATATTTCAAATCTTCCAGGGAAACTTGCTGATTGCCAAGAAAAAGATGCTACTAAATCAGAGCTGTTTCTAGTTGAGGGAGATTCTGCTGGAGGATCTGCTAAACAGGCAAGAGACAGAAAATTTCAAGCAGTTCTTCCATTAAAAGGAAAAATTTTGAATGTAGAGAGAGCAGGTGAAAATAAAGTAATTAGCTCCAATGAAATAGGAACTTTAATTACTGCTTTAGGTTCTGGTTTTAAGGATGATTTTGATTTATCAAAGATAAGGTACCACAAAATTGTAATTATGACTGATGCAGATGTTGATGGTTCCCATATTAGAACATTATTGTTGACATTTTTTTACAGGAAAATGCCAGAAATAATTGAAGCTGGATATCTTTATATTGCCCAACCCCCTCTCTATAAAATATCACATGGTAAATCTATAACTTATATAAAAGATGAAACTGAAATGAACGAGTATCTTATTGATGAGGGAGTGAAGGATTGTGTTATGACACTCTATTCAGGTGAACAAATAGCAGGTCATGACTTAAAAAAACTAGTTCATGAGGCTAAAGAGTGTAATAATATAATAGACAGAATTTCAGATAAATATGATAAAAATATTGTTGAACAAACAGCTATAGCTGGCGCTCTGAACCCTGAGATACTTGATGACTCGGAAAAGGCTTCTGAAGTAGCTAAATACGTAGCGAATCGTTTAGATCAATTATCACAAGAGGTCGAAAATGGATGGGCTGGCTCTATATTAAATGATGGAGGTCTTAAATTTTCAAGAAATTTAAGGGGTGTTCTGGAATCATATTCAATTGATAGTCCTTTAATCAAATCTCTTGATGCAAGACGTCTCGATGAGTATGCATTAAACTTGCAAAAAACTTATCTTAAAAAGGCCATCTTAAATAAAAAAGATATAGAACATGAAATTAGATCTCCTTCTCAACTGATAGACGCAATTTTTTCATTTGGAAAGAAAGGTTTAGCTGTTCAGAGATATAAAGGCCTTGGTGAAATGAATCCAGATCAACTTTGGGAAACCACTCTTGATCCCAATGTTAGAAGTTTATTGCAGGTAAAAATATCTAGAACAGATGATGCAAATAATATTTTTGATACTCTAATGGGTGATAAAGTTGCACCAAGAAGAGAATTTATTCAGGATAGAGCTTTAACAGTTGTTAACCTTGATACATAAATTTTTATATTATTTCATTTGTATTTAATAATTTAAAATAAAATATTTAAAATCTATTTTTTTATTACAATGAATGAAATGAGGGATAGGCTTGTTAATATAAGCATTACTGTTGCCATAGGAATAGCACTATCATTATAAAGTATTACTGTTATATAGCCGAATAATGCTGAGAAAGAGGCTTGAATAAAACCTAAAAACGTCGAAGCAGTTCCAGCTATTCTAGGATGATTTGCAATAGCTAAAGTAAATCCAATTGGAACAACTATACCCATACTAGCAGCTATGATCATTGCTCCTAAAAGTAAGGTTATAATATTAGGACTAATCAAAGTTCCTAAGAAGATTGTAACTCCACCAATTGTAGCTATAAATAAACCTTTTAAGAATAATTCTGATGCTTTTTGCCTTTTTAATAACTTACTAATTATTGCAGAAAATATGATGAATGCTAATGCCAAAGGAGTAAAAACTAATCCTAATTGCGCTGTATCTATGTTGTAAACCTCTGAAGCAATAAATGGCCCACTTGAAATAAATGCAAAAATACAACCAAAAACTAGAGTTAATGAAATAGTATACCTGCAGAAGTTTATATCTTTAATTAAAATTGAGAAATTCTTTAAAATTTCTTTTGGTTTAATAGACACTTTATTTTTATCTGAATGTGTTTCTTTAAATTTTAAAGATGTATACAATAATATTATTAGACCATAAAAAAACACTACCAAAAAAATAAATTTCCAAGAATAATATGATGTAAGAAGAGCTCCAACATTTGGCCCAATGATACTTGCGCTACCCATAGCCATTGTGCTGAACGCTGTAATTCTTGTGCCCTCCTCAGGAGAATGAAGATCTCTAATTATTGCTCTAGCTAATATCTGACCGAAAGATGCTCCAAAACCTTGAACACCTCTAAAAAAAATTATGGTATCTATATTTTCAGCAATAAAACATCCTCCTGAACCAATTAAGAAAATTAAAATCCCAGTTATTATTGTTTTTTTTCTCCCAATATTATCTGCTAATGGCCCCCAAAATAGTTGACCCAAAGCAAAAGCAAAAAGATATACACTTAGAGTCATTTGCACTACTGAAGCAGGTGATCCAAGTGTTTTACTGACTGTTGGAAGTGATGGAACGAATGTATCAGTAGCAAAAGGACTTATAGCCATTAAAAGGCTTGAAAAAAAAATTATTCCTAAGACACTAGATTTCATAGAGTTACTCTGTGTTTAACCTATCATATGGAGTTTCACTCCATTTATTTTTAGCCAATTTTGAGAAAGGTCTCTTTGCGGAAAGATAGCAGTGACTAATTGCCAAAATTCTTTACCATGATTAAATTCTACTAGGTGGCAAAGTTCATGTACTACTATGTACTCCATTACGTGTTTAGGTGCAAGTATAAGTCTCCATGAAAAGGAAATATTACCACTAGGTCCACATATTCCCCAGCTTGATTTAAGATCTTTTATATATATCTTATTATATTTTTTTCCAAGATATGATACATTTGAATTTGCTAGTTTTATAATCTCATTTTTTGCTTTACCATATAACCAGGATTTAATATTTTTCGATAAGTTTTCCTTCTTTCCAAAAAAAACTATCTGGTTTTTATAAATATAAATTAAGTTCCCACTTTTACTAAGGTGGATAATTTTGTGCATTTTGCCCATATACGGTATTTCTGAGAGATTTTTAAATGGAACCTTTTTTGGAAAAGAATTTAATTGTTTTAATACCCATTCTTGATTTTTAAGTAAAAATTTAAGACCTTCTTTTTCACTCTCATACTTAGGTAGAGTTATTGATATATTCCCATCAATATTCGAGACTTTAAGAATTATTCTTTTAGCTCTCTTATCCTTCTTTATATTAATTTGATAAGATCTATTTTGCAATTTTATATATTTACATTTTGAAACCATATAAAAAATTTTTAAATCCAGTTAACTATATATTTCTCAAGCTCAATAGAATCATTTTCTCTAATCACTTTTCCTCTTACAGATTTTCCTGAATGATGAACAGATTTAATATTTCCTGAAACTAAATGGTGCCATTCAGGTAGGTTTTCTCCTTTAGAAACAAGTTTATATGCACAAGTTTTTGGCATCCATTTAATTTTATCTATATTTTGATAACTTAATTTAACACAATCATGTACAATTTTATGACGTTGTTCATATTTTAAACACTTGTTATTTTTTAATGACAAAAGTTTACAGGCAACATTTGTAAATTCTATTTTTCCTGTATCTTCATCCTCAAGTTTAATTAAGCAACATTTTCCACAACCATCACATAGAGCCTCCCACTCATCTTTGGTTAATTCATCAAGTTTCTTTTTTTTCCAAAAATTTTTTTTCATTGTCTAAATTTATTGTATTTTTTTATATTAATATTATTTAAACTAGTATAATAAGTTATTTTTTCTGAATAGCAAATATACCTTAAGTAAGGCATTTTAATGGTTTTGTTTGACAAATATATAATAAAAAATAGCAATTTTGATAAGGTAAAAATCCTTTGTATTGGTGATATAATCTTGGATAGGTTTATATCAGGTGAGGTTGACAGAGTTTCTCCTGAGGCTCCTATACCAATAATAAATGTTCAAAAAAATAAGGATATACTCGGAGGGGTAGGAAATGTTGTTGCAAATATTTCATCACTAGGCGCTTATTCAGAGGTAATATCTTGTATTGGAGATGATCCAGAGGGTTTAGTAATAAAAAATTTAGTAAATTCACTTCCAAATACAAAAAGTAAACTTTATCTAGATAAAACAAGAATATCTACAAGCAAAGAAAGGTATGTTTCTGGTAGCCAACATTTATTAAGGGTAGACAGGGAGGATAAAAGAGAAATTGATAAAAAATTAGAAGAAAAAATTAAAAATTCGATTAAAAATCTTATTGGTAAATTTGATATTATTATTTTATCAGATTATGGTAAGGGTTTTTTGACTAAGTCCCTAACTAAAGAAATTATTAAAAATGCTAAAAAGAAAAATATATCTGTGATTGTTGATCCAAATGGCAATGATTACAGTAAATATTATGGTTGTGACATTATTACTCCAAATAAATTAGAATTATCCCTAGCTTCAAATATAGATTGTCATAACGATAAAGCCATTAATAAAGCTGCAAAAAAAATTCAAAGTGAAAATAAGATAAATTATATTTTGGTGACTAGGAGTGATGAAGGTATGTCATTATTTAAGCCTTCAGGAAGAGTTATGAATCTTAAATCTGAAGCAAAAGAAGTTTATGATGTTTCAGGAGCTGGTGATACAGTAGTAGCTACCTTAGCAATAATTTTAGGAACTGGCGGCGATATAGAGTCTGCATCTACAGTCTCAAATTGTGCAGCAGGTATAGTTATTGCAAAATTTGGGACATCTGTGTTGAGAAAAAGTGATTTACTAAATGTTACAAGCCGTTATATAAGTAAAATTAATAACATAGAGAATGCATTAGAAATTATTTCTGATTGGAAAAAAAATAATTTATCTTTAGGTTTTACTAATGGTGTTTTTGATATCCTTCATGAGGGGCATATAGCCTCACTTAGTTTTTGCAAGGATAATTGTGAAAAATTAATTGTTGCTCTTAATAGTGATAAATCAGTAAAGGCTCTAAAAGGTTCGGGGCGTCCGATAAACAATGAAAATTTTAGATCAAAAATTATAGCATTACTAGAGATAGTAGATCTGGTCATTATTTTTGATGAAAGTAATCCATTAAAGATTATAAAAAAGATTTCCCCTGATTTTATTTTTAAAGGATCGGATTATAGTCTAAATGAAATAATTGGTAGGAACTTTATCGAGAGTTATGGAGGAAAAGTTATCTTAACCCCGTATATAAAAGGAAAAAGTTCATCAAAAATTATTAAAAAAATTCAAAGTGGGAAATAAATTGATTGTAGTAACAGGAGGTTTGGGATTTATTGGTACTAATTTAATTTTATCTCTTTTAGAAAATAACCAGGATGAGATAATTATTTGTGATAATCGTGTAACGCCAAAACATCATATTTTTTCAAAAATTAAAATTATTGAGTCAGAAAAATTATTAGAATTCTTGTTAAAAAATAAAAATTATCTTAAAGCTATAATTCATTTAGGTGCCATTACTGATACAACTGAGAGAAATATAGAATTAATTCTAAAAAATAATTATTATTTTTCGCTAGAATTATGGAATTTTTGTTCGCGTTTTAACATAAAATTTATTTATGCTTCATCAGCTGCTACTTACGGAGATGGTAATTTAGGCTTTGATGACAATCTTAAGCTTAGCAATTTAAGTAAGCTTTATCCCTTAAACCCTTATGGATGGAGTAAGCATTTATATGATATCAAAGTAACAAGGAGTTCATTAGAAGAAAAACTATCCCCAAAATGTTGGGCAGGTTTAAAGTTTTTTAATGTTTATGGGCCAAACGAGGATCATAAAGGTGCTCAGTCTAGTGTTGCATATCAAATGATTAAACAAATAAAATCTGGGCAGCCAATAACATTGTTTAGATCACATAATAATGAATATAAAGATGGTGAGCAGATGAGGGATTTTATTTATGTAGAGGATTGCGTAAGTGTTATTAATTGGTTTCTTAACCGAAATGAGTTCACTGGAATATACAACGTAGGTTCAGGCAAAGCGAGAAATTTTCTAGATTTAGCCACTGCTACTTGTCAGTTTATGGATGTGGATTTAAAAATAAACTGGATTGATACTCCAGAAAATGTAAGAGAACAGTATCAATATTTTACACAAGCAAATATGGATAAGTTATACCAAATAGGGTACAATGAAGATTTCTATACCTTAGAAAAAGGGATAGAAAAATATACAAAAATATACACCGGATAGTCTACCAAGTTTTAACTGGTGGAAATTTTATTGATAATTCAACACTGTTTTCTAAAGCTTCTATAGAATGGTGATTATTTGGTTTATAGATCCAAAGATCCCCTTTCTCAGCTATAAAAGTATCGTCATCAATTAGTAAACGTAATTTGCCCTTCTTTAAAATCGAAATAGTTTTATGATCATGGTTATTATATAAAGGTTCTTTTGAATCTTTTTTTCTTGTGATTTCTGTCACTAATATCTCATCTGATTTAAACAAGATATTTATAAATATTCCTCCAGAAACTGGATGACCTTCTAATCTCTCTATTTCGGAATATCTTTTTTTATCATATTTAAAAAAATATCCGTTGCTATTATTTATTTCAAATAAATAATGTAAGTCTCTTTTTATTGTAAGTATTTTTTTATAAATCTCATTTTCTTCTAAAATATTATTTTCCAACATATTTTTTTTTATCTGATTAACAACCTCGTCTGATGATTTTTTGTAATTTATTTTTATAGAGGGTTTAAATTTTTTATTGATAATATTTTTTAGAGTTTTAACTCTCTTTTCATACAAATCATTAACTTTTTTCATCTATTTTATACCCTTAGCTTTAAATTGTGCTAAATATATTTCCTATATTACTAGATTTAATTATCCCTTTTGTATGGCCAGAAAAATGGGCAGGAAATATAGTAATATTTTGATCTACGTAACTTTCAATGAATTTTTTCCTAGTTTTAACGGCCAATTTAGGATCGAAGCAAAAATTTGTCTCCAATTCAGGTTTATTTATTTGAATGGGGTGATGTATTAAATCTCCTGTAAATACCGCACGTTCACGATCAGAGTTAAGTTGTATGCAAATATGCCCTGGTGTATGTCCTGGCGTAGGATCCAAATGAATAGTATCATCAATAGCAAAATTATCATCAACTAATTGGGCTTGAAAGTTTTCGACTATAGGCCGTACGCTATCGATCATACTCAAATAACCTTGTTCTCCCTCTTTAGCATTATTGAAGAAATCATAATCTTTTTTTGAAAATATATACTTTGCATTAGGAAATGTTGGAACCCATTTACCATTATCTAATAATGTGTTCCAACCAACATGGTCTGCATGTAAATGTGTACACATTACAAAATCTATCATATTTCTATCTATATTAAATTGTTTAAATCTTTTAAGAAAATCTGAGTTTCTCATATTCCAATTAGGCAGCGGTCTTGATTTATTATTTCCTACACAAGTATCTATGAGGATCCTGTGTTTTGGTGTTTCGATTAAATATGAATGAAAGCTAAAGTATAAAAGGAATGTATCTTTTTCTATAAAGTTTGGAATTAGCCATGATTTATTTTTTTCAATAATATCATTATTGAAGTTTTTAAAGACAAAATTAGGGTCTAGCCTATCTACGTATTCTTCAATTTTATTGACTTTAATTTTTCCTATATATTCTTGTTTCATTTTTTAAAAAATAATTGATTTCTGAAATTAAATTTTTATTTATTACTTTAATTATAATATACTTTATTTAATATAAAATGATTTTATTAAGTAGAATAGAATAGAATGGAATTTATTAACTACTATTTCATACCTGGTTTAGTTTTAGGTTGTATATATGCCCTCGGAGCGGTTGGTGTTTCTCTCTTGTTTGGGATATTAAGGTTTGCTCATTTTGCCCATGGAGATCTCATAACTCTAGGCGCTTATATTGCATTTTTTTTCACATCTACTTTTGGCCTTACTGGGTTATTATCATTACCTATGGCTATTTTGTTTTCAGTAGTGATATGTATTCTTATTGACAGGTTTTTCTACAAGCCATTGCGGTTTAGTCCGACAGTGATACTTCTAATATCATCATTTGGAATTGCTCTTATGTTAAGAGCAACAGTTCAATTGATTTGGGGGGTTGAAATAGAGTCTTATAATGAAGGTACTTTCAGCGTCCCATTAAAAATATTTGATACATTAATCATCGCAGAAAAGCATATTTATATAGTTTTATTTACTTTCTTAATTATCCTTATTATGCATTATTTTCTTGCAAAAACCACAATGGGAAAAGCAATGCGAGCTGTAAGTGATAATGCTTCACTTGCTCAAATTACTGGGATAAACACTGAGAAAGTAATTATCTGGACATGGGTAATTGGGGGAAGTTTGGCTGCCTCAGCTGGTGTTTTTCTTGGGATTGATACTCAACTTCAATCTAATATGGGTTGGGATTTACTACTTCCTATCTTTGCTGCAGCAATCCTTGGAGGCATAGGAAGTCCTTATGGTGCTATTATTGGGGGATTAATAATTGGTATGGCTGAAGAGTTATCAAGTTATACATGGCTTGGTGATGGATTGCCTTTACTTTCACCAGGCTATAAGACAGGTGTTGCATTTGCAATTATGGTTTTATTACTCATCTGGAGACCTAGTGGTATTTTAAAAGGGAAAGTCTTTTAAATGTCAGAGGTATGGCTAGGGTATTTGTTATATCTAATAGCATTACTTACCATGGGAGGAATATACTCTATTCTTACTGTTGGGTTAAATATCCAATGGGGTTTTACAGGTTTATTCAATGTTGGAATTGCCGGGTTTTTTGCAATTGGTGCTTATACAAGCGCATTAATTACTTCTCCTATTTCTGAACAACACTTGGGTGGTTATGATTTGCCAGTGGCCTTTGGGTTTATTTTTGCAATGATATCATCTGCAGTAATTGGATACTTTGTGGGTAAACTTTGCATTAGGTTACGTTCTGACTACCTCGCTATAGCAACTATTGGGGTTGCAGAAATTTTTCGTTTAATATTAAAAAATGAACTATGGGCCACGAATGGACCGAGAGGTATATCAAATATTCCTCGACCTTTCGAGGATTTAGCCCAGCCTTGGTCACAGTTATTATTTTTAACTATTGTGTTAATTATTTTATTTTTGGTTTATATAATTTCTCAAAAAGCACACAATTCTCCTTGGGGAAGAGTAATGAGAGCTATAAGGGATAATGACAAAGCAGCTGAAGCTATTGGAAAAAATGTAGAGAAATTTAGAATTCAAGCATTTATGTTTGGTTGTTCATTAATGGGGCTTGGGGGTGCATTAACAGCGCATTATTTTAAATTTATAGGCCCAGAGGCAACAGAACCTGTTATGGCAACATTCTTAATTTGGGTCATGCTAATTATAGGAGGTAGCGGTAATAATTTAGGTGCTATTATTGGAGCATTTTTAGTTTGGACAATATGGTCAGGTATGGAGATATTTACAGCTCAATTGCCTCCAGATTGGGCAGTAAAGGCAACATTTTTAAGAATATTTCTTGTAGGACTAGTATTACAAGTTATTCTGCAAAAATTTCCCTTAGGTATTTTTCAAGAGAAGCCACCAAAAAGAGATTAGAATGAAAAAAAGCCTCCTATATAATAGGAGGCTTTTTATTTATTTAAAAAAATTAAATTAATTTAATATGCTATTCTCTACAAAATCATCACCTTTAATGATAAAGTCTGCATAAACTCCACCGACGTCTCCAGCTTTATCAAAGTCATGAGGGCCAGAAGCTCCTGTATAATTTATACTTTTACCTGAAGCGATAGCATCAACTGCTTTTTTCCAATCACCTGGGCCAACTTCTACGCCTGGAGCACTTGCAATATCCCTAAGAGCCGCAGAGATTTTCTTCCTATCTGTTGAGCCAGCCTTCTGAATAGCAAGAGCTATCATCATAGCTGCATCATATCCTTGAGCCACAAAAGGGCCATTTGGATCATTCCCATCGGCTTTTGCGGCCTTTTCAAACGCAGATCTTGCTTTATTTTTTGGTGATGTAGGGCTTATAATTAGAAGCTTGTCTTTTAATGCGTTTGCTCCTAATTTAAATAAAACTTTATCACGCATTCCATCTGCACCTACAAATTTTGAGAAAAAACCATTTTCTAGGCTCTGTCTGATTATTGTTAAACCACTTCCACCAGCATAAGCTAATACAACCAGAGCGTCTGGTTTGCCTTTAGCAAGTGTTGCTAACTCAGCCCTGTATGAGGCCTTTTTATCCTCATGTTTTTGCTGTCCTGTGACTTTTCCCCCAAGAGATTTGTATGCTTTTGTGAAAGTTTCAGCAAGTCCCACACCATAATCGTTGTTAACATATGTTACAGCAACAGAATTAATACCTTTATCTTTAACATATTTTGCTAAGACTTTTCCTTGATAAGCATCAGTAGGAGCCACTCTGAAGATTAAATCATTATCATTTAAGCCAGTTATTTCTGGTGAAGTTGACGCTGGGGAAACCATAACAACGTTTGATGGAATTGCTACATTATTTGCAGCCCCAATTGTTGCTCCGGAGCATAAAGCTCCAACTATTGCAACTACCTGTTCAACATTTACTAGTTTTGTTGCAGCATCAACTGATGCTTGTGCATTACAACCCGTATCTCCAACAATCAATTCAAGTTGTTTTCCACCTAGTACTCCGCCTTGGCCGTTTATTTGTTTGATTGCTAATTTTGATCCGTTAATAATCGGTGGTACTAATTTAGCTATAGGACCGGTTACTGCCGATAAGGACCCAATTTTAACACTATCAGCAAAAGCATTAGAGCTTAATGCGGTAGCAATGATGGCTAATAATGATATTAGCTTTATACTTTTAAATGCCATAGTTAACCTCCCTGTGGCTATTATTTTAAAATATATATTTTAGGCAACATTAGATGAACAGTGGATAAGAATCAAAAAAAAATTAAATTTCTAGAAATAGTTAAAAATTAATAAAATATTATTTTAAAATATCATTTAAATATGTATAATAAAAAATTGTTAATATTTGCGCTAATATCTGAACAAAGTATAGATAATGAAAATATTATAAATTGATAATATTTTATTAAAAAGAGAAATAAAATGGGCGAAAAATTTAGTATAGTAACTCACTTAAAAAATAAAGGAATTGAAGCTGAGTTAGGTAAAATAAAAGGAAGAACTACTATTAGAGAAAAATCTAAAATTGTTGCCAGAAATGCCAGAAAACAATTATCTTTAATAGAGTCTGCAACTTATACACTTAAAAAATCTGATTGGATAAGTGAAGAGTCTAGTGGTACTTGTTTATTATCAATTAGGTATAAAAACCAATTAATACCCTTAGATGGAAAAGAAACAAAAATTAGACTTCCAAATAGAGTTGAAGCTGTTAAAGCGTTAAGACAGATAGCAATTGATTTAGAAGAAGGGTTACTGGATAATCTTCTAGAAAATGTTAAAGAAAGACAAAGAAAGCATAAAGGAGGTAATGTAGGTTTCTAATATATTTATAATATTATTATGAATATATTTATAAATAAAAATTAATAAAATTTGTTTAAGTAATTGAAATAATTGAATAAATCTTTTTCAAGTATAAAAAAATTTAAAAATTATTTATAAAAAATTTAATAAAATGAAGAATAAACAAAAAAAAAATTAAATTTTAATATTAAAAAACTTATGTAACCTATTGAAATATAACAATTTTATTTTTTATAGACGGAGTTATACTAAATGACTGAAAACATTGACTTATTTTGGTCCATGAGAAGTTCGTATTCTTACTTAGCTTTAGATAGGATAATCGATATAAAAGAAAAATATGATGTAAAAATTAATATTAAATTTGTTTTACCTCTAGCATTGAGGCATAGAAATTATTTTATAAACATGCCCAAGAGTAGAAAAAATTATGGTAAATTAGATAACTTGAGAATAGCCAAATACTATAATATACCATTTAAATGGCCTGATCCTGATCCAGTTAAATTTACAAATGGAATTCCAGATTATGATCAGCCATTAGCTTATAAGGTTTCAAGAATGGCGGTTTTAGCCGAGAAAAATAATAAAGGTTTCGATTATGTTAAAGCCCTATCTCGTGCAATTTGGGACGGAAAAAATAAGAATTGGAATGATAGAAGCTTCTTAATTTCCTTGTTTAAAAGTATTGGTTTAAACTACGAAGAAATGGAAAAAGAAGTAGATAAAAATTCGGATATGTACGATGAAATGCTGAGTATTAATGGGGGTAAATTAGAGGAGTCAGGACATTGGGGTGTGCCGACTTTAGTGCTAAGAAAGGAGCCATTTTTTGGTCAGGACAGAATAGATATTTTTGAGTGGAAATTAAAAGAAATTTTAGAAATTTAGAATAAACCTTCAATTTCATCATTATTGTTTATAAAAATATCCTCAGCTGCGGGCTTTCTTGGAAGCCCTGGCATGGTCATTATATCACCACATATAACAACTATAAATCCTGCTCCTGATAGAAGCCTGACTTCCTTAATAGGGATTTTAAAACCTAGTGGTGCTCCTAAAAGGTTTGGATCAGCAGAAAAACTATACTGTGTTTTTGCCATGCAAATTGGTAAATTTCCGAAACCAGAATTTTCCAATTGATTCAATTGATCAATTATTTTCTCATCAATTACAATATCATCAGCTCTATAAATATTTTTAACAATCTTCCTAATTTTCTCAATTATTTCATCATTATTTTCATAAAGTAACTTGAGCTTTTGATTGCTTTCATTGCATATTTCAACCACTTTATTAGCAAGATTTATTGTGCCTTCTGAACCATTTGCCCAGTGTTTGCACACAATAGCCTCTGTATCTAAATTACTTACAAAATTAATCACTCCTGATATTTCTTTTTCTGAGTCACCTGAAAAATGGTTTATTGCTACTACAGGTTTGATGCCAAAAGACTTAATATTTTCTATATGTCTTGTGAGATTTTTACATCCCTTAATAACTGCTTGAAGGTTTTCGTTTGATAAATTATCTTTTTTAATTCCTCCATTCATTTTTAAAGCTCTTATAGTAGCTACAATAACAATACAATCAGGCTGAAGATTTGCTTCTCTACACTTAATATTTAGAAATTTCTCTGCGCCAAGGTCAGCACCAAATCCAGCCTCGGTAACTACAAAATCTGAAGTTTTTAAGGCTATAAGTGTTGCTGTAATTGAGTTGCAGCCATGGGCTATATTTGCAAAAGGGCCTCCATGAACAAATACTGGGTTATTCTCTAAAGTTTGTACAAGGTTTGGTAAAATAGCTTCTTTAAGTAATACTGACATCGCTTCATTAGCATTAATATCTTTGCTAAAAACAGGTGTCTTATCATATCTATAGCCAATGACTATTTTACCAAGTCTCTCTTTTAAATCTTCAAAATTTGTGGATAAACATAGAATAGCCATTACTTCTGAGGCTGCTACTATATCAAAACTAGATTCTCTAGGGTGCCCATTTGTTATGCCACCTAACGATGTAACTATATTTCTTAAAGCACGATCATTCATATCTATGACCCTTCTCCAAGTAACTCTTCTTGGATCGATATTCTGTTTATTTCCCCAATAAATATGATTATCAATCATTGCTGAAAGTAAGTTATGGGCTGAAGTAATAGCATGAAAATCACCAGTAAAGTGTAGATTCATGTCTTCCATAGGTATGACTTGGGCATATCCGCCGCCTGCTGCTCCACCCTTCATTCCAAAACACGGTCCTAAAGAAGCTTCTCTAATACAAACTGTTGCTTTCTTACCTATTTTATTTAAACCGTCACCTAAACCAACGGTAGTTGTTGTTTTCCCTTCCCCGGCTGGCGTTGGATTTATGGCAGTTACAAGAATTAGTTTACCATATTTCTTATTATTAGAACTTTTTATAAAATTTGAAGATATCTTTGCTTTATCATAACCATAAGGGATAATATCTTTCTCTGAAATGCCTAGTTTTTTTGCAATATTTAAGATTGATTCTTTCTTTGCTGCCCTTGCAATTTCAATATCTGATTTATTTTCCATGCCTTGTCCCTGAAATTGAGTTTCAAAAAATCTTTCAGCTACTTTAAAAGAAATTTTTATTATGTGCTATAGATTAATTGATGAATTTTTTTGGGTAATTGATAGAAAGACCTCTTCAAGGTCAGTTTCATTAATTTCAAAGTCAATAATATTAAGTTTAGAAGAATTTATTTTTTTCAAAATTTTATGGAAGTTTAAATTACTTGGCTGATAAATAAACTTTATTGTCTTTTTATCAACAATAATTGGTTTAAGATCTTTCAAGGAATCAGGAATAGAAATAAAATTTTCCTGAAGTTTTACAATCAATTCTTTTTTGTCAATTAGGCTAACAAGCTTATCTTTTGTATCACATGCCACCAGGTTGCCATCATTTAATATTCCTATTCTATCACATAATTGTTCCGCTTCTTCAATATAGTGAGTAGTAAGTAATATTGTTGTTCCTTTATTATTAAGATCCTGAACCATTTCCCATAAATGTCTTCTTAGCTCTACGTCAACACCTGCTGTAGGTTCATCTAATACTAATATTGGAGGAGAATGAACCATAGCTTTACCAACCATTAATCGTCTTTTCATCCCTCCTGACATCCTTCTAGCATATCCGTTAGCAACATCTGTTAGTTTTAGAGCCGAGAGTATTTCTTTTGTTTTTCTATCTTTCTTTCTTACTCCATACATACCAGCTTGTAATTCAAGTGAGTCCCTTGGGCTAAAGAATGGATCCAAAGTTAATTCTTGAGGAACTACTCCTATAGATTGCCTAGCTTCCCTAACACTAGTATCAAGGTTATACCCATTGATATTAACTTCTCCATTAGATTTTATTACTAGTCCAGCAAGTATATTAATAAACGTAGATTTACCAGCACCGTTTGGACCAAGAAGCCCAAATATTTCTCCCTTATTAATTGTTAAATTAATACCCTTTAGTGCTGTTTTTTGTATTTTTTTCTTGTCTCTAGCAAGATATACTTTCTGTAGGTTTTTTACTTCAATAGCAGGTTTACTAATAAGATCATCATGCATTTACTAATTCCTAAAAACTTAAAGTTGTATATGAAGCTATAATTTGAAATTATGGAAAGTGAATATATATACGCTATGTAAATAAATTATCAACTAAATTAATTGAGAGGGCTAAAATGGAAATAAAGAAGGATAATAATATTATCGAAGTTCATACAGATACTGTTTATTGTGATGGGGGAAAATTAGGACACCCTAGAGTTTTTTTGACATTTGAGGAAAATAAGATTGAGTGTCCATATTGCGGCCAGATATTCATAAAAGTATAGTCTTGACTAATTAATTCATAAATTATTAAAAGAAAATATTATGAAAAAAAACTGCATATATCTAGTTGATGGATCCGGTTATATTTTTAGGGCATATCATGCATTACCTCCACTTTATAGAAAAAAAGACGGAGTTCCAACTGGTGCAGTTTTAGGTTTTATAAATATGATAAATAAGTTAATTGAAAATAATTTCACAAATGGTTCGGCAACTCATTTAGCTATTATATTTGATAAGGGAAGTAAAACTTTTCGGAATGATATATATAAAGATTATAAAGCTAACAGAGGTGAAACACCGGAAGATTTAATACCTCAGTTTAAGCTTATCAAAGATGCTACAAAAGTTTTTAATATTTTGATGGTTGAGCAAGAAGGTTTTGAGGCAGATGATCTTATTGCTTCATACTCTAAATTAGCTGTAAAGGATGGTTTTGATGTAAAGATCGTATCCTCAGATAAGGATCTAATGCAGCTAGTTGCTCCAGGTATTTCAATGCTTGATCCAATCAAAAATAAATATATCGAAGAAAAAGAAGTAATAGAAAAATTTGGTGTAAGGCCAGATAAGGTTATTGATGTTCAGTCGCTTGCAGGTGATAGCTCTGATAATATTCCAGGTATACCAGGGATTGGGATAAAAACTGCAGCAGAATTAATAAATAAATTTGGAGATTTAGATACTCTTTTAAAAAAAGCTAACCAAATTAAGCAGCCAAAAAGACGCGAAAAACTTATTGAGTTTTCGGAAAATGCAATTTTATCAAGAAAACTAGTTACTTTAAAAAGTGATATAAAAATAAATTTGCAATTAGATAAATTCAAATACGCTCTTCCAGATTACAAACAGGTAATAGAATTTCTAAAGGAAATGGAATTTAATAGTTTAGTCAATAGAATTGCTAGAGATAACGAATATATAGAACAACCTAATTCTGATCATATTGTAGAAAGAGAATATCATGTTTGCGAGGATTTGTTGCAAATTAAAAAATATTTTGACTTATCTGAAAAGAATGGAATATGTTCAATAGTTTTTTTTAATGAACAGTTAATAATTGGTAAGGAAAATATTATTGGAATGTCGCTATGTTATGAACTTGGACATTCTGTTTATTTGCCTATAATCAGCGATTCTAATGAAAATGGATTTACATTGGAACAAATTATTGACTCCTTACGTTCAATTTTAGAGAGTCCCTCAGTATTAAAAGTTTTTTATGATGTTAAGCAATTTCTTAAAATTATCAATGATTATCAAATAAGACTTAAATCATATGATGATGTCTTACTAATGTCATACAATTCTGGTACAGGCAAATATAATCACAACTTAAATGAAATCATAAATAAATTTCTAAAAAATAATATAACTAAACCTGAGGAAATTATTGGCACAGGTAAGTCCAAAAAAAATATAGATGAAATAGACTTAAAAAAATTGAGAGATTTTACTTGTGCAATAGCTGATTCAATTTTAGAGTTACATAATATTTTAAAAATAGAACTTGTTATGAACAAATCTTATGTTGTTCATCAACAAGTAGATAAACCCCTAATAGAAATTTTAAATATAATTGAAAATAACGGTTTTTTAATTGATACTGGTATATTAAATAAAATATCTAAAAACTTTCATTCTAGATTAAAGGTACTAGAAAAAGATATATATAAAGAGGCTGGAAGGAATTTTAATATAGGTTCTCCTAAGCAGCTTGGTGAGATACTTTTTGATGAAATGGGAATTGAAGGTGGAAAAAAAAGTAAAGCTGGATCTTGGGGGACTGGAGCAGATATTCTTGAGCTTCTTGATCAAAATGGGATAAAAATAGCGAAGTTAGTTTTGGATTGGAGACAGCTTGCAAAGCTTATAAATACCTACTCAGAGAAACTACCCTTATTAGTCAACTCAAAAACTAAACGAATTCATACAACATACACAATGTCAGGAACTAATACTGGAAGATTATCATCGAACGAACCAAACCTCCAAAATATTCCTATAAGAACTGAAGATGGTAAAAAAATAAGGGAAGCATTTGTTGCACCTAAAAATTTTAAATTAGTCAGTGCTGATTATTCGCAGATTGAGCTTAGACTTTTAGCTCATATGGCTGATGTTCCAAAATTGAATAAAGCATTCAAAGAGAATTTAGACATTCATTCTGCAACTGCCTCTCAAGTTTTTGGGGTAAAAGAAAAAGAAGTTTCTTCTGACCTTAGAAGAAAAGCAAAAGCTATAAATTTTGGAATAATTTATGGTATAAGCGCTTTTGGTTTATCTAAGCAATTAAACATATCAAATACTGAAGCGAAAGAGTACATAGCCAAATACTTTAAACAGTTTCCTGGTATTAAAGATTATATGAAATCTCAGGTTAATTATTGTAGAAAATATGGTCATGTTGTTACTCCTTTTGGAAGAAGGGTATATTTATCTAGCATTAATGATAAAAATAATATAAAGAAATCTTTTGCAGAGAGACAAGCAATAAATGCACCTCTTCAAGGAGGTTCTGCTGATATAATTAAATTAGCAATGATTGCATTATTTGATAATGAAGATACGATTGCTCAAAATTTCAAGCTTCTTTTACAAGTGCATGATGAATTGATTTTTGAAGTTTTGGAGAGTAAAGTTGAGGAAAGTAAAATTAAAATAAAGAAGGTAATGGAGAAGGTAGTTAACTTAAAAGTACCTCTTTTAGTTGATATAGGAGTAGGTGATAACTGGAGTGAAGCTCACTAAAAAATTATTTCAAATTTTCCCCTAGCAATTTGCCAAAAGCTAGAGTAGGGCCCACTCCCATACCTGCAATATAATGTTCGCCCATGATTCTAGTATTTCCTATTATTTCACCTGCAGCATAAATATTTCTTACTGGGATATTATCATTATTTAAAACTTGCAACTTTTCATTAACTGCTATACCAGCAGGGCTGGGTAATGCAAAAGCAACAGATTCAATACAATAAAATGGTGGATTATTTATTTCTCTTGGCAAATGCTCTCTTCCAAAAGTATCATTATTTTTATTAACTGAGTTATTATATTCATTTATAGTATTTAGGAGTGCTTGAAAATCAATATTCATTTCATAAGCTAATTTTTTAATAGAAGTATACCTAGTTAAAGAGACTTGATTATTAATATGACCTTTTAACCCGCCATCATTTGTCAATGAGATGGGTGGAGCATTAATAAAAATTCCTTGATCAAAAATTATAAAAAATTTTTGCATATTTTGTTCATTTACTTTATGCCTTCTATAGTCGGCACTAGGATGATCTTCACGCATGAACCTATACCCCTGAGAATTGACCCAGATTTCCCAAGGTTGTCTATCTTGAGGGATCGTATTTATTGAAACTGATACAGAATGCTTGTCAGAACTTTTTTGAAGCACCCCTCCAATCATACCTTTATATAGTTCGCCTCCATCAATTTTAAAATTATTTCTTTCCGCTATTTTGTGAACTAAGCCCTCAGATCCATTAAATTTTGGAGTATATAAGAAAGATTTTGGGGAATATTTTGTAAAAAGTTTTTCATTATTTGTATAACCCCCAGCAGTTAATACAATATTATTTGAATAATATTTTAATTTTTTTCCTTCATTGTTTAATAAAACAACTCCTTCAATTACATTATTATTTTCAATAAAATCGACTAGAGTAGTTTGATTTAGTAATGTTATATTTTTAGAAGAAATAAATCTATCAATTATAGGCAATATTTTATCTAAAATCTCTTTTCCGAAACCAACTGGCCACTGATATCTTCTTGTAGAGTAAATGTCATGTTGATATGTGATAACAGGATGATTATCCGGAAAAGTAACGCCAATTTTTTCTAACCAATTTACTGTTTCACCTAAGTGGTCTATTGCAAGTCTGAGCAATTTTTGGTCAGCTGTTGACTTACATATTTCCCATGCTTCTTTAAAATGTAGATCTGGGTAATCATAAATATTTTGCCTCTTCTGTAGATTTGTTCCAGCTGCCGCTATTTGTCCAGTGCTTCTTGATAATTTACCACCAATACTTTTATTTTTATTTACTAATAAAACTTTTTTATTTCTATCTGCTGCTCTAATTGAGCATGGCAAACCAGCCATACCTGCCCCAATGATTATAAGTTCGAACTCCATTTTATAGAATTTAAATTCCTACTATAGTTCTTCCACCGTTTGGACTGATTGTTTGACCTGTTATTGCTTTTGAGGAAGGACTTGCAAGAAATGCGACTAGTTCAGAAACATCATTAGCGTTTGGTAAAGATCCCATTGGGGCACTTTTTGACTCTTTATTCAAGAATTCTTCCCCAACACTGGCAAGAGTTAACTCACTTTTTAATAATGTTGGTGCAACTGCATTTACACATATTTTCCATGGTGCTAATTCACGAGCCCAACTTTTAGTTAGCCCTAATATTCCAGATTTTGAAGCAGTATAGTGTGAAGCAAGTGGGCTACCATACATTGTAAAATCTGATGCAATATTGATAATTCTTCCCCAATTATTTTTCTTCATATTTGAAACTAATTTTTGTGTTATAAAAAACATAGACTTTAAATTAACAGTCATCATTGTATCGTAAATTTTCTCTGTAACTTTTTCAAATGGTAATGACATTCCAGATATTCCTGCATGATTAACAAGTATATCTATTGGGGAGTTATTAGTGACTATGTCAAGAGCTTCATTGACTTCATTTATATTTGTTATATCGCAAGTGATGTATTCAGAAGAACCATTATCTTCTCTGATTTTATTTGATACTGCTTGTGCCTTATCCTTTCTTTTATCAAGCACAATAACATGTGCTCCTAATTCTGCTAATTTATTGCAATGTGAGCTACCCATTGCCGGTCCGCCACCTCCTGTTACTAATGCTGTTTTATTAATTAAAGAATTATTCATAAATCTTAATTCTCCTTCCAATGAAGAATTTTTTCTCCAAGAAGTTTCCCGAAAGTAATAGCAGGCATTAAGGACATACCATTTACAAAAGCTGAACCAGAAAGCCTAGTAAAACCCAGGACCTCTCCTGCAGCAAATAAATTAGGAATAATTTTACCGTTTGTATCCATCACCTCAAGTGACTCATTGGTTTTTAATCCTGCTGGGCTTACCACTGTTATTCCACCAGCATGAATTGAATAAAAAGGTGGTTTTTCAATTTTACCAAACATTCTTACTCTACCAAAATCTTTGTCATTTCCGGTTTCTACAGCAAAGTTATATTTTGAAATTGTTTCTATTAAATTTTTTTCAGGTACATTAATTGCTGTAGCTAACTCAGTTAGTGTTTTAGATTTGGAATAATTTGGATGATTGCCATACTTATTATTAATTGTTTTCTCCATCAGAGGGTTTATACAGGGAGCGTTTTGGCGAATATTCTCATCAAAAATTATGAACATTTCTTGATTTGGTTGTTTTAATAAAGCATGTTCTCGAATATGGACACTTGGGTGATCCTCCCTAACAAATCTTTTTCCATAACTGTTTACATATATTTCCCAAGGTTCTCTAACTTGAGGTGAGAATTGCATACCTAATGAAGTTGAAAATGGATCTTCTGGTCTCTCAAGAACACCAGCAAAAGTACATAAAAATTTATCTGATCCATCATAATCTGCGCCTATCTCTCTTGCAGCGATCAAACCATCACCTAAACTAAATTCATTTGTCCAAGATCTGAGTGGGATTTTTGGAGTTAATTCATTCCACAAATCTTTATTATGAGCATATCCTCCAGTTGTAATTACAGTATTTTTACCATAAAACTCTTTTACTCCGTCATGCGTATCTGCTTTAACACCTATCACAGAACCAGAATTATCTTTTATTATTTCTCTCATTCTAGTATTTAAACGTAAATCAATTTTTTTCTCATCAGCAAGTTTTTCATGTATAGGTTTTAAAACATCAAGAATTGCTATGGCTGCATTTTCAGCCCAATGGTATCTTCTTTTTAGATACGGCTCATGAGCACCTCCAGCTACTGGATGGCTCTTGATTGGTTCATAGCCAATACTCTCCAGCCAGTCATATGTTGCACCAGCATTATCTATAGCTAATTTTCCAAGCACCGGATCAATAGTATTTTCTGATATTCTTTGTGCATCATCATAATGTTCGTCTGGGCTATCTTCTATTCCCATTTTTTTTTGTCTTTTTGTTCCGGCTGCGGAAATCTGACCTGATGATAACATTAAAGTTCCACCAATTTTATCACTTGCTTCAAGTTGTAAAACTTTTGCTCCTCTATTAGCTGCAAATATAGAAGAAGGTATGCCAGCGCTGCCTGCTCCAACAATAATTACATCCCATTGATTTGACATTTTAATCTCCAGAAAATTAATTTATATTCTACCAAGACAAAAATTTTTGCCCTAGAAGTCTTCCAAAAGTGAGCGCAGGGGTAAGCATCATACCACCTGCAGAGCATTTGCCCATAGTTTGTCCTGAACCCAAAATTTCTCCCGCTGCAAATAAATTTCCTATTGGTTCTCCATTTTCTTTTAAAATATTTAGTTCTGAATTTACCAAAAGACCAACTGTACTTGTTATAGAAACTCCATGAGTGCAGATAGAATAAAAAGGTGGTTTTTCAATTTTAAGAGGCCTATGCACTCTACCAAATGAATCTGGATGATTATTTTCAATATTGAAATTATATTCTTCTATTGTTTTTATAAGTCCTTCTGAATTAATACCTGATTTATTTGCTAGACTTTGTAAATCATTAGCATAATAAAACATAGGGTGGCTTGAGAAGAATGAAATCATATCTTCCTTTGAAAAGTCTTTTAGAAGAGGCGGGGATTCTTTTAGTATTTCATCATCAAAAACAATCCATGCCTTAAGTTTATCCTGCTCAAGCAGTTTTTTTTCTCTTACATGAACCGAGTCATAGTCTTCCTGGAAAAAACGTTCCCCATCAACATTTACATGAATTTCCCAAGGAAGTCTTAAATGCGGGTGAGATATTACCCTGGTAGTTACCTCGGAAGGGTAATCAAAGTTTTTTAATATAGCTCCATATCCACATAGATAATTTTCTTTTCCTCTTAAAATCCCTCCAATATTATTTGCTATGGTAAGGCCTTCACCATTAGAAAAGGGGTATGCCCCTTTCCAATATAATGTTGGACCACTTAATTCCTTGAATAATGTAGGGTTTGAAGAATAACCTCCAGTTGAAAGAACTATATTTTTGCCATTGATAATAGCATTAGTCCCATCTTCTGCTTGTATTTCGATTCCTGTTACTTCCTTTTTATTTAAAATTATATTTTTTAATTTTGTTCTTAGGCTCACTACAACGTTCCCGGATGCTATTTGTTCATCTAGAAGGGGTGTGATTGCGTCTAGAATTGAAATACCACCGAACGGACCCCAATAATACCTTCTTTCACTATAAGGTTCATGTGCATTACCAAGAACAGGGTGATTATCTAGAGGAGTAAAGCCATTGGTCATAAGCCAATCAAATGTCTCGGCAGCATTATCGACTGCAAGTCTAACCAAGTCTTTATCAGCTGTATTTTCACTAATTCGCATAACATCATCAAAGTGGTCATTAGAATTATCACTTATTCCTAATTGTTTTTGAAGGGAAGTTCCTGCTGCACTCATTTGTCCTGTAGTTAAATGAAGTGTGCCCCCTATTTTGTCAGCTGCATCAACAAGTAAAACTTTTGCTCCCCTTTGCCCTGCAAAAATAGCTGCTGGTATTCCAGCTGTTCCGGCTCCAACAATAATAACATCCCAATTTTCCACCATAGGCCTATCCTCCCCAAGATATTCTAAAGTAAAAAAGAATTTAAATTGTATAGATTATAAAATGAAAAATATATAAAAAAATAATTATAATTTGTTAGTTATCTCTCTATCCTTATTACTACTCGTCTGCCTTCTTCACGATTCTCTGGGATAGGGGAACCTTCATTATCTTTAAAAGGAAAACCTTCTTTAGGTTTAGTATCTGCGTAACCGACAGCTCTAAGTCTATCTCCTGGTACGCCCCTTGATATCATAAAACGGACAACAGCGGATGCTCTTGCTGAAGATAATTCCCAATTTGATGGGAACTGAGGGGTGCTAATTGGGGTATCATCCGTATGGCCTTCTACTTCAATTTTATAATTTTTTTTGCCTAATCTAAACGTTACAAGTTGTGCAACTCTATCAAGTGCTTTTATTCCCTCAGGAACTATATTTGCAGAACCAGGCTCAAACATTTTTCTCGATTTGAATTCAAAAGTCAGGCCTCTTTTGGTTGATCCAACTTTAGAAGATTCAGATTCTGACTGAACTTGAGATAGATCTTTTGACAAGTCAGTAAATGGTGTTTTCACACTTCCTCCCTTTAATGACTCAACCATACCTTTGGTAACAGCTTCAAATTTTTCAGTATTTGGATCCGATACGGTATAAAGCAGAACAAAAAACGCCATTAATAATGTAATAGCATCTGCATAAGTTAAAAGCCAATCTTCTTTTTCTTCTTCTTCGGGAGGTGGGGGTGGGAGTTTTGCCATATCTTATCTATCTAGTGAATGTTATGCAGCTTTCTTCTTCTTATCTTTTCCACCGCCACCTTTTTTATCAATAGAGTAGTGGATTTCAGGATCGAGAAAACTATTCATCCTATCTTGTATATATCTAGGACTTCTATGTTCTGCAAGCATTGCTAAACCTTCGCAAACTAAGAGGTTTCTAAATCTTTGAATACCAGCTTTTTGAGCTGCTTTTGTTGCTGCTGGTGCGAAAACCATTCGTGCAAATAAAACACCGTATAGAGTAGTTAGCAACGCAACAGCTAGGCCAGCTCCAAGTCCATTGGGATCTCCCCCAATATTTTGTAGCATTATGATAAGACCAATTAGTGTGCCAATCATTCCAAAAGCTGGAGCAACCGCTGTCATATTTTTCAAGATATCTGCATTTACCATTGCTCTCCCAAACATTTCACCAGCTGCAGCTTGCATCATATCTCTCACTTCATCTGCAGTATAACCTGTAATCACTAAGTCTATTCCATAATTAAGATAATAATCCTGGTCTTTTGCCGATTTAGCCTCTCTTTCAAGTGCTAAGATTCCATTTTTTTTAACCAAGAATCCCCAGCGAATTATTTTTCCTGTTTCCTGAGTAAGAATATTTCTATTAACTGTTTCTTTTTTTACTAATGCTCCTATATCTTTTAATGCTTGAATAACATACCTAGCTTGAAAACCAATAAAAGAGGCAGCCAGTGTCCCACCTACAACAATTAGCATAGAAGGTATGCTTATAAATGATGCAAGGTTATCAGTTGAAATAGCAATAGAGCCAACAACTAGACCTAGACCGAAAAGCACTCCTAAAATAGTAGAAATTGACATATGTTGAATTTTTCCTAATTAATTAGCAAACAAGGTACTTAATGATAAAAAAAATAGCATTTTTGGTCAAGTCAGCTGAGAGATTGAATTAAAACTTTATTTTTAAAATCTTTTACCCAATAAATCTGCAGTCTCATATGGTTAATTTATAATAATTTCCTTCTTATTTAAATTAAATAAAGAGAAAAAATTAAAATTTTTAGCTTATTTTAAGTAATTTATCATAATTGATACAAAAATTAAGCAATAAAGATATTTTCTAGTACCTATAATATTCAGGCTTAAAGGGACCAGTATTATCTACACCGATATAATCTGATTGTTCTTTAGTTAGTTTTGTTAACTTAGCCCCAAGTTTATCCAAATGGATAGCCGCTACTTTTTCATCTAAATTTTTTGGCAAAACATATACTTTCTTTTCATACTTTTGAGGGTTATTCCATAGTTCTATTTGCGCAAGAACTTGATTAGAGAAAGATGCACTCATTACAAAACTGGGGTGTCCCATCGCATTTCCTAAGTTAACCAGTCTACCTTTTGAGAGAAGTATAATTTTCTTTCCGTCAGGAAACTCTATCTCATCAACTTGGGGTTTTACTTCATGCCAGTTCATATTTCTAAGTCCTGCAACTTGTATTTCAGAGTCAAAATGACCTATATTACATACAATAGCTCTATCTTTCATCTCTCTCATATGATCTATAGTTATTACATCCTTGTTTCCTGTTGCAGTTACAAATATATCTGACTTCTTTGCAGCTTCCTCCATTGTGACAACCTCAAAACCTTCCATAGCGGCTTGAAGAGCACAAATCGGATCAATTTCTGTAACCATAACTCTACATCCAGCGTTTCTTAATGATTGAGCTGAGCCTTTTCCAACATCTCCATAGCCAGCAATTGTAGCGATTTTTCCAGCCATCATTACATCAGTACCTCTTCTGATTCCATCAACTAGACTCTCTCTACAACCATATAAATTATCAAATTTAGATTTAGTAACAGAATCGTTAACATTTATAGCAGGGAATAAAAGTTCGTTCTTTTTTTCCATTTCATACAACCTAAGAACTCCTGTTGTAGTTTCTTCTGTAACACCTTTAATTGATTGACCTATTCTACTATACCACCCTTTATCAGTTTTAATTTTGTCCTTTATAGATTGAAACAATACTTCTTCTTCTTCGTTCTGGGGATTGTCTAAGATAGAAAGGTTTTTTTCTGCTTTCATGCCTAAATGAATCAGAACAGTCGCATCCCCTCCATCATCAAGAATCATATTAGGAGTTCCACCATCGTGCCATTCAAATATTTTGTGAACATATTCCCAGTATTCTTCAAGGGTCTCTCCTTTTTTTGCATAGACAGGAATTCCCTGGTCCGCTATTGCTGCTGCTGCATGGTCCTGTGTTGAAAATATATTGCAGGATGACCATCTAAGTTCTGCGCCAAGATCCTTAAGAGTTTCAATTAGTACAGCAGTTTGTATTGTCATATGTAGGCAACCGGCTATTTTGGAGCCTTTAAGAGGGTGTTTATTTTGAAATTCTTCACGAAGTTTCATAAGTCCAGGCATTTCAGTTTCAGCAATAGATATTTCATCTTTTCCCCACCTAGCCAAAGATATATCCTGAACTACGTAGTCTTTGTCATTAAGTTTTGTCATTTGATACTCTTTAAGTCATTATTTCAATATTAGTTATGGTTTATCAGTGTAAATGTAATGCTGCAACATTAATTTATCAATTCATTATCATTTATTTATTTAACTGGAATCTCCAAAATAAATATTGCTCCAATTATGTTTCCCATTGCATCTTTTTTATTTTTAGCTGAAATTTTCCCACCATGAACTTTAGCGATTTTTTTTGAAATATATAGTCCAAGACCTGAATGTTTTCCGAATGATTCTTCTGAGGTCCTTTTTGTGTAAAATCTATCAAAAATTTTGTCCATATCATTAAATTTGAAACCAGGGCCTTCATCTTCACAAGATATAAAAATATAATTTTTTATTTGCCAGGCTTTAAGTTTTATAGACTCTGATTTTGGAGAGAAACTTATGGCATTATCAACTAAATTTTTAATTATCTGTCCAATACTATCCTCTATACCAGTTATCCAAAGTTCTTTGAAGTCTGACTCAAGAATTATTTTATTCTTCCACCCCTTTGTTTTGTAAACAATTAAAATAGTTTCTAAAAGTTTTATTATATTTATTGGTCTCATTTTACTTCTTGAAAGCTCAGCATCTAGCCTTGATGCATTTGAGATATCTGTTATTAATCTATCAATCCTTTTAAGGTCGAGCTTCATTATGCTAACTAGTTTTTCCTGCTTACTTTTATCTGATACTTTGTTGAAGGCATCTATTGCACTGCCTAAGCTTGTAAGAGGATTTTTGATTTCATGAGATACATCAGCTGCAAATGATTCAATAGCATCAATACGATTATATAATTCCTGAGTCATGTCTCTTATTGCATAGGAAAGGTCACCAATTTCATCTTCGCGAGAGGTGAAGTCTGGAATTTCAATTTGCCTATAATTTATATTTCTAACTCTATTTGCAGCTCTTGCTAGTTGTTTAACTGGTCTTGTTAGAACATTTGATAAATATAAAGATAGTAAAATTGTAATTACTAAAGATAGGCCTGAAACCTTAATTATATTCATTTGAAATTGAGATACTCTATCGTCAATATCTGTGGTATTTGTAGATAAAAGTAAGGCGCCTTGAACCGTTTTAAAAGATTGAATAGGTACTGCAACTGAAATAATAAGATTTTGTTTAGACGCTCTTAAAGCATAATGGGTTTCACCTAAAAGTGCCGAACTTACTTCATTATAGTCACTAGCTAACTGAGGAATATTCTCTGAGTACTTCGGTAATTTATTATTATAGGAGTTAGACCATGGAATTATTGATTTGATTTGAGTATAAATTTTATATAATAAACTTTCAAAAAAATCGTTAGGTAGGTCCTCAGCTTGCACGTTTCTTCCTGCTTCTAGAATAATCCTGCTATCTGATATAAGAACACCTTTGGAGTTAAATACCCTCGCTCTTTTTGACGTAGTATTTACCATTCTTCTAAGAAGAGAATTAGTTTTTGACCTATTTAAGAAATAATCATAATTTTTATCTAAATCTAAAGCGCTTTGACTTAGTGCTCCAGCAATCACAGATCCTTCATTGGTTAATGAGGTTATTTTTGTATTAATCAAACCTTCCCTAAACTGATTGAGGTAGAGCATGCCTCCCATCAAAATCAATAAACCAAAAATATTTATGGTAAGAATTCTTACAGTTATTGTTTTCCATTTTTTTCTTTTTTTATCTTGGCTAATTGTATATTTATTTTCAATTTTACTCACGGAATTTGTAACCTAATCCATATAAAGTTTCTATATAATCAAAAGATTTATCAATATTCCTAAATTTCTTTCTAAGTCTCTTAATGTGACTGTCAATAGTCCTGTCGTCAACGTATGAATTATCACTATATGCTATATCCATTAATTGTTCTCTACTTTTAACATGACCAGGTCTCAGAGCTAAGTCTTTTAATATTATAAATTCTGTAACAGTTAATTGGATCTCCTTATCTTTCCATGTACACTTATGTTGGAGGAGATCCAGTTCAAGTTGACCTCTTAAAATTTTTTCTTTTTCTCCGGCCAAATTTTCTTTCTGGATATTCTTTTTTTCATTAGAGATTCTTCTAAAAATTGTTCTCACTCTTTCATTTAGCAATCTTTGGGAAAAGGGTTTCTTAATATAGTCATCTGCTCCCATTTTTAAGCCGAGGACTTCATCTATTTCATCATCTTTTGAGGTCAAAATTATAACAGGAATTTTGCTATTTTTTCTCAATTGAGAAAGCATTTCCATACCATCCATCACTGGCATTTTTAGATCGAGAATAATTAACTCTACAGGTTGTTTTTTTAGTCCCTCGATAGCTTCTAATCCATCTGTATAAGTATGAACTCTAAAGCCTTCAGTTTCGAGAGCAATCGATACAGAGGTTAATATATTTCTATCATCATCAACAAGAGCAATTGCTTTATTCATAGAAAAAATTATGTTTATATCTTAAAATAGCAAAAGCAGTTTAACATTCAAAAGTTTAGATAACAAGTCGCCTTGTCGGCTATAGTAAAGTATCTATTTAAAATAATATTTTTAATGGAGTAGAGATATAAGTTTAAAGAAAATAGAGATATTTGATGAAAATCAAATTATGAAACTAGCTAATAAAGTTGCTTCTTTATGTCAGAAGAATGAATTTATCGCCTTAAAGGGCGGGGTTGGTTCAGGTAAAACTACTTTTGCTAAATATTTTGTCCAATTTTTTTGTTCGAAAGAAACCAGAGTTCCAAGTCCGACCTACAATTTTGTGTTTACATATAAAAATAACTTTAACACTATTTGGCATTTTGATTTATATAGATTGAAAACATCTAGTGAGGTTTGGGAGCTGGGGATTGAGGATGCGTTAGAAAAAGGAATATTATTAGTAGAATGGCCAGAATTAATTAAGAATCATTTTCCAAGAGATAGGCTAGAGATTCAACTAAAGATTTTAGCTGAAAATACAAATGTAAGATCTGTGACATTAAATAGTTTTGGGAAATGGAAAAATAGAAAAATTGGTTATGGTAATTAAAAAAAAATTACATCTTATTGAAGATTTCCTGACAAAAAATAATATCAGTTCAGATCAATTAGTATTGATGAAGAGTGATGCTTCTCATAGAAGATATCACAGGTTATATAATCAAGAAGTGAGTATGATATTAATGGATGATCAAGAATTTATTAATTTAGAAAGATTTTTAAATGTAGCAAATATTTTAAAGGAAATAAATTTAAGTGTTCCTGAGATATTTAAAGTAGATCATGATAAAGGCTTTGTATTATTGGAAGATTTTGGTAGAGAAACATTTAATAATTTTATACAAAATAATTCTAAATATGACTTATTGTATGAGAGTGCTATTGATGTTTTAAAAATTTTACAGGATGCAGATTTGCCGTCAAACTTAGAGGTTTTTTCTGAGAAAAGAATTTTGGATGAGGTCCAAATATTTTTAGATTGGACTCTACCGTATTACTTTGGTGAAACTAAAAATCAAAAATTAAAAAAAGACTTCATAGATAGCTGGTCAATAATAGCAAAAAAAATCCACTCTGCATCTAATGTAATTACTCACTTTGACTATCACATAGATAACTTAGTTTGGTTAAACGACCGTTCAAGTTTTAAAAGGGTTGGTGTTTTAGATTTTCAAGATGCTTTAATAGGTCCAGCAGTATATGATCTTGTTTCTTTACTTCAGGATGCCAGAATTACTGTAAGTGAAAAATTACAAAATAAATTAAAGAAACGTTACCTACAATTTTTTAAAGGGACGTTAGATGAGTTTAATTTAATATATGATTGTGTTGGCGCTCAACGAAATACAAGAATTCTGGGCGTTTTTGCAAGATTAAAATTAAGAGATAATAAATTAAGTTATCAAAAACATATGAATAGAGTATGGAAAAATTTAAAAAATAATTTAAAAAACCCAGAACTTAAAGATTTAGCTGATTCCTATAAATATTTTATACCTGAAGAAATATCTAAATTAAATGGATAAAAAAATTAACATTGATGCTTTTATTCTAGCTGCAGGTCTAGGGAAAAGAATGAAACATTTAACCCATGATATTCCAAAACCATTAGTTAAGGTCAATAATAAACCGTTGATTGAGTATTCACTTGAAAACTTAATAAATTTTGGAATTAATAATGTAGTCATAAATCTTCATTACAAATCACAGAAGCTAGAATCTTACCTCAATAAGAAGTCAAAGATTTCAAAAAAATTAAAAATAAAATTTTCTATTGAGTCTGATAAGCTTCTTGATACTGGAGGTGGTATTGTAAATGGAATAAATTTAATATCTTCAAATCCCTTTTTTATACTAAATTCTGATACGATTAGAGTAGATAAAGAAATCAACATAATGAATAAGATGATAAGCCTATGGAATCCAGAAAAAATGGATTTTTTATTATTATTATTCCCATTAGAAAAGGCAAAATATTATAAAGGTTCAGGTGATTTTAATATAAATAAATATAATAATATAACCAGGGTTAGAGGTAATAACTCAGAACGTTACATATATACTGGACTATGTCTTGCAAACACTTCTAAATTTTTTAATTTACCAGCTAACGCTTTTTCAATTAATAAAATTTGGGATGAGTCTATTAAAAAAAATAAGCTTTATGGTATAATTTATTCAGGTAATTGGTTGCATGTAGGCACTCCAGAAGAGGTAATAAATGCAGAAAGACAGTTAAAAAAAATATGAAGTATTTAAATGGAAAATAAGGTTTTTTATATTCAATCAGGTCAGAGTTTTATTGAAGCACTAGCTTTTGGTTTAAAAGAACGTGTTAACAATACTGATGGATATAGTAAAACTAAAGTCTTTTTACCCACTGAAAAGTCTAAAATAAGTTTTAAAAGAGTCTTGGTAGAAAAACTAAAAATAGATAACAAAAACCTACCTGATATCATTTCTTTAGGTGAATTTTCTTCAGAAGAAAATAATGATTTCTTATTAAAAAATAATTTAAATATAGAATTTGAAAAAAAGGAAAGACAGAAAATAGCTAATTTAATTTCCGAGATAAATAGATCTGTTTTACTTTCAAAGTTAATTTATCAATGGAAATTACATCAGGGCAGGAAGGATGATGATATTAAAAATTTATTAGATCTTTCAAAGCAATTAGGAAGGTTGCTTGATGAAACTGATATAAATCAATTTAATGAAAATAATTTAACCAAAATAATACCAAATGACTTAGCCTTTCATTGGAGAGAAGTTGGAAGCTTTTTAAATATAATTATCCAATCTTGGCCAAAAATAGCAAAAGAAAATAATATTGTTAGTAAATCTGATAACTACTACTATACAATTGAAAACTTAATTAAAGTATGGAAAGAAAATCCTCCTTCAGATAACATTATTATTGCTGGTTCAACTGGAAGTGTGCCTGTTACAAGAAATCTCATTCAATTTGTATCAAATCTCCCTAATGGTTTTGTAATTATCCCAGGGCTTGATAAATGTTTAGACTCAGATGGTTGGAAATACGTAGACGAAACACACCCTCAATATAATATCAAGTCATTATTATCAAATATCAATGTAAATAGAGATAATATTATTAAATGGAATAAAGATAGTAATCTTATCAATATTGATAGAGATTTATTGGTTAGTCAAATTATGATTCCATTAGAAAAAATTGAAAATTGGCGTAAATATAATATCTCAAATTATAACTTAAATAGATTTTTTAGAATTTCTTGTAACTCAGAGAATGAGGAGTCAAGAATAATTTCTGCAATTATCGACAAAACTTTTAAAAAAACAAAAAAAAGTATTGCATTAGTCACATCAAATAAAAATCTAGTTAGGAGAGTTGTTCTTGAATTAAAAAAAAGAAAAATAAAAGAAATTAATTTGCCTAATGATAATCTCACCAATACTTTGGAAGGAAATTTTATATTAATTACTGCTAAATTTTTGTCAGAAAATTTTTCTATACTAAATCTATTATCAATGCTTAAACACAAACTTTCATTCCCAAATGATAAAGAGATACATATTTCTAGTATTGAATATTTTGAAAAGAAATATCTAAGGAAACCATTTCCAATAAATAGTATAGAGCAAATAATCAGCTTAATTAATGAAGAAAAAATTAGTGACTCTGAATATGAATCAATTCCATATCATAGTGAATTTTGTTTTTGGATGAAAGATAATTTAAATATACTTTTAGATTTCAGGAAAAAATTTAATAACTCTGAGAATAATATAAAAAAATTATTTAAATATAATATTGATCTAGTCAATTGGTTAAATTTAAATAGCGATTTTTTTTGTTTAAGTAGTAATACCATCTCAATAAACTCTAAGCTAGAAGAAAATATCATAAAACTTAATATAGTGCTTAGTAAAATATCAGATGCAGAACTAATAAATAAAAAAAACTATACGGAATTTCTTTTTAAAATATTTAATACAATTACAGAAGAAAAAAATTTTCAAAATGAATATAGAGTTAATATTTGGACACCCTTTGAGTCTAGGTTGCATAAAGCTGATGTTGTGATATTATCAGATCTAAACGAAGATTCATGGCCATCATTAAAAGAGATAAGTCCATGGCTTTCTCTCAATATTAGTAAAAAACTGGGTATAAATATTGATCAAAAAAAGATAAGTCTTTTAGCACACGATTTTGTCCAGAATCTTTGTTCTTCAGAAGTATATTTAACGAGGTCTATGATAAAAAATGGAAAGCAAACTTCTCCATCGAGGTGGCTTACTCGTATTAATAATTTAATTGGATTGCCAGGTGAAGAAGAGAAAAAAAGAGAATCAGAAATTAAATATTTAGCAAACTCTTTCTATACGCCAGATAATTATATAGAGACTCATGCTCCAGTAGTTTGTCCCCCTTTATTATATAGACCCAGAACTTTATCAATTTCAGATATTGATTTATTAATCAATAATCCGTATGCCGTATACATGAAAAAGATATTAAAAATTCAGCCTCTAAACTCTATTATTTTTGATCCAGATGTTAGCAAGCAAGGTCAGTTCATTCATAAAGCATTAGATACCTTTGCAAAAGAAGTTTCTAAAATTGGAATTGAACCAAGTATAAAAAACCTTCTTAATGTAGGAATAAACTTGCTTGGAACTAAGATAAGTGATCCAGTTATTAGTAGCTTTTGGTGGCCTAGGTTCGAGGAGATAGCTTCATGGTGCATTAATAATCAAAGAAATATTTTTGAAGGAGATTTAATCACTGAAGAGAGAGGATCCTATATATTTCAAACTAAGATTGGAGAGTTTAAGTTAAAAGGAAAAGCAGATAGAATAGAAATTTTAGATGAGGGACATTGTGGGATTGTTGATTATAAAACAGCTTCTATGCCAAATAGATCTGAAGTCGAAAAAGGTATCAAACCTCAGCTCCAATTGTTAGGTTTAATAGCTGAATTAGGTGAGTTTGAGAAAGTTAATTTTAAGAAAGTAAATTATCTCAGATATTTAAAGCTTGCTAACTCTAGTGATAGAGGCTTGAATAATTTGAATAATGTTAATAATTTAATTAATGATGCCGAGAAAGGCCTAAAGAAACTTATTGATGTATTTGAAAACCCTAATACACCATACTTGTTTAATCCATGGCGTAATACCAATAGTTATAAAGATTATCACCAACTAGCAAGGTACGATTTATGGATGGATAAAATATAAACAGTAAATATATGGAAAATAGTGAATATAAAAAAAATATTTATGAGAGTTTTTCGAGTATATGGATAACAGCATCAGCTGGTTCCGGTAAAACAAGTTTACTAGTAGAGAGAATAATTGAATTACTTATCAAAGACGTTCCCCCATCACAAATACTATGTCTTACATTCACTAAAGCAGCTTCTATTGAAATGCATGAAAGAATTAATCAGAAATTATTTCACTGGATAAATTTAGAAGATTATCAACTTAAAAATATTTTAAAAAAATATAAAATTTCAAAAAATATAGATACAAATAGATTACGATCTTTAGCTTTGAGATTACTGGAAGATCATTCATCAATAAACATTCAAACAATACATAGCTTTTGTGAAAATATTTTAAAAAAATTCCCTATTGAAGCAGGAGTTTTACCAAATTTTTCAGTTCTATCCGCAAACGAAACGGCTAATTACATTTTAGAGGCTAGAAACTTAGCATTTAAAAAATATAAGAATAATCGAAGATTTGATAAATCACTTAAAAATTTAGTCGTCAAAAATGACGAAAAACGATTTAATGAATTATTCTCAGAACTAGTGTCAAAAAAAATAAGTTTAAGTAAAATATGGTCTCAATCCGATGAGCTTGAGAAAGTTATAAATCATATTTATAAACTCTTTGATTTAGACATATCAGACACCCCATCCTCTTTAGTTGATAAAGCTTGCGAAATAAATTCATATAGAATGCAAAAATTAATAAATATTATAGATAAACTAGCAGAGGGTAGTAAAAAAGATAATTTAAATAGTAGAGCTATTAATAAATGGATTAATAGTTCAGAAAGAGAAAGTGATTGGAAAGATTATAAGTCAGTATTTTTAACTAAAAAAAATTCAATAGCAAAAAATATCGTTTCCAAAAAAATATCAGAAAAGTACCCTGAACTAGTAATTGATATTAATTCTGAGGCAAAAAAAATTTTTGAAACTGAAGAAAAGATATCATTTATTAATATCTCAAGTAAGATTATTTCTTCTCTTACGGTTTTTAAATATATAATGATTGAATATCAGAACATAAAACTTAATTTTAATTTACTTGATTATGATGATTTAATTTACTTTAGCTTAAATCTTTTTAAGAAGATTGATATTGCTCCATGGGTTTTATTTAAATTTGATCAGCAAATTAAACACTTCTTGATAGACGAGGCGCAGGATACAAGTTCTGAGCAGTGGGATTTGTTACATACTCTAATAACTGAAATTTTTACTACAAATTCAATAAATAAAAATGAGAGAAGTATTTTTGTAGTTGGTGATGAAAAACAGTCTATTTTTAGTTTTCAAGGTGCTAATCCAGAAAATTTAGAAAATATTAAAAATAGTTTTATAGATTATTTCAAAAATATAAATATTAATTTTGAAATAAGCAGTCTTAGTAAATCTTATAGAAGTATTGATATAATTCTAAAGTTTGTTGACCAAATATTTGCTGATGAAAATGAAACTCAAATAATATCAAAAATGAAAAAATGGAAAAATCATCACTCATTTAGAAAAGATGGTGGAGGTTTAATTGAAATATGGCCACTTATTGAGAGGCCTATTAATCAGAGAGATATTTGGGAACTTCCAGTAAATCAATTTGATAATATTTCATCTGAATCTGAATTAGCAAGGTTGATTACAATTCAAATAAAAGAATGGTTGGCATCTAAGGAAATATTAGTTTCAGAGAATAGATTTATAGAGGCGGGAGATATAATGATTTTAGTTCGTAAAAGAGGATTATTATTTCAAAGAATAATCAACGAGCTTAAAAAAAATAATATTCCAGTAGTGTCATCTGAAAAAATTAAATTAAAGGATTATTTGGTAGTTAAAGATTTAATTAAATTAATGGAATTTGTATTATTACCAAATGATGATTTTGTATTAGCTAATGTTCTTAAAGGTCCATTATTTAATATTAAAGAAGATGATTTATTTGAGTTATCAATTAACCGAGGGTCTAAATCTTTATGGGATTCACTATTAATTTATTCTAAAAAAAATACAAAGTATAAAAAAATATATAATGCATTGATAGATTTATTAAAAAGAAAATCTTTTTATAGTCCGTTTAAATTTTACTCCGATATATTAGATTCTGGAGGTAGAAGAAAAATTTTAAGTTATTTAGGCAAACAAAATAATGAAATTATAGATGAGTTTCTTAATCAAATTATAGATTATGAAGAAAATAATATAGTATCTTTTCAAGGTTTTATTCATTGGTTTGAAAATTCATCTATAAGTTATCAAATCGACTTAGGTAGTGTTAGAAATAAGGTGCGTGTTTTAACTGTTCATAGTGCCAAAGGCCTGGAGGCTCCAATAGTATTTTTACCTGATACAACATCTGTCCCAGTAAATAAAAAAAACCCTTATGTTGTTAAGGAGAATGATTTGGCTTTTATTATGTTCCCTTCATCACTACCAGAAAATAAGAATTCAAAATATTATAAAATAAATTCACTCAATAAAGATAAAGAATATAAAGAATATCTACGATTATTTTATGTTGCAATGACAAGAGCTAGGGATAGACTTTATATTTGCGGTTACAGTCAAACAAGAAATATAGATAAAGGAAGTTGGTATGACTTAGCGGAAAGTAATTTTGAGAAAATGAAAGGATGTTGTTATATTAAGAAAGTCTTAGGAGATAGGGAATTGAATATAAAGCGTATAGAATAAATCTTATACTCTAATGTAAATATCAAGAATTTTTATAAGAATTTTGTTGACCAAATAGTATAGGTTTTTTAATGTTAATTATTTTTTATATAAAGGTTTAGACTTAAGATGGCTACAAATAATATTACTGACCTATCATTTGAGCAAGATGTTTTAAATTCATCAAAACCAGTACTAGTTGATTATTGGGCAGAATGGTGTGGACCGTGCAAGCAAATTGGTCCTGCTCTTGAGGAAATATCTAATGAAATGAGTGAAAAGGTAACCATTTCAAAATTAAATATAGATGAAAATCCTCAAACCCCCAGCAAGTATGGTGTTAAAGGTATTCCTACACTTATGTTGTTTAATAATGGTGAAATTGTTTCTACAAAAGTAGGCGCTTTGCCTAAGAGTAAGATAGTTGAGTGGATTGAATCAGTTATTTAAAATTATAACCATTTATTTTTAGCACTTCCCCAACCAAATAAAGTGAACCACAAGTAATTATTTTTGTATTTTTAAGTGGTACCATTGTGTCTATAATATTTAGCGCATCAAAAAAATCTTTGGCAGTCTTAGCTTTTACCCTAAGATTCATTTCTGAAAAATTTTTCAATTTATCAGGTGAATGATAATTATTACTATTAGGTACTGGAATAAAAATCATTAGGTCAATGATTTTTTTGAATTGTTCTAGGTAGCTAACAAAGTCTTTATTATCAAGCATACCTAAAATTAAAACTATTTTACTAGTTTTTTCAATGCCTAGTGATTTAATTGATTTGGATAAATAAGTTCCTGCACTAGCATTATGCCCTCCATCTAACCATACCTGAAGGTTCGTAATTTTTTTTTCTGGTAAATTCACATTAATTTTTTGCAACCTACCAGGCCAATAAGCGTTTAGAATTCCTATTTCTAAATTACTCTCTGTAATTTTAAAAATATCTTGAGCCATTGTGCAAGCTGCTGCTTGAGCTGCATTTGAGATTTGATGAAAACCATTAAGCCTAGGTTTAGGTAAAAATAATGAGTTTTCTTTGAAATTCAATTTTATTGAATTATCTGAATTTGAATTAAAAAACCAGTCTCTACCATAAATAAATGAATTATTATTTCTCTCATTTGCTATTTTTTTGATTATTTCAGTAACTCGAGGGGTTTGAGGGCCAATTAAAACTCTACCGTTATCTTTAATTATTCCTGCTTTTTCAAAAGCTATTGAATCAATATTTTGTCCAAGAAATTCAGTATGATCAAGAGAGACAGGAGTTATAGTTGATAGGATTGACTTTTCAATTACATTAGTTGTATCTAACCTTCCTCCCAAACCCACTTCTAAAAGTAAGATATCACCTTTACTTTTGGAAAAAGCTAAAAATGCAGCTGCTGTAGTGATTTCAAAAAATGAAATAGGTTCATTTTTATTATAAAAGTTACATTCCTTGAAAATATCAATTAAAAAATCATCTTTTATGAAACCGTTAGGTAATCTAATTCTTTCATTAAAATTTATTAAATGTGGCGAGGTATATGCTTGAACTTTATAATTTGCACTTTCAAAAATACTTTTTAAAAAAGCAATCGTAGATCCTTTTCCATTTGTTCCAGCAACATGTATTATTGGTGGCAATTTTTTTTCAGGATTACCTAACTTATCTAATAGTATTTTGATTCTATCTAGTGAAAGATCAATTGACTTAGGGTAAAGTTTAGAAAATTTTTGTAAAAAATAATCAATAGTCAAGTTTTTTGCTACTCATTAAGTATGATCAAAATTCTTGTTATTTATAGTAATTAATTTAATTATTTTTCCTAGAGTTTCTTTTAATTCTCTCCTATCAATAACCATATCAAGCATACCATTCTGCAGTAATTTTTCAGATTGTTGAAAGTTTTCAGGCAATTTCTCTCTTATTGTGTTTTCTATAACTCTAGGTCCTGCAAAACCAATTAATGCACCAGGTTCTGCAATTGAAATATCACCTAACATAGCATAGGATGCTGTAACCCCTCCAGTAGTTGGGTCAGTTAAAATCGAAATATAGGGTATTTTTTTTTGTTTTAATGAGTCAATTGCAATAATTGTTCTCGGAAGTTGCATGAGAGAGAGTATCCCTTCTTGCATTCTAGCTCCTCCTGCAGCAGCAATTATAATTAATACACAATTATTTTTCACACAATAATTTGCTGCATTAATAATACTTTCACCCGTTCCCATGCCTAATGAGCCACCCATGAATGAAAAGTTCTGTGATGCAATTACAGTTTTTATTTTATTTACTTTCCCATGGGCTAATATTATTGACTCAGTAGATCCTGTTTTAGATCTATTCTCTTTAAGTCTATCAGTATATTTTTTTGTATCTCTAAACTTTAGTGGGTCAGATATTACTTTTGGTGTTTCAATTAACTCATATTCGCTATTATCAAACAGTGAGTCGAAGCGTTCTACAGGTGAAATTTTATGATGTTGATTGCATTGGTTACATACACCTAGGTTATCCTTTAGGTCTCTATGAAATAACATTTCGCCACACCCATTACACTTAGACCATAAGTTCTCAGGCACATCTTTTTTACCAACTATTGCTCTAATCTTGGGTTTTACAAAATTTGTTAACCAATTCATATTTACTCAGTTTCTTACTTGTTTATGTATTTCATTAGAAAATGTATTTATAAAGTCATTTATTAATTTTAATTTTTTATTATCTTCTTTATCGGATGAATAAATCTCATTTATTTTTTCCACTATTATTGAGCCAATGACAGTTGCGTCTGCGCTTAATAACATTTCACTAGCTTGCTGCGGAGTTTTTATACCAAACCCAACTGCAATTGGAAGATCAGAAGATTTCCTAATTCTATGAATAGTATCATTTACAACTTTTATTTGGGCCTCTTTAGATCCAGTAATTCCACTTAATGAAATGCAATAAACAAAACCAGACGATTGATTTAATAACAAGGGCATTCTTTCATCTGTTGTAGTTGGTGCAATAAGTCTAATAAAATCAAGACCACTTTTTCTCGCCGGAATACAAAGTTCAGAATCATGTTCATAAGGCAAATCAACTATAATTAGTCCATCAACGCCACTTTCTTTGCAATAAGATAAAAATTTATCTATTCCAAAATTATATATAGGATTAAAATAACCCATCAAAACAATAGGTGTAGTTGCATTTTCTTGTCTAAATTTAGAAATCATTTCAAGAATTTTTTCTATTGTAATTCCCTCTTTTAAGGCCCTTAAACTCGAGGCTTGTATTATTTTACCATCTGCCATTGGGTCAGAAAAAGGCATTCCAATTTCAATAAGATCTGCACCAACTTTAGGAAGTGATTTAATTATATCTAGCGACATTCCTATCGTTGGATCACCCGCAGTAATAAATGGTATAAAGCCTTTTCTATTATTTTTTTTTAATTTCAGGAAAGTCTCAAAAATTCTTGAGTTCATGAATTTTTTTCCTTAATTTTTTCAGCTACAGTAAATATATCTTTATCTCCTCTTCCACACATATTCATAATAATTATATGATCTTTATTTAGTTTTGGCGCTAGTTTAGATAGATATGCTAGAGCATGAGAAGGCTCGAGAGCAGGGATAATACCTTCTATTCTGCTACACATTTGAAAAGCATCTAGAGCTTCATTATCATTTATTGATACATATTTGACTCTTCCTATATCATGAAGCCATGAATGTTCAGGACCAATACCCGGATAATCTAAACCAGCTGAAATTGAATGGGCATCTGATATCTGACCATCATCATCTTGAAGTAGATAAGTTCTATTTCCGTGAAGAATGCCGGGTCTTCCTCCATTAAGCGATGATGCATGGTATTTAGTTTTTAGTCCTTTTCCTCCAGCTTCAACACCTATAAGATCTACATTTTCATCATCTAAAAAGGGATGAAAAAGTCCAATAGCATTACTTCCACCCCCTACGCAGGCAATAAGAGTATCTGGTAGCTTATTTTCTAAATTTAAAATTTGCTCTCTTGTCTCTTTTCCAATTACTGATTGAAATTCTCTTACCATTTCAGGATAAGGATGGGGTCCAGCAGCTGTCCCAATTATATAAAATGTATCATCAACATTAGAAACCCAATCACGAAGCGCTTCATTCATAGCATCCTTAAGAGTGCCGGTTCCCGAATATACAGGAATAATTTTAGCTCCTAAAAGCTCCATTCTAAACACATTTGATTTTTGCCTATCTATATCTGTATGGCCCATATAAATTATACAATCCATTCCAAACCTTGCAGCAACAGTGGCTGTTGCTACGCCGTGTTGACCAGCACCGGTCTCTGCTATGATTCTTGTCTTGCCCATTTCTTTTGCAAGAAGAATTTGCCCTATACAATTATTTATTTTATGTGCACCTGTGTGGTTTAGCTCATCCCTTTTAAAATATATCTTTGCGCCATTCAAATATTCTGTCATTCTTTCAGCTAAATAAAGAGGGCTTGGACGTCCTACGAAGTGATCTAAAAAATAATTTAACTCATGTTTAAATTTTTTACTTTTTTGTGCACTTTCCCAAGCTCTGTTAACCTCAATTAATAATGGCATCAGGGTTTCAGCTACAAACCTTCCACCATATTTACCAAAATTACCATGCTCATCGGGAAAATTCTTAAATGAATTTGGTTTTTTAAGATCAGACATTGTTAAACTCTCTTACTTTTTTTGTGAAAATTTTCATCAAATTTAGGTCTTTTTTCCCTTTGACAACCTCAACTCCGGATGAAACATCACAATAATCTGCTTTTGTAATATTCAGTGCATTATTTATATTATTTATATCCAATCCTCCAGATAAAAACCATGGTTTTTCCCATTCCTGTTCAATTAACAAATTCCAATCAAAAGCTTTAGCGTTTCCTCCTGGTGACTTGCTATTTATCCCTGGTTTACTATCAAATAAGAGCATATCAGAAACATCTTCAAATTTTTTAGCAAAATTGATATCTCTTTTATCTCCTATAGGTATAGCTTTTATAATTTGTAAATTTGTCCTTTTTTTGACCTCTTTGATTCTCTCTACTGTTTCATTACCATGCATTTGAATACCGAATAAAGGAATATTATTTAATATATTTTCTAGATCTTTATCTGAAGGGTTAACAACCACTGCTATAAGTTTTAATTTGATTTCTAATTGATTTAAGATTACCGAAATTTTTTCAGGCTTAATATATCTAATTGAAGGTTTATGAAATACTATTCCTACAAAATCTAGGCTTAGAGAAATAGCTAAGTCGAATTCTCTTTTTTTTGTTAATCCACAAATTTTTATTTTTTTATTCATTGAGTTATTTTTTTAAGCTTTTTATTATTTCTTTAGTAGTTGCCAAAGGGTCTTTAGACTTAGTGATAGGTCTTCCTATTACAAGTATATTAGCACCTCGAGCTTGAGCCTCAAATGGTGATAATGTTCTTATCTGGTCATCTTTAATAGATTGTTCAAATCTAATGCCTGGAGTAATAATTATAAAATCTTCACCACAATATTTTCTTATAAGTTTTATTTCTCTAGGAGAGCAAACCACACCATCAAGACCAGAGTTTTTTGCCAATAATGCTAAATTTACTACAATCTCATCTAAATTCCCTTTAAAACCAATTAAATCAACACTTTTTTGATTAAGGCTAGTTAAAAGTGTAACGCCAATGATTAATGGTTTTTTTTCAATAAAATTATCATTTACAGATTTCACTGCGCTCTCTAACATCTTTGGCCCCCCAAGAGTATGGACATTAATTATTCTTGGTTCTAGTTTAATAATTGATTTGATAGCTCCATACACTGTATTTGGTATGTCATGAAATTTTAAGTCAATAAAAATTGGAATACCTAAGTCACTAATTTTTTTTATACCATCAGGGCCATTACTTGAAAAAAACTCTTTTCCTATCTTTATTCCATCAATAGTATTACAAAGATTTTTTGAAATACTAATTGCTACTTCGATATTTGCATTATCTAAACTTAAATATATTTGAGCTCTTTTATTCATAATATTAGATATTCAAAAAAAAATACTACTTCTTTTTTTTTAAACCTTTATTTAATATAGTTAAAATTATTCCAGAAAAGAATCCAAAAAAAATACATATTAAAACTAAGAGGTATACCGGTATAGTAATTTTCCATGGAAAAGGAGATAAGCTAATGTTAACTGGTGAAAAATTTATTGCTGAAAACCAAATAAACAATATTACGATCGCAAAAGAAAAAAGCAATCGTAAGAAAACCATTCTAGTATCTCTTAGTTAGCTTTGATCGATTAAAGGATTATTTTCAGACCTATTATTTGCAATAGGATTGTCTTTATTAAGACTAATGCGTAGTTCTTTTCCTGTCTTAAAAACTGTTACAAATTTATCATCAACTTTAACTGACTCACCAGTTCTAGGGTTTCTAGCAATCCTAGCTGGTCTTTCCTTGACTGAAAAAGCTCCGAAACCTCTCAATTCAACTCTATTTCCTTTTGATAGTGATTTAGTAATTTCATCAAAAATAGTCGTAACTATTCTTTCTATATCTCTATGAAAAAGATGAGGGTTCATTTCAGAAAGGCGAATAATTAATTCTGATTTAACCAAAATTCCTCCAAAACTTAGTATAACAAAGATAATAATTTTTTAAGTATTAGGGTGCCAAACTGATAAGAACCCGTCAAGACTTACCTTTGATGAATTTATGATTTTTTGCAAAATTGAAAAGAAAGAACAGCAGAATTCTTGGTTTTTTGAAAAATTATCTATTTCTATAATTGGTAAATCCCTCTTTAAACCTTTATAATCCACTAACCAATTAAGCGCTTCTTGTTCTCCACCAATTTCGTCAATTAGGTTTAACGAAATAGCCTGTTTTCCTGTATATATACCTCCTTTAGATATTTTTCTTACTTTATCATCAGAAATTTCCCTTCTTTCCTTTATTATTCTCAGGAACCATTTTTTAACTTCATTAACTGAACTTTGAATAACTAGTTTTGCTTCATCGGATGTTTTTTCAGTTGGCGAAGGGAGTGATTTGAATTCACCACTTTTATATATTTCAGGCTTTACACCAACTTTTGCAAGTAGCTCAGAAATATCAGCGGATCTGATTAATGCACCTACTGATCCTAGCAATGAAGTCTCTAATGCAAATATTCTATCTCCACCCAGAGCAACAGCATAGGCGGCTGAGGTCCCGATAGTTCTTATTACCGTAACTACAGGAACTCCAGAGGATGATAATTTAATAAGTTTTCTATACATAAATTCACCACCAAAAGAAGTTCCGCCAGGGGAGTCAATCATTACTAAGATTGCTTTGACTTTTTTATTATCTAATAGGTCTTCAAGATCGCTAGCTAAGTCAGGATTATCGTCAATGAAACCATTAACATTTATTTTAACAATATGATCTTGGTACCCTAGAGGGTTTAGAAAAAAATTTTTATCAAATAAGATTAATGTTAAAGTAAAAACAAAAAAAATTATGGCAAATAATCTCCAAAATTTTAACTGACGTCTAGAACGTTTATTAAAAGGTATGGTGTCCAATTCATTTACCATTTTAAAAATTTTTTATATTAATAAAATTTTAGGGTTTATTTTCAGATTCACTTTCATCTTCATTTTTTTTAAGAGCTGCGCCAAGAATATCACCAAGACTTGCTCCACTATCTGATGATCCATATTGAACCATAGCCTCTTTTTCTTCAGCAACTTCAAGAGCTTTAATTGAAAGCCCAACTCTTCTTGAAGATGTATCTAATGAGATAATTTTTGCGTCTAATTTATCACCAGTAGCAAACCTTTCAGGACGTTGTTCTGCTTTATCTCGAGATAAATCTGATCTACGAATAAACGTGGATATACCGGAGGGCAGTGTAACATCTATCCCACTATCTTTAACCCCTGCTATGGTGCATGTAATTGTGTCACCTTTATTAAAGTTTTTAATTAAAGAATCAAATGGATCTTCTGATAGTTGTTTAATTCCAAGGCTTATTCTCTCTTTTTCCACACTTACATCAAGAACACGAGCTTTGACTAAATCTCCCTTCTTGTAATCTGATGCTGCCTCTTCGTCAGGTTTATCCCATGAAATATCAGATAGATGAACCAGGCCATCTACATCATTCTCAAAACCTATAAAAAGGCCAAATTCAGTTATACTTTTAATTTGCCCTTCTACCTCAGATCCTGTTGGATGATCATTTAAAAATTTTTCCCACGGATTTGGCATCGTTTGTTTTAACCCAAGACTAATACGCCTTTTATTCATATCAATATCAAGAATTATTACTTCTACTTCTTGACTAGTTGAAACTATCTTACCTGGATGAACATTCTTCTTTGTCCAACTCATTTCGGAGACATGTACAAGCCCCTCTACTCCATCTGCAATTTCTACAAAAGCTCCATAGTCAGTTATATTTGTAACTCTGCCTGACATTTTTTGATCAATAGGAAATCTTTCTTCAATTCCTGTCCATGGGTCTGAATCAAGTTGTTTAATGCCAAGGGAAATTCTCTGTGTTTCTGAATTGAGTTTAATTACTTGAACCTTAACATTCTCACCTATAACTAAAAGCTCAGAAGGATGCGATATTCTTTTCCAGGCCATATCCGTAACATGCAGTAGTCCATCGATCCCCCCAAGATCTACAAAAGCTCCATAATCAGTTATATTTTTGACTACACCTTCAAGAACTTGACCCTCTGCTAGGTTTGCTAATAGTTCATTCCTTGCTTCTGCTCTTGTTTCTTCTAAAACTGCCCTTCTAGAGACGACAATATTGCCTCTTCTTCTATCCATTTTAAGAATTTGAAAATCTTGTCTTTGTCCCATTAAAGAACCTGGGTCTTTTACTGGTCTTACATCTACTTGGCTTCCAGGTAAAAAAGCAACTGCACCAGATAAATCTACTGTAAAACCACCCTTTACTCTTCCGAATAGTTGGCCATTTACTCTTTCTCCCTTACTAAAAGCAACTTCAAGCTTTTCCCAAGCTTCTTCTCTTCTGGCTTTTTCTCTACTTAAAACTGCTTCTCCATCCCTATTTTCAATTCTATCAAGGTATACCTCAACGCTGTCACCTACACTAATATCTGGTTCTTCGCCTGGTGAAGAGAATTCTTTTAGTGAAATTCTTCCCTCTGCTTTAAGTCCTACATCAACAACTACTTGATCATTTTCAAGGGCCACAATAGTTCCTTTAACAACGCTTCCTTCAAGATTTGATTGTGTAGCTAGTGATTCTTCCAACATAGAAATAAAATCTTCCTCATTTTCTTTAGAAGCCTGAGATTCTGTGTTGATTGTATCTGACATTATTTAATTTCCCTTCTTATCACTTAACAACATTTTGTTAAACAATGATTTATATTATTTGACCTAGCTATGTTTATTATTCAATTTATTCTATATAACATTAATTAATATTTTTATCACTATGTTCCTCAATTATTCTACAAACAGCTGAACAGCACTGTTCAATATCCAGTTTTGATGTATTAAGCAAGTATGAATTTTCAGCTGGTCTAAGAGGAGATATAATTCTATTGTAATCCCTGTTATCTCTTTCGATCAATTGCTTTTTAACATTCTCTAACTCAATGTTATCATTGACTTTTTTTAACTCTTTATACCTTCGGTTAGCTCGGATTTCAATATCTGCGTCAATAAATATTTTAATTCCAGCGTCAGGGAAAACAACTGTTCCTATATCCCGGCCTTCCGCAATAACTCCACTTCCAAAGGGAGGGGTTTCGCCTAAGCTTCTTTGTAACCCCAATAACGCCTCTCTAACTCCCGGATTCTCTGAGATTTTTGAAGCCAAAATTGCTAAATCATCTCTTTTAAGCTCCGGGTTATCTAGATTTCTTAAGTTTAATGATCTCGCGCACAAGATAATTCCTTGAGAGTTGGTGTGGTGAACTCCCTTTTGTTCTAACATTAATGCCAATAATCTATATATATTTCCTGAATTTAAATGATACAGATTAAGCTTTTTGGAAACTAATTTAGAGATTGTTCCTTTTCCGGACGCTGCAGGGCCATCAATTGCTATAATTAAATTATTTTTCAGATACCTGCCCTCCGATAGAATTTATAATTTCAATAAAACCAGGAAAACTTGTTTCAATCATACTTGAATCATCTATATGAACTGGTCCTTTTGAGACTAATCCTGCAATGACTGCTGACATAGCTATTCGGTGATCTTGAAAAGTTTCAATTACACAATTACCCTCTAATATACGATTTTTATTTTCTATCATAAGTTGACCTTCAAATTCATTAACATCAACTTTAAATTGCTTTAACATTTCAACAATAGATTTTAATCTGTCACTTTCTTTATATCTTAATTCATCAAGACCCTTTAAAGTTGTTCTCCCTTTTGCTATACAAGCTGCGATACTTAGTATTGGGTATTCATCAATCATTCTTGGAGAAATCTCAGCCGGGACATCAACTCCTTTTAGTTCTGATGAATATACTTTAATATCTGCCACGGGTTCGTTATTTTTTGTTGTCTTGTTTAGTAACTCTATTTTTGCTCCCATATCTTGAAGAATCTCTATAAGTCCTATTCTATATGGGTTTATTCCAATATTTTTTAGGTAAAGACTTGAGTTTGGAACTATAAGTGCACCAATTATAAAAAAAGCTGCTGACGAAAAATCTCCAGGTACTTCAATATTAGAAGCTAAAAGTTCATTCTGACCTTTAATGCAAATAATTTTATTAGAAGAGCCTTCCAAATTTATGGATATTTTTGCGCCAAAATGTTTAAGCATTCTCTCAGTATGATCTCTACTAGGAACCACTTCTTCTATGCATGTTTCCCCAGGTGCTTGAAGGGCTGCTAATAAAATTGAAGATTTTACCTGAGCACTTGGAAGTGATAAAATATATTTTATTGGAAGCGGATCATTTGTTCCAAAAATTGTCAAAGGTAGTTTATCATTATTTTTTGAAATTATCTTTGCGCCAATTTTTTTTGATGGTTCTATAACTCTTCCCATTGGTCTTTTTCTTAAAGAGTTATCTCCAGTTAGTGTCGCAACTATTTTATGACTTGAAATTAATCCAATTAGTAATCTTGCTGAAGTACCTGAGTTTCCCAAGTCTATAATGTCATCAGGTTCTAATAGGCCTCCTGACCCCACGCCGTATACTTCAAATATGCCATTTTCTTCTTTTATAATTACTCCCATCTTTTCTAAGGCACTTTTGCTACTAATTATATCTTTCCCCTTTAATATACCTTTAATGGTGGTTTTTCCTGTAGCTAACGAAGAAATAATTAGTGATCTGTGAGATATTGATTTATCTCCAGGGATATTTATAGACCCATTTAGGGCAGAAGAATTAGATGATATAATAGGTTTCATAGTTTTTTGCAAAATAAATACTTACTTTATAAGCCTTTTTTGTGTATTAAGTCACTTTAAGAAGTTATTTTTATAACACTAATATATATATATTATAATAACATAAATTTTTAATTTTAACATTGGAGTATAAAGATTTGCCAGAAGCTGATTGGGGCTTAAAGCACACGTGCCAAGAGTGCAACGCTAAATACTACGATATGGGTAGATCGCCTATCACATGCCCTTTGTGTGGGGCAGTACTGATTGAAAAACCTGTTTTAGCAAAAACTAGTTCAGTGCCAAGTAATGACAAACCTCCCAGTCCAGAGGTTAAAGAAGACTCATTAAATGATGATATTTTAGGTACGGAAGAAGACGATGATGATGTAATAATTCCCGAGGACGAGGTTCTTCCTGAGATTGAAGATGAAAATGGTGAAGTTACGCCAGAAGAAGACATTTCGAATGTTTTAGATGATAATAAGACGGGTCCTTAGAAATGTTCTTCTTTTTTTATAGATTTTTTTTATAATTACATAAATAGAATTTCTATAAATGGGGCCATAGCTCAGTTGGGAGAGCGCTTGAATGGCATTCAAGAGGTCGGGGGTTCGACTCCCCCTGGCTCCACCAAGAAATTAATTTTAAGGTTTATTTTGAAGTTTATTCTATCCGATAAGAATTTTTGGCCAATTCATATACTTAATGGGTTTTTATTAACTCTACCTATTTTGTTGGTTTATGTTGCAATGGGTTTAAGTTTTGGTTTTTTGGCAATAGATAATGGAATTAGTCCATTAAATGCTATTCTTATGTCACTTTTAATTTATGCTGGAACAGCTCAACTTGTAGGCATTCAACTAATTGTTATAGAAGCTTCGGTTTTTTCAATTTTATTGACTACCTTTATAATAAATTCAAGATTTTTTGTAATGTCTTCTTCTATAGGTAGGTTTTTGGTTAAATTTAAGTTTTACCAGAGATTTCTATATGCATGTCAATTAACAGATGCAACATTTGCAATTCATACAGTTAGATTTTCGAGATTTAATCCTCCAAAATTAGAATTGTTTACAACAAATATATTTGGCCACGTAGTTTGGGTTATTAGTACAATTGTTGGAGTTTATTTAGGTGGAAGGGATTATAACTTTGATAGTTTAGGTATTGACTTTGCCATGCCAGCAATGTTCATAGGCCTATTGCTCCCTTTGGTTTTAACAAAAATACATTTATTTATTTGTATTATTGCTGGTCTGCTGACAGTAATTTTATTTTATTTTGGGTTTTCATATTGGACAACACTTAGCGCAACGATTATTACAATTTTAATAGGACTATATATAGATAAATGGAACAAAATCTAATCTTATACACAATTTTTGGAATGAGCTTAATTACTTTATTAATAAAGGTTATTCCTGCAATGCTTGTTTCAAATTATAAAATTCCAGAATATATAAATAAAATTCTGGAATTTGTTCCACTGGCTGTTCTTTCCTCAATGGTTGTTCAATTTATTATTATTGAGGATGGAAAAATAAATTTGAGCTTTACAAATGAATTTTTGTGGGCAAGTGTTCCAACTTTATTTGTAACCATATTTTTTAAAAGCCTTTTTATAACAATTATCGTTGGGCTTTTATCAATTATATTTATCCGTTATTTTGGTATTTTTTAAAGTAAATATTTCTTAATAATTGAAAATTTATAAAAACTATTATATCTAATTATATATATCATCTTAATAACGAGTCACATAATATGAGTTCAGGTTTAATTATTGATAAGACTAGTTTTTTACATAAAACTTCAAATATTTATGGTAAAGTTAAAATAGGTAGTTTCTCTTCAATTTGGCCTAATGTTGTGATTCGATCTGAAATGCATGAGGTTATTATTGGGTCACATACAAATATCCAAGATTTTAGCATGGTTCACGTTGGCTCATCAACGGGCACATATATAGGAGACTATTGTTCAATTACACACCATTGTACAATTCATGGATGCATAATCGAAGATAATTGTTTGATAGGAATCAATTCAACAATTATGGATGGTGCTAGAATCGGAAAAAATTCGATAGTTGCCGGAGGTTCATTCGTTAAAGAAGGAATGCAAATACCAGAAAATTCGGTTGTAATGGGTGTTCCAGCATCTGTTAAAAAGAATAAAAATAATTTTATACAAAATAGGTTTAATGCTTTTATGTATGAAATTAACGGGCAAGCTTATTCAAAAGGCGAATACCGTGCGTGGGAAGGTAAAACTTTTCAGAAAAAAGCGGAGAAACAAATGAAGTTAATTATTGATGAATTTGAGAAAATAAATAATGTTTGAATTTAATTTAAAATGAAAAATATGTCAGGTAAAGAAAATAAATCTGACTGGTTTGTCGAGTCATTGCATGAGAATTATAAGCTTATGGTTTCTTTATCTTCTATGATTTACCAAGGAAAGACAAATTATCAAAATGTAAAAATATTTCAAAATGATTCACTTGGTAAGGTGCTAGTTTTAGATGAAATTATACAACTAACTGAGGCTGATGAAGCAAACTATCATGAAATGATGGTGCACGTGCCTCTTTTTTCAGCAACTAAAGTAAAGAAAATTTTAATAATTGGTGGTGCGGATGGAGGAATATTACGAGAAATATTAAAACATCCAGTATACTCAGTAACTTTAGTTGATATAGATGGTGAGATAATAAATATATGCAAGAAATATTTACCTTCTATAAGTAATAACTCCTTTAATGATACGAGAGCTAAAGTTATTATTGACGATGGTTCCAATTTTGTAACTAAATGTTCTGAAAAATACGACATAATAATTATAGACTCAACTGATCCGTTTGGTCCAGGCGAAGCTTTATTTAGCAAAGATTTTTATAAAAAAATATCAAAAATATTAACTCCGGAGGGTATCGCTATTTTTCAAGGTGGGGTTCCTTTTCTTCAGGAGGAACAATTTGAAAAAATGAATACTCATTTAAATAACGCTTTCTCTTTTTATGGTTTTTATTTTGTAACTGTTCCTACATACTCAGGAGGATCAATGGCAATAGGTTGGGGAAGTAACTATCTTAATTTGAGTTGTATAGATAAGAATAAAATTAAAGAAAAAGTAAATAAGGCCTCTTTAGATCTAAAATACTATAATTTATCTATGCATATAAGTAGTTTTGGAATTCCACAGAATTTAAGAAAAATTATGCTGCGAACGAAGTAAGTGAATCTGTAAGTACAGAGAATAGGGCATCATTGCCAACTGAACCTCTAATTTTATCACAGAGATTTTTATCTCTAAGCATTCTTGAAATCTTAGCTAATGTTTTTAGATTCTCTGCGTTAGCATCCTCTGGTGCTAATAATAAAAATATCAAATCTACAGGCTTATCATCTACTGCTTCAAATTCAATTGGATCAATGAGTCTTGCAAAAAATCCAATAGGTTTTTTTAATTCAGATATTTTTCCATGTGGAATAGCAACTCCCTGACCTATGCCTGTTGTTCCTAGTTTCTCTCTATCTAGTAAAGTTGTTAAAATCACACGATCTTTTACTCCCACTATTTGAGATGCTTTCTGCGAGAGCTCCTGAAATAAATGTTTTTTTCCAGATACTTTAAGATCAGAAATGATCGTTTCAGAAGATAGGATTTTATTTATTTCCATAACTATTCTTTGCTGTACATAATTTACTTTGAAACAATATCAATACGATTAAAATTATTTAACTATTAATATAACAAGGTGCGGAAGATATGCGGGTTAATTTGGTTTTGTCAACCTAGATTATCCTCATTTGATAAAAAAAAAAAATTAACCATAATCAGCTGAAAATAAGTAATTTTTTTTCCTATTTATAAGGTTTTTTTTGTCTTCTTCTAATAACTGAAGAAGGAATATTTAATGACTCTCTATATTTAGCTATAGTTCTTCTAGCAATATCAATATCTTCTTTTGTCAATATTTCAACGATTTTGTCATCTGAAAGAATATCATCAGGTTCTTCGTTATTTATTAATTCCTTTATTCTTACTTTAACTGTTTCTGAAGAGAGACTATTGTCACCTTGATAAGTAGTTATTGAAGTTGTAAAGAAATATTTCAACTGAAATACTCCACGTGGTGATTCGATATACTTATTAGCAGTGACTCTGCTTACTGTGCTTTCATGCATTTCAATTTTTTCTGCAATATCTTTAAGGGTTAAAGGCTTAAGATATTTAATTCCTTTAGAGAAAAAGTCATTTTGTTGCTTAACAATTTCTGTTGCAACTTTTAAAATAGTTTGGGCTCTTTGTTCTAAAGATTTAACTAGCCAGTTAGCTGAATTAAGTTGTTCATTAATATAAGTTTTATCAACATCTGATGAATTCTTGTTGTTAACTAAAGATGAGTATTTTCTATTCACTAACACTTTAGGAAGTGTGTCTGTATTTAATTCAACTGACCAATTATAGTTGTTATTTTTTTTAATGAAAATATCTGGCACAACTGTTTGGGCAATGTCGTTATTATAAAGATCACCTGGCTTAGGATTTAATGATTTTATTTCTTCAATCATTTCTATTAGTTCCTCTGAAGAAACCCTACATTTTTGAAGAAGAGCCCTCTGGTCATGCTTAGCTAAAAGATCAAGGTTTTCGATCAACCTTTGAATTATTGGATCAAATCTGTTTTTTTCTTTTAATTGTAAGGTTAGACACTCCGATAGATCTCTAGCAAATACACCAACTGGGTCAAATTTCTTTAATTTTTCCAATACTTCAAGAGTTTTACTTTCATCGCATCCAATTAGTTCTGAAACAGAAGATATATCAGATTTAAAATAGCCAGATGAGTCTAACATATGAATTATATTATAACCAATTAGCCTTTCCCCAGGATCTGAAATATCTGCATTAAGTTGTTCAAGTAAGTGATCATTGAGGCTTACCTTATCTTCAATAACTTGCTCGATAGATTCATTAAATTCAAAATGATTAGCTTTACTAGATTGAGGCCCCCATGAACTAGATTGCTCATACTCTGAACTATTAGCGTTTATTCCATTATCTTCAAGGTATTCACTATAATTTATATCTAGAGGCTCATCATTACTATCAGGTAGGTCATCCTTAGATGCCAAAGTAGCTGTATCCAATTTTTCTGAGACTGAATTATTTTGAATCTCTTCTGCTTTACCATCACCTCGTTCTGGTTTAGAGGGATCAGCAAGTTCTAGTAAAGGATTCCTTTCTATTTCCTGACCTACAAATTCATTTATTTCAATATTCGTAAGTTGCAAGAGTTTAATAGCTTGTTGCAATTGAGGAGTCATAATAAGTGACTGTGTTTGTTTAATTTCTTGTCTCTGACTTATTGACATTGAATATATCCTAATTGCTTAATCGAAATCTATCGCCCAAGTAAACTCTGCGAACGTCTTCATGTGAAACAATATCCTCAGGTTTACCTTGCATAAGAATTTTTCCATCATGAAGTATGTAAGCCCTGTCAACTACTTCTAGAGTCTCTTTAACATTATGGTCTGTAATTAAAACACCTATACCCCGATCTTTTAATTTGACTACAAGTTCACGTATCTCGCCCAGAGCAATTGGGTCAATTCCAGCTAAAGGTTCATCTAAAAGCATAAAAGAGGGGCGACTAGCAAGAGCACGAGCAATTTCAACACGTCTTCTTTCTCCACCGGACAGCATTATCGAAAGTGTTCTTCTTAGATGGCTAATTGAAAACTCAGCTAATAAAGCTTCAAGCATCTCCTCACGTTTATGGCTTTCAGTCTCATTTATTTCTAATCCTGCTTTTAAATTTTCTTCAACTGTCATTCCTCTAAATATTGAGGCCTCTTGAGGTAGGTAACCAATTCCTGCTCTTGCTCTTCTATACATAGGTAAAGCAGTAATATCGTGGCCATCTAAGTAAATAGAACCATAATCAGAAAATATTAGTCCTGTAATTATACTAAAAAATGTTGTTTTCCCTGCACCATTCGGGCCAAGAAGGCCTACGACCTCACCTCGCTGAAGGTGAAGGCTTACTTCTCTCAAAATTGGTCTGCCCTTATAATTAATGCCGACTTTTTTTGCAAAAAGACCCTCATTTTTTGTTACAAGGCGAGGTGCAGCGTCTGTTATATTTCTTTTTTCATTATTCATATTAGCTATTATACTGTCCTGAAATTGTTAACACAAAGTCAACAAGTCTATTTTCTTTTATTTGGGACAAAAAGTCCTTTAACTCTGCCATCTTTTGTAGTTTCACTTATAGGTTTCGACTCTCCAATCATAGTATTTTTTCCAGTTTTAAGATCTATTTTAAGCATATTTCCCCTTAAAATATTCTTTCCCTGAGTGAGTTTTACTGAACCTGTGAGGGTAATTAGCCCCAAATCGACATTATACTCACCTTTATTACTTTTTGCGGTCTCTGAATTAGTGGAAAAAAAAACATTTCCTTCAGCTAAAATTTTTGAAACAGACTGGCTATCATCCTTATTTGAAGATGAATAGTGAACTTTTAGCATATCAGCTTTTAATAATATTTCGCCCTGGCTAGCATCAACACTCCCTTTAAATATTGCAATTCTCTCATTTTGCAAAACCTCTAAAGAGTCTGCAGTTATTTCTATAGGGTGATTCTTATCGTATTTAGATGAGCTGTGTGATGAACTTAGAAATAAAAATATAAAGTTAAATAATAGAAAGAAAAAAATAAAAATGTTCTTGATCATGGTAACTGCTTAGCATTGAATATTAATTTTACATTCGAAAAGTATAAATTATTTTTATTATTATCAAAATTAAATGAATTTGCTACTAAATTACCGTATGGTGACTGCATATTTATCTGGTTATCACTTGTAATAATACTTTTAGAGAGGTCTATCTTAACAAGATTTGTAAAAACTTCAAAACGATTATCTGCATAAATATAAACTGAATCACCAAGTAATAATTCATTTCGACTCCTCTTTAATATTCCACCAGGAGCTTTTAAAGTGATCCAAGTTCCATCATCTAAAGTTAGATCAGCTTGAAGAATTTGAAGAGCAATCTCTCTTGGGTTTCCATTAATGGGCTCAGCATAATCCGCTGTAATTATATAAGTTTGATCATTATCATCTTTTCCAATAAAACGCCCGTTTGTGAGGCCCTCGCTAATATTTTTTATTGGCTTAGAATTGCTTAATGAGATCGTAATTTTTTCATCACTTGGTGAGCTAAATGACCATGCAACAATAAGTAATACCAGAGCAGAGGCTGTAGCTAAGAATATTAACTTAATCAGGCTTACAAATCTGGAATATCTATAACTTATAAAAGAATTTTTTTCATTATTGTCTGTTAGTAACTCAAATCCCTGTTTTTCTAATTTTTTCTCCATTAATTTAAACCAGCCCTTATGCAGTCATGTAATCTAAGTAGACCTATTACCTTATTATCTTCAATTACAAATAAACTAGTTATTGTGCCTGCCATTTTTTTTATAGCATCAATCGCATATGCATTTGGCTCAATAGTTTTTGGTGATTTTGACATTATTTCAATAGCCTTTTGTTCAAGTAAATCTTTTCCTATATGTCTTCTTAAATCACCATCTGTTATTGACCCCACAAGATTTGATTTTTCATCAACTACGCATGCACATCCAAAATTTTTAGATGACATTGCTAGAAGAACTTCTGACATTAAAGTGTAAGTATTTACTATAGGGATGCTCTCTTTTGTATGCATAAGATCACTGACTTTAAGAAGAGAAATTCCAAGTTTACCTCCAGGATGGAATTTCTGAAAATCATCTGAAGAAAAGTTTTTTGCTTCAAGTAATGCTATTGCGATAGCATCGCCAAGAGATAGCATCATTGTGCTTGAAGTAGTTGGTGCTAAAGCCATATCACCAGCTTCAGGAATTTTAGGAATTTTCAAAAAGTATGTAGATGATTTGACTAAAGTTGATTTTTGATTAGAGGATATTGCTACAATAGGGATAGAAAGACTTTTTGCAACTGACAGAATATCATTAATTTCATGACTTTCTCCAGACTTAGAAAAAATAATTACGCAGTCTAATTTAGTTATAATACCTAAGTCCCCATGACTTGCCTCTGTTGGGTGAAGGAAGTGTGAAGGCGATCCCGTGGAAGATAAAGTCGAGGCAACTTTTTTTGCTATATGACCAGATTTGCCTACACCACAGAAAATTATTCTGCCACTTATAGATTTTAAACAACTAATTACTTCTACAAAGTTATCTCCAAGGTTGGATGCAAGCTCTGCTATACCTTTAGATTCATCATTAAGAACTTTTTTACCTATTTCTAGATAATCTAATGCTAAATCTTGGTTTTTATTTTTCATAATTATAAAATTTCCAAAGCAATCACTGTGCTAGATTTAGAGAAAAACTCACACTTAAACTAATGAGAAAAAATATCTTCATTAGACCATCCGTTTAGATCTAATAGTACTCTTGCTTCCAAAGCTTCAAAGCACTTAGTTGCAATCTTTGTCCTTTTTTCTCTTTCAAGCATAAAAATAAGTTTATCATATAATTTATGAAGGTAAATAACATCTTGTGCTGCATAAATTTTTTGTTGTTCGCTTAGAGTTTCTTGGGCCCAGTCGGAAGACTGCATTTCTTTAGATAGTTCTATTCCAATAAGTTCTTTACACAAATCTTTAAGTCCATGTTTATTTGTGTATGTCCTAACTAATTTTGATGCAATCTTTGTACAAAATATTGGGCCAGCCAGATCTCCTATCCAATTATTTAGAACGGCAATATCAAATCTCGCATAATGAAAGATTTTTAATACTTTTTTATCTTTAAGAAGCCGTTCAAGGTTTCTTGGTTTTGACATCAATATTCCATTTTCAATATTTATTTTTATTAAGTAGCAGATATTATTTCTACCACATATCTGAATAAGGCATAGTCTATCTCTATTATGAATCAGACCGGTTGTTTCTGTATCAATTGCTATCGTCTCACCCAATTCAGTGTCTTGAGGGATATCATCCTGAAAAACAAAAATTTTTTCTTTATTCATTTTTAATACTTTAATTTATAGATTATTAAACTCTCATTAATAGCACATATTATACAAATAAGTCATTTATAAGTCGAGAAATCCCTATTTATCAATAAAAAACCCTATGATAAATTTACATAAAATAGATGATATTTATATCAATCTGATTATTGACCTGAAAGTTTTTCTATCTAATATATAGTTATTCTTTGATGGGAACTTAAATAATGAATAATGAAGTTGTAACAATTTTTGGTGGTTCGGGTTTTATAGGAAGGCATATCGTAAGGGGTTTAGCTACGAGGGGTGCATTAATTAGGATTGCAGTTAGAAACCCAAGTAGAGCTAAGTTTCTGCAACCACTTGGCGATGTTGGTCAGATTACATTTGTAAAATCTAACATTATTGATAAAGATTCTGTTAATCAACTTATTGAAGAGTCAGATCATGTAATAAACCTTGTTGGTACTTTTTCAAATAAAGGTAATGAAAATTTTGATTCTATTCATATACAATCCCCAAAAAACATATCTTCTGCTTGTAAAAAATTTGGTGTTAAAAACTTAATCCATGTGACCTCGATAGGTGTTGATCAAAAATCACCTTCTCAATATTTTAAATCTAAGGCTTATGGTGAAGAAGAAGTTAAAAAATATTTTCCAGACGCTATAATTCATAGGCCAAGTTTAATTTTTGGCCCGCAAGATAAATTTTTTAATTTATTTGCATCAATTGCTCAATATTCACCTTTTATGCCAATTTTTGGAGAGACTTTTTTTTCCTATGGAAGAACTCTTTATCAACCGGTATACGTTCAGGATGTTGCAAATGGTATAATTAATTCTTTGGAAAAAAACAGATCTAAGGGAAAAGTTTTTGAAATTGGCGGCCCAACTGTCTATTCATTCCAGGAAATTATGGAGATTGTTTTAAAATATTCTGGAAAAAAAAGGTTTTTAATTCCATTTCCTTTTACATATGCAAAAATTCTTGCAACATTGACTGAGTTTCTTCCAATAAATTTGATTACTAGAGACCAGGTTAAGCAACTTACAATTGACAATATAGTTGGTTCAAAATCCTTAACTTTACAAGATCTAGGTATTACTCCAACGCCATTAGAATCTATAGTTCCCAGTTATTTAGATAAATTTAAAAGAGATAAAAGAGAGAGAAGATTTTAGATAAAGAACAATTGCTCTTTGTTAAAAGAGTAAATCCATACAAGCATTAATATTCCAATTATAATTCTATAAAATGCAAACGGAAAAAAGGATGATTTTTTTAACCATCTCATTAAAAGTGATAGAGCAATTAAGCTAAAAATAAATGAAACAAATAGAGATATAAAGAAATCATGTTGTAATTTTATACTTTCGCTGCTGAGTATTTCCAATGTAGAAAGAATGCCAGGTAAAATTATAGCTGGAATAGATAGGAGCATTGCAAATTTAGCTGAGTCAGTTCTTTTATAGCCAAAAAATCTGGCAAAAGTAATTATAATACCAGATCTGCTAGTGCCAGGTATAATTGATATAACTTGTGCAAGACCAAAAATAATTGCTTGGAAAGTTGTTATAGTTTCTATGTTTCGTACTGTTAGAAAAAATTTATCAGAAATATACAGAAGTATTCCAAACAATAAAGTTGTCCAAGCTATGATTTCAATACTTCTAAATAAGTATACGCTATTAGTTATCCAAACTATACCTCCTACAATTATAAGAGGTATTGTAGCTACTACTATCATAATAAGAATTTTGCCATCTGCAGATTTTTTCCCTTTCAATATATTTGAGAAACCGTTTAAAATTTTTGTTATATCCTTAAAAAAGAAAATAATTACTCCACCTAGTGTTCCCAAATGTACAGAAACATCGATAAGAACAGTTTGCTTTTCTAAATTTGAAATCATTGGTAACATTTGCAGGTGACCTGAGGAGCTAATTGGGAGAAATTCTGTTATCCCTTGTACAGCAGATAAAATAAATATATGGAGAATTGGCATTTAAAGTGTTCTCTAGATATTGTTTTGTAAATATATTCTTACACTACACCTAGATACAAAATAAATCACATCAAAATTTAGTCGCATTTATTGACTTTATTTCTTATTTATATCTTAAAATTACCTATACAAAAATATATTTTTAAACTATAAACTTTAAAATATGTAAATATTACTGCCATAAAAGTTGTCTTTTCTAAGAATTTATATTACTGGTAGTTGATAATAATTATTTTATAATTGGAATTTTGTGAAAGTTATGACTAATAATTTACTTCGCTTCACTGACATCGGTCAAAGTTACCCTGATAAAAGGGACGCAAGTTCGCGCAAAAATGATTTTAGCGAAATTTATGAAGATTACTCTAATTCCAGTGCTCTTGAGCAAGCTAGCAGATGCTCTCAATGCGGAGTCCCATTTTGCCAAATACATTGCCCGTTACAAAATAATATACCTGATTGGCTTATGATGACAGCCCAAGGCAGGCTTAAAGAGGCCTATGAGATTTCAGCTTCAACTAACAATATGCCTGAAATATGTGGAAGGATTTGTCCACAGGATAGGCTTTGTGAGGGGAACTGCGTAATAGAAAATGGTTTTAAATCTGTTACTATTGGTTCAGTTGAAAGATATTTAACTGACAATGCATTTAAAAATGGTTGGGTATCTCCCGTTAAACCTCTAACTATAAGATCACAAAAAATTTGTATAATCGGTGCCGGACCTGGCGGACTCGCAGCAGCAGAAGAGCTTAGAAAACTTGGATACGAAATAGATGTATATGATAGATATGATAGGATAGGTGGACTTTTAATATATGGAATACCTAATTTTAAATTAGAGAAAAGCATTGTTGAGAGAAGAGCTAGTTTATTAAAAGATAGCGGAATAAATTTTTACCTTAATACTGAGGTTGGAAAAGATATTAGTTTTAATCAATTAAGAGAGAAATATGAAGCAGTTTTGATAGCTACAGGAGTCTATGAGGCAAGGGATATAGCGCTTCCTGGCGTTGGTTTGCCAAATATAGTGCCTGCTATGACATATTTGACTGCCTCAAACAGAGTTGGTCTTGGAGATAAAGTTGCTAATTTTTCAAATGGTCAGTTAGATGCTTCTGGCAAAGATGTAGTTGTTCTCGGTGGCGGAGACACTGCTATGGATTGCGTAAGAACAGCAACAAGGCAGGGAGCAAGTTCAGTTAAATGTGTCTATCGAAGAGACCGAACAAATATGCCTGGTTCATTAAGAGAAGTAAAACATGCTGAGGAAGAAGGTGTTGAATTTATATGGCTTACTACACCAGAAGCTTACCTTGGCCAAAAAAAAATTGAAGCTATTAGAGCTGTTAAAGTAAGATTAGGTTCCTCTGATTCAAGTGGAAGACAGAGTCCCGAACTGATAGCCAATTCTGCACACGAATTAAAATGTGATTTAGCTATTAAGGCTTTTGGTTTTGATCCTGAAGATTTGAAAAGCTCATTTAATCAGCCAGAACTCAAAGTTACTGGTTGGGGAACTATATCGATTGACTTTTTATCAAAGATGACATCCTTAGATGGAGTTTTTGCCGCAGGTGATATAGTTAGAGGCGCGTCCCTTGTAGTCTGGGCAATTAGAGATGGTAGAGATGCCGCCCTTCAGATTCATAAGTACGTTCAAAGTAAATTAGATTAGACGATAGTTAAATATAAGATGAAAAAGATATTAAAAAAGAAAAAGATCTTAGAAACAATTAATGCAGAAAAAAGCAGACTTGCATCTGAAGGTTTGTATAATCCAGATTTTGAGCATGATGCTTGTGGTGTTGGTGCTGTGGTAGCAATTGATGGCAAGCCTAGAAGAGAGGTCGTTGCAGCAGGTATTGATGCACTTAAAGCTGTTTGGCATAGAGGAGCAGTTGGCGGAGATGGTAAGACTGGGGATGGTGCTGGGATACATGTGGAGATCCCTCAAGATTTTTTTAAGACTCACATAGCTAGAACAGGTCATAAACCCTCAGAGGGTGTCTTAGCGGTTGGAATGGTTTTTCTTCCTAAGACTGATTTAAATGCTCAGGAAGCTTGTCGGGGTATAGTTGAGACAGAAATTTTGAGATTTGGTTATACAATTTATGGTTGGAGACAAGTACCTGTTGATGCAAGTGTTGTTGGTGCGTTAGCTAACTCTGGTATGCCTGAAATTGAACAGATATTAATTGCAAATGACCGGGATATTTCTGAAACTGAATTTGAGAGAGATTTATATATAGTAAGAAGGAGAATTGAAAAAGCTGTTTTAAGTTCCAATATACAAGGTTTTTACATTTGTTCTCTTTCATGTAGGTCTATAATTTATAAAGGTATGTTTTTAGCTGAACAGCTAACTAATTTTTATCCTGATTTATTAGATAAAAGATTTGTATCATCCTTTGCGCTTTATCATCAAAGATACTCTACTAATACCTTTCCAACTTGGGAGCTTGCTCAGCCTTTTAGAGTTCTTGCGCATAATGGAGAGATAAATACTCTAAAAGGGAATGTTAATTGGATGAAAAGTCATGAAATAAGGATGGTTTCCAATGACTTTGGTGAACATAGCTCTTTTCTAAAGCCAGTAATTCAAACAGGTAGTTCAGATTCTGCTGCACTTGATGCAGTTTTTGAATTATTGGTGAGAGCAGGTCGACAAGTTCCTTTAGTTAAAACGATACTTATACCCGAGAGTTGGTCAAATAAAGAATGGATGTCCAGCAAATGGAGGTCAATGTATTCTTATTGTAATTCTATAATGGAACCCTGGGATGGTCCGGCTGCTATTGTTGCTACAGATGGAAAATGGGTAGTAGGAGGTATGGATCGAAATGGCCTTCGCCCAATGCGATATTCAGTTACTGAAGATGATTTATTATTTATTGGATCTGAGACAGGTATGGTAGCTGTTGATGAGAGCAAAGTGATAAAAAAAGGAAGAGTTGGTCCTGGTCAAATGATAGCAGTAGATCTTTCTCAAGGAAAATTTTTTAATGATAAAGATATTAAAGATCAAATTTCAGAACTACTTCCATTTGAAGAATTTGAAAAAAGTATCATTAATTTGAACGACCTCCCTAAGGATAATGAAATCAAAGAGTCCCTTGTAAAAATATCAGAAATTAATAGGTTTCAGGTTTCTATTGGCCATTCATTAGAAGATGTTGAGTTAATTCTTCAGCCAATGGTTGAGACTGGAAAAGAGCCAACTGGTTCAATGGGTGATGATACTCCATTAGCAGTACTATCTGAAGAATATAGAGGTCTTCATCATTTCTTTAGACAGCAATTTAGTCAAGTTACTAATCCACCAATTGACTCATTGAGAGAGAGAAGAGTTATGAGTTTAAAAACTCGACTTGGTAATTTAGCTAATCTTCTAAATAAAGAATTAGATGATAAGAAATTAATTGTTCTAGAATCGCCAGTTTTACTTTCTAAAGACCTTGAGGATCTTAAAAATTCTTTAAAAAATCAGACCCTAGAGATTGACTGTACTTTTGACTTACAGAGTGAGGGTTTAACTGAAGCAATTTCGAGAATAAAGAATGAAGCTGAAGTAGCTGTAAGAGAAGGTATTTCTCATATTTTTTTAAGTGATTCGCAAATAAACAAGTTAAGGGCCCCAGTGCCAATGATTTTGGCAACTGGAGCTGTTCACACACATTTGGTAGAAAATGGAATTAGAACATTCACTTCTTTAAACGTAAGATCTGCCGAGTCTTTAGATGTACAATATTTTGCTGTTCTTATAAGTGTTGGGGCAACAACTATTAATCCCTACTTAGCAGAACAAGTTATAGCGGATCGTTTCAAGCGTGGACTTTTCCCTGGTATAAATTTGAATGATTGTTTTAAAAATTATGCAAAAGCAATTGACTCGGGAATATTAAAAATTATGTCCAAAATGGGTATAGCTGTATTATCTTCCTACAGAGGTGGTTATAATTTTGAGGCTGTAGGTCTATCAAGAAAACTTGTAGGAGAATTTTTTCCTGGAATGGTCTCGCGTATTTCTGGTATCGGTCTTCCTGGCATTGAAAAAAAGGTAATAGAGCAACATAGAAAAGCTTTTAAAGATGAGAATATAGTCCTTCCGATAGGTGGTTTTTATAGGTATAGATTTAACGGAGAGACTCATTCTTTTGATGGTCGTTTAATTCATACATTACAGAGTTCACTTGATCGGGGCTCTTATCAAACTTATAAAAAATATTCTGACGCTGTAAATAATTTAAAACCAGTCTCTATCAGAGATTTATTAGGATTCCAGTCATTTAGAGATTCTATTTCAGAAGATGAAGTAGAATCAATTACAGAGATAAGAAAAAGATTTGTGACTGGAGCTATGTCACTTGGTGCTTTGAGCCCGGAGGCTCATGAAACACTTGCTATAGCAATGAATAGAATAGGAGCAAAGTCAGATTCTGGTGAAGGAGGTGAAGATAGAAATAGATTTATTCCAAGATCAAATGGGGACAACGCGAATTCAGAAATAAAACAAGTCGCGTCTGGAAGGTTTGGCGTTACAACTGAATACCTTAATAAATGTTCAGAAATAGAAATAAAGATCGCTCAGGGAGCAAAACCAGGTGAAGGAGGGCAACTTCCTGGATTTAAAGTGACCAAACTTATTGCTAAATTAAGACATTCAACTCCAGGTGTTACGCTAATCTCACCACCTCCGCATCATGATATTTATTCTATTGAAGACCTTGCTCAACTAATATACGACCTAAAACAAGTTAACTCTGAAGCAAGAGTAAATGTTAAGTTAGTTGCTGAGGCAGGAATAGGGACAATTGCAGCTGGTGTTGCTAAGGCAAACGCTGATGTAATTGTTATTTCTGGTCATTCAGGTGGTACAGGTGCTAGCCCTCAATCATCCATAAAATTTGCAGGAGTGCCTTGGGAAATGGGTTTGACAGAGGTGAACCAAGTTTTAAGTTTAAATAGATTAAGACATAGAGTTCTTCTAAGAGTTGATGGAGGAATTAAAACCGGGAGAGATGTAGTTATTGCTGCTATGATGGGTGCAGAAGAGTTCGGAATAGGTACACTCGGATTGGTTGCAATGGGTTGTATACTTGTTAGACAGTGTCATTCAAATACTTGTCCAGTTGGTGTATGTACTCAAAGCGAAGAATTAAGAAAAAAATTCACAGGTAATCCTGAAAAAGTTGTAAATCTAATGAGCTATATAGCTAGAGATGTTCGAGAGATACTTGCGCAACTTGGTTACAAAGATTTGAATGAAATAATTGGGCGTACTGACCTACTTGCTCAAGTAAGTAGAGGCAGTCCTCATTTAGATGATTTAGACTTGAACCCGCTTTTGGTTCAGCCAGACGTTGGCGACATGCCAAGAGTATTCTCAATTAAAGGGAGAAATGAGGTTCCAGATACTCTTGATAGACAGATGATTGAAGATGCGAAAGAGGTATTTGAAAGAGGAGAGAAGATGCAATTAGCGTATTCAATTAGAAATACACACAGAGCTATCGGAACTAGGTTTTCTTCTATGTTAGTTAGAAAGTTTGGGCCAGATGGTTTAAAACCTGACCATATTACACTTCAATTAAGAGGTTCAGCAGGTCAGTCACTTGGCGCATTTGGAATTAAAGGCCTTAAAATCGTAGTTGACGGAGACTCTAATGATTATGTTGGTAAGGGTTTATCTGGAGGGACAATTATTATACGACCTGCTCCTAGCTCTAAACTAATATGTAACGAAAATACAATAATTGGAAACACAGTTTTGTATGGAGCTACATCAGGTAAATTATTTGCAGCTGGTCAAGCTGGAGAAAGGTTTGCAGTTAGAAACTCAGGAGCTAATGCGGTTGTAGAAGGTTGTGGAACTAGTGGCTGTGAATATATGACTGGAGGTACAGTAGTTATCCTAGGAGGAGTTGGGGATAATTTCGGTGCAGGTATGACTGGTGGTATGGCTTTTGTATTAGATATTGAAAATACTTTTGAAAACAATCTGAATACCGATCATGTTCATTATCAGCGAATAACTTCATCATTCTGGGAAAAGAAATGTAAGGATCTTGTTGAGGAGCATTTGAAAGAAACAGGTTCTACTTTTGCTGAGGATTTGCTTATTCATTGGGACCTTGAGGTGGGAAAGTTTTGGCAAGTAGTGCCAGTCGAAACTATTCAAAGTTTAGAACAACCTCTTGAAGAATTTAATGAAAAAAAGAAGAATATTTATTAGTATAATTTTTATGTTTAATAATTAAGGATTTTTATATTTAAGTAATGAGATATTTACATCATTTCTGGTTGTGTCCATTTAGTAGAAAAATAAGAGTAATCTTAGGCGAAAAAAAACTTGAATTTGAACTGGTGTTTGAAAAGTTCTGGCAGAGAAGAGAAGACTTTTTAAAATTAAATCCAGCAGGGCAAGTTCCAACCCTTATCGAAGAAAAAAAATTAATTCTACCAGATAGCACTTCAATTGCAGAGTACTTAGAGGAAGTATATCCAGATCCTAAGCTAATTGGAAGTAATCCAAAGTATAGAGCTGAAGTAAGGCGTTTATTAGCATGGTTCGACTTAAAATTTTTTGAAGAAGTAACCAAACCTATTCTAGAGGAAAAGGTTTTTAAAAGATTTATGGCTATGGGGCACCCGAAAACTGAAATAATAAGAGTAGCAAAAAAAAATATTAGTTACCATTTAGAATATATTAGTTGGCTAGTTGAGCGAAGAAATTGGTTAGTAGGAGACGATTTTAGTTTTGCAGATATATCTGCAGCTTCCCATATTTCTTGTCTGGATTACCTTGATGATGTTCCTTGGGAAGACTTTGAAATAGCAAAAACATGGTATGTTAGAGTTAAATCCAGGCCATCATTTAGACCTCTTTTAAATGATAGGATTTTAGGTCTAAATGCACCTAAACATTACTCTAATTTAGACTTTTAAAGTTTTTGTTATGTTTGACGATCTAGAAAAAAAAGCGTTATCACTTGGGTTTGATTGTTTTGGTGTTACAAGGCCGAGTTTGACAAAATCAGTTGGAGAAAACTTGTCAAACTTTATCGCCTTAAAAATGCATGGAGATATGCAATGGATGGAAAACAGAATAAGTCATAGAAATAATCCTAAAAATCTATGGCCTGATGTAAACAGTGTAATTGTTGTAGGAGTAAATTATTATTATGGGCAAAGCCCCCTCACTGAAATAAATTTAAAGAATCAAGCGTTTATCTCTAGCTATTCCAGAGGAAATGATTATCACAAAGTTATCAAGAAGAAGCTGAAAGTATATACAAGTTGGATCCAAAGTATCTATGGAGGGGAATATAAAATTTTTGTAGATACAGCTCCAATTATGGAAAAACCAATAGCTGTAGAGGCTGGTATTGGATGGCAGGGAAAACATACAAATCTTATTTCAAGAAAATTAGGAAATTGGTTTTTTTTAGCATCTATCTTTACTAGTTTAAATATTAAAGACAAGACAGATAAAGTTGTAAATCATTGTGGTACTTGTTCTTCTTGTATTGATATTTGTCCTACAAATGCAATAGTTGAGCCTTATAAATTAGATGCAAGAAAGTGTATTTCCTACTTAACAATTGAATATAAACAACATATACCAATAGAATTTAGAAAGAAGATTGGAAATAGAATTTATGGATGTGATGATTGTCTTGCGATTTGTCCGTGGAATAAATTTGCGAGAGTTACAAAAGAATCTGATTTTCTTCCTATGCAAGAATTGGATAAGCCTTCACTTGAATACCTTTTAAAGCTTAATGATAAAAAATTTAGAGAGATATTTAGTCAATCATCAATCAAAAGAATTGGAAGAGATAGGTTTATTAGAAATGTTTTAATTGCAGTTGGAAATAGTGATAAAAAAGAATTGGCACATATTGTTGAAAAATTTATAATTGATGACTCACCTTTAGTAAGAGCTATGGCTATATGGGCAATTTCTCAATTAAGTGAAAAAAACTATTTCAACTGTTTAAGGTCCCAATATCTAGCTAAAGAACAAAATCCCTGGGTCTTAAGTGAGTGGTTTAAGTCTAATGAATAGAAAAAAACTTTTTTGTTTTGGAATGGGTAAAGTTGCTTTACAGCTATCCTTAAAACTTATTGAGGAGGGTTGGAACGTTTATGGTACTTGTAGATCAGAGGAAAGAAGAAAAATTTTAGAAAGTAAAGGTTTAAAAGTTAAAAACTTTTTTCCAGATAAAAAAATCCCTGATATATCAGAAGAATTATTAAATTCAAGTCATGTTCTTATCTCAATACCACCTAATAGTAATGGTTGTTTAGTAATTAAATGGTATGAAAGAGAAATTTGTAATTTACTGAACAGTACTTGGTTAGGATACATATCATCAACAAGTGTCTATGGCCACCATGGTGAGAATTGGGTTGACGAATTAACAAATCCTTCTCCAAAAACTAAAATGGGTATAAATAGGTTAATATCGGAAAATCAATGGAGATTAGTATGTAAAAAAAACTCAATAAATCTTCAAATTTTTCGTCCTGGTGGAATATATAGTGCTATGAGCAACCAAATTGAAAGATTTAGAAACTCCTCAATTCACGAACCAATTATCAAAGACAATATTAAATTTAACCGTATTCATCAAGATGATTTAGTTGGGGTTATTCTATCTTCATTTAAGCATAATAATGAGAGTAATATATTCAATGTAGTTGATGATAAACCTGCTTCTACATGGGAACAAGCACAGTTTGTATGTGAAATATTAAGTCTTAACCTTCCTGAGAATACTAAACTTGATACAGCTACTTTATCAGAAAAGCAAAAAGAATTTTATAAAGAAATGAAACTTGTAAAAAATGATTTAATTAAAAAAAAATTAGGATATAAACTTCTTTATCCATCTTATAAAGATGGCTTTAGATCAATTTTAGGTTTATAAATTTAAAGAATTTCTTCAACTATTTTGATTAGAGCGCTTATTTCTTCTGGTTTAGATAGTCTATGGTCACCCTCAGGAAAAAAATAAAAAGATAAGTCACTAGATAATATATTTTCCCCTAAATCTATAGATCTCTTATAAGAAACATCCATGTCTTTAAGTCCATGCACTAACCTTACTGGGCACTCTAAGGAAATATTTTTTTCTAGAATATAGAAATTTTTACTATCTTTAATAAACTTTGAAGTTATGGGGGTTTTCTGATGACTATAGTAGGAATCCTGCCAGTATATTCCTTTATTTTTTAATTCCTTTCTAATTTTTGGGTTAGCGTTTTCTATAAAGAATTTCGTAAAATCTGGAGCAGATGCAATTCCTATTACACCAGCTAGCCTACTTTTTCTTAGGTTTGCAAGAATAAACATTATCCAGGCGCCCATGCTTGAACCTATTAATATTTGTTTTCCAATAGTTATATTATCAAAAATCAGAAGTGAGTCTTCTAACCATCTTGAGATAGTGCCATCTTCAAATTTTCCATCTGATTTTCCATGTCCGAAATAATCAAACTTTGTGAAAGAGATATTTTTTTCTTTACAAAAAAGCTCTATTGAGCAAGCTTTCGTGCCATTCATATCTGATTTATATCCAGAAAAAAAAATAATCCCAGGTTCTGTGCCTTCAAACGAAAAAAAAGCTAATCTAGATCCATCTGGATGTGTTATTGTTTTGTAATATTCTTCCAAAGTAATGTTTTGAGCCCTTTTGTTTTGATGGTATATTGATTTTCTTATAAGGACAATAGTTTTGAACAAGGTACCAACCGTTATTCAAGTTTTACCTGCTTTAAATTCAGGAGGAGTTGAGAGAGGAGCAGTAGATATTGCTTTAGCAGTAAAAGAACTTGGTTGGGTATCTATTGTTGTATCAGAAGGTGGTATTATGATGAAAGAGCTCGAAAGAGCTGAAGTAGAACATATTGAGTTGCCTTTATCCTCAAAGAATCCATTTACAATGCATAAAAATTTTAATTCACTATCATCTATAATCTATGATAGGAAGGTTGATATTGTTCACGCAAGAAGTCGTGCCCCTGCGTGGAGCGCATATTATGCATCAAAGCGTTTTGATACAAATTTTGTAACAACTTTTCATGGAACCTATAATTACAAAGATTTTATTAAAAAGAAATATAATTCAATTATGACCAAGGGAAAAAGAGTAATTGCTATTTCTAAATTTATTAAGAATCATATTATAGAGAAATATGGAATAGAAGCAGAGAAAATTGTTAAAATTCCGAGAGGAATAGATTTAAACTCATTTGATCCGACTAAAGTATCACATGAAAGGATAATTCAATTGTCTAATTCATGGAGACTATCAGATGGAACTCAAATTATTATGCTTCCTGGGCGTTTAGCCAGATGGAAGGGGCATAAGGTTCTGATCGAGGCTTTAGGAAAATTAAAAAGGCGCGATTTTAGATGTATATTTGTTGGATCTGAGCTAGGAAATGAAAATAATAAAAAATATCTTATAAAAATTATAAGAGAAAATAATCTGTCCGAGTTAGTACAATTTGTAAACCACTGTACTGACATGCCTGCTGCTTATATGCTATCTGATATTGTTGTTTCCGCCTCAACTGATCCGGAAGCTTTTGGAAGAGTATCAGTTGAGGCTCAAGCTATGAACAGAATCATTATAGCATCTGATCATGGCGGGAGTTCTGAAACAATTATGAATAAAAAAACAGGAATATTATTTTTAAATAATAATTCTGACTCTTTGTCAAAGGCTATAAATTCAGCACTACAAATGGATATTGAATCAAGAAAAAAACTAGGAGAAGCAGCACGAAACCATGTTTCCTCTGAATATAGACTTGAATATATGCAACAATCCACTATTAAATTGTACCAAGAATTGATATAAGTAGACTGAGCTTGACATAATTGCTTTCTTTATTAAATAAAATTATCTATATTTTCATTATTAATTCATGTTTTATCTAATAAAGAGTTAAGGAGGGGTAATAATCTGTTGCATATGTTAGTAGCTTTATTTTTTTCTTGGCTTTTAAAAAGTAATTATAACATAATTAACTGTAATATTTTTTATAATGGAGAAAGCGTATAACAAGAAGACCACATAAAGCACTCCCCCAAGCAAGTCAGCACGGGCCGCGAGTAAATGATCAAATAGAAGTTAGTTCAGTTCGGCTGGTTGGTTCCGATGGAGGAATGTTAGGTGTAGTTGATATTGACAAAGCACTTAAGTTAGCTGAGGAAAATGGTTTAGACTTGGTTGAGGTATCTCCAAATTCTGACCCACCAGTTTGTAAAATATTAGATTATGGTAAATATAAATACGAAGCTCAAAAAAAAGCTAGTATTGCCAGAAAAAAACAAAAAGTCATAGAAGTTAAAGAAATCAAACTAAGGCCAAATATCGACGATCATGATTATGATATAAAAATGAAATCTATTAATAGATTTTTGGATGAAGGTGATAAGGTTAAGGTTACCTTAAGGTTTAGAGGAAGAGAAATGTCCCATCAGAACATAGGTTTGAGAGTTCTGGAGAGAGTAAAAGAAGATGTTGAATCTATTGGAAAAATTGAACAGTTTCCAAAAGTTGAGGGTAAGCTTATGACTATGGTAGTTGCGCCTCGCTAAAAACCCTTTAAATTTCGCAAGTTTTTTATTTAATCTGCAATTATTTCAATAAAGTCATTGATTTATTTATACTCACCACTTGCGAAGTTAATACCATAAATGTATAAACAATGACAAATTAGTATTCCGGCGGGGCATGCCGAGTTTGCTAGGATTTATTTAATTATTTAGGAGTAGAAATTGCCCAAACTTAAAAATAAAAGTGGAGCTAAAAAAAGATTTAGCCTTACCGCATCTGGCAAAGTAAGAATGAACCAAGCTGGTAAGAGACATGGAATGATTAAAAGAACCAATAAGCAAATACGTAATCAGCGAGGTACTACAATCATGTCATCTTCTGACGCAAAAATAGTTAAACAATTTTTACCCTACGCTTAGAAAGGTATTTCAGTTATGTCCCGGGTTAAAAGAGGTGTAACAGCTCATGCTCGACATCGAAAAGTGTTAACTAAAGCTAAAGGTTACAGTGGTAGGAGAAAAAATACTTTTAGAGTTGCGGTTCAGGCTGTTGAAAAAAGTTTACAATATGCATATAGGGATAGAAGAGTGAAAAAAAGAAATTTTCGCTCTTTATGGATCCAACGTATAAATGCAGGTGCAAGGCTCGAAGGTATGACTTATGCCAGATTTATAAACGGACTAAAGCTTTGTGGAATTGAAATTGATAGAAAAAACCTTGCTAACTTAGCTGCTACAGAACCTTTGGCCTTCAAACACCTTGCCAAGCAAGCTGAAAACGCTCTAGGATCTAATTCACAAGAAAAATAAGGTTATCATTTGTTCCTGTTGTAATTATGTTTATCTTCTTTATCAATAATTAAACTATAATTTAAAACAAATGAATGAATTAAATAAAATTGAGGAATCTATTGTTGAGCAGCTTAATAAAGCTGATACAGAGGATTCAATTGAAAAAATTAGAGTGTTCGCATTAGGAAAAAAAGGTAAAATTACTGAGATTATGCGTTCATTATCTGATATGAATATTGATAAGAGAAAATCTTTTGGAAAAGAAATAAATACGCTTAAATTAAAAATTAGTAAATTAATTAATGATAAGCGATTATTAATAAAAAATATTAACCTCGAAAAAAAACTTAAATCAGACTTCTTAGATTTGACTCTTCCTGTAAATCTTGAATCGAACGGGACTATTCATCCTGTAAGCCAAGTTATTCAAGAGGTATCACTTATTTTTGGTGAAATGGGATTTGATATTGCTGAAGGGCCTGATATAGAGGATGACTGGCATAATTTTACTGCATTAAATATTCCACCTGAACACCCTGCAAGGCAGATGCATGATACCTTTTATTTGCAAAAAGAAAATGAAATTGAATCAAAAACATCAGAAGTTTTAAGGACACATACATCGCCAGTTCAGGTAAGAACTATGATGAAATCTAAGCCACCAATAAATATAATTGTGCCAGGAAGAACATATAGGTCGGACTCAGATCAAACTCATACTCCTATGTTTCACCAGGTTGAAGGCCTGGTGATTGATGAGAAGAGCCATATGGGGCACCTTAAGGGTTGTTTAGTAGAGTTCGTAAAAAAATTTTTTAATAAAGAAAAAATAAATTATCGTTTTAGGCCAAGTTATTTTCCTTTCACAGAACCGTCTGCAGAAATGGACATAGGCTGTATTAGAGAGGGAAATAAGATTGTACTTGATGGAGACCAAGATTGGCTTGAAATACTTGGTTGTGGGATGGTAAATCCTGTTGTTCTTGAAAACTGCGGTGTTGACTCAAAAAAATATCAAGGATTTGCTTTTGGTATGGGAATTGACAGAATTGCAATGCTGAAATATGGAATGCCTGATCTAAGATCTTTTTTTGACTCTGACCTAAGGTGGCTAAAACATTTTGGATTTACTCAATTTGATTTTCCTCCAAATAGTAGAAAGGATTCTTTTTGAAATTCACTTTATCTTGGTTGAGAGACCATATAGATTTTATCGATTGTAAAGATGATGTAATAACTATTTCTGAAACTTTAACTTCGCTAGGTTTGGAAGTTGAAGAAATTTTTGATCCAAGTGAAAGACTTAAAGGTTTTAAAGTTGGATGTATAGTAGAGTATTTTAAACATCCAAATGCTGACAAGTTAAGTGTATGTAAAGTTGATATAGGAAATGAAATTATAGAAGTAATTTGTGGTGCAAATAACTTAATTAAAGGCATGAAAGTTGTTTTTGCTCCTACTGGATCAATTATACCTGAAAATAATGAAAAATTAAAAAAAACAAAAATAAGAGGAGTTATTAGTAATGGGATGCTTTGTTCGGAGAGAGAGTTATGTATTTCTGACGAGCATGATGGAATTATTGAGTTGGAAAAAAATTCAATTATAGGTAGTGAGGCATCGCAATTTTTAAAGAGTATGGATCCAGTATTTGAAATTGCAATTACACCAAATAGACAAGATTGTCTCGGTGTTAGGGGTATAGCAAGAGACCTAAGTGCAAAAGGTTTAGGTAGTCTAAAGATTTTAAATATAAATAAGATTGATGGAGAATTTGAAAGTCCTATTAAAGTAGATATAAATGATGAAGCAAAAAATGAATGTTGTGTTTTTTTTGGAAGGTATATTAAGGGAGTAGTTAATAGAGAAAGTCCTAGTTGGTTAAAGGATAGGTTGATCTCAATTGGTTTAAAACCAATATCTGCTCTTGTAGATATTACGAATTATATTACTTTTGATTTAGGAAGGCCTCTGCATGTTTTTGACTCTAGCAAGATTGACGGAGATCTCTCAATTAGAATGTCCTTACATGGAGAAAAAATTATTGCACTTAATGATAAAGTTTACGATTTGGATAATTCTACGATAATTATTTCTGATAAAAAAAACGTTTTATCACTTGCTGGAATAATTGGTGGAAAAGAATCTGGTACAAATATAAATACGAAAGATATTTTTATAGAGTCTGCATTATTTAAACCTGTTTCTGTAGCAAAGTCAGGGAGAAAATATGGTATAGAGAGTGATGCTAGGTATAGGTTTGAGAGGGGTGTCGATCCAAATTCTGCAGAGATAGGAATAGAACTAGCCACTAAAATGGTTATCGATATTTGTGGAGGCAATCCAAGTGAAATAGTGAAAGCTGGTGAGGTTCCAAATATAAATAAAGAAATTTTAATATTTCCAGAAAAAATCAATAACTATTTAGGTATGGAAATAAGTTCTAATTTAGTCCAAGAAATATTATTTAAACTTGGATTCAACGTAAAAACTCATAATTCAGGTTTTGAGGTTAAGGTGCCTTCTTGGAGGAGTGATATACAGGGTGAAGCGGATTTAATTGAGGAAATATCTAGAGTTAATGGGTATGACAAGATTCCTATTGTCAACTTCAGAGGTAAGCCAGAGCTAAAACAGTCAAAGCTTAATGGAAAATTGAATATTAGAAATAAGGTGCGAAAAGTATTAGTGAATAGAGGTTTTAATGAATGTATAACTTGGTCATTTATGAGAAAAAAATATTCTGAATATTATACTAATAATCAAATAGAGCTATTAAACCCAATTAGTAAAGAATTAGATGTTATGCGTCCATCTATAATTCCAAATTTAATGGAAGCGAGTAAGAGAAATTTTGTTAGAGGCTTAAATCAGATATCCCTTTTTGAAATAGGCCCAATTTTTGATAAAAAACTTCCTTTAAAACAAGCGAATATTTTGACTTTGGTAAGAGCTGGAATTAAAAATCATAGAAGTTGGGAAAAAAATAAATCTGAATATTCAGTATTTGATATAAAGGCTGATATTGTTGCCTTATTAAAATTTTTTAATTTTGAAATTGATAAATTGCCAATTGATCAACAAGCTATACCTTGGTTTCATCCTGGTAGGTCAGCGATAATTAAAGATTTTAATAACAATAAATTAGTATCTTTTGGTGAAGTTCATCCAAAAATATTAGAGGAAATGGATATAGATTTTCCGCTTGTAGCAGCAGATATTTATTTAGAATATTTTCCAGATTTTGTTAATTTATCTTCAAGAAAACCTTTTACTCCCTCTGATTTTCCTTCTGTCTCAAGAGATTTTAGTTTTATTGTTGATAAGTCTGTTTCGGCTCAAGATTTAATTCTTCCAATAAAGAAATCTAACATAGCTGCAATTAAAGAAATTTTGATTTTTGATGTTTTCAAGCATGAATCAATTGATAAAGATAAAAAATCTATAGCAATAACAGTTATCTTAGAGCCATCAGATAAAACTTTTACTGATTCAGAAATAGAAAAAATTTGTAAAAAAATTATTAAAATAGCAAATTATTCCTCAGGTGCTGAACTACGTAATTAAAAAATGAATGAAATTTCTCATATAAGAAACTTTGCAATAGTGGCACACATTGACCATGGTAAATCAACTTTAGCAGATAGAATGATTGAGACATGTGGAGGCCTTAATAAAAGAGAGATGAAGGCTCAGGTCTTGGACTCTATGGATATAGAAAGAGAAAGAGGAATTACTATTAAAGCACAAACAGTTCGGCTATCTTTTCAGGCGAAAGATGGTAGAGACTACATTTTAAATTTAATTGATACTCCTGGTCATGTAGATTTTTCTTATGAGGTAAGTAGATCCCTAGCTGCTTGTGAAGGGTCAATTCTGCTTGTGGACTCTAGTCAAGGTGTTGAAGCTCAAACACTAGCTAACGTTTATCAAGCAATTGATGCTAATCATGATATTTTAATTGTGTTAAATAAGATAGATTTGCCAGCATCAGAGCCGGAAAAGGTAAAGCAACAGATTGAAGATGTAATTGGTATTGACGCATCGGAGTCTGTTTATATTTCAGCTAAAACAGGTCATGGTGTAAAAGATGTTCTGGAAGAACTAGTAATAAAATTAAGTCCGCCAAGTATGAAAAGTGATGATGAACTAGAAGCTCTATTAGTAGACTCTTGGTATGATGCCTATTTAGGCGTAGTGATACTAGTTCGTGTATATAATGGTAGGATTGAAAAAGGAATGAAGTTACGAATGATGGCGGCAGAATCCGATCATATAGTTGAAAAAGTTGGTGTTTTTGATCCAAAAGCTAGAGATGTAGATTCTTTAAGTGCTGGTGAAATTGGTTTTGTAATTGCAGGGATAAAACAAGTGGCAGATACATCAGTTGGAGATACTTTAACCAACTCTTTAAGCCCAATTTCTAAGCCTTTAAGTGGTTTCAAACCTAGTATACCTGTTGTATTTTGTGGTCTTTTTCCTATTGATTCTGGGGATTATATTCAATTAAAAGATAGCTTAGAAAAGTTAAAACTAAATGATTCAAGTTTTATTTTTGAAAAAGAGAATTCGCCTGCTTTAGGTTTTGGTTTTAGGTGCGGTTTCCTTGGTTTACTTCATCTCGAAATAATTCAGGAGAGACTAGAGAGAGAGTTTAAATTAAACCTGATTACAACTGCACCTAGTGTTATATATAAAGCGCACTTTATAGATGGAAAAATCATTGAACTTCATAATCCTGCTGATTGGCCTGATCCGACTCAAATTGACTTTGTAGAAGAACCATGGATAAAAGCTACTATAATGGTTCCAGATGAGTATTTAGGAAGTGTTTTAAAATTATGTGAAGATAGAAGAGGATCTCAAGAAGATCTATCTTATATAGGGAATAGAGCAGTAGTTGTATATAAATTACCACTTAATGAGGTAGTTTTTGATTTTTATGACAGACTTAAATCAATTAGTAAAGGGTATGCGAGCTTTGACTATCAACTTGATAATTATGAAAAAGGAAATTTAGTTAAGATGCAAATTCTTGTCAATAATGAAGGTATTGATGCTTTATCTATGATTGTAAATAAACTTAGAGCAGAGAGTAGAGGCCGAGTAATTTGTGAGAGGTTAAAGGATTTAATTCCAAGACAGTTGTTTAAAGTTCCTATTCAAGCCGCAATAGGGGGAAAAGTAATAGCTAGAGAAACTCTTAGCGCTATGAGAAAAGATGTTTTAGCAAAATGCTATGGAGGTGATATTTCAAGAAAGCGAAAATTACTTGAGAAACAAAAAAAAGGAAAGAAACGTATGCGTCAATTTGGAAAGATAGAGATCCCTCAAGATGCTTTTATAGCAGCTTTGAAGATTGGTGATGACTAAATCATTTGAACCATCGCTTCTTTTTTGTAGGTATAATTTTAATAATCAAAAAAGTAATAATGAAAAAACCCCAAGTAGGCATTTGAATTATTATCAATAGTAATGGGTCCCACAACTTGTAATGAATGTATCTCTGTATAATTGACTGTGTTAAAATTATACTATTTTTATCTAATAGAAACCAATGTTCACCAATGGTTGTATAAATTATTTTTCCTAGATAAATTGATTTGACTGAGTCCCATCCAAGGAAAAAAAAGAAGGCTAGAATTGCAAGATATTTTAAAATATGTAATATAACTGAATTATTCCTATTATAAATATATGATTTTTATTATAACATTACATCGAGTTTAAATTCACAATTTTTACTAATAATTAATTATAATTAATTGTAAAATGTAGTTTTTTTGTGGATATTTATTTAGGTAGTTTTTGGAGAGGTGGCCGAGTGGCTTAAGGCGCACGCTTGGAAAGCGTGTATACGAGTAATCGTATCGAGGGTTCGAATCCCTCTCTCTCCGCCACTTAAATTTTTTATTTAGGAAAAATTTTGACATTTAATAGCTTAATATTTTTAGTATTTATCAGTATATTTCTCATTTTTTACTTTTTTTTTAAAAGTAAGATAAAAATTCTCTATATACTTTTTGCAAGTTATATTTTTTATTCTTTTTGGGACTGGAGATTTTTGGCGTTAATACTTCTTTCCACAGTTGTTGATTATTTTTTGGGTTCCAAACTTGGCATAGAAAAAAGAATTATTCATAGGAGACTTCTTCTTTTTATTAGTATATTTACTAATTTAACTATTTTAGGAATATTTAAATATTTAGATTTTTTTGTTGAATCTTTCGCTTTACTATTAACTAATATTGGTTTCAAACCGGATTGGCCTACATTAAATATAATCTTGCCGGTAGGTATTTCTTTTTATACTTTTCAATCATTAAGTTATACCATTGATATTTATAAAAAAAAAATAGAACCAGAGAAAAGTTTTTTAAATTTTGCTGCTTACATTTCTATGTTCCCACAACTTGTTGCTGGGCCGATAGTTAGGGCGTCAAAATTATTGCCACAGCTTAGAGCACCGAAAGAAATAAATTTTTATAGATTATTTAAAGGAGTAGAATTAATAATATGGGGCTATTTATTAAAAGTAGTTCTTGCAGATAATTTGGGGTTTTTAATTAATATAAATGGCTATTTTGATAATCCTCAAAGTTTTGCAAGTTTAGATCTTATTTTAGCAACTTTGATGTTTAGTTTTCAAATTTATGGTGATTTTGCCGGCTATTCTCTCATTGCTATTGGTTTAGCAAAAATTTTGGGCTTTGATTTAGATCCAAATTTTAAAAGGCCTTACTTTGCCTCTAGTTTTAGTGAGTTCTGGAAGAGGTGGCATATCTCATTATCCTCATGGCTTAGAGATTATCTCTATATTTCAATAGGTGGTAATAGAAAAGGCTATATTCGAACAAGTTTTAACCTTATAACCACAATGGTTTTAGGAGGTCTATGGCATGGAGCAGCATTAACATTCATAATATGGGGTCTATTACATGGTATATATTTAATTATCTTCAAATACTTAGCAAGTATCTTAAATTATAATACAAATAAATATATTAAAGCTGTTCAAAAAATATTATTAATTTTTATCGTGTTTTCTTTAACTTCTATTGCCTGGGTATTTTTTAGAAGTAATTCACTTGATGACTCGATTTATATAATCAAAGCTATATTCACTTTTGATATAAGTACAACAAACTCGAATTTTGCAACACCATTAGTAGTAAAATGTTTTCTAGGATTATTTTTTGTCTTAATTGTTGATATATTTAGAGAAACTAGATTTATATATAGTATTTATAAAAAATCATATAGTTTAAGAGTATTAGGAATATTTATTTCAGCTTGGACAATACTACTTTTTGGAAATTTCTCAGGTAATGAATTTGTATATTTTCAATTCTAATATATACATTTGATTTCTCAGCAGCCCTTAAGTGATTTTCTTCCTTTTACTACAGTATATTTAAATGATTTATATATAATTTGTGGATCTAAAACTTTTATTTTTATAGGGGAGTTATTTTTTTGAGTAGATAAAGGCACGTCTATACAAAATGATCTATCATCTAGCACTGAGTAACCCTGAGTTTCGTCTTTAGATCTTAGAATCCAAAAAGCAGATTGATTATAAACTTTCTGATTTAATATTTTATTTATTCGTTCTATCTCATTCTTGGGTCTGTAGATTTGCCCTACGCTAGGGAAAAGCCAGTAAGCATTGTAATTATCTGGTTTTCCTAGTTTTTCAATTACAAGTGGAGCTAACTGATGGGCAACCACAAAAGTATTTATTTTCCTGTTAGAAAATGATTCCAATTCATTAATTAGATCCCATGAGGATAGGTAATTATTTTCTTTTAAATTATACTTTGCAAAGTTGATAGAGCTCCATGAAAAAGGAAAAAGAAACAATAATATCAATATAAAAAATTTAAATAATTTTTTTGTGTTCATAAAGTAAATATTAATTTTTTCTTGATGTAGGGATATTATTGCAAAAAGTAATAATACACTAATAGTTGCGTGGATATAAATTAAATCAAAAGATATAATTAATGTAAAAAGGCATGAAAGAATTAGAATTAGTATATTTATTCTATATCTTGTAAATAATAACGTATTTATAAAATAATTTTTTATACTTATTATAATCGTAGCAACAGCCAAAAAAATTATACTTAAATAGATTAGGTAATAAATTTTTAAAACTCCAACAGTCCAGTTAATGTCAAAATCAAGTAAACGAAAAATTAATCCAAATATAGCTCTATGCCCGTTAGTAGTAAGTGGAATTTGACCTTTAATAACTTCAATATATCCATCGGAAAGGAGAAAATAAGTAACTAATATCAAAATAGGAATTATTGAAAAAATGGAGATTAAAAAAGACTTGAATAATTCCTTATTTTTTAAAAAATGAATTATAAAGCCTAGGATTGAAAAAAAAGATATTATTGAAAATAATGGATGTAGTGTAGGTGTGAATCCTATGAATAAAGATCCAAAAATAATATAGATATGTATATTTTTTTTATTAAATGCTGAATTTAATAACCAAAACCCTGTAATAAAAAATAATAGACCAGTTACCTCAGGTCTAAATATAATCCAAGTCATTGAAAAAGGAATAAGGCCGAGAAGTCCTAGAAATAGAATGCTAGGAAAGAAAAATTCAAGCTTATTTTTTTTAGCATTCTTTAAAATGAATAAAGAGCTTATTAATATGAAAAAAATTACGAATAATGAGTGAGATAGCCTGTATGACATAAATGTAATTTTGAATTCTAAAAATTGAATTACTGTAAATACTAAGCCCTGTAAAAGAGAATAAGTAGGAAAATTAAATAGTATTTTCCATGTTTCACCATTTAAATATGGTATCCCAAGCTCCCCATTGTTTGCAAAACCAAGAGCAGGTAGGGCATAAAAAATATCATCTGAGTTCGGTGAAATATAAAACAAGCCAAGTGCAATTGATAGCACCCAAGATAATAAAAAAATGCCTAATAAGATATATTTGTTTTTTAACATAGCTTTTAAAGAATCTTATAGAATATTAAATTTAATTTTTTTTAGGAAGTCTGAAAGATCTATGACATTTTCCACAATTAGCGCCTACTCTAGATATAGCATTATTCATCTCTTCAATGTCGTTATTCTTGACTGCCTGTAAAAGATTTTCTATGGATTGTTCAAAATCTTTAGTTAAAGAAAAAAATTTGTCTTTATTCTTCCAAATTTCTGGGCTTGCTCTACTATCTTCTTTACTTGAATCATCCTCTTCAAATAAGTAATCTAATTTCTTGCTAATCTCATAAACTTCATAAATTTTTCTTTCAAAATTATCATCAAAAGAACTATTACTTTTAATTGTTCTAGAAATTTCTTTCATATTTTTTGCAAGAGTGACCATTGCATGATGCCTTGGTTCGTTAGTATGCGAAAAACTTTTTTGAGAAATAATAATTGTCAATATAACAATTATAAAAAATATTTTTATTCCTAAATTCATATTTTAAGCTCACAATTCCAATAAATTTGTACCTTATTTATTGCAGATATAGTTGTCATGATTATTATTCTAATTTAGATTTTTTTTTCAGAAAAGGGGGGTATAAATCTTTTAAGTTGCTAAAAATCCCCTGAAATAGGTAAAATTTAGGTAATATTCCAAAAATTTTGATTATTTTGAGTAATAAATTAAAAAAATAGCTTGATTTTATCGTCTCTTGGCTTCATTTGAAGGGGCACCATTTTTTAGAAAACAAAGTTTAGAATTATTTATCCATTTTTATAAATTTTTCTATCTTATATATTCTTTAATTTGTTGTGTTTATACCTAGTTATAGGTATAGGCTTCGATAATTTTATTAAGGAAACGACATGATAGGAACCGTTAAATGGTTCAACAAAACCAAGGGTTATGGTTTTATTCAACCTGAAGATGGAGGTAAGGACGCTTTTGTGCATATTTCTGCTGTAGAGCGTGCTGGTCTAACTGATCTTGCAGAAGGTCAAAAAGTTGAATTTGAATCACAACCTGGACGTGACGGAAAGTCATCAGCAGAAAATCTGCGCTTAGTTGAATAAAAAATAAATGTAGAAATAATCCACATTTTTAAAAGTTATACTGGCCCCATTATTCTTGTGGCCAGTATAATTGTCCCATGGAAATGAAATGAATAAGGACTTAGAAGATTCTGAATGGCAAGTGCCTAGCCAAGCTCAACCTAGAGATAGTGATGTATCGTTTAATCTTGAGGAAGTGCTTGACTCTGTTGTTCTATTAAGATCTGACGTCCCTGAGGATGCTCTTACCGCTCAAATTCTTGGAACAGAAAGAGTAGGCAATGGAGTGGTAATTGATCAAAGCGGTTTAATCTTGACGGCAGGTTATCTAATTGCAGAAGCTAGTAAAGTATGGATAACATTAAATGATGGCTATACAATCCCAGGTGATGTGGTTTGCTATGAACATGAAACAGGTTTTGGATTAGTTCAGGCTCTAGGAAAACTCAACACAATACCAATAAAATTAGGTAACTCAACTTTAATTCAATCAGGAGATCCTATAATTTTTGCTGCTGCTGGTGGTAAAAAACACACTATGTTATCAAGTTTATCTTCAAAGCGACCTTTTGTTGGATCTTGGGAATATGCGCTTGAGGAAGCATTATTTACCGTTCCTGTTCATCCTAATTGGGCTGGGGCAGGTTTAATTGATATGAATGGTAATCTTATTGGTATTGGCTCTTTATTTGTTCAAGATGCAGGACCAAAGGAAATTGATGGAAATATGTCAATTCCTATAAATTTATTTAAATCAGTTCTCAAGCCTATGAGAGAAATTGGTTCAAGTGGCAAATCACCCAGACCGTGGTTGGGTTTATATGTTGCTGAAAATGATGATATAATTTCTATTGCTGGGATGGTTTCTCAAGGTCCTGCTGCTAAAGCAGGTTTTAAAGTTAGCGATCAAATTATTTCTGCAAACAATCAAGAAGTAATTGACTTACATTCATTTTATAAAATTATTTGGTCATCAGGTGATGCTGGAGAAGTTATTTCAATTAAAGTTCAGCGTGAGAACAAGGGAGAAATTTTAATTGATGTTAAATCTGTAGATAGACAAGAACTATTAAGAAAGCCTAAACTTAATTCATAAGAAAATAAATTTTGGAGAAATTTTGCTACCATATTTTTTTGATAAACAAGTCAGCAACTCAATACCTCTTTGGGTTGTAAAAAAAGGAAATTTAAATGACTGGTTGAGCGGTTACCCTAAAAGTTTTGCTACTTGGTTAAATTCAAATGACTTTAAAGAAGTAAATGGAAACTTTATTGTAATACCAAAACCATCTGGTAAAATTGCAGGGTTATTAGTTATAGTTCCAAAAAAAATATCTATTTGGTCTATTGCAGAAATCCCGACAAAAATTAAAAATCAATGCTTTGTTATTACTGGAAAGATTACTTCTGAAGAAGAAACAAGATTATTGATTGGTTGGGGTTTGGGTACATATAGATTCGATCAATATAAGAAGAAGAATTTTGAGTTTTCTTCTATATATATTTCTAAAAAAGTTGACTGGGAAAAAGCTAAAAGAGAAATAGAGGCAACGTTCTTAGTCAGAAATTTAGTCAATACCCCTGCGAATGATCTTGGGCCTGGTGAATTTGAAGTATCTGCTAAAAATTTATCAAATGACTATAATGCTGATATAGAAACAATAATTGGTAACGAATTATCAATTAATTTTCCTACAATTAATACTGTTGGTGAAGCTTCATATAGAGCCCCAAGGTTAATTGATATCAAATGGGAGAAAAAAAATAAACCTAAAGTTGTTTTGATTGGAAAAAGCGTATGTTTTGATTCTGGAGGTTTGGATATAAAATCCAGTATTGGCATGAGAAAAATGAAAAAAGATATGGGTGGTGGCGCAATAGCACTAGGTTTGGCATACATGATTATGGATGCTGGGTTAAATCTTGACTTAAGGGTGCTGCTTCCAACGGTTGAAAATGTTATCGGAAGTAAAGCTTATAAGCCTGGCGATATAATTAAAACTAAGAGTGGAATAACTGTTGAAATTGGAAATACAGATGCTGAGGGTAGGTTAATTTTAGCTGATGCAATTACTGAGGCAAATAAAAGAAATCCTGACTTAATTATATCTATTGCTACTCTGACGGGCGCTGCAAGGGTTGCACTCGGAGCAGAATTGCCAGCTGTTTTTTCTAATAATGAAGAATTAATCAGTGAATTAAAAATAAATTGTGAAAACCAAGAGGATTACTTTTGGCAACTTCCTTTGTGGAAAGATTATGAAAAGCATATAGAAAGCGGTGTTGCTGATTTAAGTAACTCAGGAAATACATCATTTGCCGGGGCTATTACTGCAGCTTTGTTCTTATTGAAATTTGTAAAAAATAAAAAAGATTTTATTCATATTGATGCTTATTCATGGAATGATAGAGCCCAAGCTGGCAGGCCTATCGGTGGTGAGGCTTCACTATTAAGGGGACTTTTCTCTTTTCTACAGAATCGGTATAATTGATAAATATATTAAAACATAAATGATATGTCTAACTTAAAAAAAAATTATATTTCAGTTCTGAATTCATTATCAATTTCAGTGGTTATGATAAGAGAATCTGGGGGTATTGTTTTTGTAAACAGTTTTTTTGAAAAATTATCTGGATACCTCTCGGAAGATTTAATCAATTTAGATCTATCAATGATTGTCAAAAAAATTGATTTAAATAACTCTCAAAATCATTCTATAAAATCAAAACTAATTACTAAAGATAAAGAGTATATTGATGTTTTAATTTATATTCAGGATTATTTGCTTGATGATGAGAATGTAAAAATCTTGACAATAATTCATGAATTGAAAGATAAAATATATAATAAAAATAAAAATGATCATTTGACAGGAGTACTTCTTAGGCACTCAATAATTGAGAAAATAAATATTATTGTGGAAAGTGCAAAGTTATCTGGTGATAGACTAGTAGCGTTAGTAATTAAACTAGATAAAATTAAGTCAATTAATCAGTATGCCGGCTATGATGTAGGTGATGCACTTATACTTGAGGCTACTAAAATTTTAAAATCTATTACCCCTATAAAAAGTATCTTAGGTAGAATTGCTGGAAATAAATTTTTTGTTGTATATAAATTAACAAAAGATACTGAAAGTGCAGCTGCTATATGTAAAAAAATTGTAAATCGTTTATCTAAGTTTATAACTATTGATAAAAATCAATATAATATTTCATCAAATATTGGTGCGGCTCTTTACCCTCAAGATGGAAATGAGGCAGAAGTTCTAATGGATGCTGCAGATAAAGCTCTTGAGGAATCAGAAATTAGAGGCCATAATCGATTTCAGTTTTATAGTAAAGATATTAATAAAAAAATACTTAGACTCAACTTTCTAGACCAGGCAATACCTAGAGCTATTAAAGAAAATCAGTTTTATCTGAAATTTCAACCAACAGTTAAATTAAAAAGTGAATCAATAATTGGCGCAGAAGCTTTGCTAAGATGGGAAAGCCCAAGCCTGGGTAATATTTCGCCTAGTGAGTTTATTCCAAGAGCTGAATCTATAGGGTCCATAGTGCAATTAGGGGAATGGGTGCTTGAAAAGGCATGCTCTGAAGCAAAGATCTGGAGTAACTTAGTTAAAACCCCACTTAGGATTGGAGTAAATTTCTCGCCCATACAGCTCGCTGAAGATAATATTGTAGATTTTGTATTTACTACTCTCGAAAAATATGATTTTCCGCCTAAATTTTTAGATATTGAATTAACAGAATATTCATTTATTAGAGATCAAAACTCGGCTATTAACTCTATTTTATCTCTTAAAGAAAAAGGAGTGTCATTTTCTCTCGATGATTTTGGAACAGGTTATTCTTCTCTAAGTCAACTTACATCCTACCCTGTCGATACAATTAAAATTGATCAATCATTAATTGCTGGTATTTCAAAAAATGATGAGTCAATTGCAATTGTAAAAGCCATTATATCTATGGCTAAGGAAATAGGACTTTCTGTATTAGCAGAAGGTGTAGAAAGTAAGTATGAAGTTGAATTTCTTACTTCTATAGATTGTGATTTTGCGCAAGGTCATTACTTTTATAAACCTTTATCTCAAGAAGATTTTTTAAAGATCTTAAATAATGATAAGTTAAATTCAGATAAAGTATAAGTATGCAGGAACTAGAAAATTTATACCCATCAATATTAGAATCTATAAGAAGTGAACAGAAAGATCTTACTGAAAGGCAAAAAGGAGTTTTACTGACTGTATATCTCAATAAAGATATCCAAACTGTAAAAAGCTTATCAAAGCTTTTAGGAGTATCTAAAGCAGTTATTTCAAGAGCTATTGATACATTAGAATCATATGGTTTAATAAGAAGGTTTCCTGATAATAGAGATAAACGAAGTATAATTGTTAATAAAACTATTCAAGGAAAAGTTTATATTGATAATTGGAATGAAAGTTTAGTTAAAGCAAGACAGGACTAAACAAGAGAGGCTTCTAATAGTGCATTTGTATATTTTTCTTTGGGGTTTGTAAATATTTGATTAGATGTACCCATCTCTATAATTCTTCCGTTTTTTAATACAATTACTTTATCTGATAATGCACGTATAACTTGTAGATCATGACTAATAAATATATAAGTAAGGCCGTATTTTTCTTGTAGTTCCCAAAGTAATTTAATTATCTGATTCTGTACTGTTTTATCTAAAGCAGATGTTGGCTCATCTAGAATAATCAATTTTGGTTTTAAAATTAGTGCTCTTGCAATAGATATTCGCTGTCTTTGGCCTCCAGAAAACTCATGGGGGTATCGGTTTTGTAAATTATAGTCAATGCCCACATCTTTTAAAGCTTGATTTATTTTTTTTGTTTTTTCTTCTTTATTTAAATTTTTAAAATGAACTTCTAAGCCCTCACCTATAATTTGCTTGATAGATAACCTAGGACTAAGACTACCAAAAGGGTCTTGGAAAACTATTTGCATGTGCTTCCTTAATTTTCGAAGATCATCATTACTTATTTTTAAAAGATTTTTATTTTGAAAAAAGATAGCCCCTTTGCTAGTGACTAATTTTAGAATTGCTAAACCTAAAGTTGTTTTACCGGATCCACTTTCACCTACTATACCAAGAGTTTCTCCTTGATATAGAACAAATGAGATATTGTTTAGAGCACTTAGAGTATTAATTCTTTTTCTAAATAATCCTTTTTTAATCGAGTATTCTACTGATAAATCTCTTATCTCGATAATTTTATTTTCTGAACTAACTATATCTTTTTCTCCTTTCTTTAACACAGAATTAATAAGAATTTTTGTATATTTATTTTTTGGATCTAAAAAGATATTTTTTGTTCTTCCCTTTTCGATAATCAAACCATCTTTCAAAACGCAAATATTATCAGCAAATCTTTTTACTATTGAAAGATCATGAGTAATTAGTAGAATTGACATACCCATATTGTCTTGCAAGTTTTTTAATAAATCTAAAATTTGTCTCTGAATTGTAACATCTAATGCTGTAGTAGGTTCGTCAGCAATAAGAAGAGAGGGATTATTTGCAATTGCCATAGCAATCATTACTCTTTGTCTTTGGCCTCCAGAAAGTTCATGAGGGTAGGCTTGAGATCTTTTAATTATTTCTTCTAAGCCAACTAAATCAAGTAGAAACTCTACCTTATCTTTTATCTCGTTTCTTGTTAGGTTTTTAAAAATTGTTACAGACTCTGCAATTTGTTTTTTTATTGTATGTAATGGGTTTAATGATGTCATAGGTTCTTGAAAAATCATAGATATTTTCTGGCCTCTAACTTCCGAGATATTATTAACATCTGATTTTAGATACTCTTTTCCATCTATTTTTACCGATCCAGATATATATTCTGTGCTATGCCTCGGAAGAAGTTGCAAGATTGACAGGGCGCTAACAGATTTACCTGAACCTGATTCTCCAACTAAAGCAAGTGTCTGGTTCTTATTTACTGAAAATGTAATATTATTCAATATTTGGTTTCTTGTTTTATTTATTTTAAAAGCAACTGATAAATTTCTAACTTCTAGAAAATTTATATTAGTTAAAGATTTTTCTTGGGTCAAAAGCGTCCCTCACAGCCTCTCCGATAAAAACTACCAATGTTAAAATAATTGCGATTGAAAAAAAAGATGTGATTCCAAGCCAAGGAGCTTGTAAGTTAGACTTTCCTTGTTGAAGCATTTCACCTAATGATGGCGATCCAGGGGGCAACCCAAACCCGAGAAAGTCAAGAGCTGTTAGACTTGTGATAGATCCGGCTAAGATAAAAGGTAAAAAGGTGATAGTAGCTACCATTGCATTAGGTAAAATATGTCTAAAAATTATTATATTATTTTTAATACCTAAAGCTTTAGCTGCTCGAACATATTCAAAATTTCTAGCTCTAAGAAACTCTGCCCTGACGACTCCCACTAAAGACATCCAGCTAAATAATAGTAGAATGAAAAGCAGAGACCAAAAACCTGGGGTTATAATTGCTGCAAGAATTATCAATAGGTACAGTAAAGGTATGCTTTCCCATACTTCAATAAACCTTTGGAAAATTAAATCAATTACACCTCCAAAATACCCTTGAACAGCCCCAGCGGCAACTCCAATGATTGAGCTGAGTGAGGTTAAAATAAGACCAAATAAAAGAGAAATTCTAAATCCGTAAATTAAGCGAGCAAAAACATCTCTACCTTGATCATCAGTACCTAGCCAATTTATACGATCTGGAGGTGATGGAGCTGGAGATTTTAGTTCATAATTAATGGTATCATGGCTAAACGGAATTAATGGCCAAATCATCCAACCTTTCTTTTGTATTAATTCTTTCACAAAAGGATCCCGATAATCAGTATTTGTTTCAAATTCACCATCAAATACTGTTTCAGGATAATCAACTAATATAGGAAGATAGATTTTGTTTTCAAAAAAAACAATAATTGGTCTTTCATTTGCTATAAAATTAGCGAATATAGATATTATGAATAGTAATAACAAAAAAATAAATGAGTAAAAACCACGCTTATTTTTCTTGAAGTTATCTAGCCTTCTTGAATTGATATTAGATAGTTTAAATAAAAAAATATTTTTCATTATATTTACCTGCTCTCAAAATCAATTCTAGGGTCAACAAAGACATAAGCAATATCTCGAGCTATTGCCAGTACCAATCCTAACAGAGTAAAAATATATAATGTCGAGAACATAACAGGGTAGTCCCTATTTATAGCTGCTTCGAAACCAAGAAGACCAAGTCCGTCCAAAGAAAAAATTACCTCAATGAGAAGTGATCCAGTAAATAAAATACTGATAAAAGCACTAGGAAAGCCAGCTATGACAATTATCATTGCATTTCGAAATATATGACCATAAAGCACTCTTTTTTCTGATACTCCTTTCGCACGAGCAGTTAGAACGTATTGTTGGTTTATCTGATCAAGGAACGAATTTTTTGTTAGCATTGTAAGGCCAGCGAAACCACCAATTACTAGTGCAGTAACTGGGAGAACTATATGCCATATATAATCAAATATTTTTCCTATAAGACTTAAGTCATTAAAATTATCTGAGGTAAGACCTCTAAGAGGGAAAAGATCTAAAAATGATCCACCTGAAAAAATAATAATTAATAGAATTGCAAATAAAAAAGACGGTATTGCTTGGCCGATTATGACTAAAGTACTCGTCCATAAATCAAAACTTGTCCCATCCTTTACGGCTTTTCTTATTCCAAGAGGTATGGATATTAAGTAGACAATTAGTGTAGACCACAATCCTAAAGTTATTGAAACAGGCATTTTTTCAAGAATTAAATCAATTACTGATTTGTCTTGGAAAAAGCTTTCACCAAAATCAAACTTTAGGTAATTAGTTATCATAAGAAAAAATCTATCTGCAATAGGTTTATCAAAACCATACATTTTTTCAATAGATTTTATAAATTCTGGATCAAGTCCTTGTGCACCTCTATATTTTGATTCTCCTAAAAGAACTTCTTGAACAGATTCATTATTATTTTGAGAATCTGAATTTGCCGTTCCACTTACTCTTGCTGTTGCATCAACCGCTGTACCGGTTATTTTTGCAATCATTTGTTCTACTGGCCCACCTGGTGCCGTCTGAATAATAGCAAAGTTTATCAGCATTATTATAAATAAAGTTGGTATAATTAATATCAATCTGCGAAGTAGGTAAGTAGTAATTTTATTCTCCTGCAAATAACACGAAAAATTATTTAATTATATAATAATCTAAGTAATTAAATTTAAAAAATTTCCTAAAATTATTTCAGCCACCAGGACTGGATATCTATTCCAAACTTAGGTTTAGTTCCTGGCTTCATAAATTTATTCCAGTAAGCAATTCTATTATTTGGAGAGTGGTATTGTGGTATAAAGTAATAGTTCCAAAGCAAAACTCTATCCAATGATTTTGTAGCAGCCACTAATTTTTCTCTTGATTGGGAAAAAATAATTTTTTCAATCAATTCATCTATTACAGGGTTATTTATCCCTGCTAAGTTTCTACCCCCGGGAGCTTTAGCTGAATTTGAACCCCAATAGTTTCTTTGCTCATTTCCTGGATTGAATGATTGAGGGATAGTGGAAACAATCATATCAAAATCATAATTATTTATTCTCTCGATATATTGTGAAGAGTCTAAAACTTGAATTTTACAGATAATCCCAAGTTTTTCTAAATTCTTTGTGAAAGGAAGTATTACTCTTTCTAAACTTGGTTGAATAATAATTATATTAAATTTAAAAGGTTCATTTGTTTTTGAATTAACTAATTTATTATTCTTTATTATCCAGCCATTTTGACTGAGTAATTTTTTTGCCATTTTTAATTGAGGTCTTATATTTCCACTTCCGTCAGATTGTGGCAGTGAGAACGCTTTATCAAATATTTCACTAGGCAAAATATCTTTATATTTATCCAAATAATCAAACTCCAATCCTTTTGGTATCCCACTTGATGCTAAATCAGTATTTTGAAAAAAACTTGTTGTACGTTTATATTGATTATAGAAAATATTTTTATTTAACCATTCGAAATCAAAAACTAAACTAATTGCTTTTCGAACTTCTCTATTCTGGAAAAAGGTTTTTCTTGTATTAAATACAAAAGCCTGCATACCAGGTGATCTAGAAATAGGTATTTCCTCTTTAATTACCTTACCTTGTTTTACTGCGTCGAATTTAAAGCCTGTAGCCCAACCCTTTGCTTGATACTCATTATAAATATCAAATTGTCCAGATTTGAAAGCCTCGCGAGCTACAGTCAAATCTCTATAATAGTCGTATTGAATAATATCAAAATTATATCTACCTTTATTAACAGGCAAGTCTTTGCCCCAATAATTTTTAACTCTTTCATAAATAATATATCTGCCTGATTCAAATCTTGATACCCTGTATGGCCCACTCCCTAAAGGTACATCGAGGCTTGCTTTACTAAAATCTTTCTCCTTAAGGTGATGTTTAGGTAAAATATATAATTCTCCTAAAATATTTGGCATTTCTTTATTATTTTTAATATTCATATGAAATTTTACGGTGAGTTTATCTAAGGCTTCTACTTTAGAAACATTTTTATAATATGATTTATAAAATGGACTTCCTTGTTCTGTTAAAGTACGAAAAGAAAAAATTACATCCTCAGATGAAATTGGATTTCCATCATGCCAAGATGCATTTGCCCTTAAATTAAATTTGACCCAAGAATAATCTTCAGGAAATTCAACATTTTCAGCAATAAGACTGTACAATGTGCTTTTATCTAGTTCATCTCTAGATCCAGTCATTAAAGTTTCATAAACTAATGAAATTCCTGCTGCAGCATTCCCAGAAATAATAAATGGATTAAATGAGTTATAAGTCCTTAGTGCTAAGCGTTTTAAATGGCCTTTTTTTGGTGCATTTGGATTCACATAATCAAAATGTGTGAAGTTCTTATCATATTTAGGCTTTCCATAAAGAGAAATAGCATGCTTTACATCAGCATAAGCATAAGGTTGGATTGAGAAAAACAAAGAGAATATAATAAAATATCTAAAATAGTAAAACATTAAGAACCTTTTTTTAAAATAAGCAATATTTAATTAAAATTTAATTGTTTAGAATTTTCAATGCTTTTTCATGAATTTTTTCGTTTGCCGAAGCAAGAACTGCTCCATCACTAGTTTCATCCAATCTTTTCCCGGTCCAATCAGATATTTTTCCCCCAGATCCTTCAATTATTGGAATAAGAGCTGCATAATCCCAAAATTTCATTCCTTGTTCACAAACAATATCTACATATCCATTTGCTAACATTCCATAAGCATAACAGTCGGCGCCCCAACTTACTGAACTTACTGAACTAACAATTTTTAAAAATTTTTTATAAGAATCTTCTGAAAACATTAAGGGGCTAGTCGCTTCTAACCTTGCTTTATTTATATCAGTATTATTGCTACTTTTTACTAAATTACCATTATAATTAGTTTTATTATTAAAGCTTATCCACCTTTCTTTTTGTATTGGCTGATCAATTAGTCCAACTATAGGCAAATCATTTTTAATTACAGCAATTAGCGTTCCAAAAGTTGGTTTTCCATGAATAAAAGCTCTTGTTCCATCAATTGGATCTAAGACCCATTTAATACCTGAGTTATCAATTTTTTTTTCATTTATTATTTCTTCCCCAACTATCTGATGGCCTTCATAACGGTTTTTAATAATTTGCCTGAGTAATTCTTCAACTTCAATATCAACATTAGTAGCTTGAGTATTATCATTTTTTATAGAGATTGTTATATTTTTTCTGAAGTATTTATTTATTACTTTCCTGCTTTCATCTGCTAGCAGAGATGCAAAATCAGCAAGATCATTAATATCACATGTCATTATAGTATAACAATTGAATTAATTATTCCGGAATTGATGGGGGGCTCTCGGTTACACTTTTAAGATATAGGATAATGTTAGCCCTATCTTTAGGTTTTTTGATACCTGCAAAAGCCATTTTTGTTCCAGGCATATATTTCTTAGGATTCTTTAGAAATAAATTAAGCTCTTCATAGCCCCATTTACCTCCAAAGTTTTTAATAGCAGATGAATAACTGAAATTATCAACAGCTGCCATTGAAGCTCCAACAATATTATACAAATTTGGTCCTACTTTATTAGCCCCACCTTTAACAAAATTATGACAAGATGAACATTTTTTCGATACTTTTTGCCCTTTTTCAACTGAAGCGCTAGCAAGCAGAATAGGAAGAGGAATTTCTTCTTTAGGCTCCTTTGAGGCTGAAGCAACTTTACTTTCTTGATTTACAAGTGGGGTTTCACTGTAAACTTGTTTCTCAAGTTTTTTTGGATGAATGGCGATATTTCCAAGCTTTCCTAATAGGAAAACTATTAAAATTGCTGCAATAAGTGCTCCAGCATATTTATTTAAAGTATATGCGTCCATTTGTTAAATAGCCTCCAAATATGTTATACCCGAATATTCACTAATTTTGATGTTTTATCAACTTAGAAAGTCCAAAAAGAATGCCATTTTAACATAAAATTGCGATTAAATTAAATTATCTTTATTATTTTAATAGTAACAATATAAAGTAATCAAATTAGTTTAAAAAAGATAATATTACAATGAAAACCGTTATTTTTATACCATCAAGGCTTGCATCTACGAGATTGCCCAACAAACCTCTAGAGGACATAGCTGGCTTACCAATGATAGTGAGGGTTTTAGAGTGCGCTAAGAAAGCAAATCTTGGAGAGGTTTTTGTTGCAACTCCAGATAAAGAAATAGATCTAGTTGTTAAGAAGGCTGGTGGGAATTCTGTTCTGACTCAATATGATCATGTTTCTGGAACAGATAGGATTATGGAAGGCTTAAAAAAAATTGATCCTGATCGTGAATTTGAGAAGGTCATCAATTTACAAGGTGATATTCCGTTAATTCCTCCAGATTATATAAAAATTACAGCAAACCTGTTAGATGATAAGAAAGTTGATATAGGCACTTTGATTACACCTTTAGATAACGATAGAATAGCAAATCCAAATAAGGTTAAGGTTGTAACTGGACATAATAAAAACGATATAATTGGCAGGGCTATCTATTTTTCAAGATCTCCTGTCCCTGCAAATGAAGGAGATTACTATGAGCATATAGGAATATATGCTTATAAAAGAGATGTGATTGAGAGATTTTGTAAAAAACCTCAGACCATTTTAGAGAAAAGAGAAAAACTTGAGCAGTTGAGAGCTCTTGAAATTGGTATGAATATTTATGCATCCATAGTTAATGAAGCTTTAGTTGGTGTTGATACATATGAAGATTTAGAAATTATAAGAAGAAAATTTATATAATTTAAAATAGGATTTATATTTAATGTTAAAAAATAATACTATTTCTTTTCAAGGTGAATATGGTGCTAACTCTCATCTAGCATGTAAAAATGTTTATCCAGAAATGGAAGCCCTGCCTTGCCATACATTTGAAGATGTATTTGAATCTGTAAAAAGTGGCAAATCATCACTAGCGATGATACCAATCGAAAATAGTGTAGCAGGAAGAGTTGCTGATATTCATTACTTATTACCTGAGTCTGGTTTATTTATAATTAAAGAACACTTTCAGAAGGTAAATCATTGCTTGTTGGCTAAAAAAGGAGCAAATCTGGAAGATTTACAAAATGTTTATAGTCATATTCAAGCATTGAGTCAGTGTAGAAAAAATTTACATAAGCTAAATCTTACTTCTAGAGTATATGCTGATACAGCTGGAGCTGCTAAAAAAATTTCTCTAGGTAATAAAAAATCTGAGGGAGCTATAGCTTCAGAATTTGCGTCTGAGATATATAAACTTAAGATTTTGATTAAGAATTTTGAAGATGAAGAGCATAATACTACAAGATTTGTTATATTATCTAAAAATGCAAAAAGACCAAAATTGCAATCCGGAAATGCTATTACTTCATTTGTTTTTCAAGTAAGGAATGTTCCTTCAGCCTTATATAAGGCGATGGGGGGGTTTGCGACAAATAATATAAATATGACAAAATTAGAGAGTTATCAATTAAAAGGTAGTTTTACAGCTACTCAGTTTTATGCTGATGTTGAAGGTCATCTTGAAGATAAAAATCTAAAGTTAGCAATGGAAGAACTAAAATTTTATACTAGTAAGTTGATTATACTTGGTGTTTATTCTGCTGATAGACTTAGAGAAAAAATCTAGGATTTTCTGCCCAGTATTTTAATAAGTGATGTGCAATTGCTATTGGTGGCGGTAATAGCAGTTCCCCTAAAGTATTATCTGGCCTTTTAGTTAATGGGTCCTCTTTAGAGGCCTTAGATTTTTTAAGGGCTGATAAAATTAATTCTCTGTTCACCCATTTTGCCTCAACTATTTCTTCCTCATCAATTACAATATTTGTATTTTCTGCTTCTGCAATACAGCCAATCATTAAAGAAGAAGGGTATGGCCAAGGCTGGGATGAATGATAAACTATATTTTTTACTTTAATTGCTATTTCTTCAAATACTTCTCTGTAAACAGCCGACTCAATGCTTTCTCCTGGTTCAATAAATCCAGCTAAAACAGAAAAGAAATTTACTGGAAAGTTAGACTGTCGTCCAACAACACAATTATTTTTATTATATACAAGCATAATTACAACAGGGTCAGTTCTGGGGAATATTTCCTTATTGCAGTCTTTATTGCCGCAGATTTCAATATGTCCACCTTGGTGACTTTTTGTTTTATATCCACACTTAGGACAAAAATTATTATTTAATTTCCAGTCAACCATTGATCTTGCGTGGGCAAGGAGGGATGAATCTTCATTAGAAAGATACATAGCAGCTTTTCTAACTTCTTCAAATATGACATTATCAAAAAATTTTTCGTTTTCAGTTTTAGATTTTGATATATCAAATGCAAAATAAGGAGTCTCATCTTTAATACCTAGAAATATTAGATTATTATAACTAATTTTGTAATTAGTCATTTGATTCAGGTTTAGATACTTAATATTTTTCGAATTGTTTTTAGTTTGTATTGGAGCCGTTAGGTTAAGGATTGGTAAAAACTTGGCTTTAGGATGTTTTATTTGAGAAGCCATCCATTCCGTGCTTTTCCTTATATTTCCTGCTCTATCAAGTGTATTTCCAGAAAAAGTATTGAAATTTCGTAAATCGGGCATTTTTTATATTTTTAATCTATTTTTTATATATATTTTTTTAACGTAATTTTTAAGTGTTGGGTTAATAGCTAAACATACTATATAATTACCTCAGGAGGCTAGTATCGGGCAAAGAGTTTGCTAATCCGGTCAGGTCGAAAGAAGCAGCCGTAACAAATTTCTTTGGGTCGATTTCTAGTCTCCTACCTAAATAATTTAAATTAAATTGAATGAATTTCCAATTTATAAATGAAAAAATTAGATATTTATAGAGTTCTTGCAAGAAAATATAGGCCTAAAAATTTTCGTGATTTGGTCGGTCAAGATGTATTGACTCGAACTTTATCAAATGCAATATCAGAACATAGAATATATCACGCATTTATGTTAACTGGAATGAGAGGTGTAGGAAAAACTACTACTGCAAGAATTATTGCGAGATCTCTTAATTGTCTAAATATCATAAAAGATGATGATAGTAATTTATTGCCCTGTAATAATTGTGAACAATGCAAATCAATAGATATTGGTAATAATGTTGATGTAATTGAGATAGATGCTGCGAGCAATACAGGTGTAAGCAATATTAGAGAAATAATTGAAAACGTAAGATATAAACCGGTTTCTTCAAATTATAAAGTTTATGTTATTGACGAAGTTCATATGTTATCTACAGCTGCTTTTAATGCTTTACTTAAAACTCTTGAGGAACCCCCCTCACATATAATTTTTATTATGGCTACCACAGAAATTCGAAAAGTTCCTATTACGGTTTTATCACGTTGCCAAAGGTTTGATTTAAATAGAATCTCTAAAGAGGTTATGGTTAAGCATTTATCAGATATTTCATATAAAGAAAATATAAAAATAGGAAATCTATCTTTAGAGTTGATTGCTAATGCGTCAGAGGGATCGGTTAGAGATGGTTTATCTTTATTAGATCAGGCAATTGCTTATTGTGGCAATCAAATATCTGAAGATAAAGTGAGAGGTATGCTTGGGCTATCGGGCAAATTAGAAATTGTTACTTTATTCCTTCACCTTATCAAAGGGGATGTCAAAGAGGCCCTTGATATTGCCAGACTTCAGTACAAGAAAGGAATAGAGTCAAGTATAATTATTCAAGAATTAATGCATATATGTCACTGGATAACTACATACAAAATTACAGGGAATATTGAAGAAGATATTACTTTAGCTGATAAAGATAGAGATGAATTAATAAAAATTTCTGAGCATATTTCTTTAGCAAACTTGACAAGAATATGGCAAATGTTATTGAAAGGGTTAGATGATATGAATAAACTTTCATCAAGTATTGCCTCTTTTGATATGCTTATAATACAAATAACATACGCTTCTCATCTTCCAGATCCTGCTACTTTAGTAAAGTCTATTCAGGTAGGTAAAAAAAAAATAGCTGAGATTGGGCATGTTAAGATAAATGAAAAAAAATATGATAAAGAAGAGAACGTATCAAGGGAAACAAATACATCCGACATAGATAATAAATTTAAACCCGATGAAAAAAATCCTAAGGTTAAGATCTCAGATAGAGTCATTATTGATAATTTAAGTGATTTAGTTAATTTAACCGAAAAAAAAGATGAATTTATTTTGCGTTCAAATTTATTATCTAATGTTCATATCGTATCGTTTGAGCATGGAAAAATTTCATTACGATTAAAGAAAAACACTCCAAAAAATTTCATAAGTTTATTAAGTTCTTTTTTAAGCGATTTAACTGGTATAAGGTGGCTAATTACTCTATCGAATGAGCAAGGGCAGTTAACTATAAGAGAAAAGATTAATGAAAAAGCCCTTGTAATGAGAAAAAAAATTGAAATTGATCCAGTTGTTAGTTACTTGCTTGAATCGGTTCCAGGATCAGAGATTAGAAATATTTATGAAATGAATGACAGTATTATTGCTAATGAAATCAACGAAAGTTATGAGGTAATAGATGAAGAATATTAGTGAAATGATGAAGCAAGCACAGGAGATGCAAAAACGCATGGCAGATATGCAAAAATCTCTTGAAAGCGCAGAGATAAGCGGTGAGTCAGGTGGAGGATTAATAAAAGTAATTTTGAATGGTAAGGGCAATATGGTGAATATATCAATAGATAAATCATTATCTAATGAAAGTGAATTTTCAATAGTCGAAGATTTAATTATTGCAGCTCATAATGATGCTAAAGTAAAGTTAGAAGAATATACAAGTGAAGAAATGAAAAAAATAACTGGTGGTGTCAATATACCATCAGGCTTAAAACCATTTATTTAGACTGTTATGAGTAATAGCCCTAATGAAATAGATAATCTTGAGCATCTTTTCTCACGGCTTCCAGGACTCGGACCTCGTTCTGCCCGAAGGATTGTTTTACATTTATTAAAGAAAAAAGATACTTTAATGCCTTCTTTGGCATCTTCACTAACGGTAGCAATGAAAAGTATTGTTAGTTGCTCTTTATGCGGGAATATAGATATAATTAATCCGTGCTCCATCTGTACTGATATTAAAAGAGATAATAAAGTAATTTGTGTTGTTGAAGGTGTAACTGATCTTTGGGCTCTTCAAAAAGTTTCAAGCTTCAGAGGCTTATTTCATGTCTTAGGTGGGGTATTATCGGCTTTAGATGGTATTGGGCCAGCTGATTTGAGAATTGAACCACTCATACGGAGAATAAATGATAATAAAATAAGTGAAATAATTATTGCTTTACCTGTCACTGTTGATGGTCAGACTACTGCGCATTATTTAAAAGAGGAGATAAGTAAATTAAATATTGCCGTTACACAGCTCTCTCATGGAGTGCCTGTTGGTGGAGAGTTGGATTATTTAGATGATGGGACTATATCTGCCGCAATAAATAGTAGAAGAGCTTTTTAAACTAATTTTCATCAATTTTAATTTTCTCTATTTTTCTAGTAAGATTTATTAATTTATTTGTAGATATTTCTACTTCATTTAAATCTGAATTAGCTAAATCAAAATGTTTCTGAAGCTTCTTTACTCTTATACCTAGCCTTGCTAAGTCATCAATTAAATTTATTATTTCTTTTTGAATTATATTAGCCTGTTTTTTTATACTCACATCTTTAAGCAAACCTCTAATAGTATTTAGTAACGCCCAAATTGTTGTAGGGGAAACAATCCAAACCTTAGATCTATAGGAATCTTCAATTACCTCCTCTAATGAGGAATGAATTTCTGAATAAACCCCTTCAGATGGAATAAACATTAGTGCTGAGTCTGCTGTTTCTCCTGGTATTATATATTTAGATTTAATATCCTTTATATGTTTCTTAAGATCTAATTTAAATTGTTTAATAGCTTCCTGCCTTTCCAATTTATTCTGAGACGCTTTTAATTTTTTGTAGCTCTCCAACGGAAATTTTGCATCAACAACAATTTTACCTGGTGGGTTTGGTAGTTTTATAACTAAGTCAGGCCTAGAGTAATTTGATAAAGTATCCTGAGTGCTAAAATAAGAAGGAGGAAGGATATTAGTTATTATTTCATTGAGCTGTATTTCCCCAAAAACTCCTCTAGTTTGCTTATTTGATAAAATATCCTGCAATGTAATCATTTCGCTCGATAGATCTGATATATTCTTTTGTGCTTCATCAATTTTATCCATGTGCTTTTTCAACTCCCCAAGACTTTCTGAGGTTTTAGAGTTATTATCTCGCATAGTTAAGTTTAGATCTCTTGATAGATTGTCAATCCTATTATTTAATGTTTTGATTAATTCATTTTGTGAAATTGAAGAACTTTCAGTTAGATTAGAAAGTCTTCCAATAATTTCTGAAAATATAATATTTGTTTTATTATTATTTTGATTTAAGTCGTAATCTGTATCAATTTTTTTAATTTTAATTAAATTATAGCATTGAAGAGATAACATAATTAAAAGTATTAAAACTAAAATTAATATAATAAGTGTATTATAATTTGCTATTTGATCCAAAATATTCAAAATATCTGCTTTCTATCAACTTTAAATTGTTGAAAAATCTGATAATATATTATTTATTTAATTTTGATAATTATTTATATAAATATTATGTCTATTTTACCTATAATTAAAGCTCCTGATCCTTTGCTGAGAGTTAAATCCAAAAATATTTTAGAAATTGGAGATAGTGAGATAAAGTTATTAAATGATATGTTGGATACTATGTATGCTGCCCCAGGGGTAGGACTTTCAGCTATACAGGTTGGGGTTCCCCAAAGAATGATTGTAGTTGATACATCAAGAGGTAATAAAATTTCTAATTTAAAAATGATTAACCCTGAAATTATTTGGGAGAGTGAAGAAATTCAGCTTAATGATGAAGGGTGCTTATCTTTTCCAGAACAATTTGTTGAAGTAATGAGATCTAAAGAAATTAAAGTTAAATATATAGATGAAAATAAAAAAACTAAATTATCTAATTTTAGTGATTTTCAAGCTGTTATAATTCAACATGAAATAGATCATCTAGATGGAAACCTGTTAATTGATAAAGTTTCTTCAATTAAAAAAAATATTATTTTACGTAAGATGAAAAAAATGAAAAAAAATTTAGCCTAGTATTTAGAGGTAATATGAAAATAGTTTTTATGGGAACCCCTTCCTTTGCTTTGCCTGCTTTAAATGCTTTAGTTTTGTCTAATAACACGATTTGTAGTATATATACACAGGCTCCAAAAAAATCAGGAAGAGGTAAAAAAATTAATAAATCAGTTGTTCATAATTTTGCTGATAAAAATAATATAGATGTTAAAACACCTAAAAAACTAACTGATGATATTGATGCGACATATATTAAAGAAATACATGCGGACCTCTGCGTGGTTGCAGCCTATGGCCTGATTCTTCCAGAAAGTTTTCTAAATGCTCCTCAATTTGGCTGTATCAACATTCATGCTTCATTACTTCCGAGATGGAGAGGTGCTGCCCCTATTCAAAGAGCAATACTAGCTGGAGATAAAGAAACAGGTATTACTATAATGAAAATGAATAAAGATTTAGATGCTGGAAATATACTATCACAGTCAAAAATACAAATTACATCTAAAACAAATTTCAGTGAATTAGAGGAAAAGTTATCTTTATTGGGCGCAAAAGAGTTAATGAAAACTCTACATCAGTTTCAACAAAAAAAAATTATAGGGTTTAGTCAAGAACATAATTTAGCAACATACGCAAATAAATTAAATAAAAAAGAAAGTAAAATTAACTGGTCAAACTCAGCCAAATTTATTGATTCACAGGTTCGTGCTTTTTCTCTAAATCCTGGAGCATGGACTTTATTTAAAAATAAAAGATTAAAGATTATTTCTGGTAGTATCATTAATGAAACAAATCCAGAAGGGGTTATTGTTGATGACTTATTTACTATTGGCTGTAGTGAACTTAGTTATCGGCCTGAAATAGTTCAACTTGAAGGTAAGAAAACTATGAAAATTATAGAATTTCTTAGAGGAGTCAAAATAGATATAAACTCTAAATTAGAATAGAATTATAATGCGTATTTGTATTAAATTAGAATATGACGGCACTAATTATGTTGGTTGGCAAAGGCAACAAAACTCTAAATCTGTGCAAGGGACTGTTGAAAATGCCATAAAGTACCTAATAGGTAAAGAAGTCACTGTTTATGGATCTGGAAGAACAGATACTGGAGTGCATGCTTTGGGTCAAGTAGCACATTTTGATTGTAATAAAAAAATTGAATGTAATGAGATAAGAGATGGCTTAAATTATTATCTTAAATCAGAAAAAATCTCAATTTTATCCGCGCATAAAGTCTCAGAAGATTTTCATTCAAGATTCTCAGCTATTGAGAGAACATATATATATAAAATTTTAAATAGACGTCCGCCGCCTACTATTGATATTAAAAGCAAATGGCATGTCCCAGTAAATTTAAATTTAAGTAAGATGATATCAGCTGGTCAATTGTTAATCGGCACTCATGATTTTTCAACATTTAGAGGAGCAAATTGTCAATCTAAATCTTCAATAAAAAAAATAGATGAGATAAAAATAATCAATGATAAAGACGATATAGAGATAAAAGTTATAGCAAAATCATTTTTATATAAACAAGTAAGGTCAATTGTTGGTAGTTTAAAGTGCGTGGGAGAGGGAAGATGGTCAGTTTTAGATATGAAGACGGCTTTAGAGGCCTGTAATAGAAAAAAAGTTGGTTTTGTTGCGCCTGCGCATGGTCTCTATCTTTTTGATATTAAGTTTGGTCTTGAATACAAATTAAATTAATCCAAATGATAAAGATCAGTCAAAATATTTTTCAATAATATTAAAGTAAATTATACTTAGCGATCTGATATCATTAATACTTATATTTTCGTTAAACTTATGCATTGTTTTTCCAATTAGACCAAATTCAGCTACATTTGAAAAATCTTTTATAAATCTACCATCTGAAGTCCCGCCATTTGTACTAAGTATAGGTTCAACCCCCAATTCATCATTAATAGATTTAACAATTATATTGCTTAATTTTCCTGGTTCAGAAAAAAAAGATTCTCCACTTACAATTATATCAAGTTTATGATTTTTAGCAGTTGCTTCACATACTTCTTTAATCCATTTAGTGAGTGATTCAGAGTTATGTTCATCATTAAATCGAATATTAAAAGAAGCAGATGCAGATTGAGGAATCATGTTTGTTACGTTATTATTTACATCTATTGTTGTAATTTCTAAATTTGATGGTTGAAAAAAACTATTTCCATCGTCTAATTTTTTTTCATTCAAGACTTTCAGTGTATTTATCAATTGGGTAATGGGGTTATCAGCATTTTCTGGATAAGCCACATGTCCTTCTTTTCCATAGAAAGTTAAGTGTCCAGTTAAAGAACCTCTTCTACCAATTTTTATCATTTCGCCTAATTTAGTTGGGTTTGTAGGTTCACCAATAATACAATCATTAATCTTTATGTTATTTTTTTTAAGCCACTGTAAAACTTTTTTTGTTCCATTAATAGCAGGTCCTTCTTCATCTGAAGTTATCAGAAAACTCAAAGTTCCATTAAATTTTTTTTTATTAATCAAAATATATTTTATTGAAGCAGATATAAACGATGCTATTGCACTTTTCATATCCGCAGCACCTCTGCCATAGAGTAAATTATTTTTAATTTTCCCAGAAAAGGGATCTTCTTCCCATTGGTCTATTTTTCCTGGTGGCACTACATCAACGTGGCCAGCAAAGCATAGGTTCGGTTCTTTATTACCGTATGTAGCATAAAGGTTATCTACTTCTGGTGAATTCTCTTCCTTGAAAGGAAGTCTAGAACATTGAAAACCATTTTTTTCCAGAATCTCTTGAATCAAATCAAGAGTCCCTGCTTGATCGGGTGTAATACTCTTACACCTAATAAGTGATTGTGATAACTCTACCGGGTCAATTTCTATATTTGTCATTTTTTAATTTTCAGTTCTAAGTAGGTCGTTAATAGAAGTTTTTGATCTTGTTTTTTCATCAACCCTTTTTACTATAACAGCGCAATAAAGGGAAAGTGAATTATTGTTATTTTTATCTGAAGCGATTGACCCTGGGACTACAACTGAATATGGAGGAACTTCTCCATAAAATATTTCAGAAGTTTCTCTATCGATTATTTTAGTTGATTTACCTAGATAAACCCCCATTGATAGAACTGACCCCTCCCTTAAAATAACTCCCTCTGCTACCTCAGATCTTGCTCCTATAAAACAATTATCCTCAATTATTACTGGGTTTGCTTGAAGAGGTTCTAGCACGCCCCCTATCCCTGCACCTCCTGAAATATGACAATTTTTTCCAATTTGAGCACAACTTCCAACTGTAGCCCAAGTATCAATCATTGTTCCATCATCAACATAAGCGCCAAGATTTACAAAACTTGGCATTAAAATAACATCTTTGCCTATATAAGCAGAGTGCCTGACAACACAATTTGGGACAGCTCTAAAACTAGAATTAATAAAATCATCATTGCTCCATTTTTCAAATTTTGATTTTACTTTATCATACCAACTGGAATTTTCCCCCGGACCTCCAGGTATTTTTACCATGGGATTAACTTGAAAAGATAGTAAAACAGCTTTTTTTGTCCACTCATTAATAATCCAATCCTCTCCATTCTTTTCTGCAACTCGAATATTTCCTTGATCTAGCATGTTTAAAGTTGTTGAGATTGCATTAGTAGAGCTTTCTGAAAAGAGAATACTCTTATCAGTTTTATTATCCCAAGTGTTATCAATTATTTTTTTTAATTCATTCATTTTTAATTTTTCCGAAAATATATAAGTAAAAAACTAAAATAAATTATTATTATTTATTTTTCAAATTTATTTTCAATAATATTTTTAAGCCAGTCTTTAAGGTCATTAGTATAAAAATCTATAAATTCAGTATTTTTATCTTTATTCCAGTTATATCCAGTTTCAACCAATAGGGTTTTAATTCCTAATTTGCTAGGGGGCGCTAAATTTATTGGCATATCTTCAGCCATGAGAGCATTTTCTGTATTTATAGAAAATTTATTTATGAAAGATTTCATAGAATCCATATGAGGTTTAGGCTCAAAATTTGAATCTTTTATATCAAATATTCCTGAAAATTGATTTGAGATATTCATATTCTCTAGAACATTTTTAGCATGATTCGTTGATCCATTTGTATAAATATATTTTTTTCCAGGCAACTTGTTTAATATGCGATTTAACTCACTATCATGTTTTAAAACCGAATAATCAATATCATGAACAAAATCAAGAAAATCATTTGGTATCATTTTATGCTCAATCATTAAACCTCTTAAGGTGCTTTTATATTTTAAAAAGAATTTTTTTTGAATATTCTTTGCTTCAGTTATATTGACTTTAAGGTAATTAGAAACAAACACACCTATCCTTTTTTGAACTTGTGGAAAAAGATTTAGATCAGATCTATAAATAGTATTATCTAAGTCAAATATCCAGAAATTGATTTTATTTATTTTGTTAATTAAATTTTTGTTAAATATCATTAGAATTTGTTTAAGGTACCATTTTAGTTCCTATACCTTTTTCAGTAAATACTTCTAGTATCATAGCATTTTTTATCCTCCCATCGAGGATATGTACAGCTTCAGTTCCACTATTTAATGCAGAAACACATGTCTCAATTTTTGGGATCATACCTTCAGAAAATATATTTCTAGACATGAGATCTCTAGCAAAATTAATATCAATTTCCTCAATTAAGATACCTTTTTCGTCAAGCACACCTTTTACATCAGTGAGTATAATAAGTTTTGTTGCTTTAATTGCAGAGGCAATCGCACCTGCGACAGTATCAGCGTTTATATTATAGGTTTGACCATCATCTCCAATGCCAATTGGAGCAATTACTGGAATGATATCTGATTTTTCAAAAATATTTAAAATATAAGGATTTATTGAATTTGGTTCTCCTACATAGCCAAGATCTAAAATTTTTTCTATACTTGAATCAGTCTCATAATTTTTTTTTGTTAATCTTTTTGCATTAATTAATTTTGAATCTTTACCAGATATTCCAACAGCAGTTCCTCCGGCGTTATTTATAGATTGAACAATCTCTTTATTTATTTTCCCACATAAGACCATTTCAACTATTTCGACAGTAGTTTTATCTGTGACTCTTAGACCGTCAACAAAATTAGTTTCAATATCTAATTTCTTAAGCATATTACCGATTTGTGGTCCTCCACCATGAACTACAATAGGATTAATCCCAACCTGTTTCATTAAAACTATATTTTGAGAGAAACTTTGAGTCATTTCAGCATCCCCCATAGCATTGCCGCCAAACTTTATTACGAACGTATTTCCATTAAACTCTTTCATATAAGGGAGGGCTTCTGATAGAGTTTCAGCTGTTGCAATTCTTTTTTTCTCTAATTCACTCACTTCTTTATCCTTAATTTAAGATTCATAATATAATCTTTGCTATTTCTGCTCGTAATTTATCAAGGCCGTCATTATTTTTACTTGATGTCAATATTACTCTAGGAAATGCAGTAGTAAAAGTTGAATTAATTTTTTCTATCTTAGATACTAGAACCTTAGAGCTTTGATAGTCAATTTTGTCAATTTTAGTTAAAACAATTTCAAAAACAATAGCATATTTCTCGAGAAAATCCATAAAGCTTAAATCAATTTTACCTATACCTCTTCGAGAATCAATTAATAAAAATACCCTATTTAATGCCGAATTGTTAATTAAGTATATCTCAATTAATTTACTCCAATTAGCTTTATCTAACTTCGAGGCATTTGCAAAACCATACCCAGGCAAATCAACAATACTCAAATTATCTATAATCTCAAAGAAATTTATTTGTTGAGTAGATCCTGGTTTTTTTGAAACTCGTGCAATTTTTTTTTGAAATGAAAGAGTATTAATTAGAGTAGATTTTCCGACATTTGATCTACCGGCAAATGCTATTTCAGGGAGATTAATAGACGGGAATTTGTCTTCATTTTTTATTCCCAATCTAAACAAAACCTGTTTAGAGAAAAGTTCCTTACCAGCTTTTATATCATTAATGGAAAAATTTTCTAATGAGGGTAAAGTTTTACTATCTTTTTTTTCCACTTTAGTCTTTAGATACTGGATTTTTTACGCCAGTTTTTTTCATAATAACCCACTGTTGTGCAATAGATAGAATATTATTCCACGTCCAATAAATTACAAGTCCTGCAGGAAATGCTGCGAGTAAAAAAGTAAAAAATATAGGCATAATCATAAAGATTCTTGCTTGAATAGGATCCATTGGTTGAGGGTTTAATCGCATTTGAAGCCACATAGTTACCCCCATCAATAAAGGCCATATTCCAATTATTGGAATGAATGAGGGAGGAGTCCATGGAATAATCCCAAAAAAGGTGAAGAGGTTTAATGGGTCTGGCGCTGATAAATCTTGAATCCACCCAAAAAATGGAGCATGTCTCATCTCAATAGTTACAAATAGCACCTTATATAACGCAAAAAATACTGGTATTTGAATCAGGAGAGGCAAGCAACCTGTAATTGGATTTGCTCCTTCTTTTTTATATAGTGCCATCATTTCTTGCTGTTGTTTTTGTCGGTTATCTTTATATCTTTCTCTTATTTTTTTGATTTCTGGAGCAATTAGCCTCATTTTACCCATAGATTTATAAGATTTGTTAGCAATAGGGAAGAAGATAAGTTTTATTACTAAGGTTACAATAAGAATTGCAATACCGTAATTACCAAAGATTTCAGAGGCTAACCTGAGACCAAGGAAGATAGGTTTTGTGAGGAAGAATAAATACCCAAAGTCAACTGCTCTATCAAACATAGGTATTGATAAATTTTTGCTGTATTGGTCCAAATATCTTACAACCTTTGCACCTGCAAAAAAATGATTATCAATTTGATTTGAGCTTCTTGATTCTATAATTATTGGTTCACTTAAATGTTGTATAACAAAAATACCGCATGGTCCCTTTTGAGTTGTTGGAGTAATATTTATAAGATTTGACTTTTCTGATAAACAGGGCCTTGAAGATTTTTTATGAATATATTTGTATTCAGATTTCTTTGAATTATCTGGAACCATTGCCGTTAACCAGTATTTATCAGTTATCCCTATCCAGCCTCCATTTTCTTTAGGGTTAAACTCAATCGGAGAATTTTCTTCATTTGACTCAACTACATCCTCATAATCAGGTTGTTCCAATATTCCATCGAACACGCCTATGGGGCCCTCGTGTAAAATGAAGAAGCCTTGGGTCTCAGGTGCTCCATCTCTGATAATCTGTCCGTATGGATATAATTTTAAATTTTTATCTCCATTATTAATAATTTTATCCGTGATCTTAAACATATATTGTTTATCTATTTCAATAAATTTTTGAAAGACTGTCCCTTGGTTATTTTTCCATTCTAAAGTGATTGGGTTTGACGGGGTGAGCGTTTTTGAATTAGTTTGCCATATAGTCTTTTTATTTGGTAGCTCTATATAGTCAAACTTTTCACATTCCGAACTGCTATTATTTTTAATGCAGTCTTCCTTATTTTGCTGAATCCACCCAAAGCTTGCATAATAAGGGTTAAGTGAATTTTTAGTAGATAGGAATATAACTCTATCACTGTTCTTTTCTATATTTTCTCCATACTTAATCAGAGTAAGATCATCAAATAATGCTCCCTCAAGCTGAATTGATCCAATTAATTTTTCACTTTTAATTTTTACCCTATCAGTTTCAGAAATTATTTTTTCTCTTTTAATATATGTTTCACTATCGGATACATTGTTACCTTTAGTTTTAAGTTTGTTCGTAATTTTTGGGTCTAAGTTATTTTCAGATAAACTCTGTAAATTTTGGCTCTCTAATTTTGAATTTTGAGATTGTTTGTTATCTACAGTAGGAACCCCATAGATCAGTTGAAACCCAAGTAAGATTGCTATTGATAGAACTATTGCAATTAAAAGGTTTTTATTCTCTAGCATAGTTGGCCTTTCAATTACTTAGTTTCTTGTATTTTTTGCTTAGGAACAGGATCATATCTACTTTCACTTAGAGGATGACATCTACTTATTCTTTTTAAAGACAAATAACTACCATAAAATAAGCCATGTTTGATTAATGCTTCTTTAGCATATGATGAGCAAGTTGGTTGGAATCGACATCTTGCTCCTAGCATGGGTGAAACAAAATATGAATAAAAGTTAATAAATGATATAATTATAAATGTAAGATATTTCACAATGCCACGCTTAGTATTTTTATCTATATTTCTTCAGGGTATTTGTAGTTTTTAATAAATCTAACAATTCAGTATTTATATTATCAAATGAATAATCAACAATTCTTTTTCGGCTTATCAATACATAATCATAACCTGGTTTTGCATAATTAGACAAAATTTTATTTGCGGCGGCTCTAATTCTTCTCTTAATTTTGTTTCTTACAACTGATTTACCAATTTTTTTAGTTACAATATAGCCTAACCTAATTGCTTCATTATGATTAAATTGAATTTCTGATTTTTGGCGATTTATAACTTGAAGTATCATGCCTCCAGAAATAGCTCTTTTACCAAACTTTGAGATTAATAAAAACTCTGAGCGATTATTTATTTTTTTTATTTCAGGATGAGAAGTATTCTCTTTAATCATGCTGAGAGTCTTTTTCTACCTTTTGCTCTTCTCCTGGATAAGACCTTGCGACCCCCTAGAGTTTTCATTCTTGATCGAAAACCATGTCTACGCTTTCTAACTAATACACTGGGCTGAAAAGTTCGTTTCACTTTGATATCTCCATGAGTAGTAAGGAATAATAAAATAAATATTGCAAAAAAGCTGTATAATCTCAACTTACCCTTAAGTCAAACAGATGATGAAAATATCCATTTTTTTTTTTAAATATTCATACTTTTTAGCCAAAAAGTCAATTTAAGGATAATTTTCTGGGATTTTCAGATTAAAGATATTTTTGTCGGTTTGAGAAAAAATAGTCAAATTGTCCATATTTTGTATAATTTAGAGGGTATATATTTAGATAGAGTTTTTATCATGAAACATTTTTTATATGCCATTAAAAATTAAGTTGTATTTTGTTCTTTGTTTTTTAAACAGTGATACTATATTTAGTATCATGAATTATATAAAATATTTCAAATTAGCTATACACCCAATTACAATAATATTTATTTTTGTTTCCTTTTTTTTATCATTCAAAATTATGGGTTTTCAAAACCTAATTACTTTTGAATCAATAAGAAATAACTATTTTCTGATTATGTCTAATGTAGAATCTAATTTATTTTTAGTAATCGTAATATTTGCCGTAATCTATATTCTTGTGGCAACATTATCTATTCCCGTAGCAACTTATCTTACTTTAATCGGAGGCTTAGCTTTTGGACCTTATAAAGGTACATTGATTATTTTAATTAGTGCAACAACAGGTGCAACTTTGGTTTTTCTTATATTTAGATACGCTTCAAATTACTTTTCAAAAAAAATTGATAACAAATATTATGAAAAAATTAAATTTGGATTTAATAGAAACCCCTTGCTATACCTATTACTATTAAGGCTTATTCCTATATTCCCTTTTTTCATTGTCAACATAGTTTCAGCAATGATGAGTATGAAATTGAGGCATTATATTTTGGCAACATTTATAGGAATGATACCAATGACATTTTTTTATTGTAGTATAGGATCAAGTGCAGCGCTATTTTTGAACAGGGATACATTTTTCAAATTTGATCATTTATTTGATTTGAACTTTCTTGTTCCCTTCATAGGTATATTCTTAGTTTTGCTTGTTTCATTTCTTTATAAAAGAAAATTAGGCAATTGAAATCATGGTTGATATCTTGAAAACAGATGTATGTGTAATTGGAGCTGGTTCTGCTGGCTTAGTTGTTGCTGCTGGGGCCGCACTATTTGGTGTAAATGTTGTATTAATTGAAAAAAATCTTATGGGTGGTGATTGCCTTAATTATGGGTGTGTCCCGTCTAAAGCTTTAATATACGCCGGGAAATTAAAAGAAAAACTTAATAAGGTAGAAAAAATTGGTATGTCAGTTCATATCCAAGAAACTAATTTTTCCAAAATAAAGAACTATATTGAAAATGTAATTAAATCTATCGAGCCCAATGACTCGGTAGAACGATTTCAAGGTATGGGTATTAAGGTTATTAAAGGAAATGCAAAATTTATTAACCAAAAACAAATAGTGGTAAATAATCAAGTAATCTCATCAAAAAAATTTGTTATTTGTACAGGTTCTAAACCATATATTCCAGAAATTGAAGGCTTGGATGCCGTTGCATTTTTTACGAATGAAACAATTTTTTCTAATACAGAAAAACCAAATCATCTTATAATTGTTGGAGCAGGTGCGATAGGTGTTGAATTAGCTCAAGCATATAGTAATTTATCAGTAAAAGTTTCAATAATTGACCAAAGTAATTTTTTAAATGGAAAAGATAACGAATTATCTTCTATTTTGAAGTCTAAATTACTTTCTCAGGGGATAAATATTTATGAAAATAAAAAAATAAAAAAAATAAGCAAATTTGGTGAAAAAAAATTTAATATATTTTTAGATGAGGCCGGGAATGAGTTAATTTTAGATTTTTCTCACATTTTGTTAGCAACTGGAAGAGTTATAAATTTAGATGAATTAGAGCTTAAAAAAGCAGGCATTAAATATTCAAAATATGGAATATGTGTTAACTCAAAATTAAGAACCTCCAATAAAAGAGTTTACGCAGCAGGAGATGTTCTAGGTAAAAATATGTTTACCCACTCAGCTTCATATGAAGCAGGTATAGTTCTAAGAAATATACTTTTTAAAATTCCAGCTAAATCGAGTTCCAATATTCCAGATGTAATATATTCTTCACCTGAATATGCTTCAATTGGATTAAGTGAGGAAGAAGCATTTAAAAATAATAGCTCTGTAAATATTTTGAGATGGCCACTATCGGAGAATGATAGAGCTGTTGCTGAAAGTGAGGAAGTTGGTTTAATTAAGGTCTTAACTGCGAGAAATGGAAAAATACTTGGGGTTAAAATTCTTTCACCTAATGCAGGAGATCTAATAGTTCCATGGATACTTGCTATAAATAAAAATTTGAAAATTTCTTCAATGGCGAGCCTAATTATTCCTTACCCTACATTTTCAGAGATAACTAAGAGAGCCTCTAGTAATTTTTTTCTTCCAAAATTGACTAGTAAAACACTACAAAAACTAGTTAAGATGCTAGTAAAAATTTAACTTTTAGACTTATACAATGATTAATATTGGAAAACTTAACCTAATTACTGATGTTGATGGAATTCATGTAGGCAATTCTAAAGATTCTGAGGAACTTACGGGTGTAACAGTTATTCTCCCCTCGGAGAGAAGTGTCGCCTCAGTTGATGTAAGGGGTGGTGCGCCAGGGACTAGAGAGATAGACGCTCTAAGACCTGAAAACTCTGTAAATAAAATTGATGCAATAGTTTTTAGCGGAGGGTCTGTTTTTGGTTTGGAAGCCTCTAGCTCTGTTACATCCTGGTTAAAAAGTAATGGCAGAGGGTTAGTTGTTAGAGGTAATACTATTCCAATAGTTCCATCAGCAATTATTTTTGATTTCCCAATAAAGCCTGATAGAAATTGGAACTCATGCAATCCATTTTCCTATTTAGGTCAGGAGGCATGTAAGAATATTTCTAAAAATTTTAAATTGGGTAATGAAGGTGCTGGTCTTGGTGCAACAGCAGGTATGATAAAAGGTGGTCTTGGATCAGCATCATTTGTCAATAGTTCTGGTTGGCAGGTTGGTGCTTTAACAATTGTAAACCCATATGGTGAAGTTATTATTCCAGGAACAGACAAATTCTTTGCAGGTCAAGTTGAAATATCAGATGAATTTGGTGATTTTGGGACAGCAAAAATAAATGATGAAAAAATAGAATATAACTTAGCATCTGCATTAGGTGGAAATACAACTCTTTCTGTAGTTGCAACTAATGTGATTTTGAATAAATCAGAGGCTTTAAGATTAGCAATTATGTGTCAGGATGGTATTGGTAAAGCAATCAGACCTGCACATACACCATATGACGGTGATGTTGTTTTTGTAATTTCTACTGGTTTGTTGAAAGCTAAAGAGCAACCAGAGATACTTTTATCAAGGTTAGGTAATCTAGCCACAGACTGTGTTTCTAGGTCTATTGCAAGGGGTGTTTACTTTGCTGAGACATTAAATGGTTACAAATCCTATAAGGACTTTTATAAAAAAAAGTAAAACTACCTTACGTATATATGAACTTCATTTGTTACAGCCCTATCCAATGTTGTAGAGGATAAAGAAACCCTATTTACAGGCATACCCATATCAGTGATGGCCTTAAACACCCTGGCAGCATGATTTTTAGATTTTGACGAGTTAAGCGCTAGTTCAGCTGGATTACCTTTACTAGGTGAGATTGCAACTAAATCAAATTGAGCATTGGGCCTTTGTTCTAAAGTTCTGCTCATGGCAGCAAATAAAGCTCTCTCAAATGGAACGTCAGGTCTGTCAAAGCGAATAACTACTAAAGGTTGTTTATTCTGTATTGAGGAATTACTTAGAGGACGTGAAGAATCACTATCTACATTACTATCGTTTCTAAGAGAGGTAAAAATTCTACTTCTTAAACTTGGCCCAAGAACTTCTCCATTTTTAATCGAAGCTGACAATGTTGTAAGATTAGATCTCTCACTTCCAACATACGCAGTTTGTCTGCTTACATCTTCACTCAGTTCATTAAGTAGCCTATCAATGAGAACAACTGTCCTATTAGTTTCGTCTTCTAATATCACTAGTTGTCTATGATCTTCATCTATGGCTCCTGAAAGACCAAAAGTTGCTTGTGTGCTCTCCAGAAGAAATGCTGCGAAAGCAGAGTCACTAGCGACACTATTTGCTAAAGTATTAAATAAATTGATACCCTCACCCATCCTATCTAGCTCTACCTGTGCTTGATTCCATTGATCTATTAGTACCGGGTTACCAGGTGTTGTTCCAACCTGAAGTCTAGTTTGAATTGCTGCAACCGTGCCATGATATCTCTGAGATGTTTGAATTACTTGATCTCTAATTTTTTGGAGTCGCTCATTTTGTTTAACAATATTATTTTGAAGTTGTGTAAGTTCATTTCTTAATTGAGAAACTTTTTGGCCAACAAAAGTTCCAGTTTCAATTCCAGGTGTAATAGGAGCTGGATTAAAAGAAGAATTTCCAAGTTGTGGTGGTGGGTTTTTAGAAAGTTCTGATTCTTCTTTTGCAGAAGTGGACTCTTCAGTTAATTTTGCTACTTCTGTTGCTGAGGCAGGCGGTGGTAATTCCGAAGTTTCCCTGCCTGGGAAAACTCTATCAGAAATAAAGGAGCACCCACTCAAAATAAGAGAAGGTATAATAAAAATTAAAAATAATTTTCTTATCAACATTCCAATCAATACCCCTCTTTTTAGTATGAAAAGGGCACAACCTATACAAGGCTGCATAAAAGTTCAATGGCATACCATCAAAAAAACACAAGAAATTTCATTACCGATTTCTTTGTCAAGACAGCTCAGCCGCGTAACACATCATAAACATGTCAATATGCGTCGGACAAGCAGGATATTAAGTGTTTTTCATTATATTTTGATAATTTAAGCTTTTTATGACAAAAAAAATCGATTTTTTGCAAAATTATGGTTAATTTTAGGAAATTGATGGCGCGCCCGGGAGGATTCGAACCCCCAACCTCCTGATCCGTAGTCAGGCGCTCTATCCAATTGAGCCACGGGCGCATAGGTCATTTAGAGCCTATTATTTATGTTTATTTTGATTTAATAAAGCTTAATCGCACAAAGATGAATAAATAGAATAAATTTAATTTTTAAATAAAGTAACATTTTTATCTCTTAAAAAGAAATATAATATAATATCACTTAAAATAATTTGGAGGTTATTATGTCAGAAGATGTTCATGTTTACGAATTAATGGTTCCTGGTGCTAAATCTAAGGCACCCAATAGAGAAGTGCTTGCACCATTCGATGGTTCTTATATTGCTTCAGTTGCTGGTGCTGACATGCAAACTGTAGAGAAAGCGCTTGATAATGCATACAAATTATTTAGAGATAGAAAATCATGGTTACCTAAATATAAACGTATTCAGATTTTATCAAAAACAGCTGAATTAATGAAGTCTGATATTAATGGATTAGCAATCGAAGCTGCTAGAGAGGGCGGAAAGCCTCTAGTAGATTCGATAATTGAAGTAGAGAGAGCTATTTCAAGTATAGAAGTTTGTGTTGATGTATTAAAGACCGAATCAGGTGAGGTTATACCTATGAATTTAAATTTAGCTTCAGCAAACCGTATAGCTATGACTCAACCTGAACCCATAGGTGTTGTGGTTGCTGTAAGTGCATTCAATCACCCACTTAATTTAATTGCTCACCAAGTAGGTCCAGCTTTAGCTGCAGGTTGCCCAGTAATAATAAAGCCGGCTGAGGACACGCCTTTGTCATGTATGAAATTTGTTGATCTACTTCTAAAAGCAGGACTTCCTGAGGGGTGGTGTCAAGCAGTGGTAACAGATAATTTAGAAGCTGCACAAGCATTAGTAACTGACCAAAGGGTTGGCTTTTTTTCTTTTATAGGCAGTCCTGGGGTTGGCTGGAAATTAAGATCCTTATTAGCTCCTGGAACTAGATGTGCTCTTGAACATGGAGGAGCTGCCCCAGCCATTATAGCTGAGGATGCAGAAATGAATTCAGTTGTAGGTGGAGTTTTAAAAGGAGGATTTTATCACGCAGGTCAAGTTTGTGTTTCAGTGCAAAGAGTTTTTGTAGATAAAAACAAAGTAAATGATTTTGCTACAAATCTATCTGAGGAAGCATCTAAATTAATTGTTGGAGACCCAACAAAACCTGAAACTCAAGTAGGGCCTTTGATAAGGAATGGGGAGGTAAATCGTGTTCATGAATGGGTTAAGGAAGCAGAAAAAGCTGGTGCTAAAATTTTAACTGGAGGTGAACGGCTATCTGAGTCATGCTATAAGCCTACAGTTATATTGAATCCCCCAGATCATGTTAGTGTTTCAAGTAAAGAGATATTTGGTCCTGTTGTATGTATTAATTCCTATGATAATATAGATAATGCTATTTTAAAAGCCAATTCTCTTCCATTTGCATTTCAGGCTTCAATTTTCACAAGTAATATTGACTTAGCAATGAAAGCATATTCTGAGCTTGATGCATCAGCGGTAATGATAAATGACCATACTGCCTTCAGAGTAGATTGGATGCCATTTGCAGGATCTAGACAATCAGGGCATGGCGTAGGAGGGATACCTTATACTATTCATGAAATGCAAACTCACAAAATGATGGTTTTAAAATCTCATAACTTATAGGCTTTATACTTCTATAAATTTAGGTTTAGTATCACTTAACCAACATTGATACATTTTTTTAAAACTATTCTCTAAATTTTTGGATAGAAGATGGTTGTTAAATAATGGAGAATACCTAACTCTATCTCTAATATTTGACTTAAGTCTATCAAGTTCGAATTTTTGAAGGCCTAAATTTATACAAAAACTTATGTATTCATCTTTATTGTTTTTTATACATGAGTGCAGGCCGGCAGCAGATAGTATTGAAGATCCAGTTCTTTCAGTGTGATTAATACCTTTTAATGTCACTACTGGTATTCCAGAATTTAATGCATCAAGGGTTGTTACCCCGCCATTATGATAGAAATTATCTAAGCAGATATCAGCAAGTTTAAGTCTTGCTAAATGTTCTTTTTTTGATTTTCTTTCAGCAAAAATTAATCTATTTGGATTAACTCCTAATTTTTCTGCCTCATTGGCCAAATTTTTCTGGGCTTGCACTGATGTAATTTTTAACCAAAGAATACTTTTTGGCACATTTTTAAGAATAATCATCCAGCTTTCAAAGCTTATGGGGTCAAGTTTACTAGGTGAGTTAAAGTTCGCAAAAACAATATTATTTTCGGGTAAATTTTCATTTTCTTTTGATATTTTTTGTTTTTTTATTTCTAAGTATTCTGCAGTCATGAAGCTATTTGGGAGTAGAACCAGTGACTCACTGCAGAATTCAAACAGCTCATTTGGCGTATGTATTTTATCGGAAATTAGCCAATCAATATTTTTCGAGCCAATAGTACTTCCATAGCCAAGATAGTGCGCTTGAATTGGCGCTGGCTTTAAAGATAGTATTTCGAGAGGAGCATTCCTTGTATGACCAGCTAAATCTATTAAGATATCAATCTTTTGATTATATATAGTTTTGGCTGCTTCAATAGTGCTCGAGCTAGAAATATCATGGAAAGAATTAAAGTGTTTATTTATTTTCCTTGAGATCAGATCATTTGAAACTTTGGTTGAAAATCCATGAAAACTAAATTCAACCCTACTATGATTTTTAATTATTGGTAGAAAGCTATGGCCTAAACTGTGGTCACAAAAATCCGGAGAAATATATCCAACTCTTAGCATTTTACTAAATTTATTTAATGTATATTTATGGTCAAATTTCTTTTTGAATGTTGAAACATTATTTTCTATTTTTTTTATAAAATTTATTGCTGCTTTCTGTCTTATCTTAGGACTAGCTGAGCTATTTGCTAATGCAAATGGTGAAATTGGGTCTTCTATTTTTTGGCTGGGAAGTTTTATTAATTTCTCCATATTTGAGCTATAATTTTTCCAATTACACAACTCCATTTCAGAATTAACAAGATATGGTAATAAATTTTTGTTATTTTTATCTAATGAAAAAGCTTTCTTAAAATTTTTATTAGCTTCTTCATGTCTTCCTATATTTTGAAGAGCAAAAGCATAATTCATCAGAAGTTTAATATTCTCTGTCTGAAAAGATAGAGCGTCTCTATATAAAATTATTGCTTCTTCGAGTCTATCACTATTAGCGTAAATAGTAGCAAGATTTGCTAAAACATTTATATCTTTTGGGTTTATTTTAAGTGCATTATGAAAATCTTTAATTGCTTCATTAGTTTTGCCTAATGCAGTATTTATTAAACCAAGGCCATTATGTGCATCAACAGAATTATTATTAATAAATAGTGCTTTTTTAAATAACTCTAGAGACTTATCTATCTCATTAATATCAAAAAAGATATTACCAAGGTTGATTAATGCCTCATACTTTTTAGGATTTATACGTAATGCAATATTTAGAGCATCTATAGCCTCACCAACTTTATTTAATTTCAGTCTAACATTAGCCAGGCTAATCCAGCCTTCGGCAAAATTATTATTAATCTCTATACAACGTGTGGCTGAAACTTCAGACTCTGTATAATTACCATCTGATAGGTAAGCATTACTCAAGTTATTAAATATTTCAGCAACACCTGGGGCAAGTTTTGAGGCTTCTAAAAGATATTTTATTGATTTTTGGTAGTTTCCCTTGGCAAGATGCATATTACCGAGTGTAAAATAAAGTTTAGGGTGAGAGTTCGATATAATTTGATTTTCTAGAACTTTAATTGATTTTTCAGCTTGATTATTGTTAAAGTCATTAATACATATATCTATTATACTTTCAATCTTTTCTGAGTTATTTTCTTTTATAATATTTTTCATTTTGAAATATTTCTTTATAAATAAAAATAAGTTATGATTGTTTTCACTAATACTCTAATTACGAAATTAATGGTATTTATGTTATATTATATATTAATAAAGTCTTACCTTTCGGTTAACTGAAAGTTAAAGAATGAAATTAAAATTTAAATTAATGGCTTTTTTGTCGTTTTTTACATTAGTAGTCTTCTTTTCTGGCTCTGCCCCAGCTTATGCTCAAGATATTTCTGGATCAGCTTCACAAAAGAACATGCTTGGTCAATTGACTGAAGATGACAAAAAAAATTTGAGATTCCTTTTCGACAGTTTAAATGATCCAGAAAAAGTAAAGGAAATAATTAGTATTATTGAGTCTTTAATATTGATTGAAAAAGTTAATTTAGAAAGTAATGAGAATAAATTTAGCTTAATAAAAAAAATAAAATTTAATGTATCAAGTATTGATATAAATAAATTATTTATTAGTATTATCAAATCATTAGCAATTATTTTGTTTTCATTTTTTCTAATTCGCTTAGTCAGGATAGCTTTAAATAAAGTTTTATTGAATAAAACTGAAATTGATTCAGAAAATTTTTCAAAAAACAATCGATATATAATTTTTGCGCGAAAGATTATTACTTTTTCTATATTTTTAATGTCAATACTATTGATATTAAAAATATTTAATATTGATGTAATTAAATACTTTAGTTCAGATTTTGGTTTCCAGTTAGTTTCAAGAACCTTGACAATTGTATTGGTAATTATTCTATCCTTAATTTTATGGTCTTTAATAAGTTCAGCTATAGATAGAGTTTTATTAAAAGCAAATTTGGATAGGTCTGGAAATAGAATCAGAACTTTGTTGCCTTTAGCAAGGAATGCAATTCTGATTTTAATAATTATTACATCTACTATCATTATCCTTTCAGAGATTGGTATAAATATTGCTCCACTTTTGGCAGGTGCAGGAATAATTGGTTTAGCTATTGGATTTGGGGCTCAAACTTTAGTTAAAGATATTATCACTGGTGCATTTATTGTATTTGAGAATACTCTCGCTATAGGTGATGTGATAGAGGTTGCAAATCACTCTGGCGTAGTTGAAGGAATGACTATTAGGACAATAAAATTAAGGGACTTAAAGGGAAGAATTCATACGATACCTTTTTCATCAGTTGATACTATTGTTAATATGACGAGAGATTATTCTTTTGTTGTATCTGAGATTGGGGTTTCCTATCAAGAAGACACTGACTTCGTAATTGATATAATCAAGAATGTTTTTGATGATTTGAGAAATGATGAAACATATAAACAAAATATTATTGATCAACTGGAGGTTATGGGCTTAGAGAGATTTGACGATTCTGCTGTTATAATTAAAATTAGGATTAAAACTAAACCTGGGTTGCAATGGTCTGTAAATCGAGAATTTAATAGAAGGATAAAATATGCTTTTGATGAAAGTAATATTGAAATTCCATATCCCCATAATACGGTTTATTTTGGTGAAGATAAAAAAGGTAGCTCTACTTCTGTTAATATAAATTTGAAAAAAAGCGAAAAAAATTAATTTTTTATGATGGGGAAAATGAATGAGTTTATATGAAAATGGTCCAGCACCAAATAAACAGTATGGTTTATTTAATTGGTACGGTGTTTTTACTCTTTATAAAAAAGAATTTTTACGTTTTATGGGTATGCCAATGCAAACTTTAGTTGCTCCTGCCATGACTGCAATATTATTTCTTATAGTTTTTTCTATTGCAATTGGTAGAGGAAATATTGATGTTGCTGGAATTCCATTTAATCAATTTATTGTGCCTGGTCTAATTATGATGGCTATCATTCAGAATGCATTTTCTAATGCCACCTCCAGTTTAATGATTTCAAAACTGCAGGGAAATATTGTTGATATATTAATGCCACCTCTTACTTCTATTGAGCTTTTGATAGGCCTTACTCTTGGAGGTGCGACTAGAGGTGTTGTCGTTGGAGCTTTTGTTGCGTTTGTATTATATTTTTTTGTTGATCTAAGTTTTCATAATTTTTTCTTTATTCTTTCTTTCTCTTTCTTAGGTTCTATGCTCCTATCTCTTGTAGGAGTAATTGTTGGAATCTGGGCATATAAGTTTGATGAAATAGCTACAATAACAAATTTTATAATTACACCGTTATCTTTTCTTTCTGGAACCTTTTATTCAGTAGACCGACTTCCTGAGATATTCCAAAAGTTTACACTTTTTAATCCATTTTTTTATATGATAGATGGATTTAGATCAGGCTTCATAGGTTACTCAGATAGTAATTTAAGTGTTGGTTTAATTTATCTTTTGGGTTTAAATGTTATTATGTTTATTGTTGGTTATTATATAATTCATAAGGGTTATAAGTTAAAAAGTTAATTTTTTTTAAGAGAGGAAATTATTTGATAAGTTCTATTATGCCGACTTATGCACCATCAGAATTGACCTTTACAAGTGGTCAAGGTGCATATTTATATGATAATAATGGAAAAAGCTATATAGACTTTTCATCAGGGATAGCTGTAACTTCTTTGGGACACAGTCATCCTGTATTAACCAAAGCTCTCAAAAATGCTATAGATAAGGTATGGCACCTTTCAAACCTATATACTATCGAAGGACAAAGACAATTAGCAGATAAAATTGTTAATAATTCTTTCGCAGAAACAGTTTTTTTTACTAATTCAGGCGCAGAGTCTATTGAGTGCTTAATTAAAGTAGTAAGAAAATATTTTAATCATATAAATAAACCAGAAAAGTATAGGATTATAACTTTTGAGGGAGCCTTTCATGGACGAACTCTAGCAGCATTGTCTGCTGGAAATCAGAAGAAGCATTTAGATGGCTTTGGCCCACACTTAGATGGATTTGATCAAGTCTCATTTTTTGATATAAGTGAACTAAAAAATTCAATATCAGACAATACTGCAGCAATTCTCTTGGAGCCAATTCAGGGCGAAGGTGGAATAAGAGTTTTTCCTGATGAATTTATTTATCAAGTTAAAGACCTAACTGATAAAAATGAAATTCTATTATGTTTTGATGAAGTTCAGACTGGGATTGGTAGGACAGGAAATCTTTTTGCTCATCAAAGATGGGATTTTACGCCTGATTTAGTGGCTTCAGCAAAGGGTCTTGGAGGAGGTTTTCCTGTTGGAGCATGTTTATCAACTGCGAAAGTTGCTGCCGGTATGTTACCTGGAACGCACGGATCAACATTTGGTGGAAATCCATTAGCGATGGCTGCAGGCAATGCAGTAATTGATACTGTCTTGGGTGATAATTTTTTAACTCAAGTGACTAATTTAGGAGCAAAATTAAAGATCCAATTAAATAAAATTCAAATAAAACATAAAGCAAAACTTGCAGAGATTAGAGGAACGGGTCTTATGCTAGGTCTAAAGTTTAATTGCTCCACAGAAGGCCTAGTAGATTTATTTAGGAAAAATGGTTTGTTAACAGTTCCAGCAGGAGACAATGTTATAAGACTTTTACCGCCTCTGGTTGTAAACGAAATTGATATTGATAAAGCTTGTAATATAATTGATGAATCTATAGAAAATTGGACTAAATAGAGTATGCCTAATTTATTAGATATTGACTTAATTGATTCTACTGAACTTAAGAATTTAATCAATGATGCAATAATTCGAAAAAAAAATCGTATAGGTTTTCTTAATGGTCAATTAGATAAAGATAAACCTCTGGTTAATCATGTTTTAGCCCTACTTTTTGAAATTCCTTCCACCCGAACACGAGTATCTTTTGATGTGGCAATTCGTCAATTAGGAGGTGAGTTGCTAGTTTTGAATTCAGGAGAAATGCAGTTAGGTAGGGGAGAAAGTATTGCTGATACATCTAGGGTTTTATCAAAATATGTTGATGTTATAATGCTAAGGTGTCTTAAGCACGAAAGTTTATTAGAAATGTCAGATTATGCATCTGTGCCAATAATAAATGGATTAACAAATAAGAGTCATCCATGTCAAGTATTAGCAGATTTAATGACATTTATTGAATTAAAAGGTGATGTCAAAAATAAGAATTTTGTTTGGTATGGAGATTATAATAATGTAACCCAATCCTGGGTTCATGCATCTTCTAAGTTTAATTTTAATTTTATTATTTCAGCTCCAAAAAATATTGATATTGACCATGCTGTAATTGCAAATTCAAATGCAAATGGAGGTAATGTATCGGTATTTGAAGATCCGGAAGAGGCGGCAATTGATGCTGACTGTGTAATAACAGATGTATGGATGTCAATGGGAGATAACTCAAATACTACTATTTTAGATCTTAAAAATCAAAAAAAAATTAATTCATTAGCTCCATATAAAGTTACAGATAAAATAATGAAAATTACAAATAATGCTATATTTATGCATTGCCTGCCTGCTTATAGAGATAAAGAGGTAGCTAAAAGTGTAATTGATGGAAATAACTCAGTTGTTTGGCAAGAAGCAGAGAATAGATTACATATTCAAAAATCTATTTTGCTTTGGTGTCTTAACAAATAAAATTAGATGGCGAAGTTAAACTATATTTTCATAATCGTATTTTCTTTGTCTTTAATATCTTGCCAATCACCAGCTCCTTTTTCAAACTTAAAACTTAATTTTGATCATTTAGAAAAGATTTCTTTAAATATAAGTGAAATTGAAATAATAAGTATTTACAAGCCCCCTTTAAAAAGACCTAATGTGGATCATCTTTACGAAGAAACTCTATCAGAGATAGCTTCTAGATACTTTCTTTATAAATTTAATACTTTAGATAATAATAAAAGACTAAGAATTGTAATAAAAGAAGCTTCATTAAAAAAGAATACTAAAAAAAATTCACAAAAATCAGCTATAATAAATCTATTCAATAATAAATCATCTACATCATACTATGCTGTTTTAAAGGTCGAAATTCAAATAATTAACGAACGAGGTTTTATTATTTCAAAAATTAATTCAGAAGTTTTTTTAAGTAAGTCAGATACGAAAAATTTAAGTATTAATGAAGATTTAATGATATATTTTGAAATTTGTGAAAAAATAATAATGCTTTTGGATGAAGAGCTATATAAACAAATAAATAAACATTTTAAAAAACATCTTATTTAATCTTGTTCGAGAAAACCTAATAATTGAATTAAAAATTTCTCACATTTTTCAATTTCAGTTATCTTAATAAATTCATTTGCCTTATGAGCTTGATCTATACTGCCTGGCCCACACACTATTGTAGGTATATCTTTTTTCTGGAAGATACCACCTTCAGTTCCATAAGATACAGTTTTAACTGTATTTGACTTTGCTAGTTTCATTATTAGGTTTTCAATTTCTGTATCATTTGAAGATTTTAATGGAGGTACATGTGCAATTTGCCTAGTTGATATATTTGCATCTTTATAAACTACTTTCATTTCTGGTAATAAAGTTTCTGTTACATAAGAGTTAAATTTATCAATTATATTGTTTGATTCTTGATCAGGTAAATATCTGTATTCCCAAACAAATGAGCATTTCTTTGGAATAATATTTAGTGCGGAACCTCCTTGAATTGTCCCTATATGGATTGTTGTATATGGAGGATCAAAAATTGGGTTCTTATTTAATTTTTCTTCTTCATAAAGTGTATTTATAAAGTTTATAAGCTTGGAGGCATATATTATTGTATTTAAACCTTTTTCTGGAGCACTTGAATGGCCTTCTAGTCCTGTAAGAGAAGTCATAAAACCCATAACTCCTTTATGGCTGTTTACAATTTCCATATTTGTAGGCTCGCCAACAATAACAACTAATGGTTTGATTGAGTATTTAGAAATATGATCGACAAGTGAAGGAGCCCCTAGACACCCAACCTCTTCATCATAAGAAAAAGCTAAATGAATCGGTTTTTTTAAATTTTTTTTTACCATTACAGGGACCATAGCTAGGGCAACAGCTAAAAAACTTTTCATATCAGCAGTCCCTCTGCCAAAAAGTTTATTTGCTTTTTCTGACAATTTAAAAGGGTCAGTATCCCATTTTTGTCCATCTACTGGAACTACATCAGTATGTCCAGAGAGTACTACCCCTGGTTTTTCGGATGGGCCAATGATTGCGTGTAAATTAGCTTTAGTCTTTTCTTCATTGAAAATAATCTCACTTTTTATTTTATAGCTTTCTAAGTAACTTTGAATAAATAAAATTAAGTCTAAATTAGACTCGCTACTAGTAGAGTTAAAATTTATTAATTTTTCTAGAATAATTTTTGAATTAGTCGATTCCATAATTTATTATTTCATATCTTAAAAAAATTTTCATTAATTTTTCCAGAAAGATCTAGTAAATAGAACTAAAATTACAAAAATTTCTAATCTTCCAAAAAGCATTCCTAAAGAAAGCAACCATTTAGCCAAATCTGGTAAAGAAGAAAAATTACCTGCAGGGCCAACAATATTGCCAAGCCCAGGCCCCACGTTGGTTATAGCTGTTGCAGCGCTAGATATACTTGTAATAAAATCAACTCCAAGTAGGGATAGAAGAAAAGCTAATAAAGCATATGTTAATAAAAATATGAAGAAAAAGGCAAAAACGGTATCAGAAATGTTATTAGAAATAGGTTCGCCATTATATTTTGGTATATAAACATGATGAGGTCTGATTAAGTTAGCTAATTGAGCACGTAACGTTGCATATAATATTTGGTATCTAAATAATTTTATACTGCATGAAGTAGATCCGGCGCATCCACCTATGAACATTAGAAATAAAAATAATATTCCTGGAAAACCTCCCCATTGCCAATAATCAACTGTTGAAAAACCTGTGCCTGTAATAATTGAAGTCACATTAAATGCAGCTTCTCTCAAAGCTGTTAAAAAATTAATATTGTTATATTTTACTTGCCAAAAAGTGATTGCAGCTATGGCAGAAATAAGTACATAAAAAAACCAATGAACTTGTGTGTCACTAAATAGTCTAATTACCTGGCCACGTGCAGCCATAACGTATATAAAAAATGGCAGACTTCCAATAACCATAAAAATTATAGCTATTATTTCTATATAAGGGTTAGCAAAAATTCCTACAGAAGAGTCTGATGTTGAAAAACCGCCCGTAGCAATAGTTGTCATTGAATGAACTATTGCATCAAAACCTTTCATTCCAGCTAACCAGTAACAACCGGCACATATCACCGTAAATAATATATAAATTGTTCCTATCCAAGTAGCTAAAGAAGTGAGGCGTAACCTAGCTCTTGAAGAGCTATCAGAAAATTCTGTCTGAAAAAGCTGATTACCGCTAACTCTTAATCCTGGAAGTACGGCTATAGCTAAAACCACAAAACCAATTCCACCAAACCATTGAAGCATTGCCCTCCAAATTAGAATTCCAGGTGAACATTCATCTAGTCCAGAAATAATTGTTGAGCCAGTAGTAGTTATTCCAGACATTGATTCAAAAAATGCGTCAGTATAACTTATATCTAATTCACCTAAATAGAATGGAAGTGCTGCTATTATTGCTGTGGTGAGCCAACTAGCGCTGGTTAGTACAAAAATTTGTTTTACATTTAAATTTTTTTTTGTACCTCTTGTCACAATAATTAAGCAAGTTCCTAAAAAAATTGAAATCAATGATGAGTTAAGAAAATTATCCCAAAAGATGTTACTATTTGTTAAATTAACTAATAGTGGAATAAGCATAATTATTCCAAGGCTAATAAGAAGAATGCCTAAAAAATAAAATATTGAACGTAACTCAATCAATTTAAAATGTTATTTCTAAAAAATATTTGTTTAAAATTAATTTGGTCTAATTTTTTCATGAGGGCTGTCAAGTGAGAATAAAGGGATTTCAACATCAAATGACTCTCCTAGGTCATTAACCATTTCGTAATTTCCTTCCATTAATCCAGAAGGTGTGGGCAATGGAGCGCCGCTCATATATTGATAACTTCCTCCTGGGCTTATTACTGGTTGTTCCCCAACAACCCCAGACCCTTTAACTTCTTTTACAATACCTTTAGAGTCTGTAATTTTCCAATATCTATTTAAAAGTTGCACTTTTTCTTTACCCCGATTGTAAATTGTTACTTTATATGCCCAAACGTAATGATTATTTTCTGGGACAGACTCTTCTTCTAAAAAAAGGGGTTCAACGCTAACCTGTATATTTCTGGTAATTGTATCGTACAATTAAAGTAATTCCTTTCTTATTTATTAATTAGCAATATATAATAATAAATATTATAAATTAAATTGTTTCAAGTGACTTTTGTAAATCATATATAATATCATTTATATTCTCTAGGCCTACAGAAAGTCTTACAATATTATCAGCAATTCCTAGTTTTTCTTTTTCTATAAGGTTAAGTCTTTGATGTGTTGTTGTAAATGGGTGGGTTATAAGGCTTTTGCTATCACCAAGATTATTTGAAATTGCTATAAGTTCTAAATTATTCAAGAAATTAAATGTATCTTTTTTCCCACCATCAATTTGAAAAGTTACGATTGAACCCGAATTATTCATCTGTTTTTTGATTAAATCATATTGGGGATGAGAGGGTAAACCAGGAAAAATTATTTTTTTAATTTTCTTATTTTTTGATAGCTCCCTAGCCACTTCTAAGGCATTTCTGCAGTGACGTTCTATTCTTATTTCAAGGGTCTCTAAGCCTTTATTAAGCACCCAAGCATTAAAGGGGCTTAAAGCTGGCCCAGTATGTCGGGTAAAAGGTCTTAAAGTATTTTCGATAAATTCTTCATCACCCATAATAGCACCTCCTAGACACCTGCCTTGGCCATCAATATGTTTTGTCGCAGAATATATTACTATATCTGCGCCAAGTTTGATTGGTTTTTGAATTATCGAAGTAGAAAAAGCGTTATCAACAATTAGTTTAGCTTTATTTGAACGCAAGATTTTTGATATTTTACTTATATCACAAATTTCAAGCATTGGATTTGATGGTGATTCAAGGAAACCACATGCGGTATTTGGTTTCATAGCACTTTCCCACTGATCTAAATCAATACCATCTATAAAAGTTACATCTATGCCAAACTTGGGTAGGATATCTTCAATCACATACCTACAAGAACCAAATAGTGCTCTAGAAGATATAATATGGTCACCTGATTTTAAAAGGGATAAAAGTGTTGAAGAAACTGCTGACATTCCTGAGGAGGTTGCAATCGATTTTTCACAGCCTTCAAGGTTGGATAATTTGGTTTCAAAAGAATTTACTGTTGGATTGCCATATCTAGAATAAATAAAACCTTCACTCTCTCCTAAAAATCTCCTTTCAGCTTCCTCTGCTGTTTTGTAAATATATCCAGAAGTTAAGTATATTGGTTCACTTGTCTCATTATTTTGGGATCTGGAAAACCCAGAGTGAATAACATTAGTCTGCTGGTGCCATTTAGTATTGGGATTAATTTTCATATTGTGCTCCATTAAAAAATTATAAGCCCAAGGATAGAGCTCTTATTTAACGAGCATCCGACCTTTTAAGCTGAGTATTTTTTGTGGCCGCAAGCCGGTCGGCTCAAATCACCACAGTTAATAAATAAGCTGAATATGTATTCTGGTCAAGAAAAAATCGAATAAAAATACCCAAGAACTATATGAAATAAAACTTTTAACTAATCTAATTATTAGTAAATTGGATAACTTCTATAAAATGATTATTAGGGTCTGTGCCCATTATCACTAATGAGGGTCTCATTTTATTTTTTTCCATATCATAGCTTTCGCCATCTCGGATTTCCATTGTTATGTTCCCTCCATATTTTGTAAAATTTTCGTATATATATTTAATTCTGTTTGTATAAAAGACTAGAGCGGCAGATTTTTTTTCAATATAAGGAGTGGTTTTCATCAATCCAAGCATTGGTTTAGAGATTCCTTGGGACAGAATCATAAGTTCCAGGTTGCCATGTTTATTTTTTTGATTTATTGGAAAACCTGATAATCTACTTAAAGGGATGTTTTTATGGTAGACTTTAGAAAAATCTAGAACATTTGTATAAAAACTCTCTGATTGGTCAATATCTGAAATGTTTATTGATATTCTTTGTAAAAAAGTATCATTCATATTTAAACCCTTAAAAAAAATTATATTAATTCAATTAATGTTTTGTAATTATTCTAAATTAGATTAGTAATAAGTGAAATGGTCTTATAAGTTTATAATTGTATTGTTTTCAAAAAATTATCAATAAGACTTGATTAAAAAATTTAGCATTTCTAGGTATTTATGGAAAAAATATTTAAAACTAAATCTGGTATAAATGTATTTAGAGAAGTCACTAGATTAGATGATGAAAGTCAAATTACTTCAATTATTGAAGGTTTAGATGATAATTTAGGAGTATACCTATCTTCAGGAGTAGAATTTCCAGACAGGTACAGTCAATGGGACTTTGGGATAATTGATCCTCCTTTAATTTTTACAGGTACTAATGGAAAATTAACTATAGAATCACTAAATGAAAGAGGTGAAAATCTTCTATATTTACTTAGGCCAGTTTTTTTTAATAATAAAGATATCAAACTTACCTCAATTGATCAAAGTAAAATTATAATTGAAATTCAATATACACAAAAGGTTTTTACGGAAGAAGATAGAAGTTTACAGCCAAGTATTTTTACTCCTTTACGTTCAATGATGAATGATTTTCTTGGTATAGGTGACCAGCATTTAGGACTTTATGGTGCATTTGGTTTTGATCTAATTTATCAATTTGAAAAACCAAATAAGAAGATAGATAGACTGGAAAAAACAAATATATTAAAACTTTTTTTCCCTGATGAAATATTTATTTATGACAGAAAAAAGGAATTAATGCTCAAGTATAAATATTATTTCTCAGATAAAAATAATTCTAAAACTCAAAATAATATTTCTACTTTAAATAAAGAGAGAAAAAAAATAATAAATAAAACTAATATAAAACAAATTGTTGATGGTGAAATTAGTGTAGATGTATCAGATGAAAAATTCAGTCATATGGTTAATACTGCAAGAGATGCAATGAGAAGAGGAGATATATTTGAGGTGGTTCTATCAAGATCGTTTAACTCAGATTATTATATGGAGCCATCTATTCTTTTCAATAAAATGAAAAGAGTGAATCCAAGCCCTTATGAATTTTTTCTTCAATTTGGTGACGAACAGCTCATAGGAACTTCCCCAGAAATGTTTGTTAGAGTTGAAGGTTCTAGAGTTGAATCTTGCCCAATTTCTGGAACTGTTAAAAGAGGTCTAAATCCTATGGAAGATGAGAAGAATATTCGTAAACTTCTTAATTCAGAAAAAGATGAAGTTGAGCTAACTATGTGTACTGACGTAGATCGTAATGACAAATCTAGGATATGCAAGCCAGGTACTATAAAACTTATTGATCGGAGGATGATTGAGAGATATGCAGGCTTATTTCATACAGTTGATCATGTAGAAGGAGAGTTACGTGAAAATTTCTCAGGTCTTGATGCTTTTCTTAGTCACATGTGGGCAGTGACATTAACTGGAGCTCCTAAAAAAGCTGCTGTTTCGATGATTGAAAAACTTGAAACAAGTCCCCGCGAATGGTACGGAGGAGCCGTTGGGGCTTTATTTTTCAATGGTAATGTAAACACTGGTATAACTATCAGAACAGTCCATTTAAAAGATAATACTGCAATATATAGAGCAGGCGCGACACTGGTCTGGGATTCAAAAGGAGAAGAGGAAGCAGAAGAAACAAGAATTAAAGCTGATGCTTTCTTTAAAATAATTAATTCAAAGAAAGGTAATTCAGTTAAAAGTAGCGCTATTATTTCTAAAAAAGAAATATGTGTTGTTATGCTTGATAATGAAGATTCATTTATCCACACTTTAGCAGATTATATTCGTCAAAATGGAGCTAGTGTATATACTTTTAGAAGTGATGTTGATCTCGAAAATATTATTGAAAAAAAACCAGATTTAGTTGTTCACTCTCCTGGTCCAGGCACTCCTTCAGATTTTAAATTACCCTCACTGATTTTGAGGCTTGCTGATCTTAAAATCCCACAATTTGGTGTTTGCCTTGGAATGCAAGGGATTGCTGAGGCTTTTGGTGGAAAATTATCTCTCTTGAGTGAGCCAAGACATGGTAAAAGGTGGATTGTTCATCATGATTCAAAAGGGATATTTAAAAATATTCTATCACCATGTGAAGTTGGGGCATATCATTCAATTATTGTAAATAATGTCCCAGATGATTTTTTAATTAATGCTAAAACTGAAGAGGGTTTAATTATGGGAATTACTCATAAAAAATTACCAATTTTTGGCCTACAATTTCACCCAGAATCAATTTTGTCACTTAATGATAATGTTGGTCATAAAATTGTTTCAAATATAATTAATGCTTTAAACATCAAAAATTAATTTGTATATTTTTGAATTATCAAAATAAAGTAGGCATAGATGTTAAAAAAAATTGACAATATTAAACAAAAATCATGGCCTTTTCAGGAAGCTTTAAGAATTCTAAATAGGTATAAAGATTCCCCTCCGGCCAAGGGGTATATTTTGTTTGAGACTGGTTATGGCCCGTCTGGCCTACCCCATATAGGAACTTTTGGTGAGGTTGCCAGAACAACAATGGTTAGGAATGCTTTCAAAGAAATATCGAGTATTCCAACTAAACTTATAGCTTTTTCAGATGATTTAGATGGTCTAAGAAAATTACCTGATAATATTCCTAATAAAGAAGAAATCAATCACTATTTGGGTCGATCTCTAACTAATATACCTGACCCATTTGGAACTCATAAAAGTTTTGGAGATCATAATAATGCAAAATTATGTGATTTTCTTGATGCTTTTGGCTTTGATTATGAATTTAAAAGTTCTACAGAAAGTTATTTTGCAGGAGAATTCAATGATACCCTCTTAGATGTATTAGTAAATTATGATGAGATAATGGGTATTATACTTCCAACATTAGGCTTAGAAAGAAGAAAAACATATAGTCCCTTTTTACCTATTTGTCCTGAAACTGGTGTAGTTCTTCAAGCCCCCGTAGTAGAAAGAAATATCAATTCTGAAACAATTGTTTATGAGAGAGGAGATGGAAAAAAAATTGAAACAAAAGTTACAGGAGGGTTATGTAAATTACAATGGAAAGTTGATTGGGCTATGAGATGGAAATCTCTAAATGTTGATTATGAAATGTCAGGTAAAGATTTAATTGAGTCTGTAAATTTATCAAATAAGATATGCAAAGTTATTGGAGGAACAATTCCATTAAATTATACTTATGAACTCTTTTTGGATGATAAAGGAGAAAAAATTTCCAAATCAAAAGGTAATGGAATTTCAATTGACGAGTGGCTAACTTATGCTTCTCAGGAAAGTTTATCTCTATTTATGTATCAATCTCCAAAAAAAGCTAAAAGATTATACTTTGACGTTATTCCTAAGGCAGTGAACGAGTATATAATATTTTTAGAAAAATACAATCAAGAGAATGATATGGATAAAAGGTATGATAATCCTGTTTGGCATATCCATTCAGGCAACCCACCAAGTGAAAATATACCTATTTCTTTTGGGATTCTTCTGAACCTTGCGAGTGTATGTAACACTGAAGATACCGATATATTGTCGGGGTTTGTTGAAAAGTATATTTCCAAAGATAAATCACTCTTTTCTAAAGAGCTTATGAAGCTAATAAAATTCTCTACTTATTATTATAGAGATTTTGTAAAGCCAAGTAAAAAATATAGAACACCTAATGAAAAAGAACTTGAGGCTTTACTAAAACTTAGCAAGTCTCTAATGGATAATTCAACAAATGACGACTCTGATTCTATACAAACAAAAGTATATGAAATAGGAAAAACATCTGGTTTCGATAATTTAAAAGATTGGTTCAAAGCACAATATGAGATTTTATTTGGTCAAACTGAGGGCCCTAGGATAGGCTCATTTATAGAATTATATGGTAAAGACAGATACTCAGATTTGATTATGAAGGCTGTAGAAGGAAAATTAATAACTAATAACTAATGCTGTTAATATGTTTAATTTATATCCAATTTTAAGATCAGTTCTTTTTTTATTCGATCCAGAGTTAATTCATAAATTTACAATCAGATACTTTAAGTTAAGGAATTTTTTTTATAAAAATCTTAATGATGACATAAGGTTAAGAACCTCTATTGCAGGTCTAAATTTATCAAACCCAATAGGAGTAGCTGCAGGCTTAGACAAAAATGGTGAAGCTATTCATGGTATTCATAAGCTTGGATTTGGTTTTATTGAAGTAGGTTCTGTGACACCAATACCTCAAGATGGAAACCCAAAACCAAGATTATATAGGCTAAAGGAAGATGAAGCTGTAATTAATAGAATGGGCTTTAATAATGCAGGTCATTTTTCGGTATTAAAGAATATTAATAAAGTAAGAGATAAGCCAATAATTGTAGGTGTAAATTTGGGCGCTAACAGAGATACAAAAGATTTTTTTAATGACTATGTAAAGGGCTTAAAAACATTTATAAATTCTGTTGACTATATAGTAATAAATATTTCTTCACCAAATACACCTGGCCTAAGAGATTTACAGGATGAAAATAATCTGAAAAATCTTCTTGATAAAGTTAGAAAAGAGAGGCAACTATTCCCGTTAGAATTAAAAAAAATTCCAATTATTTTAAAAATATCTCCTGATTTATCTGACTTACATATTAATAGAGTTGTTGATTTATCACTTAAATATAAAGTAGATGCATTAATAATTGGAAATACAACCTCTGAAAGAAGATTAAATTTAAAAAATAAAAATAGAAATCAAACTGGAGGTCTTTCGGGTAAGCCTATTTTTAATTTATCTACCAAGAAGCTAGCTATAGCTTATAAATATTCAAAAGGGAAAATACCAATTATAGGTGTAGGTGGAATCAGCTCAGGTGAGGATGCTTATGAAAAAATTTGTGCAGGAGCGACGGCTTTGCAAATTTATAGTGCTTTAATTTTTAAAGGTCCTAAAATAGTCGAATTAATAAAAAAACAAATTATTATTAATATGAAAAAAGATAGATTTAATAATATATCTGAAGCAGTTGGAAGTAAAAATTCTAAGTACTTAAGCTAGGGAAAAAATATGGCAAAAGACAATAAAGTTTTTGATGAGTTAAAAATATTTAAAACGATAAGAATGCTAGATAATTATTCAGTAATTATTTTGGACCTATGGGGAGTAGTGCATAATGGTCAGAAGCCTTATCCAGGGGTAGTAGAATCAATGCAAATACTTAGATCCTCTGGAAAAAAAATTATTTTGTTATCTAATTCACCTAGAAGATCTGATGCAGTAATTGAACAAATTAGAAAAATAGGTATTTCTAATCATCTTTATGATAAGGTAATAACGTCTGGAGAACTAATTTTTAATTATTTAAACTATTCCTCAAAAAACTCAGGAACTAAGTCATACTATAAAATCTCACCCCTAGGTAATGATTATTTAACAGATGATTTAATTGATAATGAAACTGTTAATATAAAAAATGCGGATTATATCTTAATAATTGGTCCACAAAACGATGAAACTGATATGGTGGATGATTATAATGCTATCTTAAGATCAGGAATTGATCTTTCTCTAAAGCTTGTTTGTGCAAACCCTGATCTATCTGTTATGCGAGGTGAAAAGTATGTCCTTTGTGCCGGGTCAATAGCTCAAAAATATAAGGAAATGGGAGGAGAGGTAATTTCTTTAGGTAAACCTAATCAAGCTGCTTACTTGGAGTGTTTAAGTATGTTTGAAAATTATGATTTAAGTGATTTCGTTGCAATCGGAGATAGCCCACTAACTGATATAAAAGGAGCTAATCAAAGTGGTATAGATTCTATATTTATTCTTAATGGGATGCATAGAAAAGATGTGTATTTAAATAACAAATTAAATTATGAATTAATTAAAAATTTATTTCAGAAAAATAATATTGATTACCCAACTGCAATTATGACTAGTCTTGTATCTTGAGCCTTTCTTAAGAGTGATTTTTTTTTAGATAAGACTCTGATTGCATCTCATATAACCTAGATGATGTTCTTTTAAATTCAGCAAGAAACGAACCTTCTTTGTAAAGCTTTTCTGGTCTCTCTGAGGCTAAAAAAACTACTCTAATATTATTATCATACAGAACATCAATTAGGTTAATAAATCTTTTTATTTGATTAATTTGTTGATTATCAATTATAGGTATATCTGAAATAAAAAAAGTTTTAAAGTTTTTTGCTATTGCTATGTACTCTTGAGTTCCTAGAGGTTTATTACATAAGTTATCAAAACTCATTAAACCAATACCATTTGAGTACTTCTCAATATCTATAACCCTGCTTTGTAAATTTATTTGAGTAATGCCAGCATTTTTATTCCCACTTATTTCTTCAAAAAGTGTATGGAATTCAGATTTATTCTTGGGATTGATAGGAAAAAAATATACTTTATTGGTAATAAGTTTTTCTAAACGAAAGTCACGACCTCCTTCAATTTCAAAAATATTACATTTTTCTTTGAGAAGATCTATAAAAGGCAAAAATAATTCACGATTAATGCCACCTTCATATAGATCGTCTGGGTGCTGGTTTGATGTCGTAATTATAATTAGTCCCATTTCAAATAACTTCTGGAATAATCTTTTAAGAATCATTGCGTCAGCTGCATCATTAACCTGAAACTCATCAAAACATAAAACCTTTATTTCAGAGAAAATAGACTTGGCTACATAGCTTATTGGATCACCTGCTTTTGATTTATTTCTTTGCTCTCGGATTTTAAGATGAGTATCTTGCATGAATGCATGAAAGTGGAATCTTTTAATTTTTTCTATATCATTTGTATTGCAAAACATATCCATTAACATAGATTTACCCCGGCCCACATTTCCAAATATATAAAGGCCAAGAGGGGTTTTATTGTTTGAGGAAAATACTTTTTTAATTAAATTTTTTTGAGATTCTTGAAAATGTTTTATTTCTAGATAAAGTTTATCTAGGGACATTACTAGATTTTCTTGACTATTGTCATGCTCCAAAATTCTATTTTTTATCAAAGAATTGTAATAGGATATTGGTCTATTCATAAAAAAGTCATTTATAAAAAAATCAAAAAAAAATAAAAATACCTATCTTCTTTCATGCATGAGTTTTTTAGTCTCAGCAATTGCCTTTGCAGGATTAAGTCCTTTTGGGCAAGCTGATGTGCAATTCATAATGGTATGACACCTATATAGTCTAAATGGATCTTCAAGGTTATCTAGTCTTTCACCAGTTTTCTCATCTCTAGAGTCAGCAATCCATCTATAAGCTTGGAGAAGTACAGCTGGACCAAGATACCTATCAGGGTTCCACCAGTAGCTTGGACAACTTGTAGAACAACATGCACATAATATACATTCCCAAAGACCATCAAGTTTAGCCCGTTCCTGTTTAGATTGAGATCTCTCTTTAGAAGGATTTGTTGAGTTTGATTGAAGCCAAGGTTTAATCGAAGCATATTGCTCGTAAAGTTTTTTCATATCTGTGACTAAATCTTTAACTACGTGCATATGAGGTAATGGAAAAATACTTACTTCCCCTTTTACTTCTTCAATAGATTTAGTGCATGCAAGTGTATTAGTCCCATCTATATTCATAGCACATGAACCACACACACCTTCTCTACATGATCTTCTAAAAGTTAAAGTTGGATCAATTTCATTTTTAATTTTTATTAATGCATCTAATACCATAGGCCCACAATCATCTAAATTGATTTCAAAAGTATCTAACTGGGGATTTTTCTCATCATCAGGGTTCCACCTATAAACTTTAAAATTTTTATTTGTCTTTCCAACACCTTTAGATGGATGTTTTTTCCCTTTTTTAATTTTTGAGTTTTTAGGTAAAGTAAATTCAACCATTGAAATCCTCTTTCTGACTAATAGACTCTTGCTTTTGGAGCAATATATTGTATTTCATTTGTAAGAGTATAGTCATGTACTTTTCTCTCACCCAAACGTACATTTCCACTCTGATCAACCCAGCTTAATGAATGTACCATCCAATTTTTATCATCTCTTTCAGGGAAGTCTTCTCGGGCATGTGCTCCTCTACTTTCTTTTCTATTTGCAGCGCTATGTACAGTGGTTAATGCCTGACCCATTAAGTTATCTAATTCTAAAGTTTCAACTAAGTCTGAATTCCATATCAAGGAACGATCACTTACGGATATATCTGACATGGGTTGAAAGGCTTTATCCATTAGCTTTTTTCCTTCTTCCAATACTTCACCTGTTCTAAAAACAGCACAATTATTTTGCATTGTTTTCTGCATTTCAAGCCGTATAGATGCAGTAGGAGTTGATCCGTTAGCATTTCGGAATTTATCAAACCTATCCAATGCTTTTTCCAGTGAATTTTTTGGTAATGGTCTGTGTGCTGAGTTTTTCTCAACAATTTCAGTTGCTCTTTTTGCAACTGACCTTCCAAATACTACAAGGTCTAGTAAAGAATTTGAACCTAATCTGTTTGCACCATGAACTGAAACACAAGCTGCTTCTCCTGCTGCCATAAGTCCTGGAACTGTCTCTTTGTCATTTTTGGTTGATGGATTGAGAACCTCGCCTTGATAATTTGTAGGTATACCTCCCATATTATAATGTACAGTTGGCAAAACAGGAATAGGTTCCTTTGTCACATCTACACCAGAGAAAACTTTGGCACTTTCAGAAATTCCAGGAAGTCTCTCTTGCAGTATACTAGCGTCAAGGTGATCAAGGTGAAGATGAATATGATCTTTATTTGATCCTACACCCCTACCTTCTCTTATTTCTATGGTCATAGCTCTGCTAACTACATCTCTTGAGGCAAGATCTTTAGCACTTGGTGCATACCGCTCCATAAATCTCTCCCCTTCAGAGTTTAAAAGGTATCCCCCTTCACCTCTAGCACCTTCAGTTATTAGAACACCAGCTCCATAAATACCAGATGGATGGAATTGAACAAATTCCATATCTTGGAGTGGTAGACCAGCTCTCAATACCATTGCATTTCCATCTCCGGTACATGTGTGTGCGGATGTACAACTAAAATATGCTCTACCATAGCCACCAGTTGCTAAAACAACTAGTTGAGCACGAAATACATGCATTGAGCCATCGTCTAAATTCCAGGCAATTATTCCAACACATCTCCCTTCATCATCCATAAGGAGATCAAGTGCAAAATATTCTATGAAAAACTCTGCTTTTCGTTTAAGACTCTGTTGATATAGTGTATGAAGCATTGCATGGCCAGTTCGATCTGCAGCCGCACATGTTCTTTGAGCAGTTCCTTCACCAAAGTTGGTCGTCATTCCCCCAAAAGCTCTTTGATATATTTTTCCATCATCTGTTCTAGAAAAAGGTACGCCGTAATGTTCAAGTTCAACAATTGCTTCTGGCCCCTCTTTGCACATGTATTCAATTGCATCTTGATCACCAAGCCAGTCAGCACCCTTTACAGTATCATACATATGCCAGCGCCAATCATCTGGGCCCATATTTCCTAGAGCAGCGGAAACACCTCCCTGAGCTGCAACTGTATGAGATCGAGTTGGAAAAACTTTACTTATACAAGCCGTTTTCAAACCACTCTCTGCCATTCCAACTACAGACCTTAACCCGGCGCCACCTGCGCCTACCACTACAACGTCATAGAAATGTTCAGTATATGTATATGAGCTGTTCATTTAAATTAGTTTCCTCCAAAAAATACAAAAAGAATAGATAGACAACAAGTTAACCCTAATAGCAGGCATGAAAAATTTATAAGCATCAAGGTTATAACTTTTGTAATCTCTGTATGAATATAATCTTCAACAATTACCTGCAATCCAAGGCTTAGGTGGTATATTGTAAATACAACTACTAGAATTGATAAACCTGTTACCAATGGATGTTTTAACCAGTTATAAGCAGCATCATAAGAAGAGCCGGTTAAAAGTGTGAGTGAGATTATTAACCAGATACATAGGAATGTGAGTGCTACTGCTGTAACTCTTTGGTGCCACCAGTGATGAGCTCCATATTTAGCAGATCCAAGATTTTTTTTACTTTCTTTCATTTTATTACTCATATGTATTTTTGATTATATAAGCAGAAAGCCAGATAATTAGAGTAAAAATGAAGGTGAGCATTACAACTGTCCAGCCACTTTTTTTACTTGTACTTATTTCAAAACCAAGACCTATATCCCAAAAAAGGTGTCTAATACCATTCAGTAAATGAAAAACTAAAGATAAAGTAAATCCAAATATTAATATTTTTCCCAAAATACTATCAAAAAACCATTGAGCGGTACTGTATGACTTTGGTCCTGATGCTATAGAAATAAACCAATATGATATCATGAGTGTTCCAATACCTAATCCTACACCAGTTATTCTGTGTAATATCGATAATATCATGGAGATTTGCCACCGGTATATTGAGAGGTGAGGAGAGAGTGGTCTTGTTTTTTCCATATTTTATTTTTGTCCTCTTAAGAAAACCATTTATTTTTAGGCTGTATAAATCTATCTATTAAGTACGAAATATATACATGATATATATATAGTTATAAATAAATATCTAGGTATAGAGATATAATTTAGAACTATAAATGGAAAAAATACATCATTTTTTTGTTTATCATTGTATTAATTAATTTGGAGACTTTCTTAAATATGGCAGTTTTATCAATTTCTTCATACGTTTCCAGAGGTTATGTCGGTAACCGAGCTATTTCATTTGCACTTGAGTCTTTGGGTGAGGAGGTTATAGCTCTCCCAACAGTTATTTTTTCTAACCACCCAGGAAATAGTTCTTATTCCGGTTTTTCAATTCAAGCGTCTGATTTGGCCGCATTCTTTGAAGAATTTAAGACAACTAATAACATAAATAACTTGAAATTAGCGCTATCAGGGTATTTAGGCAGTGAAACCCAGGTAGAGGTTATAAAAAATATAATTATTGATATAAAAAAAAATACAAAGAAATTATATATATGTGATCCTGTAATTGGGAATGAAAAGGGAATGTTTGTAGAGAAAGATCTTGCAGAGAATATTAAAACAAACTTAGTACCATTAGCTGATGTAGTTACCCCTAATCAGTTTGAATTGGAGTTTCTTTCGGGAAAGAAAATTAATACCTTGAGTGATCTTATATCTGCTTCATCTATAATTAGTGATATGGGGGCAAAAGCAATAGTAGTAACGTCAAGCTATATAGAAAATCAAATAGTATCTATCTTTTGTTCTAATAAAAATGGTTCATGGATCTTAAAGCTTCCTTTGCTCTCATCAAACAGCAATGGAGCAGGGGATCTTTTTAGTGCACTTTTAGCATATAATTTTTGCATAAAAAATCTAAGTTTGATAGATAGTGTAAAGAAAGCATCTATGGTTTGTTGGTCAGTAATTAAATACTCTGATAATATTGAGTATCTCGATGTTGTTAAATTTTTAAATAAAGGTTTAGATGAAAAAATACAGATGTATGTTGAGCAAATTTTCTAAACCTTTTTTATTAACCCTCTATTTATTACAGACTCTGCTATTTGAACAGCATTCAAAGCTGCTCCTTTTCTGAGATTATCTGATACAATCCAAATATTTAACCCATTTTCAATTGAAGAATCTTCTCTAATTCTGGATACAAATGTAGCGTAATCACCAACACAATCTATAGGAGTGGAGTAGCCTCCATCTTCATCTTTATCTATTACCATAATTCCAGGAGATTCTCTAAGAATTTCTATAGCCTTTTCTGCCGAAATTGATTTATTAAACTCTATATTTACAGATTCAGCATGACCAACAAATGTTGGAACTCTAACGCAGGTAGCTGTTAATTTTATTTTAGGGTCTAAGATTTTTTTAGTTTCAACCACCATTTTCCATTCTTCTTTAGTTGATTTATCATCAAGAAATACATCAATATGTGGAATAACATTAAATGCTATTTGTTTGGTAAAATTTTCAATTTTAATCGGGTCATTAACAAATATTGATTTAGTTTGATTGAAAAGCTCATCCATTGCTTTTTGTCCAGCGCCGGAAGTTGATTGGTACGTAGATACTACAACTCTTTTAATGTTAGCTTCATCATGAAGGGGCTTTAAAGCAACAACCAGCTGTGCAGTGGAGCAATTTGGATTTGCAATAATTTTCTTATCACTTAGTAATTCCAAAGCTGATGCATTTACTTCGGGAACAATCAATGGAACTTCTGGATTCATTCTCCAAGCAGAAGAATTGTCAATTACAATACAATTTTTTTTTGCAGCCGATGAAGCATACTGTTTAGATATCTCGCTTCCAGCTGAAAATAAAGCAAAATCAAGATCACTAAAATCAAGGTTTTCAAGTTTCCCAAGTTTAAGTTTGCTGTCACCAAAATATATTTCTTTTCCCACAGACTTATCTGAGGCTATTGGAAAAATATTTTTAATAGGAAATTTTCTTTCATATAAGATATTTATAATTTCTCTACCTACAGCACCTGTTGCTCCAATTACGGCTACATTAAATTCCATTTATACCTCTAATTTATTTAGATTAGATTATTAAGTTCGTCAATAATATGATTTGTAATTCCTGAAGTAGAAACCTCTGTACAGTTTTCTTGCATTATATCTTTAGTTCTATATCCTTTATAAAGACAATTAGAAATCGCTTTCGATATAAGTATTTGTTCTTTGTTAAGGTCAAATGAGTATTTTAACATCATTGATAAACTTAGTATCTGTGCTATTGGATTAGCTATCCCTTTTCCAGCTATATCAGGGGCACTTCCATGAATTGGTTCGTAAAGCGCATGCTGTCTATCGGAGATTTTTTTTTCTCCAAGGGAGGCTGATGGAAGCATTCCAATTGATCCAGTAAGCATAGATGCTTGATCAGATAGCATATCACCAAATAAATTATCAGTTAAAATAACATCAAATTGTTTAGGGTTACGAACTAACTCCATTGAACATGCATCAGCATACATGTGATTTAATTCTATTTCTTTATATTTTTCATTATGTAATTTTGAAACAACCTCTCTCCAAAGCACTCCACTTTCCATTACATTTGCTTTTTCTGTCGAACAGACCCTTTTATTTCTTTTTAGAGATAAATCAAAAGCTACCTTTGCGACCCTCTCAATTTCCATAGAGGTATATCGTTGAGTATCAATTGCAACTTTTGAACCGTCATCTAAAGTCTCAATTTTCTTTGGTTCTCCAAAATAAACACCGCTAGTTAGTTCTCTAATAATTAGTATATCCAATCCTTCAACTATCTCTTTCTTTATTGGAGAGGAATCAATTAAGGCTGTAAAAATGTTAGCTGGCCTTAAATTTGCAAAAAGGTCGAGTTCCTTTCTTAATTTTAGTAAACCATTTTCTGGCCTATTCACTCTTTCCACATTATCCCATTTGGGGCCTCCAACTGATCCAAAAAGAATAGCGTCAGACTGTCTCGCAACTTCTAGTGTTTTATCAGTAAGTGGAATACCATGAGCATCGTATGAAGAGCCACCAACTAATCCCTCCATTAATGTGAATTTTATATTAAGTTTGGAATTTAACCACTCAAGAACTTTTATTGCTTCAGCAACACATTCAGGGCCAACACCGTCTCCAGGTAAAACTAAAATTTTTTTATTAGAGAACATTTGTTACCAGATTATATCCAAGGTTTTTCATAAGAAAGTTTTGACTCAAAATTTGCAATTTTTTCCTCACTTTCTAATGTTATTCCTATCTCATCTAAACCGTTAAGTAAATTATGCCTACGATGTTGATCAATTTCAAAAGGTATACTTGTGTTATCATATCTAATAATATTTTTTTCTATTAGGTCAACTGTTAGTTTATGATTATTCTCAGCGTCTTGCATTAGAATGTCTACATTTTTTTTCAACATCGGAATACAGAGTATTCCATTTTTGAAGGAATTATTGAAAAAAATATCTGCAAAACTTGTAGAAATTATACATCTTATTCCAAAGTCTAATAGAGCCCATGGAGCGTGCTCTCTACTTGAACCGCACCCAAAGTTATCTCCAGCTATAATTATTTTTGATTCACGATAATCGTGATTATTTAAAACAAAGTCAGGATTTTCTGAACCATCTTCATTGTACCTTAATCTATAAAAAGCTATTGAGCCTAAGCCAGTTCGTTGGACTGTTTTTAAAAACCTACCAGGAAATATCATATCTGTATCAATATTTGGAAGCGGCATAGGCGCTGCAATTTCTGTAATCTTTGTAAACTTTTCCATATCTAAAACTTTTCTCTAAAAATTAAAATTTTCTTATGTCTGTTAATTTTCCTGTAATCGATGCAGCAGCAGCCATTGCTGGACTAACAAGGTGTGTTCTAGCATTATCTCCTTGCCTGCCTTCAAAATTACGATTTGATGTTGAGGCGCATCGCTCTTTTGAATTAACCTTATCAGGATTCATACCTATACACATTGAACAACCAGGCTCTCTCCATTCCCATCCTGCTGATAGAAAAATTTTATCTAAGCCTTCATCCTCTGCTTGTTTTTTAACTAAACCAGAACCTGGAACAACAATTGCTTTCACATGATCAGAAATCTTGTTTCCATTAATTATTTGGGCTGCATTTCTAAGGTCTTCTATTCTAGCATTTGTACAGGAACCTATAAAAACTTTATTTATCTCGATATCTGTCATTTTCATACCTGGCCTAAGTCCCATGTAATCTATAGCTCTTTCCATGGCTTGTTTTTTTGCTAAATTAGTTTCCTTGTTAGGATCAGGCACTAATTGGTCTATAGCAACAACATCTTCAGGGCTGGTACCCCAGGTAACTTGTGGCGCGATATTGTTTGCATCAATAACTCTTTCACGGTCGTATGTTGCTGACGGGTCTGAAGGAAGAGAAGTCCAATATTCAATGGCTTTTTCCCAATTTTCTGATTTAGGAGCCATAGGCCTTCCTTTTACATAGTCAAATGTTGTTTCGTCTGGGGCAATCAAACCGGCTCGAGCTCCAGCCTCAATTGTCATGTTGCAAACAGTCATTCTACCTTCCATGGAAAGAGACTTTATTGCTTGTCCTGTATATTCTATAACGTGACCAGTACCTCCTGCTGTTCCAATCTCACCGATTATAGCTAAAATTAAATCTTTTGGCTCGACACCTATTCCGAGATTCCCCTCAATTGTAATTCTCATATTTTGAGGTCTTTTCATAGGAAGTGTTTGTGTAGCTAGAACATGCTCTACTTCTGAAGTTCCTATCCCAAATGCAAGAGCACCAAAAGCTCCATGAGTAGCAGTGTGAGAATCACCGCATACAACTGTCATTCCAGGTTGGGTAAGACCTTGTTCAGGGCCAATTATATGTACTATTCCTTGTCTTATATCTTCCATAGGAATATATGGAACATTGAAGATTTCAGCGTTCTTTTTAAGAGTATCTAGTTGAATTCTGGACTCTTCGTCTTCTATCAGTTCAAGTCTATCTGAGGTTGTAGGTACGTTGTGATCAGGTACTGCAATTGTCCTTTTTGGTTGTCGAACTTTTCTATTTGCTAAACTGAGACCTTCAAAAGCTTGGGGACTAGTAACCTCATGAGTTAAGTGTCTATCAATATATATTAGGCAAGTCCCATCATCTCTTTGATGAACAATATGCGCCTCCCAAATTTTGTCGAATAATGTTTTGTCAGTCATTTTTTGAATCTTTTTCCTTAGTATTTTCAGTTGAAATTCCTTTATTAGAAGAATTACTTTGTAATTTTTTATTTTTAGTATTATCAATTTTTTCAGCTATTCTAGCTTTTTTCCCTGTCCTTCCTCTCAGGTAGTAAAGTTTTGATCTTCTTACTGAACCTTTTCTAATAACCTCTATAGAAGCGTTCTTAGGAGAGTATAGAGGAAAAACCCTTTCTACACCTTCCCCGTAGGAAATCTTTCTTATTGTAAAGGATGAGTTTATGCCTCTATTTTTTTTAGCAATACAAACCCCTTCAAATGCCTGAAGTCGTTCACGTTGTCCTTCAACAACTTTTACTTGGACTTTAACAGTATCTCCTGGGTTAAAATCAGGTATTTCTTTTTCTTTTGTTAAGTTCTCTATATTTTCTTTTTCAATTTCTTCTATGGTATTCATTTTTCTAAACCTTTTTTTGTGCGATATATTCTTGCCATAAATCTGGTCTTCGTAATTTTGTTATACTTTCTGATTCTTTTAATCTCCAATTTTTTATTTCTTTATGATTCCCAGATAATAATATTGAAGGAACTTTTTTTCCCTCCCATATCTCCGGTCTAGTATACTGAGGGTACTCTAACAAATTTTCTTCAAAACTTTCTTTTTCTAAGCTTTCTTTTCTTCCTAAAACTCCTGGGATTAGTCTTACTATAGCATCAATAATTACTAATGCAGCTTGCTCTCCTCCAGAGGTTATGAAATCTCCAAGACTTATCTCTTCTATATTCCTTGTAGATACAAACCTTTCATCAATGCCCTCATACCGACCACATATAATAGTGATTACATCCGAATTTAACAAATCTTTTGCAATATTTTGATGAAATCTTTTTCCTTTTGGTGATAAGCACAAGGTTCTATGATTTTTATCATCATTTATACTAGAGTTTACGTGATCTAGTGCTCGCCCAAGAATGTCTGGTCTCATTATCAAGCCTGGTCCTCCTCCAAAAGGAGGATCATCAACTGAGCAGTATTTATTTTGAGAAAACTGCCTTATATTTACTGTGTTTAATTTCCATAAACCATTTTCAAGAGCCTTTCCTAATATAGATATGCCTGCAGAGCCAGGAAAAAGTTCGGGAAAAAGAGTGAGTATATTAAACTCAATCCTAGTCAGTTTATTCTCATAATTTTCATTATTCATAACATCTTTATCTCTATTTAAACTATTGGAAGAGAAACAATTATTTTTTCTCCTAAAATTACTTTGGGAAAAAACGACTTATCAAATGGAAGCATAAATGTTTCAGAGTTAGAATGTTTTTTTATTTCAATAACATTACCAGCCCCAAAGTTGTAAACATTAATGATTTCTCCTATAAAATTTCCGTCTTCATCTTCTACTTTTAGCTTAATTAATTCATTATAATAATATTCGTTTTCTTTTGTTTTATTTAATTCTTCTTTACTAATATAAATTTTTCTTCCTAAAAGGTTTGCGGCGCTAGCTTTAGTTGAAATATTTAAAATACTACCAATGACTATATTCTTCTTATGTATCCTGGCTTTATTAATAGCATTAATTTCATCACCATTTTCATCAAATAGTTTTTTATAATTAACAATCGATGTTGGCTTATCTAGGAATGTGAAAATTTTAAACTCACCTTTAATTCCATGGGTTGATATAATCTTTGCGATATATATTAAGTTCTCAACCACAAAGAGACCATACTATCGATTATTAATCTTTATTGTTATTAGTATCATTAAATTCTTATTATTTATCCTTGGCTACAACTTCAGTTTCATCATTCTTCTGTTCTTTTTTATTTATTTCTTTTTCATCAGAAGATTGGTTCTCTTGTTTAGTATCCTCTTCAGGTTTTGTTTCAGCTTTATTATTTTCTATATCGGGATTTTCTTCTACAGGAGGCGCATCTTTTTTATTAGCTTCTGCTAATTTTGCTGCTCTCTCTTGAGCCTTTGCCTTTGGCTTAGCTTTAATAGGGTTATTTTTTTGCTTTGGCATTTCAGTTATATCTGCCATTCCAAGGAATTTAGAAACTCTATCTGTTGGTTTAGCTCCCATTCCAATCCAATGTTTAATCCTGTCAGCATTTAGAGTTACCCGTTTTGGGTCATCTTTGGGTAAAAGTGGGTTATAGGTACCTAAACGTTCGATGAATCGCCCATCTCTTGGGCTACGTGTATCGGCTACAACAACTCTATAGTGAGGCCGCTTTTTTGTTCCACCTCTTGATAATCGTATTTTAATAGACAATGTATAAATCCTTTATATTAATTAATGTTTAAAAAAATTTTGATTTGGTATCAAATTATTTATTGCTTCAGGGTTGATATTTTTTCCTTTCTTCCCCATTTTTTTCATTTTCTTCATAACTAAACTCATTTGTTTATATTGCTTGAGAACTCTGTTGACATCTTGTATCTCAACTCCAGCACCAGCAGCAATTCTTCTCTTTCTAGAGGCATTCAATACTTTCACATGAATCCTTTCTTTAGGAGTCATTGAATTAATAATAGCCTCTTGATGAAGTAACATTTTTTCATCTATATTAGATTGTGACATCTGTTTTTTAACTTTAGATATCCCTGGAAGCATTGTCATCAACCCACTCATTCCACCCATTTTTTTCATCTGTCGGAGTTGATCACGAAGATCATTGAGATCAAATTGACCTTTAAGAATTTTTTTCTCTAATTTTTGCGCGTCTTCTTCATCAATAGTCTCTTTAGCTTTCTCAACTAAACTAACAACATCACCCATTCCAAGAATTCTCGATACAATTCTATCTGGATGAAAATTTTCTAAGTCATCTATTTTTTCTCCTGTACCAAGAACTTTTATTGGACATCCTGTTACAGACTTCATACTTATTGCAGCACCCCCCCTGGCATCACCATCTATCCTTGTCAATGCTATACCAGTAATATTTATTCTCTCCTTGAAAGCTTTTGCAATATTAACTGCATCTTGACCTGTTAAGGAATCAGCAACTAACAATGTTTCAATTGGTTTAACAGTAGCATGAATTTGAGAGAGCTCTGTCATTAACGCTTCATCAACATTCATTCTCCCAGCTGTATCAAGAATGATGACATCGGTTCCTTGTAGGGCTCCTGCCTTAATACTTCTTTTTGCAATATCTAGGGGAAGTTGGCCATCAATTATTGGTAAAGAAGAAATATCTGCTTGTTCTCCAAGGATTTTTAGTTGTTGTTGAGCAGCAGGTCTGTAAACATCTAAAGATGCGACTAAGACTTTTTTATTCATTTTACTCTTAATCTTATGAGCAAGTTTAATAACTGTAGTTGTTTTGCCTGAACCTTGAAGTCCAGCTACTAATATAATTGCAGGGGGGCTCGTTTTAAGATTGATATCCTCTGATTTGGTTCCTAAGACCTCAATCATATGATCATTTACAATCTTAATGACCATCTGAGCTGGGGATATACTTCGTAATATTTCTTGGCCAATAGCCTTTGTTTCTATGTCTTTAATAAGTTTTTTTACTACAGGTAATGCTACATCAGCCTCTAAGAGAGCAATTCTTACTTGCCGAAGAGCTTCTTTAACGTCTGACTCTTTTAAAGATCCTCTTTTTTTTAAGTTGCCTAAAATTTCACCAAATTTATCTTGTAACCCTTGAAACATCTAAGTTTTTTCCTCATAAATATTCAAACAAAAAACCACCAGTGCACGAAACTCGTGGACTAGTGTTCGCTATTTATATAAAAAGCGGTATTTAGTTATACTTTTGATTATGTTATTAGATTAATTTGCTATCAGCTTTTAGTCAAGGCAGAATCAAATACGGAGTTTATTTATAAGTTTTTCTAATTTTTTAAGGGTATTATGGGAATTAATTTTACTAAGATGCATGGTTTGGGCAACGATTTTATCATTATTGATGCCATTGAAGATAATTTGTCGTTAGATAAAGATTTAATTCTTAAACTATCCGAGAGAAGAAAAGGTATTGGTTGTGACCAAGTTTTACTAATTAGAAAATCTGATATTGCTGATGCAGAGATGGTGGTGTTCAATTCTGATGGCACTAAGTCAGAAGCATGTGGCAACGGAGCAAGGTGTGTTGCTAAATACCTAGCGGATAGAATAAGTAAATCAAAAATACAGTTATTTTCTGAAAATAAAATATTGTATTGTGATATACAATTACATGGAACTGTTTCAATTTGTATGGGAATTCCAGAATTTAAGTGGGATAAGATTCCTATATTGAAACCACTTGATCCTCTAAATTTAGATTTAAGTTTTGAAGATAATTTAGGAAATATAATATCTAACCCTGTAGTATTAAATGTTGGCAATCCCCACATCGTTTATTTTGTTGATGACCCCTATAGAATTGATTTAGAAAACCTAGGTCCAGTAGTTGAAAATTACCCATTATTTCCTAAGAAAATTAATTTTAATCTAGCCTATGTGCAATCTAAATCTTCAATAAAATTAAGGGTATGGGAGAGGGGATCTGGAATTACTTTAGCTTGTGGGACAGGAGCATGTGCAACTGTTGTAGCGGCTATTTATAGAAAATATTGTGACAAAAATGTTGAGGTAAACCTTCCTGGTGGTAAATTGAATATATATGTTGATAAAAATGAACAAATTTTTATGACTGGTCCAGCAGAGTATTCCTTTTCAGGAAAGTTGATTAATGATTAAAAATAAAAATGTGAGAAATGATAAGCTAAATATTGTGACCTTTGGTTGTAGGCTTAATACTTTTGAATCTGAAGTAATTAAAAATAATAATAATGTTGATACTAATACTTTAGTTTTTAATACCTGTGCTGTAACTAGTGAAGCTGAAAGACAAGCTAGGCAAGCCGTTAGGAGATACAAAAAAGAACAGCCTACATCTAGAATAATTGTTACAGGTTGTTCGGCTCAAATTAATCCAAAATCTTGGTTTGATATGCCTGAAGTATCTGGTGTTGTTGGTAATAAAGATAAACTTAAGAAAAATATTTTTCATGAAAATAAATCTTCTTATCAAGTAGATGATATTATGAAAGTTCAGGAAAATACTAGCCACATGCTTCATGCTTTTAATAATAGAGCGAGAGTTTTCTTAGAAATACAAAATGGATGTAACCATAGGTGCTCATTCTGTATTATCCCTTTTGCTAGAGGTAATTCAAGAAGTATTGATCCTTTGGATATAGTAGAAAATATTGTGTTATTAGTTAAAGAAGGATTCAAGGAAGTTGTTCTTACTGGGGTTGATATTGGAGACTATGGTAAAGATTTAAAAAATAAAATAACTCTTAGTAAGCTTATTAAATATATTTTAAGTGGAGTCCCAAACTTATCTCGTCTTAGGCTTTCTTCAATTGACCCGAAGGAAATAGATAATGAACTTTTTAATTTAATTATAAATGAAAAGAGATTAATGCCCTACATTCATTTTAGTGCTCAGTCGGGAGACGATAATATATTAAAAAAAATGAGAAGACGTCATAGGCGTAAAGATATAATAAATCTTTGCAAAGAATTGAAGAGAGATAGATCTGACTTAGTTTTTGGTGCTGATTTAATTGCCGGTTTCCCCTTTGAAGATGAAGAAATGTTTGAAAATACGCTTGATCTTATTGAAGAGTGTGGGCTTACCTTTTTACACGTTTTTCCATACTCTATTAGAGAGGGAACAGATGCCAGTAAATATCCTCAAATTGAATTGAATGTAAGGAAAAAAAGAGCAAAAATTCTAAGGCTTTTTGGCAATTTTGCTAAAGAAAAGCTTTTTAATTCATTAGTTGGCAAAAAAGTAAAAGTGCTTGTTGAAGATGATAATGCAGGTTATACAGAGGGTTTTATACCCGTTAAGTTTAATTCTAATTTAGAAACTGGCACCATACACAATTTTAAAATAATTTCATCCGATCAACTTAAACTAAATGGGATATTGGAAAAAACCAAGTAGCATAATATGGAATGGGTATCTAAACTTAATAATGGTCTTAATAAAACTGCATCAGGTTTAAGTAAAAACCTTAGTACAGTGTTTAAAGGAAAAAAATTAGACCCTCAAACCCTAGAGGATCTTGAGGATTTATTAATATCGTCTGATTTTGGTGTAAGCATATCCAAGAAGATAGTAGATTCGATATCTAAAGAAAAATTCAACGATTTTGACACCAATAAAGTAAGAGAGTTCTTATCAAAAAAAGTCAGCGAAATTTTAAAGTTACGGTATTTACCTTTAAATACAGAGAATAATGGAGATCCTTATGTTATTCTTGTCGTTGGAGTTAATGGTGTTGGCAAAACAACTACAATAGGTAAGTTAGCAAATAATTTTGTAAAAAAAAATAAAAATGTTTTAATTGCTGCTGGAGATACTTTTAGAGCAGCAGCTATTGACCAATTGAAAATTTGGAGCGATAGATCTAAGTCTGAAATAATCACAAAACCTACTGGAACAGATGCTGCTGCTTTATCTTATGAAGCATTAGTCACTGCAAAAGAAGAAAAAAAAGATATATTAATAATTGATACTGCTGGACGATTACAGAATAAAACTGATCTAATGAATCAACTAGAAAAAATACCAAGAGTATTAAAGAAGATTGATGAAACAAGCCCTCACTCGGTTTTATTAGTATTAGATGCTTCAACAGGACAAAATGCAATTAGCCAGGTTGAATTATTTAATAAAAGTTGTGGAGTAACTGGCTTGATTATGACTAAATTAGATGGTACAGCAAAAGGGGGTGTATTGGTCTCTATAGCTGAGAGGTATCCGATTCCTATTCATGCGATTGGCGTTGGTGAGGGTATTGATGATTTGCAAGAATTTGAACCGGAGAGTTATTCTCGAGCATTATTAGGTTTATTATGAATGAACAAAAAACTTTACCAAATCAATTAGTAAAATTAGCTATTGAAATTGGCCCTTTAGCTTTATTCTTTATTGCAAATTCTAGATGGGGTATTTTTACTGCAACAAGTGTATTTATGGTTGCAATTGTAATATCAGTTTGTTGCTCTTATTTGATTGAGAGAAAAATCCCAATTCTTGCATTAGTTACTGCTTTTGTTGTTCTGATATTTGGGGGCTTAACTCTTCTATTAAATGATGCATTATTTATCAAAATTAAACCTACTATTGTAAATCTTCTGTTTGCGTTTGCATTATTTACTGGTCTGGCTTTTAAAAAACTTTTCCTTAAAATTGTATTTCAAGGTGCTTTTAATCTTCAAGATGCTGGGTGGAAGATTCTAACCTATAGATGGGGATCTTTTTTTATTTTTCTGGCTATTTTGAATGAAATAGTTTGGCGGACTGTGAGTACAGATATGTGGGTAAACTTCAAGGTTTTTGCAATTATGCCTATCACAATAATTTTTTCTTTATTTCAACTCTCGGTGGTTAATAAATATAAAAAAAATGATTAAATTATTTAATCGGGATTTGATTTTGGAATAAAAAATTCTTTTCCTTCAGCTTCTTTAAAGTGATTTAATGCCCATCGGACACTTGGAAATGCAAGTTCATTCCATGGTATATTTTCCCAATCAAAGTAATCAGCTTCTTCAGTTTCTACTCCTGGGTTTAAATCTTTATTTATTGATAAAAACTTATATATCAGCTGAATTTGACTGATATGTTTCAAACTATAGATTGCAAGCAAGCCCTGTATTTGCGGTTTAACGCCAGACTCTTCATATATCTCTCTTAGTGCGCCCTCTTCGGTACTTTCATTCTCTTCAAGGTAGCCTGCAGGAATTGTCCAATACCCTTTTTGGGGCTCAATCGCTCTTTTGCATAATAAAATTGATTTTTTATAGCTTATAACTCCACCAACTACTATTTTTGGATTTATATAATGTATATAATTACATTTATTACAAATTATTCTCTGTTTATTATCGCCTTTAGGGGTTTCAAGACGGTAATTTGAAGGAAAATTATTATCACTGCTGCTAATTATAGTGCCTTAGATATTTTTTGATTCGGGAAAAGGTGCTTTATTTATATACTGATATCTACTTGGTCGCCAACTTGTGGCTCCCTATCAGCGTCAATTTCTTCCTCAGCCCTTCGGTTACCATCTTCAGCTCTAAGAATTTTTTCGTCTTCTGTAACAACTTGACCAGAGTTACTTCCACCATCATCAGATTCTTCAGTTTCTTTCACAGGCCTTGCTGATTGTTGATCCTGAACTCTTCTAGAAGGAACTTCGGAAGGTGATGGGCCTGTTACATAAGGTAAGGTAGCCCCGACTCCTGCTAATCCTATTTGTGCCATTGTATTACCTCTTGTTAATTTAAAATAAACTTTTTGTTTACTATTTGTCAATCATAATTATTTAGATAGAAAAACCTAAATATATGGCCTTTTCCTAAGCCAATCATGGTTAACAAAATAAATTAAGCATTTTAAATTATTATTATTAATTTATTTTTCTAATTTTTTTATCATTTTCTCAGCTTCTTCAGCTTTCTTGTTCTGTCCCAAAACTCTGTAAGATCTAGCTAGCATCTTCCAACCATTAATATCATTTGGGTTGTTTTTCAGTCTTTCAGCTAAGCTATTGACCATACCCGTAATCATTTCTTTCCTATCCTCAGAAGACATTTCTTCTGCAGCTTGAATATCCTCCTGAGTCGGCCCTGACAGATTTTCTTGATTAGTATTATTTTTTTCTAACTTGACACCTAATATATTTGCAGCATTTTCTATTTGTTTTTGTAATAATGGATACCATGGTGTATTAGGTGGAGTTTCTCTTGCAAGTTCAAGCCATTCATTAAATGCAATATTTATTTTTCCTCTTTGAAATTTCGCTAAAGATAAGTAGTAGCGGCTTGCTGGGTTCTTATCATCATCATCAAGAGCTATATTGAAATAATTAATAGCTTCATCATTAACCACGCCTTCTGACTTAAAAACTAATGCCTCACCTATAAATGAATATACTTCTTTATATGATGGATCCAAATCTATTATTTTTTTAAATGCTACAATTGCTTGGTCAGGTTCTCTAGTTACTAAATATGAGCGCCCTAGAAGAAGCCATCCGTCTTTATCTTTTTCATTTTGACTTAGACGTTCTTTTAATTGAACAATAGAATCTTCAATACTTGAAGCCGCGTTATTTTTATTTTTAGCAAGGTTCTTCTCGTTACTAGGGCTTTCTATAAAAGGACTGTTAGGCAATGAGGGGTTCCCTAATATATAATATAAATTAAGCGCAATTATTGGAATCATAAGTGTCAAGAATGTAATTGAAATTAATTTAAATTTTTGGGCATTATGAACATGTTTTTTTTGATCAAGCTTACTTGAATCTATTTGTGTCAGAATTCTCCTTGATACCTCATCTTTTGCTGACGCCGACTCTTCCTCTGATAAAACGCCTCTATAAATATCCTTTTCAATTTCATTTAATTGATCTTTATAAATATTAATATCGTAGTCATTTTCATTTTCTAAATCTTTCTTTTTAAAATCATAAAAAATTAAAGGAAAAATTAGAATTAAGACAGTTAAAACAGTAATAGAACTAATGAGAATCCAAATCGACATAACAAACCTAATTAAAAATCATCTAATATTTTATTTAATTTTTTTTGTTCATCATGTTCTAATGGAATAACAGGCATCTTTTTTTTAAACTTATTTTTTTTCAAAATATAGAATGTTCCTGAAAAAATAGCTAATAAAAGTATTGCAAAAGGTAAGAGCCATAATGCTGCTGTTGAAGTATTAAATGGTGGTTTCAATAATATCCAATTACCATATCTATCAACTAAATAATTATGAACCTCTTTATCGGTATATCCTTTTATAATTAACTCTTTGACTATTAATTTAATTTGTTTTGCTAAACCAGCGTTAGAGTCTTCTATAGATTGATTTTGACAAACTAAACACCTTATTTCTTTATAAATTTTTTGTGATCTTTCCTCTAACACTTCGATTTGAATAATTTTATCTTCTGAATGCACCTTGTTCTCTATAAGAACAAATATGAATATTAGCATCAGAAAAATTTTAGATTTTTGAGTTATTTTATTTTGCATTTTACGTGTTTCTTACCTTTAAGTCTTGGAATAATCTCATTATCTAAAATATCTTTAGTAAGTACGCTAATATGCTTATACTGAACACAGCCATTTCCATCAATAACAAAAGTCTCTGGAACACCATAAACCCCAAAATCTATGCTTATCCTTCCATCTAAATCTGAACCAATTTTTTTATATGGGTTTCCATATAAATCTAACCATCTAATTGCATTAGATGGGTTATCTTTATGATTAATAGCAAAAATTGTTATATCAGGATTTCTTGACAATTCCATAAACAAAGGGTGTTCAATTCTACAAGGTCCACACCAAGACGCAAATACATTTACTAAGACTGGTTTTCCTATTGCTAAGTCTGAATCTTTCAATCCATTTAATTTCTCAGATACAGGTTGGAGGTTAAATAAAGGGACATGTTTACCTATCAATGCTGAGGGAATTTCTCTGGGCTTTAAGAACAGGCCTATAGCTAGGAAAATTGATAATAAAAAAAAGGTAATTATTGGTATGATAAAAAGTAAATTTTTTTTCAATTAGTTATTCCAAGTGTTTTATTTTTAACTGTATGCTTTTTTCTAGGAGCACCAATTCTATATTTTCTGTCTGAAAGTGATACAAACCCTCCTAAAGCCATTAACAGGCATCCAATCCATAAACAGTTGATCATAGGTTTGTAATATAATCTAGTTGAAAAGGTATTGTTAGAATTTTCTTCTCCAAGAACAGCATATAAGTCGCCTAGGTTCTTTGGGTAGATGGCGGCCTCAGTAGTAATCATTTCAGGATTAATGAACTTACGGTTTTCTGGCTGCATCTTAATAATTAAATTTTTTCCTTTATAAACATCAAAATTACCTCTTATAGCATCATAATTCGGTCCTTTGAATATTTCAGTGCCTTTAAATTCAAAAATATAATCTCCAACTTGGACTCTGTCACCATTTTTAACAGATTGAATTTTTTCTATTTCAAATGCAGATGAAATAGTAATCCCAAATATCAAAATACCTACACCCGCGTGTGCGATTGTTCCTCCTATTGCAGATCTAGGGTAATTAATTATTCTCATTAAAGAGTCACGATAAGAAACTTTAAACAATTTAATTCTCTCAACAAAATCAGCAATAGAACCACTAATAAGCCATACAGAAAGTATAATACCAAGGACAGCTAAAATCGGTCCTTTATATGTAAAAAATAATGTAATCATACCTGCGGCTATTGTAATTAAGATGCATGCCTTGAACCTAGATAAAACTCCTGGAAGGTCAGATCTTTTCCAAGAAATCATTGGAGCAATACCCATCACAACTACTAGTGGAGTCATTATAGGAATGAAGGTTCCGATATAATAAGGTGGGCCAACAGAAACTTTTTCCCCAGAAATAGCATCAAGAATTAATGGATATAAAGTACCTAAAAGAACTGTAGCGGTTGCAGACATTAAAAGAAGATTATTAATTACTAGTGAAGCTTCTCTACTAATAGGAGCGAAAAGGCCTCCGCCTTTGAGTTTTGGAGCTCTCCAGGTATATAAAGAGAGAGAGCCTCCAATTGTTAAAATTAAAAACCCTAAAATAAATACACCTCTTCCAGGGTCAGACGCGAATGAATGAACTGAATTTAAAATACCTGATCTAACAATAAAGGTTCCTAATAAACTAAATGAGAACGCAAGAATAGCAAGTAGAACTGTCCAGCTTTTAAGAGTATCTCTTTTCTCAACAACTATAGCGGAATGCAGAAGGGCTGTTCCAATTAACCACGGCATAAAAGAAGCATTTTCTACTGGATCCCAAAACCACCAACCACCCCATCCCAACTCATAATATGCCCACCAACTACCTAAGGATATTCCAATTGTCAAAAAACACCATGCAGCTAATGTCCAAGGCCTAACCCATCGTGCCCATGCCGCATCTACTTTGCCTTCTATCAAAGCAGCGATTGCAAAAGAAAAGGCAACAGAGAATCCTACATAGCCAAGGTATAGAAAAGGGGGGTGGAAAGCTAAGCCTGGATCTTGTAGTAAAGGGTTTAAACCATTTCCGTTTATTGGTGTTGGAGATATTCTGGCAAATGGATTTGAAAGAAAAATTAACAAGATTAAAAAACCAAAACCGATAGCAGCTTGAATAGAAATTACTCTTCCTACAAGAGTTGGTGGTAAGTTTTTTGCAAATCCAGCTACAGCAGCTCCAAATAGAGCAAGAATTAGAACCCAGAGAAGTAAAGATCCCTCGTGATTTCCCCAAACTCCAGATATTTTGTAGAGTAAAGGTTTTTCGCTGTGTGAGTTTTGCCAAACATTTAAAACGCTAAAATCAGATGTAATATAAAGATACATTAAACATAAAAAAGCGGCTAAGATTAAAAAAAGTTGAATAATTGCTGCATATTTGCCAAATAATATTAAACCATAGTCTTTCTTGCTCGCTCCAATTTGCGGGATTATAATCTGAGTTGCGGCAACGATAAGTGCTAGTATCATGCAAAATTGTCCAATTTCAGCAGTCATTTAAAATCTTAGTTTCCTTTCCATTGCCCCTCTTTTTTTATTGCATCAGCTATTTCTGGAGGCAAGTAATTTTCATCATGTTTAGCAAAAATTTTATTAGCAATAAATATTTTTTTGCTATTTAATTTTCCTTCAGCAACTACTCCTTGTCCTTCTCTAAATAAATTAGGCAAGACACCTTTGAATTGAGCATCTATACTCATATTATTATCAGTGATTATAAACAGAGTTGTAACTCCATCTTTCAATTTTTTTATAGAGTTTTTTTGAACAAGACCGCCCAATTTAAACCTTTTATTAGTTTCAATTTCTTTTTCAGATAAAGAAGTTGGGGTTAAAAATAAATCAACTTGCTCATTTAAAGCCAAGAGTGCTAAACCAAGAGAGATACCTAAAATAAAAAGGCCAGATAATAGAAATAGAAGCCTTCTTCTTTTAGGTTTGAGGTTTTTTAACATTTTTTTCATTTGGTTTTATTGAGTTAGATTTCAGATCTTGATAGATCTTCCTATTATATCTATTATCTTTATATGATTTTACAAGAAGTATTAGCATAATTATAAATGTGAAACCGAATGAAGACCATACATATAGAGCATAACCTCCCATTTCAAAAAAATTATATATTTCTTTCATAATATTTCCTATTTCTTCATTATTTTTGTTCAGATATCAATATCTGGATGGCTCTAATTTTTTGTAGGGTAATTTCAGATTGAATTCTAATAATTAATAATGATATTAAATAACTTAAGAATCCCAACCACATAAAAATTAATGGTATGAGAATATCTTGATGGATTGAAGGCCCATCCAATCGAATAATACTTGCTCCTTGATGCAAAGTATTCCACCAATCAACTGAAAATCTTATAATTGGTAAGTTTATTGCTCCTACTATAGCAATTATCGCTGCAGCCTTGGCCGCTTTATTTTGGTCTTCAAATACTTGCCAAATTGCAATATATCCAAGATAAAGAAAAAATAATATTAAAACTGAAGTTAGTCTCGCATCCCATATCCACCAAGTTCCCCAAGTAGGTTTCCCCCACAGTGCACCTGTTATAATGGCAATAATTGTAAATACTGCACCAATTGGAGCAGCTGATTTAGCTATAAAATTTCCTAATGGGTTTTTCCAAATAAATGATATTGCGCTTGCTACAGCCATGATTGCATAGACAAAAGAAGCTAAAGTAGCTGCGGGCACATGTACGTATATTATTCGAACTGATTCGCCTTGTTGATAATCTGGTGGGGCAATAAATAAACCAAGATATAGTCCTAAAGCACACAAGGAAATAGCAAGAAGATTACTCCAAGGAAGAATTTTTTCTGAAAGTCTATAAAACTTTCCAGGGTTAGCAAGTTTATGTAATTTTTTCATATAATTTCTAATATCCAATCGATTTTCTAGCATTAAAACATTAATTCAAAATAATTTAAATTAATCTATTCCATATTAATCCTTAATCCTGCTGCTGAAGCAATTGGTGAAAGAACCAGCGAGAAGCATAACAAAGAGCCTAAAAGAAGCAACTGTGGTTTAGCGCTTACATCATTAATTGATGCGTCTATAGCGCTAACTCCAAATATAAGAATAGGAATATACAATGGTAAAATTAATAAAGAAATTAACATACTGCCCCTTTTTAAACCTACCGTTAGGGAAGCGCCAATTGAACCAACTAGTATTAGTGTGGGTGTGCCTAATAACATAGTAATAGTTAAATAAAGTATACTTTTTGAACTCATAGAGAGAATTAAACCGAATATTGGGCATAAAATTACTAGTAAAAGACCTGAGGTAAGCCAATAGGCAAGAGCCTTAGCCAATACTAAAAACTCGAGAGGAATTGCAGTTAAATTAAATATTTCAAGGCTACCATCCTCAAAATCAGCTTGAAAGATTTTATCAAGAGATAAAACACTTGAAAATAAAGCAGATACCCAAACTATACCAGGCCCAATCTTAGACAATAATTCAGTTTCAGGGCCAACGCCCAAAGGGAAAAGGCTCACAGACAGAAAGAAATAGATTACAATATTTAAACTTGTATTGCCTTGTTTGTATGAGAGTTTTAAATCTCGTTTAACTATAGATAAGAATATTTTAAACATTTAAATATTATAAATAAAAAGTATCTGTTTCTAAATTTAAATCCACATGAGTGGCAATTACAACAATTCCTTTGTTGGCTAAATGTTTTTTAATTAGCTCACAAAGCCTCAAAATAGACTCTTCATCTAATCCATTTACGGGTTCATCTAAAAGCCAAATTTTCTTCTGAGTAATAGCTAATCTGGATAAGTTCAGTCTTCTTTTTTGTCCCATTGATAAAAATTTAGCTGGTAAATTTTTTAGATTTTCTAATTTTTGAAATTTTAGAGCTTCTTGAATATTATTTTCCATTCCTTCAATTTCAGCCCAGAAGAAAAGATTTTCATAGCATGAGAAAGTATTCTTAATTGGGTTGTTCTCGCTTAAATAAAAAATATTATTTTGATACTCTTGCTGATTAGTAAAAATACTTTCTCCGTTAAAGAGTATTTTGCCATTAACATTTTTTTGGAAGCCTGCCAGCATTCTCAAGAAAGTAGATTTACCTGATCCATTTTGCCCTTTAATAATAAAGTTTTTACCTGAAGTGATTTTTAATGACACATTATTAATTACAGTTCTATTCCCTCTTGCACAGGATACATTTTCCAATATTATTGAGTTTTCATGATTTTTCATTCTTGCACTTTGCTTATATGTATTAATCTTTGATATAAAACCTAACTTAAATAAAGTTATTTTAAAAATAAAATCTACTTAAAGGTAATTTTGAAAAAATTAATAGTATTATCTTTCAAACTTCATAAATTTGCTTTAAAAACTAATTTTGATGGATTTAAACTATATATTCAAGGGGGTCAGGGGTGATTTCAATAGGCCAGGATACACTTAAAACTAAAACTAAATTATCAATAGGAAATAGTGATTACTTTTACTTCAGTCTTAAAAAGCTAGAAAAATCGCTTAACAAAGATCTTTCCAGGCTGCCATTTTCATTAAAAGTAATATTAGAGAACCTTCTCAGGTTTGAGGATGGAGAAACTGTTTTTTTAAAAGATATCAAAAGCCTTTCAAATTGGGGAAATAAAAAAAGAAATAGCGGAGAGATAGCTTACAGGCCTGCAAGAGTATTGATGCAAGATTTTACAGGGGTTCCTGCAGTAGTTGACTTGGCTGCAATGAGAGACGCTGTAGATTTTCAAGGTGGAAACCCTGATAGAATAAACCCATTGTCACCTGTTGATTTAGTTATTGATCATTCTGTTATGGTAGATAACTATGGAAACCCTCAAGCATTTAAAAAAAATGTTGACTTAGAGTATATTAGAAATATTGAAAGATACGAATTTCTAAAATGGGGCCAAGCGGCTTCAAATAACTTTAGAGTTGTCCCTCCTGGCACAGGTATATGCCATCAAGTCAATTTAGAATATTTGGCTAAAGTCGTTTGGAGTTCTAAAATTAATAATAAAAATTATATTTATCCAGATACTTTAGTGGGCACTGATAGTCATACAACAATGATAAATGGTTTAGCCGTTTTAGGATGGGGCGTAGGTGGAATTGAAGCTGAAGCTGCTATGCTTGGCCAGCCAATTTCTATGCTTGTTCCAAATGTTGTTGGTTGTAAATTATTAGGTAAATTAAGGGAAGGGACTACTGCAACTGATTTAGTTTTAACAATAACTGAAATGTTAAGGAAGAAAGGTGTTGTAGGAAAGTTTGTTGAGTTCTTTGGCAAAGGACTTAACTTTCTCACACTTGCAGATCGGGCCACTATTTCGAATATGGCTCCAGAGTATGGAGCAACATGCGGGTTTTTTCCAGTAGATAATGAAACAATTAATTATTTGAGATCGACTGCTAGGCCAAATAAACTCATAAAATTAGTTGAAAAATATTATAAGGCACAAGGTATGTGGAGGTCTAGCAATTCTCCTGATCCTATTTATACAGATGTTTTGGAGATAGATATATCTTCGGTTCAGCCAAGTCTAGCGGGCCCCAAAAGACCTCAAGATAGAGTTTTATTATCAGACGTTAAAAAATCTTTTAAATCTGCAGAAGAAGCTTTTCTCTCTAATAAAAAAAATAATAAAAAATTAAATAGCGCTAAAGTAAGTGGTACTAATTATAAGTTAAGCAATGGAGATGTAGTAATTGCTGCAATAACAAGTTGTACAAATACCTCTAATCCTGCTGTAATGTTAGGTGCTGGGTTATTAGCAAAAAATGCTATTAAAATTGGCTTGAGAGTAAAACCATGGGTTAAAACATCTTTAGCTCCTGGATCTAAAGTTGTTACGGAGTATTTGCGACAGGCAGATCTTCAGAAATATTTTAATAAACTAGGTTTTAATCTTGTCGGTTATGGATGTACAACCTGTATTGGAAACTCTGGCCCTTTATCTGAAGAAATATCAAGAGCGATTATTGAGGGTGACTTGGTTACATCATCAGTTTTGTCAGGTAATAGAAATTTTGAAGGTCGAGTAAGCCCCCTTACACGAACCAATTATTTAGCGTCACCAATATTAGTAGTGGCTTATGCTATTGCTGGTAACGTGAATAAAAATTTATTAAAAGAACCTATTGGAGTTAATAAATCAGGTGAAAATGTTTTTCTAAAAGACATATGGCCCAATAACTCAGATATAAATAAAATGATTAAAAAAGTTATTAAACCATCAATGTTTAAAAGCCAGTACAAGAGTGTTTTTGAAGGCGATGCAAAATGGAAAAAAGTTAAAACAATTAAATCTAAGACTTATAACTGGTCATCAAAATCAACCTATGTAAAGAAGCCTCCTTATTTCAAAAATATTGATAAAAAAATTGAATTGAAAACTAATATAAATAATTCAAGAATTTTAGCCCTCTTAGGAGATTCTATTACGACCGATCATATATCACCAGCTGGTGCTATTAAAGAAGATAGCCCTGCTGGAAAGTACTTGAAAAAGAATAAAGTAAAGTTAGTTGATTTTAACTCTTACGGATCAAGAAGAGGCAATCATGAAGTGATGATGAGAGGGACCTTTGCTAACATTAGGCTCAGAAATGAGATGGTCCCTAAAACAGAAGGTGGATATACTGTTCATTATCCTAGCAAAAAAGAAGTATCAATTTACGATGCTGCAATGGAATATAAAAAAGAGAATACACCTCTTGTTGTAATTGCTGGTAAAGAATACGGAACCGGATCATCAAGGGACTGGGCTGCTAAGGGGACTTCTTTATTGGGCATATCAATAGTTTTAGCTGAGAGTTTTGAGAGGATCCACCGGTCAAATCTTGTAGGAATGGGAATATTACCTCTTCAGTTCATTGGTGGTCAGAGTAGAAAAAAATTATCTCTAAGGGGGGACGAATTGATTGATTTTTATGGTTTAGACAAGGGTATATCACCTAGTATGAAGATACATTGCAAGATAAAATATCTGTCTGGTAAAACAAAAACTATTGAAACTCTCTGCAGAATTGATACTTCAAATGAGGTTGAGTATTTTAATAATGGTGGAATCCTTCACTATGTTCTAAGAAATATGATTAAGGATAGTAAAAAAAATAATTGATTATTTTATTTTTTAGCAGATATACCAGAAAGCATGGTCCTACTAAGTCTTTTAGCAAAAAGTTGAGGATCTAAAGGAGGATCTCCCTCCAGAATTCTTGCCTGATCAAGCAGGAGGAATGATATATCTTTTAGTTTTTCAGCCCCACCTTTTTCCTTTGAAATCATGGTTATTGATTTTAGCAATTCATGATTAGGGTTTATTTCAAGAATTTTTTTAGAAATCTCATTTATTCTGCCTTGTTGTTGTAATAATTTTTCTACATTCATATCCATACTATCTTCATCAGCTATAAGGCATACAGGACTTTCAACTAGTCTTTTGGAAATTCTGACATCCTTAACTTGATCTTGTAAGTTTATTTTTAATAAAGCTACTAAGCTATTATTATCTTGGTCTGTATTATTCTCATTACCTTCGTCTTTTTCAGAATTGTTTTCAATTATTGAGTTTAACTCTTGTGAGGACTGAGTTACAGATTTAAATTTTATTCCTTTATGTTCAGTGATAATATTAGTCCAAAAACTATCTATCGATTCTGTTAGGAGTAAAACCTCGATATTATTTGAAATGAAAGCTTCAAGTTGTGGGCTTTTTATAATTGTTTGTTCATTTTCTCCAGTAATATAAAAAATGTCATTTTGTGTTTCTTTCTTTCTTTTTATGTACTCATCTAGAGTAGTCCACTCGCTTTTATTTGTTGTCTTAAATTTAGCTATATTAAATATTTCTTCACGCATATCTGGATCTTCGTAAAGTCCTTCTTTTAAAACAGCACCAAAATTCTTCCAAAAACTTAAAAAGTGGTCAGACTCTTTCTCAGATTTCTTTTTTAAATCTTTAAATATTCTTTTTATAATATCTTTGCGAATTTTCTGGACTAATGGGCTCGACTGTAAAACTTCTCTGCTGATATTAAGATTTAAATCTTCGGAATCTACTACACCCTTTAAAAATCTTAAGTAGGGCGGAACAAGCCCAGGCATTTCATCTGTGACAAAAACTTTTTTTACATAAAGTTTGACGTTATGCTTTCTAGCAGGATCAAACAAATCAAACGGTTTAACTGAGGGTATGAATAAAAGTAAAGTATATTCTATTTTTCCCTCAACTTTTGTGTGTAAAGTCAGCCAAGGATCATCATAGCTTTGGCCAACGTGATGATAAAATTCTTTATACTGTTCATTAGATATTTCAGATTTCTGCCTTGTCCACAATGCCGAGGCGGAATTTATCTCCTCTTCTTTTTCTCCCTTAATTATAATTGGCACTCCAATATGATCTGAGTACTTTTTAATTATAACTTTTAGTTCCGACTTATCGAGGAATTTTTTTTCTTCTTTCTTTAAATGAAGGACTACTGTTGTCCCTCTTATTTCCCTATCTGATTTTTGAATAGTAAAATTACCAAGCCCATCAGATGTCCACTTCCAAGCTTCATCAACACCTGCTTTTTTTGATATTACTTCAACTTTCTTTGAGACCATGAAGGTGGCATAAAAACCCACTCCAAACTGTCCGATTAATGATACATTATCATGGTTTTCATTTTCTGATGCTTTTTCTACAAATGCACTTGTACCGGATCTTGCAATTGTCCCCAAATTCTCGGTAAGTTCGGCTTTATTCATTCCAATTCCATTATCAGAAATTTCTAGAGTGTTATTTTTTTCATTAACCTCTATTTCTATTCTAAATTTTGCATCATTGGAGATAAGCTCAGGTTTTGTGACACTCTCGTAGCGTAATTTATCGCATGCATCAGAGCTATTTGATATTAATTCCCTAAGAAAAACCTCTTTGTCACTATACAGAGAGTTAGCTACTATATGCAGAAGTTTGCTAACTTCAGCTTGAAAATTGTGCTTTTCTTCACTTATATCGGACTTTTTATTCATATTTTTTCCCTAAAATTGGTTAATCTTACATATACAGAGATTTTATTTATTTACCAATTAAACCAGATCATATAGGTATTTAAATTACTAAAAAAATCAATAGTTTTTTAAAAAATTATTTTCAAATGTTTTTGTTTTTGAGGAGTGAGTATGACTAGGAGAAAAATTGCTCTAATTGGAGCAGGGAATATTGGTGGAACATTAGCTCATTTGATTGGATTAAAACAGCTTGGAGACGTTATTCTTTTTGATATAGCTGATGGATTATCACAAGGAAAAGCTCTAGATATAGCTGAGTCTACACCAGTTGAAGGAGTTGATATAAGCTATCAGGGAACCAAGTCTTATTCCAAAATCAAGGGGGCAGATGTTATTATTGTTACTGCCGGGGTTGCCAGAAAGCCTGGTATGAGCAGAGATGATTTAATTGAAATAAATACACAAGTTATGAAATCTGTTGGTGAAGGCATTAAGAGATTTGCTCCTGATGCGTTTGTTATTTGTATAACTAATCCCTTAGATGCAATGGTTTGGGCACTAAGGAAATACTCTGGTCTTAATCATAAAAAAGTCGTTGGAATGGCCGGGGTTCTTGACTCCGCAAGATTTAGATATTTTTTATCGGAAGAATTTAAAGTTTCAGTTGAAGATATAAGTGCTTTTGTACTGGGTGGCCACGGAGATACCATGGTCCCTCTTGTAAGGTATTCAACAGTTGCTGGTATTCCTATTCCAGATTTAGTTAAAATGGGTTGGATAACAAATAAAAAACTTGAAGCTATTGTTCAGAGAACTAGGGACGGAGGTGCAGAAATAGTTAGTTTGCTTAAAACAGGGTCAGCATACTACGCACCAGCTGCCTCAGCTATAACAATGGTAGAGTCGTATCTTTATGATAAGAGAAGAATACTTCCTTGCGCTGCATATTTAAATGGAGAATATAATGTAAAAGGTTTATATGTAGGGGTACCGGTTGTAATTGGATCAAGGGGTGTAGAAAAAATTATAGAGATTAAGCTTAATTCTGGTGAGACAGCAATGTTTAACAAATCAGTTAAAGCAGTTAGCGGCCTTGTCGAATCAATAAAAAATATTGAAAAAAAGATTAGTAAGAAAAATAATTAAAGCTATGAATATTCATGAGTATCAAGCCAAAGAGATCTTAAAAAAATATGGAGTGAGAATCCTTGAAGGTAAAGCTACCTCTACTCTGGATGATGTTGATGAAATTGCTGATACCTTAGGTGGCAAAATATGGGTAGTTAAAGCTCAGATTCATGCTGGTGGAAGGGGAAAAGGAGGAGGTGTTCAGGTTGCGAAGTCTAAATCTGAATTAATTGAGAAATCTTCAAAAATTCTTGGAATGAATTTAGTTACTCCGCAAACTGGTCCAAAGGGAAAAAAAGTTAATAAAATTTATATTGAACAAGGTGCGGAAATACTTAGAGAATTATATTTTAGTATTCTAATTGATAGAAAATCATCGAGTATTATTTGTCTTGCTTCAACCGAAGGAGGGATGGATATAGAAGAAGTAGCAAATAATTCGCCAGATAAAATTCTCAGAATCCACCTGGATAACTCTGAGGGAGTGATGCCGTATCATGTTAGAAGGTTAGCCTATTTTCTGCAATTGGATAGAAGTTTTTTTAAAGAGCTACAGTCTTTTTTATCTTCTGCTTATAATGCATTTAAATCATCGGATGCCAGTCTATTGGAGATAAACCCATTAGTAGTTACTTCGCAAAATTCACTAATTGCTCTTGATGCAAAAATGAATTTTGATGATAATGCTCTATTTCGCCAGAAAGATATTCTAAATTATAGGGATGAAACTGAAGAGGATCCAGTTGAGTTAATAGCATCTAAGTATGATCTAAGTTATATAAAGTTAGATGGTTCCATAGGTTGCATGGTAAACGGTGCTGGTCTGGCAATGGCTACGATGGATATAATAAAATTGAACGGAGGAGAACCTGCTAATTTTTTAGATGTGGGCGGTGGAGCAACCAAAGAGAAAGTAACTGAGGCATTTAAACTAATTATGTCTGACAAAAATGTTAAAGGAATTTTAGTTAATATTTTTGGTGGTATTATGAGATGTGATATTGTTGCAAATGGGGTTGTATCTGCTGCAAGAGAAATAAATTTAGAAGTTCCCTTAGTTGTTAGGCTAGAGGGGACAAACGTGGAAGAAGGTAAAGAAATTCTAAAGAATTCTAATCTTCAGATAATTTCTGCTGATAATCTTGGTGATGCAGCGAAAAAAATTGTTCAATCAATCGGAAAGAATTAATGAGTATTCTTGTTAACTCAAAAACAAAAGTTATTTGTCAGGGTTTTACTGGCTCTCAAGGCACGTTTCATTCTGAGCAAGCTCTAAAATATGGAACTAAGGTTGTAGGAGGGGTCACTCCTGGTAAAGGTGGTTCAAAGCATTTAGGTTTGCCAGTATTTAATACTGTTCATGAAGCTAAATTTTCTACTGAGGCAGATGCAACTGTTATATATGTTCCTCCACCTTTTGCAGCAGATGCAATTCTTGAGGCAATTGATGCAGAAATTAGTTTAATCATTTGTATAACTGAAGGCATTCCGGTAATAGATATGATAGCAGTAAAAAAATCTCTTCTTAATTCCCGTTCTAGGTTAATAGGGCCTAATTGTCCTGGTATAATCACACCAGATGAATGTAAAATCGGGATTATGCCTGGGCATATTCATAAAAAAGGTAAAACTGGAATAGTTTCAAGATCTGGAACTCTTACTTATGAGGCTGTTGCTCAAACTTCTGCGGTTGGATTAGGTCAATCAACATGTGTGGGTATTGGTGGAGATCCGATAAATGGAACTAGTTTTGTAGATTGTATAAAAATGTTTCTTAACGACGATGAAACTGACTCGATTATTATGATTGGTGAGATTGGTGGAAGTGCAGAAGAGGAGGCAGCAGAGTTGGTAAAAAAGTCACAGATTAAAAAACCAACTGTTGGTTTTGTCGCTGGCTTGACAGCTCCTCCTGGAAGGAGGATGGGTCATGCTGGAGCAATTATCTCTGGCGGAGAGGGTGGTGCAGAAGAAAAAATTGCTGCAATGATGTCTGCTGGAATCATTATTGCGGACTCACCTGCAAATATAGGTAAAACTTTACTCAATCATATAAGTTGATTCTAAGCTCTTGGATGTTTGGAAGAATGCACTTTATAAAGATAATCATTATCTGCTTCAGCATATAGCTGTGTTGTTGATAGCGATGAGTGTCCCAACAACTCTTGAATAGTTCTTAAATCACCACCTTTCACCATTAGATGTGTTGCAAAGCTATGTCTTAGTGAGTGAGGTGTTGCGGATTTTGGTAAATCTAACTTTTTTCTTACTTCTCTAAATTTTCTTTGAACAACTCCTGGATTAAGCCTCTTTCCGTATTTACCATAAAAAATTGGACTTTCTGGAGATTTTTTGTGAGGACAATTATCCATGTATGATTGAACCTGTTCAGAGATAACTGGTAAAACAGGGATAAGTCTCTCTTTTTTTCCTTTTCCAATAACTTTAATAGAGTCCTTAATAGGCAAAATATTCTGATTTAATTGTAATGCTTCATCAATCCTTAGGCCGCAGCCATATAAAATAAAAAATAATGCTATATCACGCTTAACTAACCAGCATTCATTTTGATTGTAATTATTTATTTCATTTTCAAAAGATTTTGCTTCATTTTCAGACAAGGGTTTTGGAAAGTTATTTTTTCTTTTAGGAGATCTAAGTTGGAAGATATTAGTATTTGATATAACTTTATTTTTGTTTAGAAATTTAAAAAAACTTTTAATTGTCGAAATAGATCTAGCTAATGAAGCATTAATAGACCCGTCCTTTTTTCTTTTTGCAAGATAAGAACGGAGCTCCATTAATGTTATTTTTTCTAAATCATCCTTAGAAATTTCTTTTCCTAAAAAATCTGATAAAAAAAGAAAAAATATTGTTAAATCATTGGAATAGCTTTTTAATGTGTTTACAGCAAGACCCTTTTCAAATAATACCCAATCAAAAAAATTATTGATCTCAGATAATAAATCATTTTTGACTATTTTATTTAGACGTACTGTGTAGGGTTTAATATAATTTTTTTCTATTGATTTAACCATAATTTAAAATATGAGTTCAAGGCTTCCCTAAGGAACTTTAGTAGTTCTGTTCCTTGTCTTTCGTTAAATTTTTCTGATTCTTTTGATCCTAAAACTAAGAAAACAGCCGGTGAATTTTTATATAATTTTAATTTAATAATAGCACTTGAGAGAATTTTTTCTTGGGCGCCTGTGAAAAAAAACTCATTATTTCTTGAAGTTTTAGATAGAAATACATAATCATCTTCTTTAATGAATGGTTTAAGTTGTTTTGATTCAACAAATACAATCTTTTTATCAAAATTATATTCTTCACTGTTTTCTGTTTTCTCAAAAATGATATTAACATAATCAATGTCTAATAGCTTTTCAGAGTTATACAGGATAAATTTAAATAATTCATCTAAAGACCTTGCCTTAAGAGTTTCTAGCACAACGTTATTAATTTTCTCTTGGCTTATTTGATTTTCTTTACTTAGAGAAATTAATTCAGAGTTACTTTTTTTTAATTTAGAAATATTTTTTTGCAGTGATTCAATCATATGCTGTTGTATATCTATTATGTTATTTTTACTTCTTGATGGGGGTGAAATAAATTCATATAGCTCAGGTTTATCTCTGAAAATTTTAGGATTTTTTTCCAAAAAATCTTTAATATCATCAATCTTAATTTTAAGATTATTTTTTTTATTTGTTTGATTCTTAGTCATTTTATTATTTTGGATTGATTATTTGTTTGCTTTTTGCCCAGTCATCTAAAAAGCTTTTAAGGCCGAGGTCAGTAAGGGGATGATTAAACAATTTATGAATTATGTTAGGCGGAAGAGTGCTGACATCTGCACCTACTAAAGCAGCTTCCACTAAGTGATTAGGATGCCTTAAAGAGGCTGCAAGAATTTGAGTATCATACTCAGGGTAATTATCATAGATAGACCTTATGTCCTGAATAAGTTGCATTCCATCATGGCTAATGTCGTCAAGTCTTCCAATGAATGGGGAAATATAGCTTGCTCCGCATTTTGCAGCTATAAGTGCCTGAGATGGGCTAAAACACAAAGTAACATTTACATTTATATCTTTATTTCTCAACTCAGAACAAGCTTTTAGACCATCCTTAGTTAATGGTACTTTTATGACGATATTTTTTGAAATAGAGACTAATTTTTTAGCCTCTTTTATCATTTCATTATAATCAGTTGCTGTAACTTCAGCACTTATAGGACCAGAAACAAGACCACATATTTCATCCAGCACTTCAAATATATCTCTATTACTAGCAGCAATTAAAGATGGGTTTGTAGTAACTCCATCTATAATACCGAATGGAATAAGCTCTTTAATTTCTTCAATATTTGCAGTATCTATAAAAAACTTCATAAAATTTTATCGCTTTATCTAATTTTTAGATTTATGAACAGTATGATTATTGTAGAATAAAATATAATATTAATTTCTGATTTGAATAATACTCTATGGGAATAAATAAATCTAGATCCAATCAACAAAAGATTATTTCTGTAATGGTTCCTTATAAAATAGATGAGCCTTTTCAGTATTTTGCTTCACAGAATTCTTCTTTATCGCTTGGAGATTTCGTTAGTGTCCCTCTTGGTCAAAAAATTATTATAGGGGTTGTCTGGGACAAGCACCCTAAAAAAACAGTTGATTCAATAAAATTAAAAAAAGTAATAGAAAAACAAAATATACCTCCTATGTCAAAAAGCTTATTATTGCTCATTGAGTGGGTTTCTAATTATACCTTAGCTCCTCTTGGATCAGTATTAAAGCTAGCGATGCCCCCATTAAATTTTTCAAAAAATCATGATATAAAAAAAACATTATTTTTCAGTGGGCATATTCCAAAAAGATTAACAGAAGGGAGATCAAAGATAATAAATTTCATCGAGAAAGAACCAGGTTGCACCTTAGAAGAAGTGATTAAATTTACTAATGTATCAAAAAATATTTTAAAAGTTTTAATAAAGCAAGGTTACGTAAAGGAAAAAATTATTAAAGAAAATGAATTACTCTTTGAGGAAAATTTTAATGAAACTATACCTGAACTTACGAAAGAGCAATTATTAGTTTCTGGGAAAATTATGAATGAAATAAATAAAAATAACTTTTCTGTTATACTTCTTGATGGAGTTACTGGATCCGGAAAGACTGAGGTTTATTTTGAAGCAATCTCTAAGGTAATTAAGAAAGGTAATCAAGCTCTTATTATGTTACCTGAGATTTCTTTAACTGAGCAGTGGTTACAAAAATTTTATCAAAGATTTGGTGTGGAGCCGATTTTATGGCATTCAAGTATTGGAAAGAAAGACAGAGTTAATGCTTGGAAAAAAATTTCAACTGGGCAAGTAAAAGTTGTAGTAGGAGCTAGATCTTCACTTTTCCTTCCTTTCAAAAATTTAGATTTAATTATTGTAGATGAAGAACATGACCCATCTTATAAGCAGCAAGAGAATGTCATCTACAATGCTAGGGATATGGCTATAGTTAGAGCCAATATATTAAATAAACCAATAATATTAGTATCAGCTACTCCATCATTAGAAACACTTTATAACGTAAAGATAAAAAAATATAGTTTAGTAAAACTAAAGGAAAGATATGGGGGCGCCAAACTTCCCAGTATTTCAATAATTGATTTAAATAACGAAAAAAAAACTCCTAAGAAATGGATTTCTAATAGTCTCATAGAAGAAATAAAAAAATGCTTAATAAATAAAGAGCAAGCCATGCTATTTCTTAATAGAAGGGGTTATGCTCCACTTACTCTATGTAAAAAATGTGGTTATAGATTAGAGTGTAATAATTGCAGCTCGTGGCTTGTAATGCATCAATCACTAAATAAATTATTATGTCATCATTGTGGTTATTCAATCAATTATCCTGAAAAATGCCCAAAATGTGATACAGAAAATTCATTGGTATTAATTGGGCCTGGAATTGAAAGGCTGTCAGAAGAGGTAAGTCAAGTTTTTCCTGAAGCAAAACAAGAGTTGCTCTCTAGTGATTTATTAGTAAATCATAAAGAAACATCAAATTCCTTTGAGAGAATAAAAAAAGGTGAGGTTGATATAATTATTGGAACTCAAGTTATGTCTAAAGGTCATCATTTTCCTTATTTAACTCTTGTCGGAGTTATAGATGGTGATATTGGTTTGGTTGGTGGGGACATAAGAGCCAATGAAAAAACTTTTCAATTGCTTTATCAAGTTTCTGGAAGAGCTGGCAGAGAAAAACTTGGTGGCTCAGCGTTTATTCAAACTTATTATCCAAATTATCCGGTTATGGAATCAATAAAAAAAGGTTTAAGGGATCAATTTCTTGATAATGAGTTAGATAACAGAAAGTCAAATCTTATGCCTCCATTTGGAAAATTAGCTTCTGTGATTATCTCTTCCTCAGATGAGAATGAAGCGATGGCACTTGCCCAAAAATTATCAAAAATTGCTCCCAAAATAGAAGATATTCAGCTATTTGGACCAGTTGCAGCCCCAATTAAATTTCTAAGAGGACGGTATAGATTTAGAATTCTTTTAAAAGCAAGCAGAAGTGCTAAATTGCAATCTTATATCAAAAATTGGATTTTATTTAATAGATATCCAAAGAGAGTGAAAGTACAAATAGATATAGACCCTTATACTTTTTTATAAGATTTAATTAATGAGTTTTTTGATATATTTTAAAAGCTAACGTAGCAAAAAAGTATGTTAACAATGCAAAAACTAAGAGTAAAAAGCAATTAAATGTTACTGCAGACCAATTATCACCTGAAATAGAATTTCTAGCAGCACTTACTGCCCAGTTTACAGGGTTAAAAATAGAAATTATTTTTACCCAATTTGGAATTAGAGCTTCAGACATAAAAGCTGCTGATAAAAACGTAAGAGGTAATCCAAAGAAATTAATAATAGCAATAAGATTCTCCTCCCTTTTTGTTAGTAATGCTAAACCACTTGATAAAGCTGAAAACCCCGAACCAATTAAAATAGCTGAAACTAAAATTCCAAGTATTCCAAAAATACCACTTTCGATTTTTGCTCCTAAAATATACCCTAATACTAATATTATTATAGATTGAACTAGTACAGTCAAAGAAGCATGGAGTACTCTGGCCGCAATAATGGCGCCTCTATAAACAGGTGTTGAGAGAAGTCTATCCATTACTCCTAAGTTCAAGTCATAAATAAGGCCCATTCCTGACCAAGCCGATCCAAACATTGCTGTCATTATGACTACACCTGGGGTAAGAAAGGCTATATATGAGTTACTATCGAAGCCTGGTATTTCTACAACTTTTTGGAATAATTGCCCAAAAATAGTTAGCCATATTACAGGTTGAATAAGAGTTACAGCAATCCATATAGGTAGCCTCAATGTTGCTAGCGTATGTCTTTTTAATAGTTGTAACGTATCAAATATGAATATATACATTTTTCCTATATGATTTATTAATTAATTAATTAATTATCCTTTTCAAACCTGTGTCCAGTAAATTTAAGGTAAACATCATCAAGTGATGGTGAATTAAAACTAAAAGATACTATATTAATGGATTTTTTTTGAAGCTCTAAAACAAGTGAAGGGAGAATTTTCTTTCCATTATTGACTTGAAGAACAATTTTATCGTCTTCTACATTGGTTGAATTTACACCATGTAAATTCGTTAAAATATTTGAAGCTAAATCAATTTGATTATCTATCTCTAAAGTTACTATATCACTTGAGATCTTTGATTTTAGATCTGATGGTGTCCCTTTGGCAACAATTTTGCCTTTATCAATTATTGCTATTCTATCACAAAGATAGTCAGCTTCTTCCAGGTAGTGAGTAGTTAGAAGAACTGTAATTTTTTTTTGTTTTTGAAGGTATTTAAGATCATTCCAGAGTTTCCTTCTTGATTCTGGGTCTAAGCCGGTAGACGGCTCATCAAGAAAAAGAACTTTTGGCTCATGAACTAGACCCATAGCTATTTCTAACCGCCTTTTCATTCCACCTGAGTATGTTTTAACTAACTTTCTTGACACAGAGCTTAAGCCAACCCATTCTAGTAGATTGTCTACCCTTTTATTAATCTTTTTTCTTGGAACTCGTTCTAATTGTGCCTGAAGAAGTAGATTTTCTTTTCCTGTTGCCCAAGCATCCACCCCTGTTGATTGAGCCACATATCCTGTTAAGAGTCTTACCTCTGTTGGAGATTTAGTTACATTTTGTCCTGCTATGTGTGCGCTTCCATCTGAAAGATTAGATAATGTTGATAATATTCTAACGGTACTGCTTTTTCCTGCACCATTTGGCCCTAGAAGACCAAATATCTCTCCAAAATTTACAGAAAAAGAAACGCCAGAAATAGCTTTTACGCCATTTTTGTAAATTTTAGAGAGGTTTTCTACATTTATTGCTATTTCTTTTTTTTGCATAATTTGAGGTTTTTCATTAAAATTATTATTAAAAATCAGTTACTTGTATAGAAAAAATAATATGATTATTCCTATTTATGTGTTAAAATTTGAGTGATGACCTAGTTGCGAAGTATATCCCTCTGTGCTAGGTATCCCAATTAAAAGTCAATTAGGACTATATATAACTTATGTATTTTTATACACTGAGGTCAACAAACAAAAAATAAAAGTTATTATTAGGGATAGACAAAGAATATTAGGGACGGATAAATTGTCTGAAACATTGGAAGAAACATCAACTATTTCAAAAAGGTATGCTGAAGCACTTTTTGAGCTTGCTGCAGAAAGAGGTGCGGTTGATAGGGTTGGTGAAGACTTAGAACAAATTACAAAGATGTTATCTGATAGTCCTGAACTGAATCATATGATTAATAGCCCAGTTATTAGTAAAGAAGATCATATAAATACAATGTCAGAATTAACTGAAAGAACTGGTATGGATGTTTTGTCTAGAAATTTTGTTGGACTTATTTCTTCAAATAGAAGATTGTCAGAATTATCTGAAATGATTAGAGCCTTCCAACGTTTGCTAGCTAAAAATAGAGGTGAGGCCTTTGCTGAAGTAACCTCTTCTCAAGAACTTGAAAAGAATCAGGTTGAGGTTATTAAATCAAGTTTAGAAAAAATTTCAGGAAAAAAATTTAGACTAAAGACTAAAATTGATAAAGCTCTAATTGGTGGAGTTCTAATTAAAGTTGGTTCAATTATGATAGATAGTTCAATCAAAACTAAACTTAAAAGTTTAAGTAACGCAATGAAAGGTTCTGGTTAATGGAAATTCGCGCAGCAGAAATTTCTGCAATATTAAAAAAACAAATTGATAATTTTAATTCTGATGTACAAATATCTGAAGTAGGCCAAGTGTTATCCGTTGGAGATGGAATAGCCAGAATTCATGGACTTGATCAAGTTCAAGCTGGTGAAATGGTTGAGTTTAATGATGGCACAAGAGGAATGGCCCTTAACTTGGAAGATGATAATGTCGGTGTTGTGATTTTTGGAAACGACAGAAATATTAAGGAAGGTGAAACCGTAAAGAGAACCGGTGCAATCGTCGACGTTCCAGTTGGAAAAGAACTTTTAGGTAGAGTTGTTGATCCTCTTGGTAACCCAATAGATGGTAAAGGAGAAATAAATTCAACTGAGAGAAGAATGGTTGATGTTAAAGCCCCAGGAATTATTCCTAGGAAGTCAGTTCATGAGCCAATGCAAACAGGTTTGAAGGCCCTTGATTCTCTTGTCCCTGTAGGGAGAGGGCAGAGAGAGCTTATCATTGGTGACCGTCAGACTGGCAAAACAGCTGTTGCAATTGATACAATAATTAATCAGAAGAAGAATTGGGAATCTGGAGACGAAACAAAAAGATTATATTGTATTTATGTTGCGATTGGACAAAAAAGGTCTTCGGTAGCGCAAGTAGTGAAGACTCTTGAGGATGCTGGTGCCATGGAATATACAATTGTAGTTTCTGCTACTGCTTCTGAACCAGCACCTTTACAATTTTTGGCTCCTTATGGTGGTTGCGCAATGGGTGAGTATTTTAGAGATAATGGAATGCATGCGTTAGTTATTTATGATGATTTAACAAAACAAGCTACAGCATACCGTCAAATGTCACTTTTATTAAGAAGGCCTCCAGGTAGGGAAGCTTATCCTGGTGATGTTTTTTATTTACATTCAAGGCTATTAGAGAGAGCTGCTAAGATGAACGATGAGCATGGTGGAGGTTCTTTAACAGCCTTGCCAATTATCGAAACTCAAGCTAACGATGTATCTGCTTATATTCCTACTAACGTAATTTCAATTACTGATGGTCAAATTTTTCTAGAAACTGATTTGTTTTACCAAGGAATAAGGCCAGCAATAAACGTAGGTCTGTCTGTTAGTCGTGTTGGTTCTGCCGCTCAAATTAAAGCTATGAAAAAAGTTGCTGGAACAATTAAGTTAGAATTAGCTCAATACAGGGAGATGGCCGCATTTGCTCAATTTGGATCTGACTTAGACGTGTCAACTCAAAAGCTTCTGAGTAGAGGTGAAAGGCTGACTGAGCTATTAAAACAGTCTCAATATTCTCCATACCCAGTAGAAGAACAAGTTATTGTTATATTTGCTGGTACTAGAGGTTACTTAGATAATATTGATCTTAATAGAATTGCAGAGTTTGAGGAGAAGTTAATTAGAAATATTAGAGAAAACCATTCAGACATCTTAGATACTATTAAAACTTCTGGTGATTTGTCTGAGGATGTTATCGAAAAATTAAGCAAATCTTTAGATGAATTTGTATCGAATTTTTAGAAATGTTAAATAAAGTTATATAATAAAGTGATAGGTACTTATGTCTGGTTTAAAAGAGCTTAGAAATAGGATTGGAAGTGTAAAGTCCACGCAAAAGATTACTAAGGCTATGCAAATGGTTGCTGCCTCAAAACTACGAAAAGCTCAAGAATCAGTTGAGGCTTCCAGGCCATATGCCTCAAGGATGAGAAAAATTTTAAAATCTCTTAGCTCTGGATCAGGTGAAAATCTTGGTTTGTCCCCAATTTTAGTAGGCACTGGCAAGAATGAAACTTATCTTCTAGTTGTTGCAACTTCAGAGAGAGGCCTATGTGGTGCGTTTAATTCCTCAATTGTTAGAGCGGTAAGAAAAGAAATAACTTTTCTGCAGGCAGATAATAAAAATGTTAAGCTTTTATGTATTGGAAAAAAAGGCAGAGACATGCTTAGAAGGGAATATGGAAGTCTTATAATAGAGACTTTTGATTTTTCTGAAAATAAGAATATTCAATTTAAAGACATACAAGATATTGGTAAAAAAATAATAGATCTCTTTGGAAATAATGAGTTTGATATATGTAAGGTATATTTTAATAGATTTAAATCAGTAATGTCTCAAATTGTAACATCAAGCCAATTAATACCAGCAAATATTGAAGATGATGTGTCAAGAGAAAATGATCAAGATATTTCTATTGAAAACATTTACTATGATTACGAGCCGGATCAAGATGAGATTTTAGATGTTTTGCTTCCTAAAAATATTAATGTACAAATTTTTCAGGCATTACTAGAGAATGCAGCATCAGAACAAGGTGCAAGAATGGCAGCTATGGATAATGCTACTAGAAATGCTGGTGAAATGATTGATCATCTAACCTTAGTCTATAATCGAACTAGACAGGCTGTTATCACTAGTGAGTTGATTGAAATAATTTCTGGGGCTGAAGCAATTTAATTTAATTTAATGGAGTTTTTTTATGTCATCAAATGCTATAGGAAAAATTAGTCAAGTTACTGGAGCGGTAGTAGACGTGCAATTTAATGAGTCTTTGCCTCCAATTATGAACGCTATAGAAACAGATAATCAAGGAAATAGACTGATACTAGAAGTAGCACAGCATCTTGGAGAAAACACTGTTAGGTGTATAGCAATGGATGGGACTGATGGGCTTGTCAGAGGCCAAGAGGTAAAAGATACTGGAGAGCCAATTTCTGTACCTGTAGGTCCGGAGACATTAGGAAGGATAATAAATGTTATTGGTGAGCCTATTGATGAAAGAGGTCCGGTTAAAACAACAAAAAAAGCACCTATTCATGCGGAAGCCCCAGACTTTGTTGATCAATCAACCGAGAAAGAGATACTAGTAACAGGAATTAAAGTTATAGACTTACTCGAACCTTATCCAAGAGGTGGGAAGGTTGGTTTGTTCGGTGGTGCTGGTGTTGGCAAAACTGTTTTAATTCAAGAGTTAATCAATAATATTGCTAAAGGTCATGGTGGATATTCTGTTTTTGCAGGTGTAGGTGAAAGAACTAGAGAGGGAAATGACTTATATCATGAAATGGTTGAGGCTGGAGTTATTGACCTTAATGGGGATGATTCAAAAGTTGCTTTGGTCTATGGTCAGATGAATGAACCTCCAGGTGCAAGAGCTAGGGTTGGTTTAACTGGTTTAACTTTAGCAGAATATTTCAGAGATGAAGAAGGACAGGATGTGCTTTTCTTTGTTGATAATATTTTCAGGTTCACACAAGCAGGTTCAGAGGTTTCGGCCCTATTGGGTAGAATCCCCTCTGCTGTTGGTTATCAACCAACTCTTGGAACCGATATGGGTGCGCTACAGGAGAGAATAACATCAACAAATAAAGGATCTATAACTTCTGTTCAGGCGATATATGTTCCAGCGGATGATTTAACTGATCCTGCCCCAGCATCATCTTTTGCTCATCTTGATGCAACTACAGTTTTATCAAGACAGATATCTGAGTTAGGAATTTATCCCGCAGTGGATCCTCTAGATTCAACCTCTCAGATGTTGGATCCTAGGATAGTAGGAGAGGAACACTATAATACTGCTAGAGAGGTACAAAGGATACTTCAACAATATAAGTCTTTACAGGATATCATTGCTATTCTTGGTATGGATGAGCTTTCTGAGGAGGATAAATTAACTGTAGCTAGAGCAAGAAAGATCCAAAGGTTTTTATCGCAGCCTTTCCATGTCGCAGAAGTCTTTACTGGATCCCCAGGTATTTTTGTATCTTTAGAGGACTCGGTAAGAGGCTTCAAAGAAATCTGCGAGGGTAAGCATGACGACCTTCCTGAGCAAGCATTTTATATGTGCGGTACCATTGAAGATGCCGTTGAAAAAGCTAAAAAAATGGCAGCTGAAGCTGCTTGAAGTTGTGATTTAATAGATGTCTGAAAAAATTAAGTTTGATTTAGTTTCGCCTGATAATATTCTTATATCAGGTGATGTAGTTATGGTTACTATTCCTGGTGGCGAAGGTGATTATGGAGTTATGTTTGGTCACCAGCCAATGATAACAACTATTCGTCCAGGTGTTATTGAAACTGAAACTGAAAAAGGTGAGATTTCCAGGTTCTATGTCGACGGAGGGTTTGCTGAAATAACAAATACTGAATGTTCTGTATTAGCTGAAGATGCTATTGCTATCTCAGATTTTAAAAAGGAAGACATTGATAAAAGAATACATGAAGCTGAAAACAACTTTGACGACTTAACAAATGATTTAGATATTTCATTAAATCATACTAGACTAGAGGTTCTAAAAAAGATTTTAATCGAGATATAGAATTGCTACGGGTAATAAATTGGCTGGTTGGAATTTAGATAACATAAATTGGGAAAATTTTCAAAAAAATAAAGTAGATGATAGTTTGCTTAAGATCATACGTGCAGCTAGCTTGGTCGAGTATCGAAGTGGAGATTATGTCCTTTATCTAAAAAAAGTTTTTTATGACGATAAAGAATTTATCCCTCTGATTGAAAATTGGGGAAACGAGGAAAAACTTCATGGTAAAGCTTTAGCTAAATGGCTTTCATTGGCTGATTCTAAATTTAATTTTGATGAATCCTATAAAGAATTCTACAAAAATTATTCTATTAATATAAATGCAGATGAATCCGTTAGAGGCTCACGAACAGGTGAATTATTGTCAAGGTGTGTTGTGGAAATTGGAACTAGTTCGTTTTATACTGCGATTGCTGATTGTTGTGATGAGCCAGTCTTAAAACAAATTTGTTTATTGATTGCAAGAGATGAGTTCTCTCATTACTCACTTTTTAGAAGAGGTATGAAAACATATCAAAAAAATGAAAGAATAAATCTTAAAAATAAAATTTTTATTGCAATAGGAAGAGTTTTTGAGGCAACTGATGATGAGCTTGCATCCGCATTCTATTTTGGTAATAGACTTAATGGCAAATATAATAGAAAAAAAGCAAGCAATGAATATGCTTATTATGCATTAAAACTTTATAAGGAGATACATATAAATAAGGGTATTAAAATGCTACTAAAAGCTCTTGGTTTTTCATCTAAATATATATTCGAAAGGATACTAACTAAGTTTGTATTTATTTTTTTAAAAATAAAACTCCAAATAATTGAATTACGCATAAGCTAAATCTAATTTCTTACTGCGTTAGAGTATAATTTTTTGATTAAAGTTTGATAGATATCATATTTAAATGGCACAACAACTGATAGAAGTTCATCAGCCTTAATCCATTTCCAATCTCTAAATTCTGGTTCAGAAGTATTTATATCTATATCTGAGTCTTTACCTAGAAATCTCATTGCAAACCACTTTTGCTCTTGCCCTTTATATTTACCTTCCCATAAATTTTTTCTTAATTCTTCTGGGAGATCGTATCTCAACCATTCTTTGTGCTCACAAATTATATTGGCATTATTTGTTCCTATTTCTTCCTTTAACTCTCTAAGTGCTGCATCAATTGGTTTTTCAAGTTTATCTATTCCTCCCTGAGGCATTTGCCATGCAGTTTTTGTATCTTCATTAGATTTTAACCTTTTACCAACTAAAATTAAATTTTCAGAATTTAATAACATTATTCCTACACAGGGCCTGTAACTATTCATTTTGTTCTGATTTCTTATCTGCAAGTTTAATTATTGCAATGCTAGAGATAGGAACTAAGTCTATCCCTTTTTCTGATAGTGAAGTAGACCATTTAGCAATTCGTTCCATTGTAACCGGATAAGAAAAACCTATACCTACTGCGGTTCCATTTTTTTCAGCAATTTTTTCTAGTTCAAAGAGTTTGGAATCTATTGAAACCCTAGATGCTTTTATATCAAGGAAGTGATTATTTTTTGCATGGGGTAGATCAATTTCTGAAGCTATGAAAGATGTATTATTACTATCTTCTATTTTAGACTCTAAAATTAATAGCCCTCGTTTCCTTATCTCTTCTAATATTGGTTTAAGACTAGTTGAGTCATCACTAAATTTATCACCTAAAAAATTTGTTACACCAACGTAACCGGTAAACCTACTTAATAAAAAATTGAGTCTTTCTATATTTTTTTCGGGATCTAAAGTTGTAAGTAAAGTATGTGGCCCGGGGTCGCTGGAAGGATAGTCGTATGATTCCATAGGTAGCTCAAGAATTACTTCATGTCCTGCTGCTCGGGATAAATCTATCCATTCTTCAAGCCTTGGTGCATAGGGTGTAAAACTTAATGTAACACTACCCGGTAATTCCTGTATAGCAGAATTAGTTGCACCCTCAGATAATCCTAAACCGGCAAGAAGGATAGCTATTTTTGGTCTTTTATTTTTAATATTGTAAGGTCTCGCATAGACTTTCCAGGGTTCTTTCCCATCCTCACTTATTATTGGTAGTGGGCCAAAATCACTTTCTGTAACTAAGTCCGGATCTGGTGAGGAGGCCATTTCTACTGGAGCATCAGGTGATATACCTTTTTCAATTTTTTTCTTTTTTTCTTTTTTCTTTTTTATGATTTTTTCTTCTTCTGAAATTTCAGTTTTATCTTTATCATCAGTATCATCTTTTTTTATTGAAAATGAAACTGAGTTTGATGGTTTACTTGCGATATCTTTTTCGGTTGGGGGTGCATAATTATATTGTAGCCAACCTATATAAACTCCTATTAAAATTATAAATACTACTAAAAGACTGACTATAGGTTTTCTGATAAGAAAAAATTTCTTCTTAGCTGCTTCGGCATCATCATCATCATCATCGTCATCATCATCATCGTCATCATCATCGTCATCGTCATCACCTTCGTACTCATCGTCATCATCAATTTGATCTTGTTCGCTCTCATTTTTTTCATTTTTAATATCAAGATCGTTACTATCGCTTGATGAAATTGTGTTCTCTTCCTGTTCATCAATTTTTTCTAGTTTTTCATCATTTTTTCTTCTAGCCATAATAGTTTCTCTAAATTTTTTTTATTCAATCTAAGCTTAATTTGCTTTTTTAAATATTTTTATCCCCTTTAACATATCTAAAGCTCGTGATAATTGATAATCTTTCATTATATCTAGGTTATCCTGACTTTTTTGTTTATCACCCTTTTTATCAGCTTCAATATGATTCCTTAAATTTGCTTCGCTTCTAAACTTAGAACTGTCTTCAGTATTAAGCCTTACTTGTTCTACTGTAATATCAGGAGTTATTCCCTTTGCTTGGATGGATATACCAGAAGGTGTATAATACAGAGATGTAGTAAGTCGCAACGCTCCAAAACCTGATATTGGCATTATTGTTTGAACTGATCCTTTTCCAAATGATTTTGTGCCCATTATTACAGCCCGGCCATGATCTTGTAAGGCTCCTGCAACTATTTCTGAGGCAGATGCAGATCCACTATTTATTAAAACAATCATTGGTAACCCAGTAATTATATCGCCCTTCCTTGCATTATATCTTTGTGAGTCATTTTTTTTTCTTCCACGTGTTGAGACTATTTCTCCTTTATCAAGAAATGCATCACTAACCTTTATAGCTTGACTTAAAAGTCCTCCAGGGTTTCCCCTTAGATCTAATATAACCCCGTTAGATTCTTTATTAAGTTCTGCATTTAGTTTTTTTACTTCCTTTTTTAACCCCGAAAAAGTTTGTTCACTAAATGAAGAAATCCTGATATAGATTGTTTTACCTTCTATTCTTCCTTTTACTGAAGCAATTTTGATAACTTTTCTAATAATCTCAACATCAAAAGATTTTTTTTCTTCAGTTCTTGAAATAGTCAAAATAATTTTACTATTAACTGGGCCTCTCATTTTTTCAACAGCTTGAGATAATGATAAACCTTGCACAGGTTTACCATCAATATGTGTTATAAGATCATTAGTTTTTAACCCTGCTTTAAATGCAGGAGTATCTTCAATTGGCGCTATTACTTTAACAAAACCTTTTTCCATTGTTACTTCGATACCTAGACCACCAAACTGGCCTCTTGTTTGGATTTGCATTTCTTTAAAATTTTTTTCATTTAAATATCCGGAGTGTGGATCAAGTGACTGCAGCATTCCGTTAATAGCTGCTTCCATTAGCTTTTCGTCAGATACTTCATCGACGTAGTTTTTCTTCACTTTATCAAAAACTTTTCCAAAAAAATCCAGCTGTTTATATGTTTTTTCTAGTTCAGTTGCTTGAGCTGCTATATTTACTTGGATACTAAATAATACGATTAAAAAAGCATACTTTATTAAATATTTCATTATCCTCTTACCTTCATTTAATTTATGACTATCCATTTATTTGGATCTACCGGTTCGCCATTTTTTCTCAATTCAATATATAACTCTGGTTTAAAATCTTTAGAATTGTTGCCCATTCTTCCAATTGGCTCGCCAGCCATAATCCATTTTCCTACATAACCATTTATAGAGTCTAACCCAGAAAATAAAATATGATATCCGCTTCCATATGAAATAATCAAGAGGTTACCATAATTTCTAAATGGTCCAGCAAAGACTATTTCACCTTCATGTGGGCTTATTACACTTGCTTTAGTAATAGTTTCAACAGTTAAACCTTTTGATCTAGTTCCTAATCTATTTTTTTCACCATATGTGGTTTTTATAATACCTTTTACTGGTAGTGGTAATTTCCCTTTAGATGAAGGAAAACTATTATTATCTAGTTTATTTAATTTAGAACTTCTCTTTAATAGTGATTTATTATTAGAGCTAAGTTTTTTTATCAGAATTTTAAGACTTTGAGCATTTTGAGCCAATTTTTTTATTTTTTCTTTATTCTCCTTAGTTTCAATAATAAGCTTTCCTCTTAATTCAGATTTTCTATCAATAAGCCTATTTAAAGCGATTTTTTCTCTACTCATTAATTTTTTTGCAGAATTTAAGTTTTGTTGTTCTTTATATATTTCTTTTTTTAGCTGATTTAGTGCCGTTAATTCTGATTTAAGATTGTTAGAAATATCAGTAATTTGAGGGAGAATAGCAGATAGTAAATGTGAAGTATTTATATCCTTAAATATTTTATCTTCACTTATCTGTAATTTATTTAATTGAAATCTTTGTATTCTTTGCAATGTGATTAGTATTTTATCTATATCTATTTTTTTATCATTTAGGTTATTTCTAATAGTTTTTTCCTCAGAACTATAAATTCTTATTTTATCAGAAATGGTATCTACTACTTGTTCTTGATTCATAACATTAATTGATGTTTTAAGCAAAGTTTCTCTCAGCTTAGTAATATCTTTATTTAATTCAGATTTAACTTTAGTTAGTTCTTTCCCTCGTACTTTGTTTTGTTCAATTGCTTTTTCAACTTCTTTTAATTTTTCTAGTGCATTCTTAGATACTTCATTAGCAAAAGAGTTTTGTAAAAATAATAAAAATATAAATAAAAAAAGACTTTTAAAAATAAAGTGAGGTATAATTTTAAAATTCATTTATCTATTTATCTTTAATTATTTATCAATGTTTTCCCCGTCATAACTGAGGGTTTATTTATTCCACATAGATCTAATATTGTAGGTGAAACATCACATAGACGTCCATTAGACAATGATTTTACATTTTTCGCGTTTATAATTATTAAAGGTACATCTTTAGTGGTATGAGCTGTATGAGGTTGCTGATTCTCATAATTTTTCATACATTCTACATTGCCATGATCGGCGGTGATTATAAGTATTGAATTTTTTTCCTCAACTTTACTAACAATTTTTTTAAGGCAATTATCTATTACTTCTACGGCAGATATAGCTGCTTTGAAGTTTCCTGTGTGTCCTACCATATCTGGATTTGCATAATTAACAATTATTAAATCATTTTTATCAATTGTTATAGCCTCTAATAAACTATTAGTGACCTCATGCGCTGACATTTCTGGTTTTTGGTCGTAAGTTTCTACTTTTGGTGAAGGAATTAATTCTCTTTCCTCAAATTTGAAAGGTTCTTCTCGTCCACCATTAAAAAAAAATGTCACATGTGCATATTTTTCTGTTTCTGCAATTCGAAATTGTCTTAAATCATTTTTTTCAAAAATCTCTCCTAAAGTATCAACAATATCGTTAGGGGGGAAAAGAATATCGCAATACCTATCTATATTTGAAGAGCACGAAGTCATAATATTTTTTGAACAGAAGTTAGGTTTTAATTTTCTATCAAAGTCGCTGAAGTTGTCAGTTACAAGAGCACTAAGAATTTGTCTAATTCTATCTGCTCTAAAGTTAGCTACTAAAAAACCATCTCCGTCTTCAATCCCTTGATATTCAATATTTGAGCAGGGCAGAATAAATTCGTCAAATATTTCATTATTATAAGAATTTTTAATTACATCCAAACTTGATTCAAATTTTTGTGAATTAATATTCATTATTGTTTCATAATAAAGCTTTGTTCTTTCCCATCTGTTATCACGATCCATTGCATAATATCTTCCAGATATAGAAGAAATTTTAGAAAGTTTAGGCATTCTGCTCATAAAATCACTTAAGTAATCATACGCACTCATTGGGGGCGTATCTCTGCCATCAAGTATAGCGTGAATATTTGTTTTAACCTTATTTTCTGCTAATATTTCTGCTAATTCCAGAATATGCTTTTGTTTTGAATGCACTCCACCTGGAGACATTAGCCCGATTAAGTGACATTGCTTATTATTTTTTTTTAACTTTATAATTAAATTTTTAATTATCTGATTATTTCTTAGTTGGTTTTTATTTATAGATTCATCAATTTTCACTAAATCTTGTTTAATAATTCTTCCGGCACCAAGATTCAGGTGACCTACTTCAGAGTTACCCATTTGCCCATCAGGAAGACCCACATCAGAACCTGACGTTTTAAGAAGAGAGTTCGGATATTTTTTTAATAAACCATCATATGTTTCTGTATTTGCAGAATAAATTGCATTATTTCTTGAATCATTACTATGACCCCAACCGTCTAAAATGCATAGTATAACTTTTTGATTAATTTTTTTCATTCGATTACATTTAAAAAAATTCCAGACTATATAAATGGACTGAAATTACATTAAACGCAAGAACTTAAATTCTTTGTCTATTAATTTCTATGATAAGGATGGTTAGAAATGATAGATGATGCTCTATACAGTTGCTCAGCTAATAGAAGTCTAGCTAAAAGGTGGGGCCAAGTCATTTTTCCAAAAGAAATAATTATATTTGACTTTTTTAAGCAGCTGGCTGATATACCATCTGCGCCGCCAATAAGGAAAGATATATTTTTGTTATCTTGTTTTTGTTGAGTAATTAACTGTGTAAATTCTTCACTTGTTATAGTATTTCCAGACTTATCTAGAGAAATGATCATCTGATTTTCGTTCACTTTTTCTATAAGCTTGTCAGAGTCTTTTTCTTTTCTTACCTGTTGATTCTTATGTTTGTATGGTTTTAGCTCTGTAAGTTTAACTTCCCAAGGTAATTTTGAAATATAATTAAAAAAAATAGGTTTATATTCACTATTTTTAAATTGACCTATTGATACTATATTTATATTCAATTTTTCTCCTGAGAAACAAATTTATTGTCAATTTGGAAATCCCAAATTTTTTCAAGATTATAATAACTTCTAATTTCTGGTAAAAAAATGTGGACAATTACACTATTACAATCAATCAAAACCCACTCGGACTGCTCTATTCCTTCAATTTTAACTTTAATATTTTTTTTACTTAATTTTTCTTTTATATGTTCTGCCATTGAGGCTATGTGTCTTTTAGATGATCCGCTTGCTATTATCATTTGGTCGGCAATAAAGGTTTTTTCTCTTAGATCTATTGCTTTCACTTCGATTGCTTTATCACTTTCAAGTGAAATTATTATTTCATCTTTTAACAAATTAACTTTTATCCTTCCCAATATTTCTTATATAACTTGATGAAACTTTCTCATTTACATCCCAAATAAAAACCCATTTTGGCGAAGATAAATCCATCATAGGCTTTTTATAATTGATATACCTATATTTTCTATAATAATATGCTGCCATACTTGTAAGCGCTTGATGAGAATAACCAGGTCGGTTAAATACTGCTACAGGCACTTCTTTCATAAAATTATGCCATTTTTTCCAATAATGAAGTTTGACAAAATTATCTGCTCCCATAAGCCAAATAAAATCAATATCTTTAAAATTTTTCTTTAGTGAATGTATTGTATCAATTGAAAAATTTATATTATATTTTTTTTCTAAGCATGATATTTTAATATTGCTATATTCTTTTGTATATATTTCCGACTTTTTAAATCGTTCTGTAAAGTTTTCTTTATTTTGTCTAAACTTTAGAGGGTTTTGTAATGCAACTATCCACCATACCTCAAAAAGTCTCAATTTCTTAATTGCTTTAGTGCTAATTTTTAAATGACCTATGTGTGGAGGATCAAACGTGCCTCCAAGTAAACCTACTCTTTTTTTCATTTACAAATAAAAACCATTCTTCTCGAGTTAATTATTTTCTAACTTGTCCATCGCTTTCTACAAGCCATTTATATGTAGTTAGTTCTTCTAGTCCAACTGGTCCTCTTGCATGAAGTCTATTGGTAGAAATTCCTATTTCACTTCCAAGGCCAAATTCACCACCATCTGCGAATTGAGTTGATGTATTATGCATTACAATTGCGCTATCAATTTCATTAAAAAATTTTGATGCAGCTACTTTATTTTCTGTAATAATACAATCGGTATGACCAGATCCATATTTTTGTATATGTGTAATAGCTTGATTGATATCTTTTACAGATTTAACTGAGATTTTCGAATCAAGATATTCAGTATACCAGTCATCTTCGCTGGCATTATGAATTCTTTTATCAACAGATACACAATTATCATCTCCATAAATTTTACATCCATTTGATATTAAATTTTCAATAATTTTAGGCAGGTGGGTTAATAGAATTGAAGAATCAATTAAAAGAGACTCAGTTGCACCACAAATTGATATATTTCTGAATTTTGCATTAATAATCAAATCTATAGATTTTTGTATATCTGCATCTTTATGAATATAGGTATGGCAATTTCCATCTAGATGAGAAATCACTGGTATTTTGGTCCCATTATTTATTTTTTCAATTAGATTTTTGCCTCCACGAGGAATAATTATATCAACAGAATTATTGAGTTTTAATAATTCACTTACAGCATCTCTTGATCTTGTAGGTATCATTTGAATACTATCTAGGGAAATTTTAGCTTTGTTAAGGCCAAAATAAAGGCTTTCTAAAATTGCCTTGCTAGAATTAAAACTTTCACTTCCACATCTCAATATACAGGCATTACCAGATTTAAGGCAAAGACTAGCAGCATCTGATGTAACATTTGGTCTTGATTCATATATTATCCCAATTACCCCAATTGGAACACTTATTTTCTTCACAGTTAACCCATTAGGCCTATATCTAGAATCAATTATTTTACCTACTGGATCCTCTAAATCTGCTACGTCATTAAGGCTTTTAGATATATTTCTAATCTTGCCTTCATCAAGTTCTAATCTCTTAAGTAAAGATTTCTTTATACCTTTCTGATTAGCAAACTTAATATCCTCTTGGTTAGCAATAAGTATCTTTCCAAGGTTTTTTATAATACTTTCTGCGGAAAACTTAAGTGCATCATTTTTTTGATTTGAACTTATTTTTCTGAGAGATTTAAGTGCAATCTTAGCTTTGATGGCAATATTATTAACTGTTTCTTTAACCTGCATATTCAAATTTTTTCTCGCTTATAATTTAACTATCAAGCATTACAAGGTCATCTTTATGAATTAATTCATTTCTTCCACGGTAGCCTAAAATTTTTTCAATTTCACTACTTTTATGACCAATAATTAATTGAGTATCCTTAAATGAGTAAGTTACTAGCCCCCTAGCTAATATATTTTCTTCGTTATCAATAATTAGCACAGGATCACCTCTATCAAAGTTTCCAGAGACTTTAATCACACCAGCTGGCAGAAGACTTTTATTTTTTTGCAAAGCATCTTTTGCCCCGTTGTCAATTGTAATTTTTCCTAAAGGTTTGAGTGAGCTAGCAATCCATTTTTTTCTTGCAGAATTAGGAGTTCCATGTGGCTCAAATGAGGTAAAATTCCCACCATTAGTAATATTTTCAATTGGTTTATTTAATGAACCTTTAGCAATTATAGTCTTACATCCAGAATTTGTAGCTAGTTTCGCTGCATTAATTTTAGTTATCATACCTCCTTTTCCATAACCAGATGCTTTACCAGCCATTTGTTCAATTTCGGGAGTTATATTATCTATATTTTTTATTAGTGTTGGTTTGTCTTTAAAATTAGGGCCATCAGAATATAAGCCATCTACATCAGAGAGTAGTATTAGACAATCAGCAGACATCATAATAGCAACTCTTGCTGAAAGAGTGTCATTATCACCGAATCTAATCTCAGAAGTTGCAACTGTATCATTTTCATTGACAATTGGTAGCACATTAAGTTTTAAAAGCATATCAAAAGTATTTTTAGCATTTAAATACCTTCTTCTTTCTTCGGTGTCATCTGGTGTAAGAAGAATTTGAGCTATTTTAATATTATATTTTTCGAGTTTTTGCTTATAAGCATGAATTAACATTGATTGTCCAGCAGCTGCCGCTGCCTGGCTTTCTTCAAGTTTGAGGTTTTTGCTATAAATATCTAAATATTTTTTACCTAAAGCTATTGAACCTGAAGATACTAAAATTATTTCTTTACCAGAACTTACTAAATTACTAATTTCTTTACTAAGTATAGATAGCCAATCATTATTAATCTTGCCATCATTTTTATCGATTAATAAACTTGATCCAATTTTTATCACTATTCTTCTTGTTTTAGATAAAGGATTCATTTTTAATTTCTTGTTCGTCTTGTTTATTTTGTTTTACTTCAAAAAGAGTATTATTAATTTTATTTATTAATTTTTTACAGCCTTGTCCGGTTAAAGAGGATATTACTAATGGTTTTTTATTAGTTCTAGATACTAGGTTATTTATTTGCATTTCAACCTGTTCTTCAGTGATTGAGTCAGATTTACTGATTACAACTATTTCAATTTTTTTATCTAAGTCAAATCCATAAAGATTAATTTCATTTCTAATGGCAAAATAAGAACTCACTATATTTTTACAATTTCCATCAATAAGGTGAAGCAAAATACTACAACGCTCTATATGCCCTAGAAATTTTGTTCCAAGACCCACACCAATGTGCGCTCCTTCTATTAGTCCTGGGATATCTGCTATGACAAAATCTCTTTCATTATCATATACTACACCAATCTGTGGAGTTAGTGTAGTAAATGGGTAATCAGCTACTTTAGGTTTTGCGGCAGTAATTTTTGATAAAAGAGAGGATTTTCCTGCGTTTGGCAAGCCTACTATTCCAACGTCGGCTATCAGTTTTAGTCTTAACCAAACCCAGAGTTCTTCACCTTCTTCCCCTTTTTGAATATTTCTTGGTGCTCGATTAGTTGAAGATTTAAAAGATGCATTACCTCTTCCACCTTTTCCACCTTTTAAAATTAAAAGCTCCTGATCTATATCTTTTAGGTCAGCAATTAGTGATTTTTTATCATGAGTAAAAATTTGTGTGCCCTGAGGAACCTTTATAACCAAATCTTGTCCTGTTTGACCGGTTCTATTTTTCCCCATTCCAGGCAAGCCACTTTTTGCTTTAAAATGTTGTTTATACCTGAAATCAATAAGTGTGTTTAGGTTGTTTTGTACCTTAAATAATATATCACCCCCTACACCTCCATTTCCGCCATCAGGCCCGCCTAATGGTACGTTTGCCTCCCTTCTAAAGCTAAGGCAACCATGACCTCCATTACCCGATCGAATGAATATCTTTGCTTCATCTAGAAATTTCATTTTTCTCTCAGATGATAATTATAATATTGATTTAAAGGTACTACAATTTAAGATGCAGATTATTCCACAGAAACAAATATTTTTTTTCCAGATTTTTCAGAAAAAACTACTTTACCCTCAACAAGTGAAAATATTGTGTGGTCTTTGCCAATACCTACATTTTCCCCTGGATGCCATTTAGTGCCTCTCTGACGAATGATAATATTACCTGGTATTACATTTTCTCCACCAAATTTTTTTACTCCAAGTCTTCTTCCAACAGAATCTCGACCGTTCCTAGAGCTACCTCCAGCTTTTTTATGTGCCATTATGAATTACTCCTTTTTTGTAACCTTTTTTTTAGGTTTTGAGGGGGATTTTTCTTTTGAGCTAGAAGGATCTTTAGCTTTTTTTGAGGATTTTTTTGTTTCTTTTGAGTCGGTTTTTTTCTTTATCTTCTTTGTATCTGTTGATTCAGAAGCAATACTTTTTTTATCAAGTAATATATCGACTACTTTGATTACTGTTTCATCTTGTTTATGCCCACGGGTCCTTCGATAATTATGTCTACGTTTTTTTTTGAAAACAGTAATCAATTTTGATTTTTTTTGTTCGAGAATTTCAGCCTTTACAGTTGCGCCTGATACAAAAGGATTTCCACTCGTGATGTCATCACCGTTTTTAATCATCAGAACCTCATTTATTTCTAAAGAAGAGCCCTCTTTCATATCTATCTTCCCAACCCTAAGTATTTCATTAGGGTTTACAGAATATTGTTTACCACCAGTTCTAATTATTGCATACATGATACGGCCTACAAAATAAGAAGTTTATTTCATAAATACTATGATTAAACATATCAAAAAATCGAACCTATAACTAACGGTTTTTGCTGTCAATCCTGAGAAGCGAAAATTATGCAAAATTAGCAATTTAATCAAATATTTGAAAAATTTTATTATTAATGAAAAATACAATTAAAAAAATATTTACGTAGCAAAAAATCAATATACTTTATAAGTTACTGAAAATAAACGATTATTTTTTTGGTGCAATGATATTTACTGCTTCATTAATTTTTGTATCTGAGGGCAAGTTAGAACTATCTTCTAAAGATGGAAATGTCAAAATTCTTGAACTTAGTACTGCAAAAATTATAACTAGAATTGCTAAGATAAGAGGTAACCATTTCATTTTTTTGCCATTAGTAGAAAAACATTATAATAAACATAAATATGAGGACTAAGCAAAGAATTGTATATATTCTAAATTTCCATAGATTAAATCACTGATTTTATTTGATTTTGTATATGCATTATTAGCAGTAAAGGTCGATTTTTCCGAAAAAACCCCGTTTTTCTGAGATAAAAGTTGCGTTAAAAAAGGTAGTGAGTTTTTTGATTTTAGTTTTTTTAAGAATTCTTCCCTAGATTCTTCTATAAATAAATCATTAATACTTAAACTTGAACTTATTTTTTTTAGAGAATCCCTTTTTAATAAATCAGTTTTTTTACTTTTATAAAAACTAGCTTCACCATTCTTTATGTTGTAATTCTTGTTACCAAGATTATTTGATATATCCATCCAAGTTTCCTCTAATATAAATTAGATAAATTAGAAAAGTTAAAAAACAATGAATCAAATTATTAAAATAATAAATTAATTTTTATAGTTAACATTTTTTTAATTTTTAATTACAAAAAGAACTTGTTGTCCAAATAAGTTAGCTAAGTAAAGGTTTTTACTAAAGAAACTTACTTTGCCTTTTTCATTTAGCACTATTACTGACTCTAGGTGAAGATCTAAATCCTTACATAAATTAACAAAATCAAGTATTGTGCATAAATGAATATTTGGAGTTGAGAACCATGGTTCATTTAATAAATTTGTTTTTGGCATTTGGCCTGTAGTTAATAATTTAAGTCTAATTTTAAAGTGACCAAAATTAGGCAGAGACACAATAGATCTTTTGCCTATCCTATTTAAATTTAATAGTACGTTTTTTGGGTCATGAGTGGCTTGTAAAGTTTGGCTCAAAATAACATAATCAAAACTTTTTTTAGGGTAAAAATTTAAATCGGTATCAGCATTCCCTTGAATTACTGACAGGCCTTTGCTTACGCAGAAGTTCACTCCTTCTTGACTCAATTCAATTCCTCTTCCCACTACATTTTTTTCTCTAGTAAGGTGAATAAGAAGAGATCCGTCTCCGCATCCTATATCAAGCACTCGAGTTGATGGCCTAACCAGATTTGCAATTGCATATTCATCTGGTCTTAGATTTCTATTACTTTTTTTCAAAATTATAACCCAAATTGTGGAGCAGCACCATTTATAAACCCTGATAGAATTTTATGAAATTCTGGTTCATCTAATAAAAAAGCATCATGACCCTTATCTGACTCAATTTCAACAAAACTTACGTTTGCTGCTTCGGCATTTAATGCATGAACAATTTCTCGGCTCTCACTTGTAGGAAAGAGCCAATCGCTAGTGAATGAAAATATACAGAATCTTACAGGAGTATTTTTGAAAGCATTTGCAAGTGAGCCTTTATTTTCATGGGCTAAGTCAAAATAGTCCATTGCTCTTGTCATATACAAATATGAATTTGCATCAAACCGGTCGACAAAAGTAATACCTTGGTGTCTCAAGTAACTTTCTACCTGAAAGTCAGCTCCAAAACCATATGTTTTTTCTTGTCTATTTTGTAATCTTCTACCAAACTTTCTTCTGAGTGCTGCTTGAGATAAGTATGTAACATGTGCGGCCATTCTTGCTACTGCTAATCCAGATTTAGGAGTGCTGCTTTTATAAGAATAATTTCCGTTTTCCCATTTTGGGTCTGCTATAATTGCTTGTCTCCCTACTTCATGAAAAGCTATATTCTGAGCAGAGTGTCTTGCAGCTGAGGCTATAGGTATAGCAGTACAAATTTTATCTGGGTATAGAGATGCCCATTGAAGAGTCTGCATTCCACCCATAGAACCGCCAATAACAGAAAATAGTTTTTTTATACCAAGGTATTCTATTACTCTTGCTTGAGCTCTGACCATGTCTGCAATAGTAACAACTGGGAAGCTTAGACCCCACGGCTCACCATTTTGTGGGTTGATTTCTCCAGGCCCTGTTGACCCCATACAACCGCCTAAAACATTAATACATATTACCAGAAACCTATCTGTATCTAATGGTTTTCCTGAACCAATCATATTTTCCCACCACCCAGGCTTCCCAGTTAAAGGATGGGTGTTAGCAGCATGTTGGTCACCTGTTAATGCATGGCATACAAGTATTGCATTTGTTTTATTTTTATTTAACCTCCCATAGGTTTGAAAAGCCATTATAAAATGATTCAATTCGACACCACAATCGAGGTTCAAAGCTTGATTTGAGCCAAGTTCAACAGAATATCCATTCAATTCGTTTTTTTTCATAGTATATTTAAATTGTTAAAAAATGTTTTATGATTATATTAATTTAAGATATTAATGAATAGGCAATATATATAAAATATTAAAAAAATGGTTACTTTATTTCCCAAATGTCAAATTAATCTAAATCGATCGGTTTTTTATTCTAATTTAAGGCTTTTTAAAAATGCAAGATAAAGAGACGAAAATAAATAATCTACGTAAAAAAATTGATGAAATAGATTCTCAAATTATTGATCTCATTAACCTGAGAACTGAGATTGTTCAGGAAATTTCTAAAAATAAAGCTATTGGACCTGCAATTAGGACTGGTAGAGAAGCAGAGGTTCTGAGGAAAATTCTTTGTAAAGCACCTACTAATTTTTCAAAGAGATCTATAGTAAGAATATGGAGGGAGTTAGTTTCTGCTTATAGCCAGATGCAGAGTAGTTATTCGGTTGGCTTGTGTGCCCCAACTCATTCTGTTGGCTATTGGGATATTACAAGAGATTATTTTGGATCTGCATCCAATATCGAACTCTATAAATCATCAAAGGTTTTACTACAAAAAATTTCAGATGATCGATCTTTTATAGGAGTTTTTCCTCATCCATCTAATAATTCTGAGGCTGATTGGTGGAAAAATATTGGGATTGGGTCAAACAATCAGACAAATATTATTGCGAGGCTTCCATATGGAGGAAAGTCAATCGATCAATTTGAAGAACTTGAAGCCATAGCAGTTGCAAGTTTTCCATCAGAAATATCAGGTAAAGATAGAAGTTGGTTGATTTTTGAACTTAATAAGAAGAAGAGTAAAGATTTATTGGTAAAAATTGCAGGTAAATTAGGAATTTTTGGTGAATTAGTCGGTCAACTTGAGGAGAGTGAAAATATATTTCTTTATTTGCTCGATGTTGAGGGTTTTTTTGAAGTTGGCTCAAAAGTCTTTGAGAGTTTATTAAATAACGAAGATGGTATAGTTAGTATAAGATCTATTGGAAGTTACGCATTATGAATAAGAAGAATTCATTTAGACATATTGAACCAAAACCAGGTATTTCCTCAATAGAGCCCTATAAAGGAGGAAATCATAATTTTTCGGATGCTAATATAATAAACCTTGCGTCTAATGAGTCTTTTGTTGGTCCAAGTCCGAGGGTTATTAAATCATTAAATAGTTTTAGTCACTCAATCAATAGATATCCAGATGGTTCGACATTGTTTCTAAGACGAGCGATATCAGAGAAATACAATATAGATGTTGATAGGATTGCTTGTGGCTGCGGTTCAGATGAATTAATTGATATTTTGGTTCGTTGTTTCTCAGGGCCATCAGACGAAGTTTTGTTTAGCCAGTATGGATTTCTAATGTACTCTATAGCAGCAAAATCAAATGGTTCTATTCCTATTGCTGCGCCAGAATATAATTTTAAAACCGATGTGCATTCTATCTTATCATCTATATCTGATAACACTAAAGTTATTTTAATAGCAAATCCAAATAACCCTACAGGAAGCTATTTAAACAAAATTGAGCTAGAGTTATTATGTAGAGAAGTTCCAAAAAATATATTATTAGTTATAGACTCAGCTTATGCAGAGTTTGTAACAGATGAAGACTATGAATCTGGTATAATGTTTGTAAATAATTTCGATAATGTTGTAATGACAAGAACTTTCTCCAAATTATATGGTCTTGCATCTCTCAGATTAGGTTGGTCTTATTCGTCAAAATATATATCTGAAATTATAGATAAAGTTAGGCAGCCATTTAATGTAAATTCATTAGCACAAGTAGCTGGAATTGAGGCGCTAGGTGATTTAGAACATGAAAATTTTATAATTACAAAAAACAAAGAAAACCTATCTAAATTAAGGAATGGTATTGAATGCTTAGGTTTTCAAGTAATGCCTAGTGTTGCAAATTTTGTCTTAGTAAAATTTGAAAATTCTAATTACTCTACTTCAATGCATGACTTCTTGATCAGTAGAAAAGTTTTAGTTAGAAAAGTTGCAGCTTATGGGTTACCAGATTATCTTAGGATAACCGTTGGAAAAAAAGAGGAAATAGATCTTTTGCTTCAAGCTATGCAAGACTTTAAAAGTATTTATAATGGATAATAAAACTTTCAAGAAAATAACAGTTATAGGCTTGGGGTTAATTGGTTCTTCAATTTGTCGAGCTTTAAAAAAATATAGAATAACTAATAAAATTGTTGGTTATGATAAAAACCAACAAGTTTTAGAGAAAGTTAAGAATTTAAATATAGTAGATTCTATCAGTAGTAACTTAAATGATTCTGTATTAGACTCTGATATTGTATTTATTTGTACTCCAGTAGGCTCTATACCTATAATTGCTAAAGATTTACAAAATTCACTTAAGAATGGATCTATTTTAACAGATACTGGTTCTGTAAAAGGTTCTATTTGTGATTTCTTTAGGACAAATCACTTTGAAGGAGTAAATGTTATTCCTTCACACCCGGTAGCAGGAACTGAAAAATCAGGACCTCTTCACGGTTTTCATGAACTTTTTATTGGTAGGTGGTGCATATTTACACCTATGGCAAATGTAAGCCAACAAGCAATAAATGATCTAAAAAATATTTGGACAATTTTTGGTTCAAAAGTTGAAATAATGGATCCTACTCATCACGATTTGGTGTTAGCAATTACTTCCCACTTGCCTCATTTGATTTCATTTAATATCGTTGGTCTCGCTAACGATATTGAGAAAATTAAAGAGTCAGATGTGGTAAAATATTCTGCTGGGGGTTTTAGAGATTTTACAAGAATAGCTTCATCTAATCCAATTATGTGGAGAGATGTTTTTTTAAATAATAAAGAAGCAGTGATTGAGGTTCTGGGAAGGTTTATTGAAGATCTCTCTGCTTTGCAAAAAGCTATCAGATGGGAAGATGGTGATTTTCTAGAGGAAAAATTTATAAATACAAGAGATATTAGAAATAAAATTTTTTCCGCAGGGCAAGGTGAATTTGAAGATGAAAAGCTTAATAAAATTAAAAAAAGTTAAAATAAAAACTCATTTATTGGTTGCATTTCATAAATAGGTACAGGCCCTATAAAAATTTTTTTCGATTTAAGATAAATAGGTATATTTATATTACTCTTGTCTTTATATGTAGAAAAATTTAAAATTAATTTTATGGCGTTATATTGAAATATATTGATATGGTTATTATCGAATAAGTATTTGATCAATATTGAAGGATCATCAGAAATAAAATTAAATTTTCCATTTAAATATAAATCTTTATCTATGTTTAAATTGCCGCTTGATTTTAGTTTTAATATTCTATTTTCTAGTTCAAAATTATTTAAATTTATAATTCCATTTCTACGCCATACTTTTAAGTCACCCTGGGATTCTATGGTTGAATTAAAATCATTTATAGAAATATCAATGAAGATTGAATCAATATCATAATAATTATAATTACTTACTGATATATGATTAGAAAAAATTTTTAAATTTATATTTTTATTATTTGTTATAGTTGCTAATTTTAATTTTTTAATATTTAAATTAATCTTTTTTTGGTTTAATTTTATTAAAAGTTTCGCATTATCTATGTAATGATTAATTATATATAGTTCTTTTTTCTTATCAATAAGTATACGCGAATTGTAATTTTTTGAATTGATTAACACTGATTGATTCTTCATAGTTGAAGTAATAGCTATATCATTCGATTTTGCTTTCATCTTTTTATAATTAAAAATATTTGAAGATATATACATATCTGTAATAGAAATTTTAATTTTTTGTTTTAAATTTATATTGTATTTAGGTATTTTAATTATAAATCTAAAAGGATAGCCTTTTACTGTAATAGGATTTTGAATATTAGTTTCTTTTAAAGAATAGGTATTATTAGAGATATTAATATTCTTTCTTATACGGTCAGCTAAAATCTGCCAAAAGATTGAGTATAAAATTATAAAAAAAATTACAGACAAGACGAAATATATTAAATAATTTTTTTTCATTTTATTAATCATCAATTTCATTTAATTTAAATCTTATTCAATTAAAAGATTGCTCTCTATTTCTATGCTTTCTTCTAATTTTTTTCCAAAGTCTTCTTTTCTAAGACCTGGCTGTATAGGGTCTAAAAAGCGTAACTTAATAATACCAGGTGAATTGGGCCAATTCTTTGAAGGCCAAAATAGACCTGAATTTAAGGCGCAAGGAACAACTGTGAGTCTAAGTTTATTGTATAATAGATATGTTCCTGGGAGATAGGGAGCTTTTTCTTTTGGAAGAACTCTGGTTCCCTGGGGAAAAATAATAATGTTCCTCTTATCTTGAATAGCTTTCTTTCCCTCCTTAAGCATGAATTTTAAAGATTTCATTCCAGCTCTTCTATCTATAGGAATCATTTTAGATTTTTTACAATACCATCCATAAACAGGTATATTTAATAGTTCCTTTTTCATAACTATTGCTGGATCTTTATCTATTAAATGTAGGATTATTGTATCCCACATGGATTGGTGTTTAATTGCAATTATATATGGTTTCGGGGGGAGTAATTCTATCCCTTCGATGACATATGAAAGATTTAAAATTTTTTTTAAGATATATATTATTCCAAGAGCCCATAATTTTTGCCCAAAAACTACTACTTTTCTCGGTAATATTAATGAGGGGATAAAAAGAATATTTATAACTATAGACCAAAACCAAAAAAATATTATAAAAACTATTTTTATCATTAATAGCCTAACCTCAGAACAATAAGTGAAATAATAAATTTAGAATACTCAATTGAGATAAGCATTAGATATGATACTAAGTTTTGAAATGATATTTTTTCAGTAGAATACCGGATTGGATGTTTAATTATTATTAAACTCTCTGGTGCAATTTTTTTTAATTCAATTTCACTTCTTAAAATATGGTAACTAGATGTAACTAGACGAATTGATTTCAAATTATACTTATTAACCCACTTAATTGTCTCCTTAGCATTACCGACAGTATTTATTGCTTTTGTTTCAAGTTCAATGCAACATGAATACATAGAGGTTTTTGACTTTATCCAATTTTCTGTATTAATTAAACTAGATTCATTTACACCTGTTACCAGCATAAATTTACTTTTATCTTTTTCAAGTAAATTTATGCCTTCATTTATTCTTCCAGAGCTGCCAGTAAAAACAACAATTCCATCAACCCGTATATCTGTTGGGGTTTCTTCTTGATTATAATTAAATATGAAATATAAAAGCCCCCCTGACCAAATTGCCAGAAATGATAAAAGACCTAAAGTAGAAGTTATAAAAAATTTTTTCATATTATGGTAGTTTTTTTAAATTGTTTACAACAGTGAGGTAAGTAATCAGACAATAGAAAAAAGGTATAACTACTGTTAAAAACAATACAAAGAATAAGTATTTCAATTTAAATGTTGCTTCAATTAAATCAAAGTAGAAATTCTCAAAATATACAGATCCTATAAAAATTATACATAAAAAACTAAAAAATAACCCAATAATAGTTGTAGACAATCCCATTATTAGATTTTGAATTATAAATTCTTTGGCAATATAGTTTTTTCGGGCCCCTATAAGATGCAGAATTTCAATAGTGCTATAATTTAAACTTATATTTGTTTTAACAGAAGTAACTATAATAAATACCAGGCTTAAAAATGTGATTGAAACAATTGTAAAGACAATTATCTTAATTGTTTTAATTGTTCTTAAATTTGATTGAATATATTCGAAATTTTTCAAAATTTTAATATATGGAGAGATTTTTTTTAATTTTCTTTCTATTTGAATAATATTAAACTCTTTTAATTGTTTGACTCTAAGATCAATTATAGTAGGTATGATTATATCTTTTGGAAGGTTATCTTTGCCTAGCCATGGCTCAAGTAAAGAAATAGCTTCTTGGTCAGTAATTACATTATACTTTGAAATTTTTGGATTTTCTTTAATTAGATTTATTACCTTACCTAATTGATTGGCATGATATTCTTTAGTTTTTCCATAAATTCCAGGAATCTGTATAGTTAAAGATCCTTTAAATTTTTGTTCTAATGTATTTAATTTATAATCAACATAAATTCCTGAATAAAAACTGATACCCATAAGGAAAATCATACAAGTTACTAACGAGAATAAAAAAAAGGGTGGTCTTCTTCTGAATGAGTAGATTCTTGATATACGTCCTTTGAAATTATTCTTTTTACTCATTTCAATTAATTTTACCATCAATCAAGTTTAATTTTGGATAATTAAATTCGTTAACTAAAGCATTATCATGTGTTGCGATTATTACAGTAGTTCCGATTTTGTTTAATTCTTCAAAGAGGTACATAATTTTATTGCCTTGATCGGAGTCAATACTTCCTGTTGGCTCATCCGCAAGTAATAAACTTGGCCTACCAATTACTGCTCTAGCAATAGAAATTCTTTGTTTTTCTCCATCAGATAAAGTGTTTGGTAATGAATTAATTTTATCACTTAGACCAACCCACGAAATTAACTCATTAACATGATCCTTAATATCTACTTTACGTGCTCCGGCAATTTGTAAAGGTAAGGCTACATTTTCAATTACTGTTAAATGATTTAATAACCTAAAATCTTGAAAAACTACTCCTATTTTTCTTCTTAATATTGGCAATTCAGTATTTGAGATATCTGATACATTTTTACCAAAAATATTTAATTTTCCTGACGAAGGTAAATGTCCGAGGAAAAGTAACTTTAGAAGTGAAGATTTCCCTGAACCACTTGGACCAGTTAAGAAATGAAATGATCCAGATTCTAATTTAAGATCCAGATCTTTTAATATATCAGTATTATTGCCGTAATTTAATGAAATTTTAGATAGTTTAATCAATTTGATAATTTTCCTTTGAAATTAAATTTAAAAAGGTAATAATAGCTGACCAAAAATATTTTTTTTAACATTTTATGCTTTTTCCTAATAAATTAGTCTAATATCTGCTAAGACATTCTTTTAGCGAAGCTTGTCTTAACCTTCCCAAACCCCTATAAGGATTCGGTGATTATATCTATGGTGTCTATATATGATTGTAACCTGTCCGAGCTGTGATACCAAGTATGAAGTCCTTAGGGATATATTAATCCCTAATGGAAGAAGGCTGAGGTGTGTCCGATGTAAACATACTTGGACCGAAAGACCTCCCGATGATGAGGCTTCCTCAGAAGAATTTGACGATGATATTGAAGTGCCATCTTTAGATGAAATTAATCAATCTTCAGGCGTATCTAGGGGCAAACCATCATCTGATGATGATTATGATGAAGACGAAGATGAATATGAAGATGAAGGCGAAGGCGAAGACGAAGACGAAGATGAAGATGAAGTTGATTCACCAAAAAAGGGAAAAAAGAAGAGAGGTTTAATTGGTAGGATAGTTAAACTGTTAGTTCTTATATCACTAATTTGTGTAATAATTTTAGCATTACTATTAAACAGAGGTAGAATATTAGAAATATGGCCGCCTTCAAAAAGTTTTTTTGAGTTATCTTATGTTAAGAAGATATATAAATACCCATTATTTAAGAAATTATATGACTTACCATATGTTGATATTGGGAACATTGATTCAATTTCTTCTGGTGGATTATATATCGCTCCTCCTATACCAACAGAACAAATCATTGACTCGGTATCAAATCTAGTAGTTACAGGAATTGTTGAAAATCAATCATCAATCAGGTTACAGGTTCCATCAATTTTACAAGTAGTAATTTTAGACAATAATCAAAAAGAAATAATTATAAGCGATTTTCCTTCGCCAGTTGAAGATTTAGGATCAGGATCTAATTTTGAATATGAATTTGTAATAGCCGACATACCCTCGGAGATTAATAATATTTTAGTTAGGTTCAAAGTTAATGATCAGAACGTAAATGTTGAGGATGAAAAAAAAGACGAACAAATAGAGAATAACAAATCACAAGCTTCATCAGGAAGAAAAATTAATAAAGAGAAAGCGGCAAAATTAAAGAAAGTTTTTGAATGAGGCCTAAAGCTGATATAGAGACTTTGTTTTCTGCTGAACAAATTCAGGATAGAGTAGATAGGCTTGCATATGAAATCACTCAATCAATAGGAACTGATTTTTTATTAATTTCTATATTAAAGGGAAGTTTTGTATTTTCAGCAGATCTAATAAGATCATTGCATAGATCAGGAGCAACTCCACAAATTGATTTTTTAACATTAAGTAGTTATGGATCTGCAACAGAAAGTTCTGGTCATGTTGAAATTAAAAAAGATATTGATGAAATTGTTAAAAATAAATCTATTTTATTAGTTGATGATATTTTGGAGTCAGGCAGGACGCTAGCTTTTGCGAAAAATATTTTATCAGATAGAGGAGCTCTATCAGTCAATCTATGTGTTTTTTTAAATAAGCCCGGAAAGAGAAAGGTACAAATTGAAGCTAATTTTATTGGGTTTGATTGTCCAGATAAATTTGTTGTAGGTTATGGCTTAGATTATGCTCATTATTTCAGAGAACTGCCCTTTGTAGGTTCACTAAGATAAATAAACTATAAGCTTTGCCATTTGGCAAGATTTTCACTCTTTAACATTTCATCATAAGTTGGCCTTTTCCTTATAATTGAAAAGTCCTCATCATGGACTAAGACTTCCGGTATTAATAGTCTAGAGTTATAATTTGAAGACATTACAGCTCCATAAGCTCCAGCAGTATTTATGGACAAAATTTCATCTGGTAATATTTCTCCTAACGCTATATCTTTAGCCAAAATATCTCCACTTTCACAAATTGGCCCAACTATATCAAATAATTTTTTATTTATAAATTTTTTCTCTTGAATGGGCTGTATTTTATGTATTGCGTCATACAAAGTAGGCCTGAGGAGATCATTCATAGCAGCGTCAACAATGAGAAAGTTTTTTGCGCCATTATTTTTTCTGTGTATTACTTTTGTGACTAGTATGCCTGCATCAGCTACTAAGCGTCTGCCTGGTTCTATAAAAATGTTGATATTTTTATAATCTATATTTTTTTTTATTATTTCAGCATATTCAGTAAACTTTGGAGGTGTTTCGTTAACATAATTGACTCCCAGGCCTCCACCCAAATCAATATTTTTTATATTGATACCTAAATCTAATAATTCATTGGTTGCCTGCATAGCTATTTTGAATGCCTTTTCTAATGGATCTAAGTCTAGTAATTGAGATCCAATATGAATAGCGAGTCCAATGACATTTATATTATTCATTTTACTTGCTTTAATAAAAATTTCTCTCGCATCAGGCCAAGGAATACCAAATTTATTTTCTTTTTTACCCGTGGTTATTTTTTCATGCGTATTGACTTCAATATCAGGATTAACTCTAAAAGCTACATTAGCTTTTTTATAAAGTTCTGATGCAGTTTGATTAATTAATTCTAATTCTGATTCTGACTCAATATTAATTTGAAGAATATCTTTATCTAGAGCAAAAGCAATTTCTCTTTTTGTTTTTCCAACACCTGAAAAAATAATTTTTTTATTTGGAATACCTACTTTTAGAGCCCTTATAATTTCTCCTTCCGATACAACGTCAGCTCCTGCTCCTAGATCAGAAAATAATTTAATTATTGCAAGATTACTATTTGCTTTAATTGCAAAAAAAATTGAGGCATTCAAGCCATGTAATGTACTAGAAAGTTCATTGTAATTTTTTTGCATTGAAGATGATGAATAACAATAAAATGGGGTTTCTATTGAACTTGCTAAACTTTCAATAGATAAATTTTCAACGTGAAGTATTCCTTTTTTATAATTAAAATAATCCATTTTTCAAAATATCATGATTATAAGATAAATATAATTTCTTCAATAGAAGAGCTCTTAATATTATTTTTTTTTCCACAACCATAAGAGAACCCCATCATCATTAAGAAAAAAAAGAAAATGATTAAAGTTATATATCTCATTCAATTCTTTCCTTAGCTAAAACTAATGCCTCTTTGATTTTTTTTGGAGATGCCCCTCCAAAACTGCATTTTGAATAAACAGAGTTCTCAACACTGAGGACATCTTTTATACTTTCATCAATTTTTGGATTAATTTTGATTAGTTCTTCTAAAGAAATTTCTCCTAATGTTCTATTAGATTTTTCAGCTAATCTAATTATCCTACCAGTTGTTTCGTGAGCATCTCTAAATGGTAAATTCAAGTTAATAACTAGCCAGTCAGCTAGGTCAGTTGCGGTAGAAAACCCACCCTTAGCATAGTGAAGCATTTTTTCTTTATTTGCTGAAATGTTATCAATCATACCTTTCATCGCTATTAGGCATATTTTTAGAGTATCATAAGCATCAAAAACAGCTTCTTTATCTTCCTGCAAGTCCTTTGAATAAGCAAGTGGCAAGCCTTTAAGCATTATTAATAGTGTGTTTAAATCACCAATTATTCTTCCTGACTTTGCTCTAACTAACTCTGCTGCATCTGGGTTACGTTTTTGTGGAAGCATTGAAGATCCAGTTGAAAAACTATCAGATAGTTTTATAAAACTAAAAGGCTCACTCATCCAAATTACTATTTCCTCAGAAAGTCTTGACAGATGCATGGAGTTTATTGAGCAACATGAAATAAATTCTACAGCAAAATCTCTGCTTGATACGCCATCTATAGAATTCATCATTGGTCGTTCAAAACCTAATTTTCTTGAAGTATAGTTTCTATCAATATTAAATGCTGTGCCAGCAATAGCGCCTGATCCAAGAGGTGATTCATTTAAAATATCCTTACAATTCTGAAATCTTGAGATATCTCGGTTAAACATTTCGAAGTAAGCCAATAAATGATGGGCAAATGTTATTGGTTGAGCTGTTTGTAGGTGAGTAAAGCCTGGCATTATAGTTTCAATATTATTCTCAGCTTGTTTGATTAAAGATTTAAGTATTTCCTTTATTAATATTTGTATATCATCTATAGATTGCCTTATCCAAAGTCTAAGGTCTGTGGCAACTTGATCGTTTCTTGATCTAGCGGTATGAAGTCTACCAGCAGTGTCCCCTATTATTTCACTTAATCGAGATTCTATATGCGTATGAATATCTTCAAGGTCATTGCTAAACTTAAAATTACTATTTTCTATTTCATCTAAAATTTGACTCAAACCAATTAATATTTTTTTACCATCTTGAGCGGTTATTATTTTTTGTTGCATCAGCATCTCACAATGAGCTACTGAAGCATTTAAGTCTTGTTTATAAAGTCTTTTATCAAAATCTATTGAAGAATTAATTTTTGATAGGACTGTATCTTGGTTCTCAGTAAAACGTCCACCCCACATTAATTTTTTTTTATTTTCTTTATCTGCCATCTTATTATAAGTAATATTAGAAAATTAATATTGTAATTAAATTATTCCAATAGTGAAACAATAAAAAAAATTATCTTGTAGGCTTAGGTACTTCCTGAGAATAATCATAGAATCCTTTATTTGTCTTTTTGCCGAGCCACCCTGCCTCTACGTATTTAACAAGTAGAGGGCATGGTCTATATTTTGAGTCAGCAAGACCTTCGTAAAGTACCTGCATCACTGCTAAGCAAGTATCCAAGCCTATAAAGTCTGCTAACTGAAGAGGCCCCATTGGGTGATTAGCTCCTAATCTCATACTCGTATCTATTGCTTCTACTGAACCTACTCCTTCGTATAATGTGTATACTGCTTCGTTTATCATGGGTAGAAGGATTCTATTAACTATAAATGCAGGGAAATCCTGAGAAACTGCAGATTTCTTTCCAAGAGAAACTGTTAAGTTTTGTATTTCTGTAAAAGTTTCATTGTTTGTTGCTATTCCTCTAATCAATTCAACCAATTCCATTATTGGAACAGGATTCATAAAATGCATCCCGATAAATTTCTCGGGTCTATCTGTGCTAGATGCTAATCTTGTGATTGATATAGAAGATGTATTTGTTGCAATAATACATTTTTTTGAAATAACTTTGCATAAATCTTTAAAAATTTTTAGTTTGGTCTCTTCATTTTCTGTAGCTGCTTCTATAACTAAATCACAATCTGATAGGTCTTTATATTGCAGAGTTGTGCTTATTTGGCTAATTGCTGATTCTAGTTGCTCCTTAGATATTTTTCCTTTTGAAACTTGTCTCATCAGGTTTTTATTAATTAAGCTTGTAGCTTTCTCAAGAAGTTCATTATTTATATCAAGTAATTTTACTTTGAATCCTGCTAGAGCAGATACATGAGCTATACCTCCACCCATTTGACCACTTCCAATAATACCTATTTCTTTTATTGTCATAATGCTATCCTGAATCTAATCTAAAATTACTTATTAATTTCTAATTCTTTTTCTAGTTCTGGTATAAGTTTAAACAAGTCACCTACTACACCATAATCTGCTATCTGAAATATAGGTGCTTCCTCATCCTTGTTTATTGCAACTATTACTTTGCTATCTTTCATTCCAGCTAAATGTTGTATTGCACCTGATATTCCAACAGCAATATACAAGTCTGGGGCTACTATTTTGCCCGTCTGCCCAACTTGGTAATCATTAGGAACAAACCCAGCATCAACTGCCGCTCTACTTGCTCCGACTGCAGCCCCAAGTTTATCAGCAATTTTTTCTAACATAGGGAAATTATCACCACTTTGCATCCCCCTACCACCAGAAATAATTATTCTTGCACTAGTAAGCTCAGGTCTTTCGGATTTACTTAATTCTTGTCCAACAAATGCTGAAAGAGAATTATTACCTGATGATTCAATATTAGTTATATTAGCTGTATTATCAGAAGCCTTAGCACTTTCAAATGCTGTTGTTCTTACAGTAATAACTATTTTTTTATCCGATGACTTAACTGTGGCAAATGCATTGCCAGCATAAATAGGTCTTACAAAAGTATCTTTTGATTCAATAGAAATTACATCAGATACCTGTGCTATATCAAGAAGTGCCGCGACTCTAGGCATGATGTTTTTTCCAAATGTATCAGCGGGAGCTAAAATAAAATTATATTTATCAGCTAGATTTACAATTATAGGTGTAATATCTTCAGCTAGTTGGTTCGAAAACTTATCATGATCGACAATTAAGACTTCTGACACACCTTCTATTTTAGATGCACCATCAGCTGCAGACTTACAGTTACTTCCAATAATAACAACATGAATGTCTTCTTCAAATTTTTTTGCAGCTTCGATTGTATTTAAAGTTGGTGCTTTAATATTTTTATTATCATGTTCAGCTAATATCAAACTAGTCATCAAATTACCTTTGCTTCATTTTTAAGTTTATCAACAAGTTGTGGAATAGATTCAAGCATTACACCTGCCTCTCTCTTTGGTGGTTCAATAACCTTGAGTGTTGTTAGTCTAGGTGAAATATCAATACCAAAATCCTCTGGTTTTTTTTCCTCGATAGGTTTTTTCTTTGCTTTCATTATATTTGGTAAAGATGCATATCTAGGTTCATTAAGTCTCAAATCAGTTGTAATAATTGATGGCATAGTTAATTTTAGGGTTTCAAGACCACCGTCTATTTCACGAGTAACTAACAATTTATCTTCTTCAATTTCTAATTTGGACGCAAACGTGCCTTGAGACCAATTAAGAAGAGCAGAGAGCATTTGCCCTGTTTGGTTTGCATCATCATCAATTGCTTGTTTGCCTAAAATTACAAGTTCTGGCTTTTCTTGATCACATACTTCTTTAAGAAGTTTTGCAACAGACAAAGGCTGTATTTCGGATTCTGTCTCTATTAGAATTCCTCTATCTGCACCCATAGCTAGTGCTGTTCTGATCGTCTCTTGGCTTTGTTTAGGGCCAATTGATACAATAATTATTTCGCTGACTTTATTTGCTTCTTTAAGTCGGATTGCCTCTTCTACTGCTATTTCGTCAAAAGGATTCATAGACATTTTAACGTTAGTTAATTCGATACCTGTATTGTCCGACTTAACTCTTACTTTAACATTATAATCAACTACCCTTTTTACAGCTACAAGCACCTTCATAATTTTCTCCTTTAGATACCTATATAATCCTAGAAGATTAGGTTAAATTTATATACTTCATTTATAATTAGAAATTAAGCAATAATCCACATAAGTCAATTATCCTATTTAATAATTTAGATAATATTTAGGTCCTATCTCCCCCAGGTTGCCATAATATGTCAATTTTCCCTTTTTCATTTTCATATCTTGCCATGACAAAAAGTAGATCTGATAGTCTATTTAGATACTGAAGGGAACATGGATTAGCTTCATATTTATCAGCTAATTTAACAAAAGACCTCTCGCTTCTCCTGCAAACTGTTCTTGCCAGGTGCAAATAGGATGAAGTCAAGGATCCTCCAGGAAGAACAAAAGATGATAAATTATTTAAAAAACTGTTTATATCATCTATATCCCTCTCTAATTCATTTACTTGATTACTAATTATTCTTAGAGCAGATTTATCTTTTTCATCAGGGTTTGCTATATCTGCACCGAGATCAAAAAGATCATTTTGAATTCTTAGGAGTATTTTTCTTATTTTTGGAGAAGCGCTAATAATCGCTAGTCCTATAATACTGTTTGTTTCATCTACATTTCCACAGGTAATTATTCTATCATTATTCTTTGAGACTCTTTTACCCCCAACCAGAGATGTCTGGCCTTTATCACCTCCACGCGTATATATTTTATCTAATTTTACCATTATCTAGTCACAAAAAAGAGAATAAGGAAAATTACTACACAGATTTGAGATATAATTCTTAGTCTCATAAAAAGGTTGCCATATCTTTTATTAAATTCTGAGCTTCTAATCATTCCTAAAACGCCTAAAGCAAGTGATATTATTACTGCGGCTAGTGAAATTATTGCAAGAATAAGAAAAATATTATTCATTTTTTTGTTTTTTTGAAATAGGGTATAATCTTTTTTAATCTAAATATAGTTTCAATATTTTATTCATCATAAATATTCATATTAGAATCTAATAATAATTTATTTCTGTATAAGATCAATGACTGAAAGTAAAGAAGAAAAAAAGAAAGTTGCATTATTAGTAATTTTACTATCAGGTCTAATGGTAGTAGCCTATAGTTCTATAGGTATTTATACACCAGCCATGCCAGCAATAGCTGACTATTTTGATATATCCTCTACAGAAGTTCAGCTTACATTTAGTATGTATATATTAGCATTCGCTTTTGGGCAATTGATTTATGGTCCTTTATCAGATAGATATGGTCGAAGACCAGCTATTTTTCTTGGCCTTTGTATCTATATTGTTGGTTCTGTAATTGCCACATTTTCTAATTCTATAGAAGCATTAGTATTTGCTAGAGCCCTTCAAGGGTTGGGAGGTTGTAGTGGCCCTGTTGTCGGCAGGGCAATTCTAAGAGATTTATTTAATAGAGAAAGAAGTGCAATAATATTATCTTATATATCAATGGTAATGGGAGCTGCACCAGCATTTGCACCATTAATCGGTGGATATTTGCAAGTAAACTTTAATTGGCAGTCTATTTTTTTATTTCTAATAATTATTGGTTCAATTGTTTTAATTTCGAACCTAATTTATCTTAAGGAAAGTAATAACTCCAAAATAAAAGATAATAATTATAACTTAAATATTTCTCTAATTAATTACATCACTTTTATTAAATCTAGGGTTTTTATAGGCTATTCTCTAACAGCTTCTTTTGCTATGTCCATGGTTTTTATTTATTCCTCAGGCACTCCATTTATTCTAATTAGTTTATTGGGCATATCTCCTGATATATACGGATGGTACATTTTATTACCTACTTTTACTAATTTTATAGGTGCATATTTTGCAGCTAGGTTATTACCTATTTTTGGTGTTGATAAACTTATTTATTTTGGTTCTTTAGTAATAATGATTTGTGGAGGGCTAATGTCAGTCTTATCACTGTTTTTCGAATTATCGGTCTGGATTATTATTTCACCAATGTGCGGAGTTATGTTTGGTTTATCTATACTTTATCCGAGCGCTGCTCAAGGAGCAGTGTCAGTTTTTCCAAATAAGGCTGGTGCAGCATCCTCATTGAATGGATTTCTACATATGTTTACCGCATCAGGTATGGTTCTATTCTCTGGTTATTTATTTAATGGCACACAATGGCCTTTGATTTTTTTAATATTATTTAACGGTTTTATGACTTTTTTTTCATTACTATTATTTATCCCTAAGAAAAAATTTAAAACAATAGGTAAATAAATAATTTTTTTGTTAGTTGAATTATTTTCATTTAAATGTATGTTTTAAATATGGATGGTCCAAAAGAAATCCCAGATGATAATCCTGAGTACTTGATGTTCCTACTTCACGGCTATGGAGCAAATGGGAACGATTTATTTTCTTTGACACCATATTTAAATAAATTATTCCCTCAAATAGCATTTTTGGCGCCCCATGCCCCATTTGAATGTAGTTTATCTCAAAATGGAAGACAATGGTTTAGTATCGATCAACTAAATTCAGATTATAATTTTAAAAAAGATTCAACTATATATAGTGAAATTGAGCAGTCTTCAAAAATTTTGGAAAATTTTATTTACCTTCAGAAAGAAAATTATTCCATTGGTAATAAAAAGATAATCTTAGTTGGGTTTTCTCAAGGCGCTATGATGGCTTTACATTTAGGTCTTAAACTTGAATCAGAAATAGCATGCATTGTAGGTTTTTCTGGTGCTTTAATTTCATTTGATAATTCTGAAAATACTAATAAATCTTTCCCTTCAGTTTTTCTAGCCCATGGCGAATTGGATAACGTCGTGAACTGTAATGAGACAATGAAAGCATATAATCAATTATCAAAAATAACGCATAATATAGAAAAATATATTGAAAAAGATTTGTATCATTCAATTAGTCAAGAAGGGCTAACTAAAGCAATTGATTTTATTAAAAATGTAATTAAATGATTATTTATAACATTAACTTAAATAGATCTTCTTGACCATTATTCTCTAAAATGTTCTCATATGATTTTAATAATACTTTTTTAAGGAAAAAAATTGACTGATAATTTAGACTCATGTAATGCATTAGTTTTAAACGCAGACTATCAACCTCTTAATTATTTTCCACTTTCTTTATGGCCTTGGTACGAGGCTGTTAAAGCTGTCTTTATGGAAAGAGTAAATATAGTCTCTCACTACGATAAAGAGGTCCATTCTCCAAGTATCTCTTTAAAGTTACCTAGTGTGGTTGCTTTAAAAAACTATGTTACGCCGATAACTCGTCCTGCATTTACAAGGTTTAATGTTTTCCTAAGGGATAGTTTTATATGTCAATATTGTGGTGATAATAATGATTTAACTTTCGATCATTTAATACCTAAATCTCTAGGAGGCAAGACTACATGGGATAATGTGGTAACAGCTTGCTCAAAATGTAACTTTATTAAAGGAAAAAAACTCGAAAAAGAGTGTAAAATGCATCCAATGACACGTCCAAAAATGCCCTCAACTCACGATCTCCAAAATAAAGGCAGACGTTTCCCCCCAAATTATTTGCATGAAAGTTGGAGAGATTTTTTATACTGGGATATAGAATTAGAGCCTTAAATCTTTTTAAAATCTTTCAGATAGCCAAATTGCTATTTTAGTGCCTTTTTTGATAGCTAACCTAAGAGGCTGCAAGTCAGATTCAAACTTGTTTAAACTTTCTTGTGCAATTTCTTTATGCTCTATTTCATCTTCTCTAGTATCTAGAATAATTTCTTTCAATTCTTTTTCATCATCTCCAAGGTAATTTGCTTGGTTAGAATAATGCTCATCTATTGCTTCTTCAACAGCCACAGTGCAAGCCATTGCTGACTTTTCTCCCATTAATGCTGTGGATGCTCCAAGAGCAAAACCAAGTATATGCCATATAGGCTGAAGAGCTGTTGGCCTTATTTTCCTATCTAATAACAAATTATTAAAAGTTTCTAAATGCTCTTTTTCGTGCTCTGCCATCAATTTAATTTTTTCTTTAAGCGAATTATCTTTTACAATTGCTAATTGGCCAGCGTAAATTCTTTGAGCACCATATTCTCCTGCTTGATTAACGCGTATCATTCTTTCTATCATTTTCTGAGGATCTGGATCTCCAGGCAAACTACCTTCACCAGATTTTTTTTGTTTTAAAATATCTTTATTATTCATTATCTTCCTATTTAGTTGGTAAATTTAAATTTAATCGAATGAATTTAAATCAAATTTTAATTTATTTAGTATTAAGCTTATTGCCTCTTTTTTTTAAAATTTCTAAATTTAGCATTATACTAATCACAAATAATGAAAGAGACAAAATTGCGTTCATATTGCTCAATGAAAAATCAAGAAATTTCCATGAGACTAAATCACATCTCGCTATAGGTGTATCTAAAATTATTTTTTTAAATTCGTCAATGTCACCTGTAGAAATTTTTGTAAAGTCTGAGCAAGTAGTAATGCTTGACCAAATGCCTCGCTCAATGCCCGTATGATATATTGCTAACAGAAAACTTATGGATAAAATAATAGAAATCAAGGTAGAAATAAATATTTTTTCTTTTATATTTTTTATAAGAAGTACGATTATACTTAAAAATATGAGAATATAATAGGGCCATCTTTGATATAAACATAGTTCACAAGGATTAATTTTTTCGTAAAACTCTATCCAAAAAACTACAGATATAGTAATTATAGATATTGATAAAATAAGCAGTGCAAAAATATTTATTTTGAAATTCATTAAAGCATTCTATACAAAAAATATAATATTAATATAATTATAACTAATAAAATTGCCAAAATGTTTAGGTTTATTTCAATAAATTTCTTTATGCTCTCTCCAAATTTCCAAAGCAAGGCTGCAATTAAAAAAAACCTTAAACCTCTTGAGGCCAATGAGCCTATAATAAAAATACTTATAGGTAATCCAAAAAAGCCTGATGCAATAGTAAACAACTTAAAGGGTATTATCGGAAGAAACCCTGAAGCTAGAATAATAATTAAACCAAAACTATTAAAATAAGTTTGATACTGATTTAAACCTGCCTCGGGTATTAAATAAATTCCAATTTTTTCATAAAATAATAAACCTATAAAATATCCAATTAAACCACCAATTGAGCTGAAAATAGTTGTTAAGCTTGCATAAAACCATGCCATACTTCTTTTTACTATAACCATAGGTATTAACATTACATCGGGAGGAATTGGGAAGAAAATACTCTCTGAGAATGATACCAAACATAATATAACCACCGAAAGACGATGTTCAGCCATTCTTAGTATCCAATCATAGAGATTTTTTATCATTTAACTCTCTTAGCAGGCCTTTTTTATTTCAGCAAGCTTGTGTTAGTATCTTTTGTTAAATAAGTTAATATGTAGAAAAATTGAAATGCGGGTGTGGCGGAACTGGTAGACGCGCCAGACTCAAAATCTGGTTCCTCTCGGGGAGTGGGGGTTCGATTCCCTTCACCCGCACCATGGTGCCTTAGTTTAATTAGGATTAGATATGAATAAACTTAATGAAGAAGAATTATATAATATTGTAACTAAAGCGTATTTTGGAAATGTTGATCTTAAGCAATTAGATGGAGTCCTTGACTGTTTTGCTGAAGATGCAACTTTAACCATTCAAACCGATAACCTTACTCATCATGGCAGAGATAATGATATAAAAAGAATGTTTTCAGATTTTTTTCCTGCTTTCGATATTATATGGCACGGAGATTTTAAACCAATTATTGATGTTGAGAAACAATCAATTGCTGTGCGATTTAATGCACTTAGATTAAGGCATGATGGATTTGAGGAACGAGCTCAAAATATTAACTTATTTTTTTTAGATGAAGGTAAATTTTCAGAAGTATATATATATATGAGTGATGAAAACCCATTAAGGTAAGATCAATTAATTAGTCGTACAAGGATAAGACTTAAAGACGGAAAAATAATAAGTATTATTATTCGAACTATATCAGATAAAATAAATGGAATGACTCCTTTAAAGATTTCGGATATTTTTATATCTTTTGCAATGCTATTTATTATAAAAAGGTTAAGTCCAAAAGGTGGTGTAATTAGACCTAGTTCAACAATGATTAAGATAATTACACCGAACCAAATTGCTGTCTCAGAGTGGGTTAAGCCAAAGTCCTGATTCATAATAATTGGAAAAAAGATTGGTATTGTAAGTAGAACCATTGAAAGGCTCTCTAAGAACAAACCTAAAATCAAATATATAATAATGATTATAAGAAGAATAGTGATGGGCGAAAGACCCAAAGCTGAAATAAATGTTCCTAACTCCTGAGGAAGCATGCTTCTTCCTAAAAAAGAGTTGAAGAAATCAGTACCAAGAAGAATTAAGAAAATCATACCACTTATTTTGGCTGTCTGAAAAAAGCAATCTTTAAATTTTTTTATATCTAGTTTTTTATACTTGATTGCAAGACAAAAAGTTAGAAAAGTTCCAATAGATGCAGCTTCTGTTGGAGTAAAAATACCTGAATAAATTCCCCCAATTACAACTATAAATATAAAGCCTAAAGGTAAAAGTTTTTTTATAGCCACTATTCTTTCAACTAGATCTTTTCTTTCTTCGGTAATTGCAGATTGTGGATTTATTTTGACGTAAATTGAAATTGTAATAATATATCCTAGTACTGCTAAAAAACCTGGAATGAATGCTGCTGCAAACATATAGGTTATATTCTGTTCTGCAATAATTGAATAAATAACTAACACTACAGAAGGAGGAATTAATATACCTAAGGTGCCTCCTGCAGCCAGAGAACCTGATGAAATAGTATTTGAATATTTTCTTTTTTTCATTTCAGGCAAAGCTATTTGTGACATAGTTGATGCTGTAGCAATAGAAGAACCGTTAATTGCTCCAAAGCCTGCGCAAGATGCTATAGTTGCTATTGCTAGCCCACCTCTTTTATGACCAAACCAGCTGCTAAATGTATTAAATAATATTAATGATATTTCTGCCTTTTGGGCAAATTGTCCCATCAAAATAAAAAGAGGTATTATGCTGAGCTCATAAGAAGAAAAACGGTAAAACGCTATAGTTTTAAACTGGCTTAATACTGGTTGCCACTCTGAGAGGGTCAATGTTCCAATCACTCCAGATAAAATTAAAGAAATAGCAATAGGAAACCTAAGTATAATCAGAAGAATAAGTATTAGAAGAAAAATAAGTCCTATTATTGAATCGCTAATCATTAGAAAATAAAAAAATTGAAAATAATTCTAATAAGCAGACGCAAATTAAAAGAAATAAAGATAAAATTATAGGGAAGAAAAAAATAAACTTAGGTATATTTAAAACCATTGTAGTTTCATTGTACTTATAAAAATCTAGTCCTCCCAAAAACATTCTCCACAATAATAAACAAGAAAACAATAAAAAGAAAATAGTACTAGAGAAATCTAGGCATTTATTTAATTTATATGGAAACAGTTTACTAAATATTACTATTTTGATATTACTTCTTGTTGCTTGGCAATATGGAAGAAAGAAGAATATTGATATACAAATAAATAACTCAATTAATTCTATATCTCCCGGAATAGGAAGATTTACTTTTCGACCAATTACATTTAGACAAGTAATAGTAACAATTAAAACTAATGATAGTCCTCCCAAAATAGCAAAAATTTCTGAAAACTTCCTTATTAGTTTATCCATATAAATAAAATAATTATTTTTTATCATAGATTTATTCTGAGTATTTTTCTACTAATTTAGAAGCATCTTCAAAAATCTGTCTTCCGTTACTATTCTTATTATCTATATTTAAAATCCATTTATTTATTATTTTTTTAGTAGTTTTTTTTATCTTTTTTACTGTATTCAAATCAAATTCTATTATTTTATTTCCCCTTTTTAAAGCAGCTTTTCTTCCGATTTCCTCTGCATCATCCCATAATTTTCCGACTTCTTTAGCAAGCTTAATACCTGAGTTATTATCTATAATTTTTTTTAGATCACTAGGCATTTTTTCATAAGTTGGTTTATGCATAGCCAGAAGAAATACCGCAGTATATAACCCCTTATCCCCACCTATCTCAGCATGGTTATTTGTTAATTCGTGAACTTTCAGGGGTAAAGATACCTCCCAAGGAATTACTGCTCCATTAACAACACCTCTCGATAGTGATTCCGGAACTTGAGGCACAGGCATAAAAATTGGCAAGCCTCCAAGTTCCTTAATTGTGTCGCCAATAGGCTTGGTTGGCGCACGAATAGATAATCCCTTTAAATCTTCAATGCTTCTTATAGCTTTTTTTGAATGAATTACTCCTCTTGCGTGTACATGAAATACAATTGGGTGAATATCGTTAAATTCTTCCTTAAGATGTTTATATGAAAATTCTTGAACTGCTTGTGAGGTTGCTTCTGCACTTGTAATCATAAATGGTAGTTCAAAAACACTTACTATTGGGAACCTTCCTGGTGTATATCCTGGTAAAGTCCATACTGCTTCTACAAAACCCTCTCTGACTTGATCAATAAGTTGTTGAGGTTTTCCACCAAGCTGCATTGAATGAAAAATATTAATTTTAATTCTACCATTAGACTCTTCTTCTATCTTTTTGGCCCAAGGCACTATAAATAATTTATGAGTAGTTGAGTTTGTTCCAAGAAAGTGATGAAGTTTAATTGTTATTTCTTGCGAATATGCTTGTGTCGAACTTATAAGGAATATAACGACTAACTTTATAACTAGGAAAAGTATCTTATCTCTCATTTTGTAACCTGAAGCCTTTAAATGCAAAAAATTTATAAATCTCTCTGATTTCTTCTATTGAGGATATAAACTAATTTTTAACATCCTCTTTACTAATACGAAACTTTATTGAAGGTCTTTCAAGTATCTCGTTATACCATGATTTGAGATTAGGGTGATTATTAGCCCAATCGAAGTTTTCATCTTCAGTAACTAGTTTGCAATCTTGGATAGGATTTCGTAGGTATAGATATGATAGCGCCCCCGCAGTTGTTACATGTCCAATATGAAACTTATTCATTTCTTTTAACCATTCTTTTGCGTCAGTCTCAAGCATCTTGAGGGCTCTCATAATTTTCGATCTTTCTCTTATCATATAATCTTTATTCCAATCGGATTTTTCTCTCCAACTCTCTACTCTAATTAAAGTAGTGGCATCAAAAATGCCATCACCTGTGATCATTTGCCTTTTTATATCCCATATGGATTCGTCATTTGGAAATAAAGGTGAGGCTTTGTTGAAAGTATCTAAATATTCACAAATTACCAAACCACCAAAGAGAGGCTTACCATCTGGCTTTATGAATGCTGGAACTTTGCCTAATGGGTTGTAATTCCATATTTTTGTGTCTTCATCAAATGGTACTTGGATTTCAAATTTAATTTTATCAATTATTTTAGCTTCATGGGCCACTACAAGAACTTTATGAATGTATTCATGATTTGGGGTGAAAATTAATTTCATAATTTTATTCCTAAAATTGGAGAGGAGGGAGTTGGTATGAGAAGTTTTACTTCTTGTTTAATTATATATTGGCGGGCTTCTTTCACGTACTCGATGAATTTTTCATTTTTAGCGCAATCTAAACGCCTTTTTTCTCTGTCTTGAAAGTTTTCATAACCCCACATATGGATTATTTCATTTGTATTTCCAAATTCATGTTTAAACATTGCTAAAAAATTACCTAGTATCTCCTTCTGAATTGGTAGGCCAATATTTTCGAATAAATCTAAGAATTTTGGGACAGATCCAACACTCAAAGTGTACGTTCTAAAATCAACAATCAAGTTATTCTCCTTAAATATGAATTAACTCCTGAATTTTTTTTAAAAAAATCATTTATTTGTTATATTAAATTTTTTTATAGATATTAAAAGTTATCATATATATAATTATACAAGTTGGATATATAAAGTTTAGGAAAAAATCATGGCTAAAGAAATTCTCGTTGCTTATGGTATAGATGTAGATGCGGTTGCTGGTTGGCTGGGTTCTTATGGTGGAGAAGACTCGCCAGATGATATTTCTAGGGGGCTTTTTTCTGGAGAAGTCGGGTCTCCAAGACTCCTAGATCTTTTTGATAAATGGGGAATTAAGACAACTTGGTTTATTCCTGGACACTCGATAGAAACATTTCCAAAAGAAATGAAAGATGTCCATTTAAGGGGTCATGAGATTGGAGTTCATGGTTATTCACACGAAAATCCTATTGCAATGTCTAGAGAGCAAGAGACGGCAGTTTTGGATAAATGTATTGGATTAATAAAAAAGCTAACTGGAAAAAAACCAAGAGGTTATGTTGCTCCTTGGTGGGAATTTTCGAATGTTACTAATGAGCTCTTGCTTGAAAGAGGAATTATGTATGATCATTCTCTAATGCATCATGATTTTCAGCCCTATTATGTTAGGGTTGGAGACTCTTGGACACCTATTGATTATTCACAACACCCTAAAACTTGGATGAAGCCTCTCAAAAGAGGAAAAGAAACAGATTTAATTGAAATTCCAGCTAATTGGTATACTGATGATCTCCCTCCCATGTTGTTTATAAAAAAAGCGCCCAACAGTCATGGTTTTGTTAATCCAAGAGACATTGAACAAATGTGGAAAGACCAATTTGATTGGGTTTATAGAGAGTACGATTATGCAGTTTTCACAATGACAATCCACCCGGATGTTTCTGGTAGACCTCAGGTTTTAATGATGCATGAAAGGCTCTATGATTATATAAATAATCATCCGGGTGTTAGATTTTGTACTTTTGAGGAGATTGCAAAAGATTTTAAGAAGCGTTCCCCTCGTAAATTATCTAGATCCAAAAAGAGATAATATTTTTAAAGTGTGCGGATTATGTGGAGTTCTCGGGCCTGAAGATCATTGGAGTGATGCTTCAGGTGAGTTAGAGCATTTTAGTGAAGGTGAAACGAGACTATCCCATCGGTCTTATCAGCTGCAAATTTTAAACTCAATTTTGAGCCAAAATGGTTTTTCTGCCTCTGACTGGCAAGGAACCTCCTATTTAGTATCTAATGGAAAAGGCTCAACGGAAATAGCTTCTCATGTATCTGCAGTTTGGTCTGTAGTTGATAATATCAGTAAAGAGAAATTTGATCCTCTTAACAAGAGTTTTTTGGAAAAAATTTCTTTTCTGAGTCCTAAAGATGTAAAATGAGTCAAGCCTACAAAAAATTAATACCATTAAATGTAATAACAGGTTTTCTTGGTTCAGGTAAAACTTCTTTACTAAGTAATTTGCTCAAACTTAAAAGCATGAAGAATACTCTAGTTTTGGTTAATGAGTTTGGAGAGGTAGGGCTAGATAATGAATTAATAGAATATATTGATAAGGATACAGTTCTATTACAATCTGGATGTATCTGTTGTACGATAAGGGAAGATTTGACTTCGACATTATCAGATCTTTTAGATAGAAGATTTTCTAATGAGATCAGTTTTAATAGAGTCATACTTGAAACAACTGGGTTAGCTGATCCTTCTCCAATAATTTATTCTATTTGTAAAGGAAATATAATAAAAAATAATTATCGCTTAAGTAATGTTATTACTACTGTGGATGCCATAAACGGAATAATTCACATGTCTGAAAATTACGAGTCAAAGAAACAAATTGCAGTTGCTGATAGAATTATGATAACTAAATCTGATATAGATAAAAGTAATTTGTCTGAAATTTTAGAGAAGATTAAAGAACTTAACCCCTCAGCACCAATTTTTTATAATAATAAAAAATTTTCCTTCAACAAGATCTTTAAAGATGATCTATTCTCGCTAGATAACAAATCTGAATTAGTGAGAAATTGGATAGAAACTGAGGGTTTTTCAAGCCATAAAAGCCATTCTCATGATGTGAACAGACATAATGATGAAATTTATACCTTCCATTTAAAATTTGATGACCAGATTAATTGGACAACATTTGGCATTTGGTTGACTATGTTGTTACATTATCATGGAGAGAATATTCTTCGAGTTAAAGGTATACTTAATGTGGCTGGTTCTGAAAGTCCAATTGCTATTCATGGTGTTCAACATTTTATACATCAACCTATGCATTTAAAATCATGGCCTAATTCAAACCGTAAAAGTAGAATAGTTTTTATTTTAAAAGAAATTAATTCCTCAGATATTCTTAACTCTCTCGAGGTATTTAATAAGCTTGGTAAAATTTCCATGGAATAAAAAATGACTAAAGAGTTATCCAATTATACAATTATACAGTTGTCTGAATTATTAAAAAATAGGAAGTTAGATCCTTTAGATTTATTAATGTATTTTAATAATAAGATTAAAGATCATAATGACAAAAATATTTTTATATCAATAAACGAGAAGATTTCTCGGTCTTATGCAATAGAAAGTTCAAAGCGTTACAAAAAAAATATGGAATTTGGCCCCCTTGATGGAATTCCTATAGCATGGAAAGATCTTTTTGATATTAAAGGCTATAGGACCACTTGTGGTTCATTGATTCTGAAAAATGAAAAGATTGTTGAAAAAGAATCTAAGGTTGTTTCTAACTGTAAAGAAGTAGGTATGATAGCAATTGGCAAAGTCAATTTAACAGAGTTTGCTTTTTCTGGTGTAGGTATAAATCCAAATTATGGGACTCCAATAAATGCTTTTAGCAATGGTAAAAATTTTATCCCAGGAGGATCTTCGTCTGGCTCAGCTGTTTCAGTTGCTTCTGGTCTTTGCCCAGCTTCAATAGGAACTGATACAGGTGGTTCTGTTAGAATCCCTGCATCAATGAATGGTTTGATTGGCTACAAATCCTCTGAATCGCGAATAAATAATAATTCTGTTCAACCATTATCACATACTCTTGATACAATTGGTCCAATAGGTAAATGTATAGATGATTGTATTTTAATTGAAAGAGCTCTTAGGAATCAGCATATTGTTTTACCCAGAGCTGCTGATTTAAGCGGTATTTCATTCGTAGTTCCAAAAAACTATGTTTTTGATAACTCATCAGACGAAGTAATTGAAAATTTTGAGAATTGTCTAACTGCATTATCTAAAAATGGGTTTAAGATAAAAAGAGAATATATAAAAGAATTTGATGAAATGATAGAGTCATCAAAAAAATATGGAACAATTGTAACTGCAGAGGCGTTTTATAATTTAAATGCCTATCTGAATGAAGAAAATAAAAGTTTAGTTGATAGTAGAGTGGTAGATAGAATTCAATTAGGTCGAGATCAAAGTGCTTTTGATTATATCAATATTTTACAAAATCGAAAAACACTTAATGCAAAAATAAAAAGAATATTTGAAAATAAACAATTTTTACTTATGCCAACTGTTGCTATTAGGACTCCAGAAATTAAAGAATTATTATCAAGTGTTGACGAATTTCATAGACTGAATAGTCTAATATTAAGAAATACTATGATAGGGAACTATTTTAATTTACCAGGTGTAACTTTTCCTAGCGGACTTGATTTAAACGGTATTCCTACAGGTATTTTAATAAGCTCCTATTCTAACTCTGATGAAGAATTATTGTGTTATTCTAGAAACCTAGAAAAAGTATTCGAAAAAAATTTCAAACTTTAATTGGTAAAGCTGTTCTATGTAATATTTCTTTAAGCGCAAAAGAAGATTTGATTGAAGAGATACCTGGGAGTTTAGTTAGTCTCTCCATAAGAAATTTTTCATAAGCAGGTAAATCAGATACTACTACTCTTAATAAATAATCTGAATCACCTGTCATAAGATAAGTTTCCATTATTTCTGGCCATTGACGAACAGCTTTTTCAAATGATTCTAATGCTTTCTCAACCTGCTGTTCAAGTGTTACACTGATCATTACAGTGACACCAAGTCCAAGAATTAGAGGGTTGATAATCGTTACGTATTTATCAATTACACCATTATTTTCAAGTTCTCTAACTCTTCTTAAGCATGCTGAAGGAGAAATTCCTACTTCTCCTGCAAGTTCTATATTTGAAATTCTGGCCCTAACTTGAAGTTTTTGTAAAATCTTTAAATCCGTCGCATCTATACTTAGTTTAGAAATATTATGCCTCTTAAAACTAGAATTTATCAATATTATTGCATATTTATTCATAAATATACTTTATTTGCAACTAAATTGCTAAATTATTGTGATATTATTGTTTTTTAATATTTTTATTACTTAATTAATTTAATGAATACAAAAAAAATTAGTGTTATTTCTCAATCTGATTTTGACTGCCTTAAGGCGTTAGAGGAGAAGGCTTTATGGCTTTCTTCATGGATGATTCACCACGCAAATCATGTAAGAAAAAATCGAGATGGGATTAAAGTTGGTGGGCATCAAGCTTCCTCGGCTTCATTAGTTACTTTAATGACAGCTCTTTATTTTAAGGAACTTAGACCTAATGATAGGGTGGCAGTTAAGCCTCATGCTAGCCCGGTTTTCCACGCTATACAATATTTAATTGGAAGACAAAGCCTTGAAAAATTAAAATCATTTAGAGCCTTTGGTGGAGCTCAATCATATCCATCTAGAACTAAAGATACAGACCAAGTCGATTTTTCTACAGGTTCAGTTGGCTTAGGTGTGGCTGTAACACTATTTGCTTCTTTAATTCAAGATTATCTAGAGTCTAAGTCAAAATTACCAGAAGGGTATAACCCCGGAAGAATGGTTGCATTAATGGGAGATGCTGAGTTAGACGAAGGTAACGTATGGGAGGCAATGCTTGAGGGTTGGAAACATGATGTAAGAAATTTATGGTGGATAATTGACTATAATAGGCAAAGTTTAGACTCTACTGTATCGGATAAGCTTTTTGGGAGATTCGATGATATTTTTAGAACAACTTCATGGAATGTAATTGTATTAAAATACGGAAAAAAATTATCTAATATTATTGATAAACCAGGCGGAGAGTCTTTTTTAAAGTGGGTTGATGAATGTCCTAATTCTTTATATAGCGCTTTAACTTATAAAGGGGGTGAGGGTTTTAGGGCAAGGATAGAAAAAGATATTGGTCATCATGCGGGTGTAAAATCTCTTCTTCAGGATTACGATAATGAACAATTATATGATCTCTCAACGGATTTAGCCGGTCATGATATGGAGTCGGTTCTAGAAAGCTTTAAAGAAGCTGAGTCAGATAGGCCTAATGTTTTTATTGCCTATACAGTTAAAGGTCGAGGAATGCCTTTTGCTGGTCATAAAGATAATCATGCAGGCCTTATGACAGAAGATCAAATGGAAGCATTCAAAGATAATTTAAACATCCCTGATGGTTCAGAATGGAGTAAATTTGCTGGATTAAAGGTTAACGAAAGTAAACTAAAAGTTTTTATTAATTCATCACCTTATAATAAAAACAAAGTTAGGGATTTAAAGGCTCCTAAAATAAATTTACCTAATGAATTCCCTTTGCCAAAAGGAGAGCTAATTTCTACCCAAGATGCTTTTGGAAAGATATTAAATGAAATTGGCAGAACAAAAACAGAATTTTCAAATAGTTTAATTACTGCATCTCCCGATGTATCAGTTTCAACAAATCTTGGGGCTTGGATAAACCATAGGGGTTTATATGATAGAACTGGTATTCCAGATCCTTTTAAAGAAGAGAATGTATTATCACCACTTAAGTGGTCAATGAATTTTAACGGTCAGCATATTGAGTTGGGTATTGCTGAAAATAATCTTTTTTTATTCTTGGCAGCAGCAGGTCTTTCTTCTTCTCTCTTTGGATCTCGTTTGCTCCCAATTGGGACTCTTTATGATCCTTTCATAATGAGAGGACTTGATGCACTTAATTATGCTTGCTATCAAGATTCAAGATTTATGCTAGTAGCTACACCATCAGGTATAACTCTTGCTCCAGAAGGTGGGGCTCATCAGTCAATTTCAACTCCTTTAATTGGAATGGGTCAGGATAATTTAGCGAGTTTTGAGCCCGCTTTTGTTGATGAATTAAGTGTTCTAATGAAGTGGGGTTTTTGGTTTATGCAAGATGATAAAGGTTCTTCTATTTATTTAAGACTATCAACAAAGCCTATAAAGCAACCAGATAGAGAGATAAATGAGATTGAGTCAGAGATAATTGCTGGAGCATATTGGTACTGTAAGCCAAAATATAATTCGCCGATAATCATTGTTTATTCGGGGCCTATAGTAACTGAGGTACAAAAATCTTTAGAGATAATTAGAGAAGATATTCCTGAGATAGGAGTTTTATCTATTACATCTACTGATATGTTATACAAGGATTGGGCTAACAACAGTATTAATTCTCATATTTCAAAATTACTATCTAAAGTGTCTAAAGATTGTATAATCATTACTGTTATTGATGGTTATTCTGCAAGTTTAGCTTGGATTGGATCAGTAAAAGGAAACAAAGTTTTTTCTTTAGGTGTAGATAAATTTGGTCAATCAGGTGATACTATAGACCTTTATAAAGAACATAAAATAGACTCAGATGCTATAATTGATGCAACAGCAAATGCCTTGCTATTATGAAAATTAATTCTCAGTTTTATGCTCTATAAGTTCCACTAATTCTCCAGTAGCGCCAAAAAAAGTTACTTGCTTACAATTTTTAAATGCACCACTTTCAATCTGAATTGGTTCAGTTAACCAATATAGAGTTAAATCGTCTATTTTCGGTAAAGTTATAGTAATATGACAAATACCTGGGTGAAGGTTTCCTGAAATTAAGTTTCTTCTAGTAGAATCTTCTGGGTATTCATGAAGCTCAAGAAAAGTTTTTTCCCCAAATAAATTTTTTGATAATGCATATGTTGTATCACGGTTATACTGGAATGCATCGCTCAAAGGCCATATTTCAGATTGAACCTCTGGTGACTTGTCAATAGACAACTTGTTATAGTAGAAATTTTTTGTTGTCTCAATATCTCTTGTAGCCAAGGTTACCATAAACGGTCTGTCTATTGAGCATTGAGGAACTGGAAGGTTTGTTTCATTGGCATCAAGCACTTCTACTAGAGAAATTACTTCTGATCCTATTCCTATTATATCTAGTAGTTTTATCCTTCCCTGATTAAAGTTCATTGTTCTTATCGGACATAACATTTTAAAAGGAGAGCTATTTATTTTAGTTATAATTTCATCTAAGTTCTTTACAATCAAACTAATAGATGCCCAACCAAAAGTTCTTAATGGCTCAAAATTAGAGGGTATAGAATTTTCAACAATTCTAATTCCAACATTTTGGCTTCCCCTTTTACTTGCTAAGATAGCGTATCTAGAATCTTCATTATTCGGTGCATTCCAAGTTTGAACTAAATTTTTTGAGAGATACCCAGTTTCTTGTACCTTATAATCAAAGAAACTTATCCAACTATTTACTGTATCTTCCCATTTAGCTGAAGAGATAGTTATCAATTTTAATTTAGGTGTATCTATTTCTAACATTTATTTACGTTCAACAAGTTCTATAATTTCTGAGGCACTTCCTCTTATTACACCAACCCTTGAGTTACTATATGGGCTATCCATAATTACTGATTTTTCAGAAATAAATGGAACTTTTACTTTATCCAATGAATCAACTTCAAAACTTACTATCGATACCCCAGGAGGTAAGCTGTTAGGTAAAAAGTCCCTTTTCGATGCCGCGTCAGGATAATCATCTATTTCAATTGATGATTTATTAGGTAGACGAATTGTGCAAATTGAGCATTTTGTATTTGGGTCTATTGCTAGTGCATTAGAAATTAATGGCATTTTAATATCCCTTGCTTCTAAACCTCTCTTTATGTTTGGAAAATTTTTAAGATACCATTCACGTGTTTCGTCCATATTACTTGTTCCTAATGGAACAATAAAAATTTTATCTATAAAATTCTCCGCTATTGGGAGATGATTTACAGACCCATCATTGGGTATCTCAGTAAGGTAAAGTACCTCTTTTGCATATCCAATTACTTGCATAGCTCTTATACTTTTACTCATTCCTAGTTGGTGAGGTTCACCAATAATTTTCAAATTAGAATTAGCTAGTTTGTTTGGAATTTCGTTAACACTTTGAACGTTAATCTCTAGACTATGCCAACCATAAGATGTCATAGCTTTATAATCAGCTATTTCAATTGCCTGAATAAATCTTATCCAGGGATAGGTTCTATTCTTTGGAGCAATAATTTTTGACTCAGATTTTAAGTGGGCTTTAGTATTCCATAAATCTGCTAGCTGATCTGAAATTATACTATTTGAAATTACATGATACTCAAAAATTTCGATATATGGTTTAATAGTTTCTTCAATATCAGGTGTAATTATTGTAGCACCTATAATTTCGCCTAAATTGGGTTTTGCTGTATCCATTCAATCCTCAAGCTCAAGATTTATTATATTATACTAATAATTAATGATGAAAAATACGTAAAGTAATATTAATATATAAAATTATATAAACTGGATATATACTTGGGTTTATAAAAAATTTAATAATAACCTAAAAAATTTGATAGGAGGATAAATCAATGCCTGGAAGATTAAGAGGGAAAAAAGCTTTAATTACCGGCGCATCATCTGGGATAGGTGCGGGTGTTGCCGTTGCTTTTGCTAAAGAAGGAGCGGATGTAGTAATAAACTATCCAAATAAATCTCAGGAAAAAAATGCAAAAAAAGTTGCAGCTGAAGTAAGAAAGCAAAAAAGAAAGGTTTTTCTTATTCAAGCGGATGTTTCAAAAGAAGCTCCGGTTAAGAAAATGGTTAATACTGCCCTTAAAAAATTAGGTCATATAGATATATTAGTAAATAATGCTGGCATAGCTACTGGTGCACCTGTAGAGAAGATGCCAGTTTCAATGTGGGATCAAATGATAAATATAAATCTAAGAAGTGTTTTTCTTTGCACTCATTTTGTATTGCCTCATATGTATAAAAGAAATAAGGGTAAAATAGTAAGCACAGCATCCCAGCTTGCATATTTAGGATCTCAGAACTTTGGGCATTATTGTGCAACTAAAGCTGCAATAATAGCATTTACAAAATCTTTGTCTCGTGAAATAGGAAAAAGAAACATAAATGCTAATTGTGTTGCCCCAGGCGCGACATATACACCTCTACTTGAAGATGTAGAAGATGATCACCTAGCGGCTATTAAATCTATGATACCAAAAGGAGAATTAGCTAAAGTAGAGCAAATTATACCTGCTTTTATATATCTAGCTTCAGAAGAAGCAAGCCATATGGTTGGCCAAACTATAAGCCCCAATGGTGGGGACTCAATGGTTTAATAATTAATTAGGAGTTTATAAAATGGCTATTTCAAAAAGAAATCTTCCTCTTGCTATCGTAACGGGTGCAGGAATAGGAATTGGCGAGGCAACGGCTCTAACTCTTGGTAAGTTAGGCTATAGAGTAATTGTTACTGATATACTTGATAAAGAAGGTAAAGCTGTTGCTCGTAAAATTAATAGATCAGGCGCTGCTGATTTTTATCATATGGACGTATCTGATACTGATAATGTCAATTCAGTAGTTGCTGAAGTTGAAAAAAAATATAGAAAACCTTTTGAGGTTATTATTAATAATGCAGGTATAGCAAAGACTATGCCCCTTAAAGGGATGAAAGATAAAGATTGGGATTGGATCCATGAGGTTGACCTTAAAGGCATGATGCGTCTGTGTAGAGCTGCTGCGCCGAAAATGAGAAAAGCAAAAAAGGGATCAATTGTATGTTTGTCCTCCATTGCAGGTTATACTGTTGGTTGGGATAAGCATATACCTTATTCAGCTGCAAAAGCTGGTATTGCAGGTTTCACAAAAGCTTTAGCTGTTGAATTAGCTGCAGATAAAATTAGAGTAAATGGTATAGCTCCTGGTTTGATTTGGACTGCCCAAGCTTTAGATCCCGTTCACTCAATGGGACCTAAGATGTTAAAAGCAGCTGCATCTGGAGTTCCTCTAAAGCGAATAGGAACAGCGCAAGATATAGCTGATACAATTAGTTTTCTAATATCTGATAAAGCAAGTTATATTACTGGTCAAATCATAACTGTTGATGGCGGTTTAACTGGAGCATTATAATTTAAAAAATTAAATTATTTCAATCGAGGACAATACCTGAAGATATATTCTCAATTGTCCCGGTCATTGATTGCGCCCATGGAGAGCAAAGAAAAACAATTAGACCTGCGCATTCCTCAGCAGTTGAATACTTTCCTAGTAAGGTAGCTGCTTTGGCGTTTTTGTGTTGTTCGAGTGTCAATCTGTCAAGCATTGGGGTATCGACCGGACCTGGTGAGACGCAATTTACTCTAATATTGTCTTTAGCCCACTCTTTGGCTAGATACCTCGTCATATTATTTATTCCTGCTTTTGAAATAGCATATACAGGTCCTGAAACATTTGAACCACCATGCGTCCCATTAATCGAAGATAACAGAACAACTGATCCAGAAGTTTTTTTTAGGATTGGGTAAGCTTCTCGACAAAGTAAAAACGCAGATGTAAGATTTATATCTAAAATTTTGTACCATTCATCTAATGAAGTATCTGAAAGGCAACCAGAACCAACCGCACCGGCACAGTGAATAACATAATCTATTTTTTCAAATTGATCTATTGATCTATTGATTGCTGCTTTTGCTTCTTTTTCTTTTGAAAAATTAGCTTTAATAGGAAACACATCATTTTCATTCTTGAAAATAGCGTTTAGCTTAGAAGGCGAACGACCTGTTGCTATCACTTTTGCGTTGCATTCAAGAAGTAGTCTAACAGTTGCTTCTCCAATTCCGCCAGTAGCTCCAGTAACCAGAGCTACTTTGCCACTTGCATCAAACAAAAATTTTACTCGGCCGCTTTTACTTGATTTTTACCAACGGTTGCATCCCAAATGCCGTCAAGCATTCTATATCTCATCCTTGCTGAAGTGCCAACTGTAGCTATAGCTTGAAGTTGTAATTCATAAGTAGTTGCATATCTGGAACAAATTTCTAGACCATGTTCCTCATGGCCTTCATCTGCCTCAACGTGAACGCTAAAGAATTTTAAATCTTCATTAGAAAAGCCCATTTTTTTGCCAGCCTCGATATAATGAGGGTATATTGTCGGTGTTTGTCCTTCCAAGGCAACCATTATTCCCGCAGCAGCATCAGACAAAGGTCTTATAGTTGCGAGTTCATATGTCCAGGATCTCATAGCAATTGTAGAAGGAAGAATTCTTCCATTGTTGTACCCAGTTGTTACAAGTTCTCTATTAAAACCGCATGCTTCAGCAAAATTTAACATTAGTTCTGGGTGACGCTCAGGAATTTCTTCCCCCATTAAATTTTCTAGCATGTGAAGTCTGGCATCAAGATCTGGAAGCCTGGCAAAAAGTAAAGCAAACATTTGAGGAACTTCTTCTATATAGTAATACTGTTGCATTGCCCAGAAACCTAAATCTTCTTTAGTTAATTCAGCTTTCTTCCAGGAGTTACTGAAAGGATGCCCCATGGAATGGGATGGTGTTCTGGCTTCTTGAAGTTTTTTCCAGAACTCTTCTTTAGGCATTAATTGTGTCATTCGTTCCTCCTTTTAGTAAAATATCCGATAAATTAACAAAAATTATTAATTTATAAAACCTTTTATTTTTTATCTTCAAATTTCTTTGCTGCCTGTAACATAGCTTTAATCATGCCTATTTTGGGTGATAAGGGCTTTGGAAAGGCTTTTTTGCTATGGCTCAGGCCGACATCTAGCATTGTTTCTGCCAATTTATAGGATAAAGGGCCTGGGTTTATTACTGGCACAGTAAGTTCTTTTGACAAAAACTCACCTGCTTGATGCATTGTTGTTGAGCCCAGGCATATTACATCTGCACCTAAATCAATCATTCTTTCGCAAGCAGATTTCATTTTTATGAAAACCTTTTCCTCTTTACCTGTAAGTAGATTTGAGAAATCAGGCGGTTCATCAAAGTGATTAATAGAGGCACAGTGATTATCGAGACCATATTCTATTACTACTTTCTGATATCTTGGAACAGCTTTTTCCCATTGAGCCAGAATACCAAATTTGTTGCCGAGCATTAAAGCAAATAACATTGAAGCTCGACCGGGAGAGACTACCGGGATATTTAGAACTGATCTCAGTGGTGCCATACCTGAGTCGCTCATTGTATCAATAATTACTACATTATAACCATCTTCTTCTGCGCTTATACCAGCCTCAAAAATTGACATTTCCATCAAAGCTGTATCATGAGAACTCATAAAGCTAGAAGGACCTGCTGTTACAGGTTTGAATTCAAAACTTAAGTCATTACTTAAGGATACCTTTTCTACTTGTTTTTCTCTATTAGATAACCCTTCTTCGTCTAATGCAAAAGGAACTATAACAAGTGCTTTTTTCATAAATTTTCCTTTTCAATTTTTTCTAGGGGCTTATTTTTCTCATTAAGCTCTGCTGCTTTTATCATATTGATTATCATATTGTGTTTTGGAACTTTAGGTTTAGGGTATGTTTTTCTGCTATGGTTTAGCTTGAGTGATAGAATTGTTTCTGCAGTTTTATATGACAATGGGCCAGGATTAATTACTGGTACATCTAATTCATTTTGAAGTTTTGCGTGTGCTTGGTGCATTGTTGTTGATCCCAAACATATAACATCAGCCCCATCTTCATTAATACACTTTTTAGAAGCATCTATAAGTAATGGTAGAATATCACTTTCCTTTCCTTTTAGAAGCTCTCTGTTATCTGGAACAACATCTATAGATCTTATTGATGCGCACTTTTTATGCATATTTAGGTCTGTAAGTGTTTTATAATATAGTCCAAACCATTCTTTCCACATTGTAATAATACTAAATTTCTCCCCTAGCATTAAAGCAGTTAAAAACATGGTTCTTCCTGGTCCAATTACAGGAATATCTAATACTGATCTCAATGCGGCAACACCCGAGTCACTAACAGTATCAATACAAATAGCATGGTACCCTTCTTCTTGGGCTTTTAATCCAGCTTCAAGAATACCTACATCAGCAATTAAATAATCTTCCTGACTTACAAAAGTTCTAGGAGCTGCCTTCACAGGTTGATAATAAAGTTCTATATTTTTATTTAATTTTACTTTAGTTGATTGTTCTTTCCTGTTTAATAATTGACTCTCTGTCATGGGGAAAGGGACTATTATAAGAATTTTAGTTTCCATTTTTTTCAATTTTTCAAAATTTAAGCAATAATTATTTTTTTCGATTTATCAGGTTTAAATTCTGCATGGCAATTTGGGCAATGAAGATCAACTGTTTTCATTTCAATTAACTCTTTAGTTGAATGAAACCATGATTCACAAAAACTACACTGAACCCAAGAAATATTTCCCTTTTTTTCCCCAGATATATTTTGATTTTGTAAATTAATTTTATTAGTCATTATATTTTAGGCCAATTATCCTTATTTATATTTGAAAGAACTAATCTGGCATTTTCAAGGGCAGTTTGTTCCACGCTATTTTTAGGTGGTATTGGGGCAGGTGTATCTGGGATTTCAGATGGAGCAAGGGTTGCATCAATACCTATTTTTTGGACAGTTTTTGCTCCTCTAACAATTGAAGGGTCCATTAAAGATCCTTGAAGCCCATTAACAGAAATTGTGTCTCTATCCCACTGAACTCTAGTCGCAAGAGCAAACATAATTTCACTATCTGAGAAAATATCTATATCATCATCTACAAAAATTATAGCTTTTGTTCTTCTGTATGACAAAGTTGCCATTAGCGCATCTCTTACTTCTCCGATTTTAGGGCTTTTACATTGAACGTATGCATGAAATCTTCTGCCTGAAACAGGAACGTGCACCCTTTGCACTGAAGGCGCTATTGGTTTAACAATACTGTAAATTTTACCTTCCATAACCATATTATCTGGCACAAGCATATCAGCGTGTCCTGATCCATAGTCATGATATATTGGATTATTTCTCATCGTAATACATGTAACTTCACAAATTGGAGAGGGAACCTGGGGCCCCATGTAACCAGTATACTCTCCAAAAGGACCATCAGCCTCAAGCTTGTTTACAGGGGCATATCCTTCTATAACAATTTCTGCATCAGCTGGAACTAATACTTTCTCTCCATGTGTAATTGATGGTACAAGTCTTAAAGATTCACCTAAAAGACCTCCACAAGCAGACCAATGACTTTCGGGGTACGATAATTTTGCCTGTGTCCCCATTAAAACTTTTGGGTGGTGACCAATCCAAAAGGCCACTGGACAAGCTTCCCCCTTATTCCAAAATTTTTTTAAATTTCTCATATTATGAGATGCTGGATAAGGGTAATAAGACATCTTATTTTTTTTCTTTACCCAGCATCGTTGAATAGATGTATTATCTACGTTTGTATCTGGGTCATAAGTTGTTGCGTGAGCAGATGTTAAATAAGGGCCAGGGTCAAGTTGATGCTGAGTAAGAACTGGCAATTCAAGTAAATTTACGTCGTTGTTATGTATTATTTTTTCTTGTACAGGCGCTGACTCCCTGGAAATAATTATCGGCTCAATTGGCTCATTAGTTAAATTTGAATAAATCTTTGCAAAATTTTTGTGGTTTTCAATTCCAAGCGCTCTGGAAGTGACATCTCTACTTGCTGTTAAATTACAAACAATGGGAATTTTACTTATATTACCATCTTCAAATTTTGGTTTTTCTACATAAATAATTGGAAAATCGCCCTTACTGTCCAATTCCTGCTGAATCGCTGTAATTTCCTGATTTAGATTTATAGGAACAGATATATTAAAAATATTATCTTTTTCTTCTTCTAGAAATGATCTCAGGTCATACATAATTTTAGTCAGAAGTTAATTGTTAAAAGATATAAAAAAATTTAGTATAAGTTTAATTATTGTTATATAATTAATCCATTAGATTATTGATTTTTTAACTATAAATTGTATTTTTTTCATAGGAGCTTAATTTATGAGTGGTTTCATTGACATAGTATGTAATCTTTATACACCGATTGAGGTGAAGAATGGTCAAACTGGTATTGATGAGCACTTCAAAAAACAAGTGAGAATGACTCCTGAGATGAGAAAAGGGATTTCTATCCCAAAATATTTAAAAATGATGGATGCTGCAGGTATTGAACATTCTTTATTAATAGCTGTTAGATGTGGTGATATGAATGTTAAAGGGTCATTCAATATAAGCTACCAAAGAGTTGCCTCAATATGTAAAAAATACCCAGATAGATTTTCTGGTCTCGCTGGAATTGACCCTACTATAGGAATGCAACAGTTGAGAGATCTTGAGTTTGCTGTTAACGAATTAGGTTTTGTTGGGGCTCATTATTATCCTCATTGGTTTGATCTTCCTCCTGACCACCAATACGTATTTCCAATATATTCAAAATGCATTGAACTAGATATACCTATTATGATGCAGCTAGGCCATAATTTGGTTTACCAAAGAGATAGAAGGCTTCCAAGTGTCGGCAAACCTATAACACTAGATAGGGTATCAATTTTATATCCAGAATTAAGAATCTTAGGAATACATTTAGGTGTCCCTTGGACTCAAGAAATGATATCTATGGCCTGGAAGCATGAAAATATTTATATTGGTGGTGATGCATATGCTCCTAAGCATTGGCCAAAAGAAATTGTTCATTATGCAAATACTTATGGACAAGATAAGTTTCTTTTTGGCACAGATTGGCCTGTAATAGATCCAGTAAGAGCGGTTAGAGAAGTAAATACTCTAAATTTTAGACCAGGCCCACTAAAAAAAATAATGAGGGATAATGCTATTCGTATATTTAAATTAGATGAGAAAACAAAAATGAAATCCCTTAGAAAGAAAAAAAATAGGAATTAAAATAAAATGATTAAAAATATCCTATCAGATACAGCGCTTTTAGTTGTGGATATGCAAAATGGTTTTTTGTCAGAAAAGGGAGGTATGGCTAAACTAGGTTTTGATAGTAAGCTTTTAAACAGTTCAATACCAGGATGTGTTGAGCTTGTTAAGGTTGCGAGGAAAAAAGAAATACCAATTATTTTTACTCAATATCTATATGAGGAAGATTTTAGAGATGGCGGTATCCAAGTTGAAGAAATTTTTCCAGGAATAAAAGAAGTTGAACTTTGCGCAAGAGGTAGCAATGACGCAATGATTATTGATGAATTAAAACCTGAAAATGGAGAAATAATAATTGAAAAAAATAGACCAAGTTCATTTTACTCTACAAGACTAGAGGCATACCTTAGATCTCAAAGAATCAATAACTTAGTAATTTGTGGTGTAACAACGAATATTTGTGTAGAAACCACAGCTAGAGACGCTGCGCAGCGTGATTTTGGTACGTATGTAGTTCGTGATGCTGTTGCTGAAGTTGATGATTTTCGGCATGAGATATCTCTAAAAGCATTAGAGCACATGTTTGCTAAAATAGTAACAGTCAAAAATGTCACTGAAACTTGGTTAAAGAAAAATAGTTGATAGCCTGATGATTATAAATAATAAAAATTCAGTATTACTTGTCATTGATATGCAAAATAGTTTTTTGCACCCAGATGGCACTATGTCAAAATTAGGTTTTGACTGTAAGAAACTTAGAGATGCAATTCCAGGTACAGAGGAACTGGTTGAAAAAGCAAGATCTTTTAAAATTCCAATAATATTTACTCAATATGTCTACCATCCTGACTTTAAGGACGGGGGTTGGTTAGTGGATGAAATCTCACCTGAGCTTAGAGATATTAAATTATGTGTTAAAGGCACCTGGGATGCAGATAATTTTGAAACACTTTATCCTATGAAGAGCGATATAATTATTGAAAAGAATCGTCCAAGTGCATTTATTTCAACTCAACTTGAGTCATATTTAAATTCTATGTCAATTGAAAATATATTTGTTTGTGGAGTAACAGCAAACATGTGTGTAGAAACAACTGTTAGAGATGCATGTCAGCGAGATTTTAGAGTATTTTTGGCTAAAGATGCTATTGCAGAAGTTGATGATGCTAGAATGAAGGTTGCATTAATGGCTATGGAGTATTTCTTCGCAAAAGTTTTGAATGTTAGAGAGATAATTGATATTTGGAATAAAAAATAAATGATTGATTTAAATATCGATACGATTAGGCCAGGCTCATATAGGAATACTAAAATTTCTTCAGGTATAAGAACTTCAGCTAGAAGAACGCCTGATAAAATTTCACTTTCAATAGATGAAAAAAAAATATCTTACAGAGATCTTGTGAAAAGGTTCAACAGAGTTGCGGTGGCTGGCATTGATGGATTAGGTCTTCGAAAAGGAGATCATGTGGCTATTTTTTCAAGTAATTGTATTGAATTTATTGAGATTGTTGTTGGTCTTGCAGATGCAGGTATTGCTACTGCAATGATTCCTCCTTCAGTGACTGTTCCTGAGGTCGAACATATTTGCAATGACTCTAATTCTAAAGTTTTATTCTGTCATGAAGATCTTGAAGACATAGCAAGGGCAGCAAATCTTGAAACAGTAAAAAAGATTATAGTTATTGGTAAAAGTTATGAAAATTTGATTTCGAATGCTAAAAATACGCTTCCAAATACATCTCTGGAGGAGTGGGATGTTTTTAGCATACCATATACATCTGGAACCACTGGAAAACCAAAAGGGTGTCTTCTGTCTCATAGATCAAGGGTAATGGCTTTCTATACAATGGGTGTTGAGTTTGGTTGTTATTCGCCTGATGATAGAGCTTTAGCATTAGCTCCGCTTTTTCACGGGGCAGGGTTTGCCTTTGCTCTCGCGCCTATTTTTTTTGGTGGCACATGTGAGATACTTCCTAAATTTGATCCCGAGTTAGTTTTAAAAAAATTAGAATCATTGAATCTTTCCAATACTTTTTTTGTTCCTACCCATTTTCATCAAATTTTTTCTCTTGAGGAGAAACTTTTACAGAAGCATAAACCTTCTTCACTTCGTACGATAATTTCAAACGCTGCTCCTCTTCCGCAAGCAACGAAGGAAAAAATAGTAAATTATTTTGGTGAGGGTTTGCTACATGAAACATATGGATCAACAGAAGGTGGTTTTGTAACTAATTTAAGGCCACAAGATCAATTAAGAAAAGAGAGATGTGTTGGGTTAGCTTATCCTACAGTAGAGGTTTCACTGAGAAATGATGATGGTGCTGAAGTTGCAAATGGAAATGTAGGGGAAATTTATGTAAGGAGTCCGATTTTATTTAATGGCTATTGGAAAAATGATCAGGCTACAAGTGAGTCTATAGATAAAAATGGATGGTGCACAGTTGGTGATCTAGGTAAGTTTGATGAAGAGGGTTATTTATATATTGTAGATAGAAAAAAGGATATGATTATATCTGGTGGCTTAAATGTTTTTCCCAGAGAGATAGAAGAAGTTTTAGCAGCTCATCCTGACATAAAAGAATGTGCGGTTATAGGAATAGAAGATGATTATTGGGGTGAAGCTGTATTCGCTATTTTGGTAACAAATAACAATAAAAATATTTCTGATGAAGATCTAAAAAGCTTTTGTGGAGAAAAATTAGCAAAATATAAATTGCCAAAGAAATATTCTTATTTAGAATATTTGCCAAGAAATGCTGGTGGAAAAATTCTTAAAACAGAATTAAGAAGTATGGCTATTTCAGGTAAAATTTGAATAATTATAGGAAAAAATAACTAATATGACTGAAGCACTGAAACAAGATTTTACTGAATTTGTAGAAGATTTAAAACAGATAGTTGGGGCGCCAAATGTTCTTATGTCAGAGAATGATCTAAGGTTTTATTCCTCAGATGTTTTTAAAGAGTCTATACTTGCCTCCCTTGTTGTTATTCCCCAAACTACGGAACAGTTATCTAAGGCAATAGAATTGTCTACAAAAGAAAACTTTTTTGTTATTCCTCGCGGAGGAGGCCTGTCCTATACAGACTCATACTTGCCAAAAAAGCATAATTCTATAATTTTTGATCTTCAAAATTTAAATAAAATAATTGAAATAAATAAAGATGATATGTTTGTAGTTGTTGAAGCTGGATGCACTTGGGAAAAATTATATAAAGAATTAAAAAATAATAATTTAAGAACTCCTTATTTTGGTGCACTTTCCGGTCTATATTCAACAGTAGGTGGTGCAATGTCACAGAATAGTATATTTTTTGGATCAGGGCACTATGGTTCAGCAGCTGATCAATGTCTTGGTTTAGAAGTTGTTCTTGCTGATGGATCTATTTTGAGGACTGGCTCTTGGTCAACAAACTACAACCCATCCCCTTTTTTTAGGTCATACGGTCCTGACTTGACTGGGTTATTTCTATCAGATACTGGATCATTAGGTTTTAAGACAAAAATAGTTATGAAACTTGTTAATTACCCAAAAATAACTGATTTCTTATCTTTCTCATTTGAAAATTATGATGAAATTGCAAATTCTATGTCTGAAATTTCTAGGGAAGGGTTAGCTGCGGAATGTTTTGGTTTTGATCCCTATCTTCAGGGTCAACGACTTAAAAGAGAGGGTATTTTAAAAGATTTTAAAAGTCTTGCGAATGTAGCAAAATCAGGTAATTCAGTTATATCAGGGCTAAAAGATGCAGCAAAAGTTGCTATAGCAGGTAGATCCATGTTTAAGGGTGTTCCATATTCTATGCATGTTGTTGTTGATAGTGAAAGCAAAGAGTTTTCCTCTGAAAAGATAGGTAAAATAAGGCGCATAGCAAATTTAAATAATGCTAAGGAGATTGAGCCAAGCTTGCCAAAGATTATGAGAGCAAACCCATTTGCTCCACCGAATAGTATGTTGGGACCAAATGGAGAGAGATGGGTTCCTATTCACGCCATTGTACCTCATTCGCGAGCGAAAGATTTAATGTATTTGGTTCATGATTATTTTGCTCAAAAGTCAGATTTGTTAGAAAAACACAAGATTGAATGGGGCTATCTTTTGGCTACTATTTCAAATCAAGGTTTTTTAATGGAGCCAGTATTCTTTTGGGAAGATTCAAGGTATCTTTTTCATGAGAGATACCTAGGTGATGATTATATAAGCAAATTAAATAATTTTGAAGAAAATATTCCGGCCAGAAAAGCAGTTGAGAATCTAAGGGAGGATTTGTCTAATCTATTTATGGAATTTGGAGCTGTTCATTTTCAAATAGGAAGGTCCTACAAATATAAAGAAGGGAAAGAACAGGCCTCATGGGATTTGTTAAAGAGTTTGAAAAAAATATTAGATCCAAAAGGTTTGGTTAACCCTGGTTCTTTAGGCCTATAAATTAAAGAATTTAATTAATAATATATTAATCATATTTATATATATTCATTTATGTATTTAATAAAAAGAAAAAAATATGGATAATATAAATTCTATTCAGCATGTGACTGATTTAATTAGAGAGGCTTCAAGCCAGTCTAAAAAAGAAAAGCAAGAATCAGGTAAGGTTTCAGAAAATCCGATCTTGCACCAAGATAAAAGTAATATAGCTAAAAAAACAATAAGTAATTCACCAATGAATAACCAAGAAAAAAAAGAGAATATTGAGTTGTCAAAAAGCAAAATTAATAAAAATCCCTTAGGCAGTCACCTAGACTTGGTTATCTAATAAAAAATTCGATCTAAATTTATAATCTTAACTTAAAATATTATAAGATAAATCTTGTATTTAAATACTTATTAAGCTTATTAATTATAGTATGGATAGAAAACTTATACTAAATAAAATATATTTTTTCACATTTCTTATAATTTTGGTTTTATTCCATAACCAAAAAACACTTTCAGCTGGTTCGAATTGGGTTGACTATGAGCAAGGTAAGGTAAGGTTAATTGCTGAAAAAATAAAACCTGGTAATTCTGAGTATTATCTAGGTCTTCATTTTGATATGATTCCAGGTTGGAAAATTTTTTGGAGATCTCCTGGTGAGGCTGGTTACCCATTAGAATTTAAAGATTTAAAGTCAAAGAATATTTTTTTAAGAGATATTGAGTGGCCATATCCAGAAAGGTTTAATTTCTCAGGAATTTACACTTATGGTTACAGTAATGAGGTAGTCTTACCAATAAAGTTAGAGATTATTGATCAAAATTTAGATGCTAATGTATCATTAGAAATAAATTTTTTAACCTGTAGTAATGTTTGTATTCCCAAACAAGTTGTCCTAACTTTGCCTCTAAATAAAGAAAATCTAGAAATTAAAAATCATACTGAAAACATTAAGTTACTTAATAATTATATTAATAAAATTCCAAATAAAGTAGAATCTTCATTATTAAACAAAAAAATATATTTTATCCCAAAATCAGATAAGTCAGTTTTAAAAATTAAAATAGATTCAAAGCAAGGGTTTAATAAACCAGATATATTTTTAGAAGCAGGTATTGAATTAAATCTTGATAAGCCGAAATTTAATTATATCAATAATAATCAGCAATTAGAAATTGAATTACCGATTAAAAATATAGGCAATTTAAATATAGAAGATTTATTAAATCAACCTACTGTTGTAACGTTTATTAACTTTGGTAAAGCAGTGGAATATAATTTAAATGTTGAGATCATAGGAAATGAACATAGTAGCTCTAAGAAGTTTTGGGTTATAATCTTATTTTCGATAATTGGAGGTTTTGTTCTAAATTTTATGCCATGTGTTCTACCGATTTTATCCCTTAAGGTGATAAGTTTATTAGATAAAGATTTATTAAAATACAAATTTATCAGACTAAGTTTTTTATCAAATATTTTAGGTGTTATTTCTGCTTTTTTGATTTTGGCCTTATTAATTATTACTTTTAGATTTTTTGGAATAAATTTGGGTTGGGGTTTTCATTTTCAAGAGCCAATTTTCACATTTATTATTTTACTAATAATTCTAATCTTTAGTCTGAGTCTTTTTGATTTAATTCATATAAGACTTCCATATTGGATATCTTCAAGTTTAAGTAAAAACACTCATAATGAAGACTCAAATAATTTAAAATTATCTTTCTGTAATGGCCTATTTGCAACTGTTTTGGCGACCCCTTGCACAGCCCCAATAATTGGAACGACCATTACTTTTGCTTTACAGAATAGTTCTCTTAAAGTCCTTCTAATATTTGCAGCTATGGGATTAGGGATGTCATTACCCCTAATTATTTTTGCTATCTTTCCAAATTTAATTACTTTAATTCCTAAACCAGGAAAATGGACAATATATTTAAAAAAATTCCTAGGTTTTTTACTTATGCTTACAGCATTATGGTTGTTTATAGTTCTAATAAATCAAATTGATCTATCAATTTTATTGCTCATATTAGGTTTGATTTCTCTAGGTTTCCTAATCCTCACAAAAGGGGAGTCACTCCACATTAGAATGAAAAATATATTTTTTAAAATAATTATCCTAATTATTGTATCTATAATAATTTTTCCTATTGTAGTTTTCTTTGAAAAAGGCAATAGAGAAACTACTGCCAGTCTTTCCTATTTAAATACTAGTGATTTAAATAAATATTTATCTAATGGCAAAATAGTTTTTGTTGATGTAACAGCTGAATGGTGTATTACATGTAAAGTAAATAAATATTTAGTTCTAGAAACAAATGAAGTTAAAAAATTCTTTAAAAACGAGGATGTTATTTATATTGAAATTGATTGGACAAAAAGAGATACAAAGATTTTAGACTTCATTAATTCATTTGACAGATCTGGTATTCCTCTGAATATTGTTTACGGAAAAATTGCCCCAAAAGGAATTGCTCTTCCTGAAATATTAACTAAGGAAAGTATATATAGAGTAATTCAAATTGCTAAGGGATCAAAAATTGTTAAAGAATAAATTGTTTAAAATAAAATTTTTTTTATTTGCTCTAATTCTGTTGGCTATATTATTTTTTTTATTTTCCATTTTTAATAGTAAAAATGACACAAGTTACTATAAAGGTGAAATGGAAAAATTTGTTACAACAAATAGTAAATATAAAAGTGAAAATATTTTTTGGTTTGATTCAAATGATAAAAAGATAAGGTTTAATAATTATAATGGTAAAATTGTTTTAGTAAACTTTTGGGCTAGCTGGTGTGCCCCTTGCATTAAAGAGCTCCCTTCAATAAATATGCTTAATAATAGATTAGAAAAAAGTCAATTTGAGTCAGTGATTATTAGTATTGATAAAAATAGAGAAAAATCAAAAAGAATGTATGATTCTTTAGAATTAAATAATCTTAACTATTATTATGATAAAAAAAATCATTTAGTTTCTTATTTAAATATAGATGTAATTCCAACCACAATTATATATAATAAGAATGGAAAAGAAATAGGAAGATTAACTGGTGAGGCAGACTGGAACTCTTCTGATGCAATTAAATTAATAAAATATTTAATAAAATGAATTATGATAAACTATATTATCGTTCAATTGATCTAAGTGGTTTAAGGTGTCCTATACCTGTATTGAGGTTAAAAAAAGAACTTAGTAATCAAAAACTTGGATCAATGATCAAAGTTTTTACAACTGATCCGGCAACTGTAAAAGATTTTGAGGTTTTTTGTAATAGAACGGGAGATATTATTATTGATAAGTTTAGGGACTCAGATAAATTTGTTTTTATTATAAAAAAAAATTAATAGTTCTTAGATTCTTCTAAAAATAATTGAGGCAATAGACCCTGAAAGAATTGCTATTATGATCGCGCAAATTCCATAAAGAGCTGGTTGTTTGTTTGCAAAGTTATAGATTTTTCTTTCTATCCCAACTTTACTAATGAATACTGAGTTTTCCTTTGAATTAATAATATTATTATTTTTTATTAAGTAGGTGTTTATTTTATAGTTTCCCTCGGGAGCGTTTGTAGGAAAGTTAATTTGACTTCTAAATAATTTATTATTAAAAAACACAGATTTTTCATTTAAAGAGTATAAATTTTTTTTAATTTTATTACGAATAAGGCCAGATTTAAATTTTTCTATTTCTTCATTTGATATTTCTAAATTATTTATAGGTTTAATATTTAGTCTTTCAGCTCCTATTTGTAGTTTATTTTGATTCTCAATTGAAATTATATTTTTAATTCTTCTATTTGATGCTATGGCATAATAGCTAGGAACATCAGAGAAAACTATTTTGTTTGAGTTGATCCATATTCCCATTTTTTTTGTTTTCTCATGAACTAAAACTTTTTCTTTCGGGCCAGAAATAGTTATAATTATATCTCCTTCAATCTCTTTATTTCCAAATAAAAGTATTTTCTTACCTGTAAAATTTGAACTAATTGATATAGTTTTCTGGGAAATCTCAGTATTAAGAGTTTCATTGCCTGAAGACCTTGTAGGTAATAAAAATATAAGAAGATAAATAATTATTAAAAAAATTTGCATCATTTTACAATAAAAGGCATAATTGAGAAGGCGTCGGCAGGTTCAATTATTAAATCAAATATAATCTTTCCACAGACTAATAAAACAATCAAACCTAATAAAGCTCTTAATTGTTCACCTTTCAATTTAAAACTGATTTTCGCTCCAAATTGCGCTCCTACCACGGCACCAGCTAATAACATAAGAGCCAGAACTATATCTACTGTTTGGGTGTTTATAGAATGAAGAAATGTAACATTAGCGGTTACAAATATTATTTGGAATAAGGACGTTCCAATTACAGCAGATGTTGGCATACCTAGAATATAGATCATTGCAGGTATCATGATAAAGCCACCGCCTACTCCCATAATGGCAGATAATATCCCTACTATAAATCCAACAAATATAGGTGGAAGTATGCTCGTATATAGTCTTGACCTATGAAATCTAGCTTTAAATGGAAGCCCGTGCGCCCAGTAATGGTAATGAGCTTTTCTTCTATAACCAGATCTTTTTGATCTAAGGATTGCCCTTATTCCTTCAAAGATCATTAGTAGACCTATAATTAAAAGAAATATTGCAAATGTTATTGAAATAACTAAGTCTATTTGACCAATTTCTCTAAGATATTTAAAAATAAATGAACCAATAGTAGATCCTATTAGACCTCCTATAAGAATTATTGAGCCCATTTTAAAATCTACATTTTTCCTTCTCCAATGGGCTATTACACCAGATACTGAAGCCGCTACAATTTGATTTGCTTCCGTAGCGACTGCTACGGCAGGGTTGATACCTATGAAAATAAGAAGCGGTGTCATCAGAAAACCTCCTCCAACTCCAAAAAGGCCTGATAAGAAACCGACACCACCACCCATGCCTAAAACTAGAAATATATGAAGGCTTTGTTCTGCTATGGGAAAATATACGTGCATTGATGCTTAAGAAATATTTAATTCTTATTAAGGTTAAAAATACACACTCATTATGCTCCTCAAAAAAAAAAAATAAAAGCTTTTCAATAATATTTAGTATAAAATAAATTTATTTATCTATTTAAACCAGCAAAAAATAATGGCAAGAAAAATCTTAAAAAAACTTTTCAGAAGTTAAAATAAAGTAATTTACAATGTGACTTATTCATAATCGTCAGTATATATAGGTAAAACTTTATGATTATAAAAATTAAAGATATTATTCCAGGATTACTAATTGCAATTATCATATATCTATCTTCTTATTTTATTAGCAATTTCTTTGGAACAGAATTATTAGGTTACGAGAAGAGTCCTATTTCAAATATTTTACTTGCCATAGTAATAGGAATAATTATTGGGAATATATTTAATTTTGACAAAAGAATAGGTTCAGGTCTGAATTTTTCTGTTAAAATCATCCTTAGACTAGGAATTATCCTTATGGGTGTAAGACTTAGTATTTCAGATATATTCATCTACGGGTCCTCATCTATTCCTTTAGTAATAATTTGTATAATTTCAGTTATTTTAATAGTGATTGTTTTTGCAAAGTTTTTAACAATTTCATCAAGGTTATCATATTTAATTGCAGTTGGAACTTCAATTTGTGGTGCTTCCGCTATTGTCGCAACGGCTCCTATAATTGAGGCAAAAAAAGCTGAAGTGACGTATGCAATAGCAAATATTACAATATTTGGTGTAATTGTAATGTTTCTATATCCATACTTAGCTCATTATATGTTTGATGGTGATCCTAAAAGTATAGGTCTATTTTTAGGTACAGCGATTCATGAAACTGCTCAGGTTATAGCTTCAGGTTTAATTTATGAGCAACATTATAAAAATACAAATATTCTTGAGATAGCAGCAGTGACAAAACTTGTAAGAAATACTTTTTTATTAGTTATGATTCCAAGTGTTATTTACTTTTTTAATAGCAGAAATGAAAATAAACGATATTCAATTATAAAGATTTTTCCATTATTTATAGTTGGGTTTCTGATTATGTCACTTATAAGATCAACTGGAGATTATATTTTCAGTATTTATGCAATAGAAAATCTACATGAAATTTGGATTAAAATTATTGATGTAATTATCTTATTGTCATCAGTTAGTTTAGGAATTGCTATGGCTTCTTTGGGATTGATGACTAATATTAAAGAGATTTTAAAGATGGGTTTAAAACCATTTATTATTGGCTTTATTGCCGCTTCTGCCGCTGGTATTGTTAGCTTTTTTATAATTAAACTCTTCTCTTTAATAAATTTATTTTAGTTTAATAAAATATTTATTATCAATATTTTATTGTAAATACTTAAATAAATTCTTAATTAGGAAGCTTTTTAGCACTTGACCTTTACGTAAACGGTAAGTATATAGTCATTATGAATGAAACAATATTAAGCCAAGACTCATTTAATAAATTAAGTAATGAAACTTATACAATTGGTCAATTGGCTAACGAATTTAATGTAACTCCCAGAGCACTAAGGTTTTATGAGCAGAAGGGCTTATTATCTCCTGAGAGAGTTGGTTTAAGTAGGTTTTTTAGCAGGAGAGATCGTGCAAGGCTTAAATTGATTGTTAGAGGTAAAAGACTTGGTTTTGCCTTATTAGAAATAAAAGAATTACTTGATTTATATGATGCTGGCGACGATCAAGTTGAACAGTTAAAAAAAACTTTGAATCATTCTAAGAATAGACTTAAGTCCCTAAATGAGCAAAAAAAAGATATTCAAGATACAATACTGGAAATGAATCAGGTTATTTCTCAACTAGAAAACTTACTTTTTGAAAAAGGTATCGACCCTAAATTTTAATATTTCACATAGAGGTTTGTTATGAATAAAGCTGTTATAGTCGGATATGCTAGGTCACCTTTCCATTTTGCGCATAAAGGAAAATTAGCAAAAGTAAGGTCTGACGAAATGTCTGCAAAGGTTATTAGAACACTGATTGATAGTTTGAAAGTGAATGAAACAGACATTGAGGATCTTATTATGGGTTGTGCCTTCCCTGAGGGTGAACAAGGTTTTAATATTGCTAGGATTGTAGGTTTCCTCTCTAAGCTCCCAATTGAAGTAGCAGGTACAACTATAAATAGGTTTTGTGGTTCTTCAATGCAATCTATCCATATAGCTGCAGGCGCAATAGCATTAGATGCTGGAAAACTTTTTGTATGCGCTGGAATAGAGTCTATGAGTAGAGTCCCCATGACTGGGTTTAATCCAATGCCTAATGCAAATTTATACAGAGAAAAACCTGAAGTTTATATTTCTATGGGAGAAACTGCAGAAAACGTTGCAAAAAAATATAAAATTGGTAGATCCGAACAAGATGAGTTTTCTTTAATGAGTCATCAGAAAGCATTTAATGCCCAGAAATCTGATTATTTTCAATCAGAAATAGTTCCAATTCATAATGGAGTAGAAATAGTTCAAAGTGACGGGTGTATAAGACCAAAAACTACAATTGATGATCTCTCAAATTTAAATCCAGCCTTTATGGAAAATGGATTGGTAACTGCTGGAACTTCATCTCCCCTAACTGATGGTGCTTCCGCTGTTCTTGTATGTAGTAGTGATTATGCTAAAGAAAATAATCTTCCTATCCTTGCATCTATAAAATCCATAGCAGTACACGGGTGTAATCCAGAAACAATGGGCATGGGACCAGTTTTTGCCACTAAAAAGGCTCTTGAAAGAGCAAATATGACCATAAATGATATTGATATTATTGAATTGAATGAAGCGTTTGCATCTCAAGCTTTAGCTGTTATCAAAGAGTCTAGTATGAACTTAAACAAAGTTAATATTGATGGTGGTGCTATTGCTTTAGGTCATCCCCTAGGAGCTACTGGTGCAAGAATAGTTGGTAAGGCCGCATCATTGCTTAAAAGAGAAAATAAGCAATTTGCGCTTGCAACTCAATGTATTGGTGGTGGCCAAGGAATTGCTACAATATTGGAAGCTGCCTAGGTTAAAGACATGTCTACATTTAACAAAGTTGCGATTATAGGTTCTGGTTTAATGGGAAGCGGTATTGCTGCTCAAATAGCAAATTCTGGAACTAAGGTTCTACTTTTGGATATAGTCTCCAAAAACTCTGCAAATAGAAATTTTATATCTGAGAAATCTATTGAAACTCTTCTTAAGACCAAACCTGCTCCTTTGATGCATAAACGTAATGCAAAATTAATTACTCCAGGCAATATAGAAGATCATATGCATTTAATATCAGAATGTGAATGGGTGTGTGAAGTTGTAGTTGAGAATTTATCAATTAAGCATGAAATCTATAAAAAAATAGAGAAATTTTGCTCTAAAGATACAATTATTAGTTCGAATACATCAACTATACCTCTATCGAAATTAACCAGTGGTTTTTCTAATTTTTTTAAAGAAAAATTTATGATTACTCATTTTTTCAACCCTCCTAGATATATGCCGTTACTAGAAGTTGTTCCAGGCAAAGAAACTAAACAGGATTACATAAATAGAATAGTTGAATTCTCTGATATATATCTTGGTAAAGAAATAGTTGTTTGCAAAGATACTCCAGGTTTTATTGCTAACAGAATAGGTATTTTTTGGTCAATGGTATCTACTCAAAAAGCTTATGATCTTGATCTAACAATAGAGGAAGCAGATTCAATAGTAGGCAAGCCTATGGGTGTTCCAAAAACAGGAATATTTGGTTTAATGGATTTAACAGGTATAGATTTAAAAGATCATGTAATCGACAGTATGTTTCAGTCACTTCCAAAGAATGATAGTTTCTTTGAAGTATATAAGCCTGATCACCCCCTTAATCCTCTTACAAAAAAAATGGTAGATGAAGGTTATATTGGAAGGAAGGGTAAGGGGGGCTTTTATAGACTTATTAAAGAAAAAGGTGAGAAAAGAAAACAAGCTTTAGATTTAAACTCTGGTGAGTATCGAGAAGTTATAAAGCCTAACTTTGAAAGTATAAAATCTTCAAAAAATAACTTAAAGAAATTAATAACCTTTGACGATAAAGGTGCTGCTTATGCATGGGAAGTTTTATCTAATGTATTAAAATATGCTGCTGATCTTATTCCAGAAATATCAGATGATATTTTATCTGTTGATATGGCAATGAAGTCAGGTTATGCGTGGAAGTATGGTCCGTTTGAATTGATAGATCAACTCGGCACTGAATGGATAACTAAAAGATTAGGCGAATCTAATATGAAAGTTCCTGAGATCTTAAAAATAGCAAACGGAAGACCTTTATACAGAATTGAAAATAATAAAAAAGAGTTTTTATCAATTGAAGGAGAATATAAACCAGTACCTTTTAATCCTGAGTCTTGGACTTTAGAAGAAATAAAATTAGGTCAAAAACCTTTGTTTACAAACAAATCTGCTTCTATTTGGGATATAGGCGATGGTGTTGCTTGTTTAGAGTTTCATAGCAAAATGAATGCTGTTGATAATGATACTTTGTCAATGGTTAAAGAAGCTGCAAAAATTGATAAAAAAGGTTTTAAAGCTCTCGTAATAGGTAATGACTCTAGAAATTTTTCTGCTGGTGCAAATATTGGTATGGCTTTATTTGCTGCTAATCTAGCTATGTGGCCTTTGCTAGAACAAACTTTTAAGGAAGGGCAAAGCGCATACAAAGCTTTAAAATTTTCACCTTTTCCTGTTGTTGCTGCCCCAGCTGGAATGGCTCTGGGAGGTGGATGTGAAGTTTGTCTTCATGTGGACTATGTTAATGCTCACTCAGAACTATACATGGGCTTAGTTGAAGTAGGCGTAGGTATTGTTCCGGGTTGGGGTGGAGTAAAAGAAATGATCTTTAGGCATATACACAATGCAGAAAGACCAGGTGGCCCTATGCCAGCTTTGATGGAAGTATTCCAAACTATTGGTTTAGCTAAAGTATCAACATCAGCAGACGAGGCCAAAGATCTTTTATTTTTAGGTAAAAAAAATTCAATATCAATGAATAGAAAGCGGTTACTAGCTGATGCTAAAAAACAAGCCTTAAAACTTGCCAAGGATTATACACCTCCTTCAAAAGAAGATGTTATTTTTTTACCAGGAGAAACTGCTAAAATTGCATTTAACCTGGCTATAAATGATTTAAGAAAATCAGGTAAAATTTCAGATCATGATGTTATTGTTGCTAAGGAATTAGCTAAAATAGTTTCTGGAGGGAAAACTGATATACTTGAACCGGTTGATGAAAAGCATATTTTAAACTTAGAACTCATTGGAATTTCAAAATTATTTAAAGAGCCTAAGTCCTTAGATAGAATGGAATATATGCTTACAAAAGGAAAACCATTAAGGAATTAACTTTTTCTGAGGTAAAAATGCAAAAATATGAAGCTCCAATTAAAGATATAGAATATTTAATTAATTCTGTTTTCAAAATAAATAATTATTCAAATCTTGATAGGTTTAAAAAAATTAATCCTGAAATTACAACTATGATTTTAGAAGAAGCATCAAAATTTACCCAAAATGTTTTGCTTCCACTAAACCAATCAGGAGATTCAGAAGGTTGTAAATTTGAAGAAGGAGATGTTAAGACTCCGGATGGATTTAAAGAAGCTTATAATACATTTATAAAAGGTGGTTGGTCTAGCCTTACTTTTGATGAGGAATTTGGCGGACAAGGTTTGCCAACAATCATTGGAGTAATTGTTTCGGAGATGATTGTTTCTACAAATATGGCTTTTGGAATGTATCCAGGCCTTACACAAGGAGCATATAAGGCAATTGAAAAAATTGGAAACAGTGAACAAAAGAAACTTTACCTTCCGAAGTTCTCAGATGGAAAATGGACTGGGACAATGAATCTCACTGAAGCACATTGTGGAACAGATTTAGGCTTAATAAAAACTAAAGCAGAACCTTGTCCAGATGGTTCTTATCTAATTACAGGTTCTAAAATTTTTATATCTGCCGGAGAACATGATTTAAGTGAAAACATAGTACATTTAGTTTTAGCCAGGCTTCCAGATGCACCAACAGGAATAAAAGGTATAAGTCTATTCATAGTTCCAAAGTTTTTATCTAATGATAATGGAGAATTAACAGATAAGAATAATGTCAAATGTTTATCAATTGAAAATAAAATGGGTATTAAAGCATCCTCAACATGTGAGATGAAGTACGAATCTGCAACAGGGTACCTTTTGGGTGAGAAGAATAAAGGTATGAAAGCAATGTTTATCATGATGAATGAGGCAAGATTAGGGGTTGGTATTCAAGGTTTAGGTATGTCAGAGGTTGCGTATCAGAGTGCTGCAGAATATACGAAAGATAGGCTTCAAGGAAGAAGTCTTAATTCTCCAGTAAACCCAGAACTTCCTGCGGATCCTATTATTGTCCACCCAGACGTAAGACGAATGCTTTTGTCTGTTAAGTCATTTAATGAATCTGCAAGAGCTTTATCGATCTGGATTGCGTTAAATATTGATATTGCCGAGCATCACCCAGACTCTGATACTAAGAAAAATGCTTCTGAATTTTTGGCTTTGATGACACCTATTGCTAAAGCCTTCTTAACAGACACAAGCTTTGAAAATGTAAATCTAGCTTTACAGTGTTATGGTGGCCATGGATATATTCGTGATCATGGTATGGAACAGTTTGTTAGAGATACAAGAATTACTCAGTTATATGAAGGTACAAGCGGGATTCAAGCTTTAGATTTAGTTGGGAGGAAATTGCCTCAAGATATGGGAAGGTTATTAAGGCAGTTTTTTCACCCCGTTGATAAATTTATTAAAGAAAATATATCTGATAAGGACATATCAGATATTATTATGCCGCTAGCAAAATCATTTGCACGTCTGCAGCAAGCATCAGCATGGGTGGCTGAGAACGGTATGTCAAACCCAAATGAAGCAGCAGGAGCGTCATCTGATTATCTAAAGTTATTTGGAATTGTTACTCTTGGTTATATGTGGGCAATGATGGCGAAGACAAGTTTATCTAAGCTTAATGAAAAAGACTCTGATAAACAGTTTCATCAAGATAAAATAAATCTTTCAAAATTCTATATGAACAAAATTTTGCCTGAAACTTCCTCACTATTATCAAAAATTACGGCTGGGTCAAAGACTTTGATGTCTATTGAAAGTTCAAATTTTTAGATCTAACCTTTCCTTTTGCTCCAAGATGGTTTTCTTTTTTCAAAGAATGCTTTTAAACCCTCTGCTCCATCACTGTTTCTTGACATATAAGCAACAGTTCTAGCTCCATCGTCTAATAAGTCAGATGATGTTTTTTTACTTACTTCATTAATTAGTCTCTTGCTCTCTTGGATGCCATTTGGAGATCTATACTTAATTTTTTTTAAGGTTTCATCTAGTCTGATTGAAGCTTCATCTAAATTTTTACATAAATAATTAATTAAACCTAATTTATACGCTTCTTCTCCGGAGATTATATCTCCTGTGGTAACTAATCTTCTGGTTTGAAAATGGCCAATTCTACTAACTACAAATGGAATAATCTGTGCACCAGGTAAGCCAAAACCTGTCTCGGGCATGGCGTAAGAAGAATCTTCTGTTCCAATCACAACGTCTGAAACACAAGCTATACCAAAACCACCACCTCTAGCTGCGCCATGTACAACAGAAATAACAGTTTTAGGGCACTCATTAATTTTGGTTAATAGATCTCCAAAACGTCTATTTACTGAATATAATTGATCTTCAACACCTCTTTTTGGTTCCTCGATATTATCAATCATATCTTTCAAATCACCTCCAGCACAGAAGTGTTTTCCTTCTGCTTTAATCACAACAACATCTATCTGATCAATCTGAGATAAATTTAAAAAAGTATCGTATATCTCAATAGCCATTTCTACATTCATAGCGTTTCTTGAATCAGGTCGATTGAGTGATATTGTTAAACAAAAACCATCTAGTTGATGTTTTATCCATTTGCAATTATTAGAAATATAATCCATGTTGTTCTCAGGCATAATTTATTCAAACCTAAATAATAGGAGATACTCCATGAATTTAGAAGAAGAAACTAAAAAAATACGGGAAAAGGTTGGTGAGGACTGTGGTATAGGAGGAAAAATTAAATTTGACTTAGGTGATGTAGGTGTAATTTTTGTAGATGCTTCAATAATTCCAAATTTAGTAAATAATAATAATGACGATGCGGACTGTACAATAACGTTGTCATCTGAAGATTTTATGCAAATACAAAGTGGCGAACTTGATCCGACTACTGCTTTCATGATGGGAAAATTAAAAATAGATGGAAATATGGGTTTAGCTATGAAAATACAGGGGATGATGGGCTAAGAATTTCAGGTGATTTTCCAAATAGAATTTGAAAATGCAATTATGTCACATTGATTATTAAAGAAGTGAGTTTTTAAAAAAATTAGGTTTTTTGTTTTCTTTGTGATCTCTGATTTTGAAACAAAAAATTTATTATATTCAGCTTCATTTGTAAATTTTATACTTTGACTGACTAAGCAACAAATTTTATTGCTTAATGTATTAGTGTTTATATTCATTAGTTTTACGAAATAAAAGTTTATAAGCTCAGAGGAGATATAATTGAAATTAATATTTTTTTCTGCTTCAATAATTACCCCAGTTTGGTAATCTTCGGTATTATTATTTTGAAATATAATTGCCTTAGTATTTCCAATTATTATTTCTTCAATTTTTAAAAAATTCTGATCATTTATAGTCATTAATTTGTTATAAAAAAATCTATTTAGATGTTGCTACAAAAACGCCATCCCAATCCTCTGGGGGAGGGTTTTGTCTATACTCATCAATTCTTTCTTTATAAAGTATGTTTAGAGTTTCAATTTCAATATTAACACTATCAGCAAGTTTTTTTGTTTCATCAATAAGTTTATCTGCTTCATCCCATTCTTTATTTCGGTATGCAATTAGCATTTTAGAATTTGCTTCATATAATCTTTGAAATTCAGGTTTCATTTTATATTCTTCGTTACCTATTAGAGCAAATATCCTTACAGCTTCAGCCTTTCCTTTTACAGCTATAAGATCTAATTCTATCGTAGCCCAGTCATTCATAGTTTTCTGTGTTTCTTCGCCAATTACTATGTCAACCCCGTAATTTTTTGATTGACCTTCAAGCCGTGCAGCTAGATTTACAGGATCACCCAAAACAGAATAATCAAAGCGTTTATCTGATCCCATATTACCTACAACACATTCACCAGTGTTGATCCCAATCCCTATTCTTACTGGGTGGAAGTCTCTATTTTCCTCTTCAGCTTCTTTTTTTAGTCTTTCGTTAAGCTTTGGAAGGTGCTCAAACATTGCAAGCGCAGAGTTTCCAGCATTTTGTGGATGATTTTCATCATCAAGGGGCGCGTTCCAGAAAGCCATTATGCAGTCACCCATATACTTATCAATTGTTCCTTTCCTTTCCATGATAATATCTGTCATAGGTGTTAAAAACTTATTTATTAGAGAGGTTAAGCCTTGAGGGTTTGTTTTGAATGTTTCAGAAATAGCAGTGAAACCTCTAACATCACAAAATAAAAATGTCATTGATTTCATTTCGCCACCTAATATTAACCTATCAGGTTCATCTGCTAACTGCTCAACAAGGGCCGGAGAGAGGTATTGAGCAAATGCTCCTCGCACCTGTTTTTTTTCAGCGGAGGTAGCTGAAAAACTTGTATAAGTAAGGTAGGAATATAAAATTAGTATGGCTATAGCAAAAAAACTAAAATCAATTAGCTCTCTGCCTGGTAAAGAAATAAATGGGTTATCAATCCCTGCAAATGAAAACCAAGAGAATGAAACTAATATAATTGACATAACTCCAACAAGAAGAAGTGACCAGCTAGCACCTATAGTAGGTAAAAGTATTATTAATAATACGCCAGTAATTATAGCTATTAAAATTTCTAGAGCAGGTGCTGTTTCGCCTCTGGTCAATGGAGTTTTAAATAAAATAGTTTCTAGCATATTCGCATGAACTTCAACCCCAGGGAGATTATTTGATATAGGAGTAGCTCTAATATCTCTTAGACCAACGGCAGAGGTTCCAACCAACACAAATTTATTTTTAAAACGTTCTGGAGGGATTAAGCCAGAAATTACATCCTTAGCCGAAACATACAAATCATCGGTTTGTTCTCCTGGTTTGGCATAGTAGACCCATATTTCCCCATTAGGCTCAGTTGGTATGAAGTAATCTTTAGTTAGAGCCACTTTTGTAATGCCTACATTATTTGAAAACACAACAAGTGGTCTTTTTGGTTTACCCGTAGCTTGGCGAAGCATTTCTAAAGTAAGCGTAGGGTATATTTTTTTTCTTATTTTTCCGTTTTTCTTTAGATATTCAATTTTGATAATTATAGGTACTTTTCTAACTATTCCGTCTGGATCAGGCTCTACATTCAGCATACCAAGGCCCGGAGAGGCTTTCTCAAGGATTTTATAGTTTCTTAGAACTGCTTGAAAGTTTGAATTGAGGAAAGGATAGGGTTTTTCTCCTTTTCTAGCCAAGGGAGGTGATCTAGGTAAGCCCTTCCTTTGTCCAGGAATGGCTGTCCCTCTGGCAGCTTGGCCAAGAACAACACGACTTTGTTTGAGTGTATTAGCAAAAATAGCATCGTTACTTGGAAGAGCTTCAAGTTCTTTTATAGTATTCGGGTTTAAATTTCTTGCACTTGCTCTACTTGCTACAAGGTTCGGAGATAATCTATCTTCTTCAGCAAAGATGACGTCGAATCCAACTGATATAGCGCCACTTTGCATTAAATTTTGAAGCATTTGTGTTAATACATCTCTTGGCCAAGGCCATTGTCCAAGGGATGCTAAGCTCTCATCATCTATATCAACAATGACGACAGGTCTTTCTTGGTTATCTGGAATCTCTCTTGGTTTTTGTGTTTGATAAAAATCAAAAAGAAAAGCTTGTAAAGGTTGAAATGTGTTTTTTCTTATCGAGTTGATTGGGCCTCCAGGAGTTAATTCAGAGGCTTTGATTACACATAAGATAAGAAGTATGATCAAGGCTATAAGTCTACCCTTCTTCCACCAGTCAATAAATTTTTTCCAAGAGGGTCGCTTAGACCTTTTGTTATTATTATCTGTTTTATCTTGATTTTCTTTATTATTAATCAACTTATGAACAACCCCTATATAAAAATTTAACAGATAGTTATAATTAAATTTTTACAAAAAAAATAAATAAAAGACTAAACTATAAATAAAAATCTAAATATTATAGTCTATGTTAACAACAGTTTGTTTATGTAATCTACTGTCAATAGGTATAATTATCGTGAAAATTAATATAATAATACTAATTAATCTGATTTATGTAGCTTTTTTTAGTTTTTTTTTAATAAATAATAAATCTTTTGCTGATAAATCGGTTGTTATCACGCCTAGAGAATTAAGCACTTTCAAAGAGTGTGAAAGATGCCCAGAAATGGTAGTTATACCGTCGGGGAAAATAAATTATAAAGATATTATAGTTGCAGGCTCAAAATCAGAATTTAATCAAATAATAATTGATAAACCTTTTGCAATGAGCATATTTGAGATTACTTGGTCTCAATGGCTTGAATGTGTTAAACAAAAAGTCTGTAAGAAAATTCCTTCAGATCAAGGTTGGGGAAAAAGTGATCTTCCTATTATTAATATAAGTTGGTTTGATGCTAAAGATTATATAAGTTATTTAAACCAAATCACTGATGGAAACTACAGACTTCCAACAGAGCAAGAGTGGCAATATGCGGCAAGATCTAACACTAAATCTAAGTTCTGGTGGGGTAATGCTTTAAAGAAAAATTATGCCAATTGTAGGGTTTGTGGAACGAAATGGGATGGAAAACAGAGCTCGCCAGTCGGATCATTTAAGCCAAATAATTTTGGGCTATATGATATGAATGGAAATGTTTGGGAATGGACAAGTGATTGTTGGTTAGGTAAGAATGGTAAAAAGTTACAAAAAGATAAAACAAAAAATTCATGTGAAAATAGAGTTATAAAGAGTGGTTCATGGTATTATATACCTAAATTAATTACTCCTGAAGCGCGTAGTAAATTTCCTTCAAACTTATTTAGTTACAATATTGGGTTTCGAGTTGTAAAAGATTTAAATTAAAAAAAGACGGAGCTTTTAGCTCCGTCAGTTATTGGGAGGATGTTTGTTCATATGAACAAGTATTTTATAAACAAAATTGGTTAATAATTAGTAAAAAATTTAAATAATATTAGCTTGGTGCCGCCGGGAAGAATTGAACTTCCGACCCCACCCTTACCAAGGGTGTGCTCTACCCCTGAGCTACGGCGGCAATTTTCTCTAAAGATTAATGTTTATTATATCAGAAATATAAAATAGTCTATGCATCATTTAATATAAAGTTTTCATATTTCAGCTTGATATAATAGAATTGGAATTAATTTTTATAAAATTGGTACATAAATTTGAATAAGAAAAACTCAAAAAACCTTGCCCATGCTCTTAAGCAAAACCTGCTGAGGAGGAAGAGTCAGGTTAAAAAAAGAAAAATAGCACAAGACAATTTGGACAAGAACAGTCAAAAATCATCAACTAAAAATAAGGTTAATAATCTTAATGGACCAGATTAAAGTTAGAGGTGGTATAAAATTAAATGGTATTATTGAAGTAAGTGGATCTAAAAATGCTTCTTTGCCAATTATAATTGCCAGTCTTCTTACTGAAAGAAAGGTTACTGTTAGAAAGGTTCCTGACTTAGCAGATGTGAGGACAATTTTAGAACTATTAACTTTTTTTGGGTCTGAAATAAAACTTACATCAGGAGTTAATGGTAAAGTTCTAGAAATTAATAATACAAATATAACAATCAATAAAGCACCTTATGAATTAGTTAGAAAGATGAGGGCGTCAGTTCTAGTTTTAGGAGCTTTATTAGCTAGGTACGGTAAAGCTTCTGTTTCATTACCAGGTGGATGCGCTATTGGGACAAGGCCTATTGATATACATTTAAATGGACTTGAAAGTTTGGGTGCAAGTATTTCTTTGGAAGATGGTTATGTCAATGCAGAGGCAAAAAAGGGTTTAATAGGATCAGAAATTAACTTACCTAAAGTCTCTGTAGGTGCTACAGAAAACCTTATGATGGCTGCTACACTAGCTAAGGGTAAGACTGTTTTATTCAATTGTGCGAAAGAGCCTGAAATTTCCGAATTAGGAAAATTTTTGAATACGATGGGTGCTAAAATTTTAGGTTTAGGTACTGATAAAATAACTATTTATGGGGTGGATGAGCTTGGTGAAACAGATTTTACAGTAGCTAACGATAGAATTGAGACAGGCACTTATGCTATAGCAGCCGCAATAACCGGAGGTGTCATTAAGCTACAGGGAGCTCAAACTAATCAGCTTTTTTCAGTATTTGATATTCTTTCAAAAACGGGTGTATCAATTGTGGAAGATGGTGATGCTATTATTGTCTCAAGAGAAGGTGATATAATTCCATTTGATATAGCAACTCAGCCCTACCCTGGGTTTCCAACTGATATGCAAGCTCAAATAATGGCTCTATTATCTCTGGCTAATGGTTCTTCAATAATAACTGAGAATATTTTTGAAAACAGATTCATGCATATTCCAGAATTGGTAAGGATGGGAGCGAATATAACCCAAGAAGGTCCAACTGCTATTATTAAAGGTGTTAAAAAACTTAAAGGGGCTCCGGTAATGGCCACCGATCTTAGAGCATCGGTATCATTAGTTTTAGCTGGTTTAGCTGCACAAGGAGAAACAGTTATAAGTAGAATATATCACTTAGACAGAGGTTATGAAGATTTAGTGCAAAAATTAACAAACTGTGGTGCGGATATTGATAGAATAACTGGGTTTTAAATGGTTAGAAATAATAATGAAAAAAATATATTAGCCTTAGATTTCATTGATTTAGATATCATTTCAAGCATGGTCCAAGACTCAATAATTTTAAAAAAAAACATGACATTTTTAAAAAAACAAAGAACATTTATTCTTCTTGTAAATAGATTTAAATGGGAAAATATCAATAAAAAAGAGAGAATATACTCAATTATAAGATTTCAAGGTGTTTTAAGAGTTAGAACAAAGAGTTTAAATAATGAAAAAGAAAATTTACCACTTGAGTTACTTGCTATAAATTACCAAACTGATGGAGGTCATTTGATCCACATATATTTGAATTTTGCTGGTGGAGCTGTGATTGATTTAGAGGTTGAGTGTGTGGAGTGCATATTAAAGGATTTATCTGAGCCCTGGAAAACTGGTACTGTTCCGAATCACAATTTAGAAAGGCTCTAGGAATTATACAATTAAAGAATTTTTAGGAGAGTAACTTGGAAGATTTTGAAAAAATTATCTTTGCATTACCAAAGGGGCGTATTTTGAATAAGTCAGTAGACTTGATACTGAAGTCAGAAATTTTGCCAGAGAAAGAATTTAATAATCCTAAATCTCGTAAATTAAGATTTTCAACAAATGATCAGGATATAGACTTAGTTAGAATTAGGAGTTCTGACGTACCTACCTTTGTGGCTTTTGGTGCTGCAGATATTGGTATTGCTGGGCAAGATGACATTTTAGAACAAGGTTATTCTGAACTATATATGCCATTAGATTTAAAAATAGGCATTTGCAAGCTTGTTATTGCAAGGTCTGTAAATTTAAGTTTAAAAAATGGAAATCTGGCTGCTAGTTATGAAAAAGTTGCAACAAAATATCCTAATATAACTAAAAGGCACTTTGAAAAAATAGGAGTTCAGGCCAATTGTATTAAATTGAATGGTGCTATTGAGCTCGCTCCTAGTCTGGGTTTATGCGATACTATAGTTGACATAGTAGAGACAGGTGAGACTTTAAAAGCAAATGGTTTAGTTGAAAAAGAAAAAATCACAGATATCTCGACCCATTTGATTGTTAATAGAACATCATTGAAAACTAAACCTAAAAAAATTAATAATTTAATAGATAAATTTTCTGAGATAGTTCATGGTAAAGCAGCTTAACTTTCAAGATAAAGATTTTTATATACAACTAGATGATATATTAAGCACATCTTCCGGAAAAGGAACCTCTGTTGAAAAAAAGGTTTTTTCAATTATTGAAGATGTAAAGAATAACGGTGATAATGCTTTAATAAAATATAATAAAGATTTTGATAATTGTTTTCTCTCGTCAAAAGAATTAATAGTATCAGAAGAGGAAATTATAAAAGCAAAAAAAAATGTTTCGCAGAAAATAATTGATGCTTTAAAGAAAGCAAGAGATAGAATATTTTCCTATCATAAATCTCAGTTACCTGAAGATAATTTTTATTATGATAAACTTGGTATTGGCTTAGGTCATAGGTGGACACCAATTTCTTCGGTAGGAATCTATGTGCCTGGTGGAACAGCAGTTTATCCTAGTAGTGTTTTGATGAATTCTATTCCTGCGAAAGTTGCTAACGTAAGTAGAATTGTAATGACAGTACCTGCTCCTAATGGGTTAATTGATCCGGTTATTTTAGTGTCTGCAGAAATTGCTGGAATTAAAGAAATCTATAAAATAGGTGGTGCTCAAGCTGTTGCAGCTCTTGCGTATGGAACAGAAACAATTAATAAAGTAGATAAAATTGTTGGCCCAGGTAATATTTTTGTTGCTACTGCAAAAAAAATTGTTTTTGGTAAAGTGGGTATAGATGCTTTTGCTGGCCCCTCAGAGATATTAGTTGTTTCTGACTCAATTGGTAATCCAGAATGGACTGCAACTGACCTTTTATCTCAATCAGAACATGATACTGAGGCAAGGTCTATTTTAATTTGTGATTCATATGATTTTGCCAACAAAGTTGCAGAAAAAATTCAATATCATTTGAATCATTTGAAAAGATCTGAGATAGCCTCTCAGAGTTGGAACAATAATGGACTTATAATTATAGTAGATAATATTAATAATGTTGGTCCCATAATTGATAAAATTGCCCCAGAGCATTTGCAATTATCTGTTGATAATCCAAAAGAACTTCTTTCAAAATTTTCTAATGCTGGTTCTATTTTTCTTGGAAGAAATACTCCTGAAGCTTTAGGTGACTATATTGCTGGACCTAATCATGTTTTGCCTACTTCTGGGACATCTCGATTTACTTCGGGTTTATCAGTTTTAGATTTTCTAAAAAGAAGTTCCATTATTCAAAGCACTAATGAATCCCTAAATGCTCTTAGTGATGATATTTTAACTATTGCAGAATATGAGGGATTATCAGCTCATGCATTATCTGTCTCCATCAGGTTAAAAGATAAAACTTAGTTAGGTAATTTAATTTTGCAGGATATAATTGCTCTTGAAATTGATGAAAAAACTGTTGCTAAAAGAAGCTTAGATATTGAGCAAGAAAAAAAAATTGCAATTTATGATCTATTAGAAAAAAATTATTTTAAATTAATTAAATCAGAAATCATTGGGCCATTTGACCTAATCTTGTCTATTAAAGAAAACAGAGTGCTATTAGATATTAGGCAAATTGATAAAACCCCTATAACAATAATTGGACTGTCTCTTAACCCATTTAGAGGCTTAATTAGAGATTATCTATCAATATGCGATAGTTATTTTCAGGCAATTAGGTCATCCTCACCCTCTCAGATAGAGACAATAGATATGGCTAGGAGGAGCTTACATAATGAGGGATCAGCGATGGTAAAAGAGAGGCTTTCTGGCAAAGTAAAATTAGATGATAAAACTTCTAGAAGACTATTTACGCTAATAAGTGTGCTCCACTTGAGGTAAAAAATGAAAAAGGTTATTAACTCCGTTTTGTTTGTATGCAATCTAAACTCTGTAAGGTCAGTAATTGCGGAAGGTTTGTTAAAAAATCATTTGTATACTGCTATTCATGTTGAGTCTGCAGGGGTGAAAAAAGGAGAAATTGATAACTTTGCAATTGAAGTAATGTCTGAAATCAATATTGATATATCTGATCATCAGCATCAGTTAATCAGAGATATTATTAATAAAGATTTTGACATAGTAATAACTTTATCTCCTGAAGCACAGCATTTATCTAAAGAATTAACCAGGTATAATTCCTGGGAAATTGAATATTGGCCTTGCTATGACGTGAGCAATGTTCATGGCAGTAGAGAGCAAATTTTGAGTTCTTATAGAGAAGTTCGTGAACAAATAAACAAATTAATAATAAAAAAATTTATCAGTAAATAAATTAATTATGATTAATTAATTTGTGACTTTTATAATCAAAAGTGTATAATGTTACGCTAACAACCTAAAAGGAGTATTAATTGGCTAAAGAAGAATTGTTAGAGATGTCTGGTTTAGTGGAAGAAATTCTTCCAAATGCTATGTTTAGAGTGAAATTAGAAAATGATCATGAGGTTCTTGCTCACACTTCAGGTAAAATGAGAAAAAATCGAATTAGAGTCTTAGCTGGAGATAAAGTTTTAGTAGAGATGACACCATATGATTTATCCAAAGGTAGAATAACTTTTCGATATAAATAATTTGTTGGATCCCTTTTATATAAAAATAAACAAAAAAATAATTCTAGCTTCCCAATCACTTCAGAGGCTTTCTCTTTTAAATTCTATTGGTATTAATCCTTGCAATGTAGTTTCTCCATCAATAGATGAAACAATTTATAAAAATGAAACCCCCAGAGATTATGTTTTAAGAGTAGCAATACTCAAAGGGAAAAAATTTAAAAAAAAATTTCCAGATAACATAATAATTGCTGCAGATACTGTAGTTGTATGTGGAGCTAGTATACTTGACAAAACAGAAGATAAAATTAAAGCAAAAAATTCACTATTTTTATTATCAGGAAGGTGGCATAAAGTATATTCCTGCGTAGTTTTGTTTAAACAAGATAGATTTTATCATAAGATAGTCATGACTAAAGTAAGGTTCAAAAGATTATCTAATTCAGATATAGACTATTATATTGAATCCAAAGAATGGCTGGGTAAAGCGGGGAGTTATGCAATTCAAGGAAAAGCTTCTACTTTTATAATTGAAATAAAAGGTTCTTATACAAATGTAATAGGACTTCCTCTTTATGAGACAGTATCCCTTATCAATGGTGTTGGAGTCTAAGTAATATTTTTTGGCTTTTTATAGCCCTATTTTGATTGTAATTATGATTTAAACTATTTTTTTTTTAATTTTTCTAGACTTAAAGCATATGACCCTTTATAACCCAGCCTCTTAGTGATAAAATTTGCCCAGGTAGCTCAGTTGGTAGAGCAGCGGACTGAAAATCCGCGTGTCGGTGGTTCAATTCCGCCCCTGGGCACCATTTTATAGAGAAAAGCTAAAAAATATAGTATAATGCTTATCTCAAATCGTTAATGGAGACTTTTGATGTCTTTAGATATGCATATAAATGGCAATATTCCCAGCCGAGAAGATATAATAAAGAGGGCTGAATCACTCATTCCAATCTTTAAAGATAGAGCTCTTGAGGCTGAGCAAGATCGTAAATTACCAAAGAAAAATATTGATGATTTATTCAACTCAGGTCTAATGAGGATTTATCAACCAAAAAGGTATGGAGGTTATTCTATGGGTTGGGCTACTCATGCTGATGCCGCAAGGGTAATTGCTAGGGGTTGTCCCTCATCGGCTTGGATAGTTTCTGTTGTAGGTGCTCATGCCGCTATCGCTGGAAGGATGTCTCTAGAATGCCAAGATGAAATTTGGGGTAGCAATCAAAACCAAGTTATTGTAACGGCTTCTGCTCAAATAAGTAGTTGTGCTGTAAAAACTAAGGGAGGTTATAATTTAAGTGGAACATGGAGATTTGCCTCAGGTGTAGATCACTCTGAGTGGTCAATAGTCCACTCACATATTGATGGAAATGATCCTGGAGATCATTCAAAATATATAAGGCTTTTGGTTCCCACAAGTGAACTTGAAATCATTGATACTTGGCATGTAATTGGAATGAGAGGGACTGGAAGCAAAGATATAAAATGTGATAACCTTTTTGTTCCAGAATATAGAACAATTAATGCTCATGCAACTTTTGATAGAAACCCTCCAGGAGCTTCAATAAACCCAGAAAGCTATTTGTATGAAATGCCATTTCTTCCTTACTTTGGATCTAGTTTTCTTGGTCCTTTAATCGGAGCATCTGAAGGCGCTTATGAGGCTTATAAAAACCTTACTTCTGATAGGAAGGGTGCAATTTTTGGAAATTCAATTAAGGATCAAGTCCCTGTCCAGCATAGATTGGCAGAGTCTTCAGCAGAGATAGATGCAGCAGTTTTGATATATAATAATATAAACAGAGTTCTTCATGAAAAAGGACTTAATAAGCAATCTCTTTCTGCAAGAGAGGTTGCAAAAATAACAAGAGATAGAGCTTTTATAGCAAAACTATGTGTAAGTTCGGTAAATAGACTATTTGGACATATGGGAGCTGTAGGTCTGTATGATACGAATCCAGTTCATAGATTTTATAGGGATGTTAATGCTATGGCTTCTCAATTTGGTGCAAACTGGGATAGAAATATGTCAATATTTGGAAAGTTTGAATTTGGTTTGCCAACTGGTGATAAAGTAATTGATGAAGTATTGAAAAAAAACCAATAATGATAAGTATTATCCTTTCTGTTCAATTATTAATTAAATTCAGATAGTATTAAATAATTTTACAATTAAAGATAACTAATGGAAACAAGTGTAGAATTATATGTGAAGTCAAAAGATCGGTGGCTTATTGACGCTACATTTCCCGGTCATCAGGAGACAATAGCAGTTGAAGATGCAAAGCAACTTGCCTCACAGAGGCATGTTCAAGCTGTAAAAGTTATCAGAGAGACATTGGATCCTGCTACGGGAGCGAAACAAGAGAAGACGGTTTTTACAACAGAACCAGATAAATCAGCCGAAAACTATGAAGAATCTTCAAGTGAAAATGAAGATGAATATAAAAATGAAGAAAGTCCAAAGAGTTGGATGGATGAAGTTCCTGATGAGAAGCCACAGGCAGAAAGTTTAGGAAAAAGAAAAAAAAGAGTTTTAAAAGAAAATAATATTGAGGTAACTGAGAGTTCTAAAATATCACTTGTAATCAAGATGCTAAGTATCTTGATATTTAGTTGTGGTTTTGCTGCTATCATTACATTGATTTTTCAAAAATTCGGATTAAGTTTATATGGCCAATTTGGTATTTGAAAAGAATACGAATAAATATATAATTTATTTATAAAAATTTTTTATGATTTCACTTATGGGGCAAAATGAATGCTTGAATATGCTAGTTGGGGTATATTTGTTCTCTCATTTCTTTTGAGTTATAGCCTTTTGGCTAAAGTCTTTCTCTCAAGAGAAGAAAAGGAGTTGATGTCAAGTATTTTTGGAAGCACAAAAAAAAATATAAATAAAACAAAAAAAAATAAAAGTAAAACATTAAAGAAAAAAAAATTATCTAAGAAAAGAAAAAATAAAAAAAGAAACTATTCAAGTGACCCAGTTATTGAGCCTTCGCTAGATAATTTTGAGGACAATTTATCTGAAGATGTTGATGTTGAACAAGAGGTTGAGCCTGAAGGGGATGATAAGGAGGCAACACTAGCATTAATGAATTTTTTACAAAATTCTCTTCAACATTTAGTTTTAAAAAATATAAATATTGCAAGTTCTGATCGATTTGGAACTAATTTATACTTAGCTGGAGCATGTGAAGTAGTGCGTGAAGATAGTTCCTTAAATTACGACCAGTTTATAAAACTTTTAGAGAGAGTTTTGTCTCTTATAGGCAATAAACCATCAGCAGCTAAGAAGCTTGCAGACAATTACGATGAGTATCTTTTGGAGCCTCAATACATCTCAATGTTTCAAGCTGGAACAGATGCTTTAAAAGATTATTTAAAAGGGGACATGAATGCAGCAAGCAAGATTGAAAATGCTATAAATGAATGGAGAAACCCTAAGAAAGATTCTTCAACAACTGATGGCCCGATTGCAGTTCTTTTTACTGATATAGTAGGTTCAACAAAGTTAACACAAGAATTAGGCGATGAAGGTGCTCAAAAAGTTTTAAGAGTTCATAATGCCATTGTTAGGCTTGCGCTCAGAGATTTTAGTGGAAAAGAAGTTAAACATACAGGTGATGGAATAATGGCTAGGTTTTCTAAATCACATCAAGCTGTAGAGTCTGCATTGATTATGATAAAAGGTCTAAGAGCCCATAACTCAGAGAATAAAGAACTTTCCCTCCATATGAGGATTGGAATAAATGCTGGTGAGCCGATAGTTGAAGAAAATGATCTATTTGGATCAACTGTTCAGATGGCGGCTAGAATATGCGATGCGGCTGAAACTGATAAAATTCTTGTATCAAATATAGTAAGGGAATTATCCCAAGGTAAACCAATAGTATTTGATGAGGCGGGAAAGTATGGTATGAAAGGGATAGATGGCCCAGTAATATTATATGAGCCGTCAAGAAAGTGAAAAAGATTATGAATATTCGGCTTAGGAAATAATATGATTAAGAATGCAATTGATATTAAGACAAATAATTTGGATTCATACTGGATGCCATTTACTTCAAATAGATCTTTCAAAGCTAACCCAAGAATGTTGGTTGCCGCAAAAGGTATGTACTATACATCGTATGATAATCGACAAATTCTTGATGGTGTAGCTGGTTTATGGTGTGTAAATGCTGGTCATTGTAGAACAAAGATTGTTGAGGCTGTTCAGGATCAAGTTTCTACGATGGATTATTCAATGGCTTTTCAAATGGGACATCCATCAGAATTTGAATTTGCTGCAAAATTAACTGCATTAATGCCAAATGATTTAGATCATGTTTTTTTTTGCTAATTCAGGTTCTGAGGCAGTTGATACAGCATTAAAAATTGCCATTGCATACCAAAGAATAATTGGTCAAGCTTCAAGAACACGTTTTGTCGGAAGAGAAAAGGGTTACCATGGTGTAGGTTTTGGTGGAATATCTGTTGGGGGAATGGTCAATAATAGAAAGTTTTTTGGTCCCCTACTATCGGGAGTTGATCATTTACCTGCTACTTATAATTTAGAAAAAAATTCCTTTTCAAAAGGCCAGCCTAAATGGGGTGTTCATTGGGCTGATGAGCTTGAAAAGATAGTTAATCTGCATGATGCCTCAACTATTGCTGCAGTAATCGTTGAGCCTGTTTCGGGTTCTGCAGGAGTAATTGTTCCTCCTATAGGTTATTTAAAAAGGCTAAGAGAAATATGTGATAAACATGGTATACTCTTAATATTTGATGAGGTTATTACTGGATTTGGAAGACTTGGTAAACCTTTTGCAACAGAGTATTTTGATGTGGTTCCTGATATGATAACTTCTGCTAAAGGGCTCACTAATGGCACAGTCCCAATGAGCGCCGTATTTGTTAAGTCAAAAATTTATGATGCATTCATGCATGGTTCCGGAGATGGAGCAATTGAGTTATTTCATGGTTATACATATTCTGGCCACCCATTAGCATGTGCCGCAGGTTTAGCTACTCTTGATGTTTATAAAGAAGATGGTTTGTTTGAAAGAGCGCTATCATTATCTGATTACTGGGAAGGGGTTGCTCACTCTCTCAAAGACTATCCTTATGTAAAGGACATACGAAATTTAGGCCTGATAGCTGGAATTGAATTGGAATCTAGAAAAGATAAACCAGGCGCAAGGGCTAATGATGTTTTTGCCCATTGCTATGAACGAGGTGTTTTGGTAAGAGTTACTGGTGATACTATAGCATTATCACCTCCTTTAATTATTGAAAAAAATGAAATAAACCAATTATTTGAAACTATTGGTGAAGTATTAAATAAGGTAGAATAAGACATGCGGATAGGTGTTCCTAAAGAAGTTAAAATTCATGAATATAGAGTTGGTATGACTCCCTCTAGTGTAAGAGAAGCTATTTCTAGAGGTCATTCGGTAAACGTTCAGTCAAATGCAGCAATTAAGATAGGCATTTCCAATCAAGATTATATTGATGCAGGTGCACAAATTGTCGATAAGGCTGAAGATATTTGGAGAAATTCAGAGCTTGTAGTTAAAGTAAAGGAGCCTCAAGAGATAGAATATTCATTTTTAAGAAACGACCAGATACTTTTTACTTATCTTCATCTTGCCCCTGATCGAAAACAAGCAAATGCTCTTATTAAATCTGGATGTTCAGCTATAGCATATGAAACGGTCACCGATGATAAAGGTGGCCTTCCATTGCTAGCGCCAATGAGTATGGTTGCAGGCAGAATGTCTATACAATGTGGTGCTCATTTCTTGGAAATTTCTAAAGGTGGTAGAGGTCAGCTTTTGGGCGGAGTTCCAGGAGTGCCTTCGGCTAAAGTAATAATTTTTGGAGGAGGTATTGTTGGAACAAATGCTGCTAAAATGGCGGTTGGCCTTGGAGCCGATGTTTATATATTTGACCTTAACCCTTATCGTTTAGCAGAGCTAGATCAGATGTTTGGAACTTCAATAACTACCTTGTATCCAACTTTAGATTTAATTGAGGAGAAAGTAATTGAAGCAGATTTAGTTATAGGAGCTGTGCTGGTGCCTGGAGCTTCAGCTCCTCGTGTAGTTACAGAGGATCTAGTAAAAAAAATGAAAAAAGGTAGTGTTATGGTTGATGTATCAATCGATCAGGGTGGCTGTTTTGAGACAAGTAGGGGGACAACTCATGATGACCCTTCATATATAGTTCATGATGTTATTCACTATTGTGTTACAAATATGCCAGGAGCAGTAGCTAGGACTTCTACATATGCCCTGAATAATTCTACTCTCCCTTTTATTCTGAATATTGCTGACAAGGGATTAAGAAATTCTTTAATTAATGACCAAAACTTGGCTAATGGTTTAAATATTTTTTCTGGAAATGTTATTAATAAACCTGTATCTGACTCTCTTGGTTTACCATATAAAAGTATAAAAGAAATATTAAATTAATTTCCCAGGGTTCAAAATATTTTTTTCATCAAATATTTTTTTTATATTCTTCATAATGGTAATTTCAGATTTATCTTTATAATTTTTTATTGCTTCTTTTTTGACTAGACCTATTCCATGTTCTGCACTTATTGATCCATTGTAATTTATTACAATATCAAAAATGATTTTATTTATTTTATCTTGATATTCTTCAAAAACAAGGTTTTCCATTTGAATCGGTTTTGAAAGATTGAAATGAATATTTCCGTCACCTAGGTGACCAAATATACAAGGCCGTATATTTGGAATAGCTTTATGAATTTTTTTTGTAGATTCATCTAAGAATTGCGATATTTTGCTTATTGGAATAGAAATGTCATGTTTAATGCTTGCCCCCTCTGGTTTTTGAGCGTAAGGGATACTGTCTCTTAATTTCCAAAAATTTTCTTTTTCTTTAAGATTTTTTGCAACTATACCATCTTTTATTGTATTTTTCTTCAAATTTTCAAATAGAAAATTTTCTATAGAGTTACTATTGTGATTCGTATCAGGTGTTCCTTCAATATCAATTAAAATGTACCAGGGGTAATTTTTTTCAAAAGGCCTCATGGTGTTTGTTGTGTTTTTCAAAACTATTTCAAGGGAAAAATTAGAAAAAAACTCTAAGGCACTCAGTCTTTCTAAATATATTTTCTTCAATTCATTCATTATTTCTATTGCATTTTCTAATGAATCTAAAGCTAATAAAATTGTATTTACTTCATATGGAATAGGAAATAATTTTAGAGATGCCGCAGTTATTATTCCTAATGTTCCCTCAGACCCAATAAAGAGCTGGTTTAAATTATATCCTGAATTATCCTTTCGAAGTTTTTTTAAGCCATTAATTATTGTTCCATCAGCTAGTACTACCTCAAGGCCGAGTGCTAAATCCCTAGCATTACCGTATTTGATAACATGAACTCCTCCCGCATTTGTTGCTAAGTTACCTCCGATTTGGCATGTACCTTCAGACGCTAAGCTTAAAGGAAAAAACTTATTTATTGATTTAGCAATAGATTGAACTTCATGAAGTTTGACACCTGCCTCAACAATTAGTACAGAGTCAGTATGTGAAAGCTCACGAACTTTATTCATTTTTTCTAAGTTAAGAATTATTTCATTAGATATATGTCCGGAAACGGTACCACCAACTAAACCAGTATTCCCTCCTTGAGGAACAATAGGAATATTTTTTTTATAACAATATTTCAGTATATTTGATATTTTAAGAGTACTGTCTGGCCTTAATATTATGGGCGAGTAGCTTTTATAAAAGTTCCTTTCCTCAGAAAGGTATTTTTCATTTATATCTTCTGCATCCGTCCACCCATTTTCTCCACATATTAATTTAAGATTTTCAATATTTTCTTTTGTTATAATCGAGGCAATCTTTTTCATTTTGAATACGATGCCCTTTTTAGTCTATCGTTTATAGCTTTTCCTAGTCCAGTATCAGGTATAGAGGAAACAGCAATTTTTCTTACTTTTAATTTTTCTAATTTATGAAGCATTGAAAATAAATTTTGTGCTGCCTCGTTAAGGTTGCCATTTTTACTTAAGTTTAGAGTTTTAAATGCACCTTTGGGTGTTTTATTTCCAAAAGAAAGAAGCGCTTCATCACTAAAAACTCTTTTTGCATTTATTCTTAATGGCTTTGTTGTTGCATAGTGATTTTTTAGCATTCCTGGAGATAAATTTTTTTCAAAACTATTTATTAATAATTTTTTTCCAAGTACTTCCTCAATTTCTTCATTAGTTATTGCCCCTGGCCTTAGCAAATAAACTTTATTATTTATAATAGAAATAACAGTTGACTCTATTCCTTTTAATGCATTTCCATCGTCAATGATTAAATCAATCTTTTTTCCTAATTTTTGTTGAACATGCTCTGCGCATGTTGGGCTAAGTTTTCCAGATGGATTTGCGCTAGGTGCTGCTATCGGCTTTCCAAATAATTTAATTAATTCAATAGCAAATTTATTTCTTGGGATTCTTAAAGCAACTGTCTGGAGGCCTGAGGTTGCAAGTTTAGAAACTTGACTAGATTTTTTACTTGGCAAAACTATTGTTAATGGTCCAGGCCAAAAATTATTTGCTAATTTTATGCTTAAGTTATCAAATTTACCTATCTTCATAGCATCTTCTTGACTGGAACAATGAATAATTAAAGGGTTAAATCTAGGTCTTTTCTTTAAAGTATAAATTTTTAGAATAGCACTTTCAGATGTAGCATCTCCTCCAAGCCCATAGACTGTTTCGGTTGGAAAAACAACCAATTTTGCCTTTTTGAGCTTGTTTACAGCAAGTGCTAGCGTTTTTTTTGTGGGTTTATAAATATTCATATTTATATTTAAGTATCTGATTTTAAATAATTATTCTTATAATTTGTTGATTAAAACTTGTAATGTTGCACTCATTTTTACCATGAATTATTCTATAATCTTATAAGTAATTCAATTGTATAAATTTTTAAATAAAAAGGTCTAATATGCCCCATTATTCACCTCCTATAGATGAAGTTTTATTTACTTTAAATGAAATAACTGCTTATAGAGAACTTACCTCATTAAGTAATTTTAAGGATATTTCAGAGGATTTAACTCAAGCTGTATTAAAAGAAGCAGGTAAACTAGCCTCAGGTCCAATTGCAGACATTAATCAAATTGGAGATAAAAAAGGGGCTACTCTTGAAAATGGCTCAGTTAAAACTGCACCTGGTTTCCCAGAAGCTTATAAAAAATTTGTTGAAGGAGGGTGGAATGGTATCAGTTTTCCTGAAGATATTGGTGGTCAAAATATGCCATTTGCCTTAGGACTGTCAGTAAATGAATTTTTTACTTCAGCAAATATGGCATTTAGTTTATGCCCACTTCTAACATCTGGTGCTGTCGAGGCAATTTCAGCTCATGCTTCGGAATCAATTAAAAAAAAGTATTTATCAAAACTTGTTTCTGGAGAATGGACCGGCACAATGAATCTCACTGAACCTCAAGCTGGTTCAGATGTTGGTTCGCTAACAACCAAGGCTATTCCTAATTCTGATGGTAGTTATAATATTTTTGGTACAAAGATATATATTACATATGGAGATCATGATCTTGCAGAAAATATAATTCATCTTGTCTTAGCACGAACTCCTGATAGTCCTAAGGGTACAAAAGGTATCTCACTTTTTTTAGTTCCGAAGTTCTTTGTAAATGATGATGGTGTTATAGCTGAAAAAAATGATTTAAGATGTGGTTCATTAGAGAGAAAGCTTGGGATTCATGCAAGTCCCACGGCAGTAATGTTATATGGAGAAACACAAGGTGCAAAAGGTTGGTTGATTGGTCAAGAAAATCAAGGAATGAGGTGCATGTTCACCATGATGAATCACGCTAGAATTGATGTTGGTGTTCAAGGCTTGTCAATTGCAGAAAGAGCTTATCAACAAGCTTTGGAATATGCATTTTCCCGTAAGCAGGGTAAAAGCCCCTTGGTGCAGTCTGATGAATCTGTTTCTATAATAGAGCATCCAGATGTAAAAAGGATGATCCTAGACATAAAATCAAAAATTGATGCGATGAGAGGTTTAATTTTAACCACAGGTGTTTATGCTGATTTAAGTAAGTATCATAGTAATGATGACTCCAAAAAACTTTATTCTGAACTTGTTGATTTGCTTACTCCAATTGTGAAAAGCTGGTGTACTGATATAGGTTTTTCCTCAGCCTCAACTGGTTTACAAGTTCATGGGGGGATGGGATTTATAGAAGAGACCGGAGCAGCTCAGCATTTAAGAGATTCTCGAATTGCTCCTATTTATGAAGGTACAAATGGCATTCAGGCTCTTGATTTAGTATTTAGAAAATTATCACAATCTGGAGGTAAAGCTGTTGATTTTCTCTTTAAACAAATAAGGGAATTGATATCAGATTTAAATAATGAAGATAGTCAAGATCTAGAGATCATTTCTGAACTTCTTGAGAAATCAATGGATTCATTCAAAATATCGACCGAATGGATTAGTTCAAAAGCAATAAAAAATTTTAATGATGCAGCGTCCAGTGCTAGCATTTACTTAGATATATTTGGTATTTTATTAGGTAGCTATTTTCTATCTAAAGCAGCATTGAAGTCATTTAATAAGATAAAAAACCAAAAAACAAATTCAAGTTTCTATAAAAACAAAATTCAAATAGCTAGATTCTTTGCTGAACAATACTTACCAAGAGTTATTAATTCTCCAGTATCTGTTAAGGCAGGTGGTACGGCTTTAGGTTCTGTTGATTTTGCAAGTTTTGGAGGATAAGAATGGCTGAAGAGGTTATATTAAAATTAAATAACAATATTGCTATAGTGAAGTTTAATAGACCTGAAGTTCTCAATGCAATGAATGAAGATTTTGGTAAATGTTTGATTGATGTAAGTCAAAGAATCTTATCTAATAAATCTTTAAAATGTATAGTTTTTGAGGGATCAGGAGATCACTTCTGTGCTGGTGGTGATATTAATATGTTTGGTAAAATTCTTGACTTATCGCCAGAAGAGAGAAAAGACCATTTTCAAAAATTTTTAAGTCAATTACACATGGCTATTTTAAATTTTATAAATACACCTGTGCCAATTATAGCTAAGGTGAAAGGAGCAGCAGCTGGATTTGGTCTTAGTTTAGTTTTGTGTTCCGATTTAGCAATTGCATCATCAGACTCAAAATTTAATCTAGCATATAATCATATAGGTCTAAGCCCTGATGGAGGTTCTACTTTTTTTCTACCAAGGCTTGTAGGTATAAAAAAAGCAAAAGAGATAGCTTTTTTAGGACACAGATTGGATGCAGAAAAAGCTTTGGAATTAGGAATTATAAATCGTATTACAAAAAATGAAGATCTTGACTCTTCTGTTAATGCCCTTGTAGAGGAATTATCAAAAGGGCCTACAAAAGCCATTGGACTTACAAAAAAACTTATTAATCAATCGCTTTACACCAATGAGGTGGTACAACTTCAAACAGAAACTGAATTTTTTTCAATGAGTTCTGCAACAAGTGATTTTGAAGAAGGTGTAAAGAGTTTTTTGGAGAAGCGTAAACCTATTTTTAAAGGTGAGTAGTTATACAAAATTAATTATTTATGGGAGAAGAGTATGTTGTGGGAGAAAAAATACCCAGAAGATGTAGATTGGAACTCAGAAATAAAAGGAGAACCTCTTTTTTCCATCTTAGATAATACAGTAAAAAACTTTGGAAACAGAAAATGTATTGATTTTCTTGGAAAAGAGTTCAGCTATAAAAAAATTTCCCAAATGGTAGATAGAGCAGCTCTTGGATTTCAACAACTAGGCGTAACTAAGGGAACTAAAGTTGGACTTTTTCTTCCAAATTGTCCTCAGTTTGTTGTTTCATATTTTGGCATCTTGAAAGCCGGGGGTGTGGTGGTAAACTTTAGTCCGTTATACGCTGAGAATGAAATAATACATCAGCTAGAAGACTCTGATACTGATATTATGGTGACTTTAAATTTAAAAATCTTATATCCTAAGATTTTTAACTTGTTAAATAAGACGCGATTAAAAAAAATAATTGTTGGTACTTTTGCAGAAGTAATTCCTTTTCCCAAAAATATTCTTTTTCCGTTAGTTAAAATGAGAGAAATATCAAATTTCGATAGCACAGAAGATATAGTACCTTTTGCGGAGCTTATAAATAATGATGGAGATTATAAAAATATTAGCATAGATCCTGATGAGGATATTGCTGTATTACAGTATACAGGTGGAACAACAGGAGTTTCAAAAGGAGCAATGCTAACTCATTCAAACCTTTATGCTAATCTTATACAAGAAAGGTTATGGTTCCCTGGCTTTAGCATGGGAGAAGAGAGTGTTATGGCTGTTTTACCTTTTTTCCATGTATTCGCTATGACTGTAGTAATGAACATGTCTATACAAATGGGAGCAAAGATGATTATGCATCCACGCTTTGAGTTATTGCCTGTTTTGAAAGATATACACTCAAAAAAAGCAACATTTTTGGCTGGTGTACCAACTATGTATAATGCCATTTTGAATTATCCAAAGATTTCTAAATTTGATCTGAGTTCAATTAAGGCTTGCCTCTCTGGAGGTGCTCCATTGCCATTAGACGTAAAGAAAGGTTTTGAGAATATAACAGGCTGTACTTTAGTTGAAGGATATGGTTTAACTGAGACCTCACCTGTAGCGTGCGCTAATCCAATAAACGGTGAAAATAAAGAGAATTCAGTTGGCCTTCCTATGCCTAAAACATTAATTCATATAAGCGATAAAGAGAACCCTAAAAAAATTCTTAAACAAGGTGAGATAGGTGAGATTTGTATATCCGGTCCCCAAGTAATGAAAGGTTATTGGAAAAAGCCAGGGGTAACAAATGAAACAATCATTGACGGAAGATTTAGAACTGGGGATGTAGGTTATTTAGACGAGGATGGTTATACTTTTATTATTGATAGGATAAAGGATCTTGTGTTGGTCAACGGTTTTAATGTTTATCCCCGTAATGTCGAAGAAGGTATTTATAAGCACCCCTCTATAGCTGAAGTGACAGTTATAGGTATTCCGGATTCAAGTTCGGGTGAAGCAGTAAAGGCATTTATAAAACTTAAAGATGGTGAAAATCTGGAGGTTAGGGATTTGCTTAATTTTCTTAAGGACAAACTTAGCAAAATTGAAATTCCTAAGTTTTTAGAATTTAGAGATGAACTTCCAAAAACTATGATTGGTAAGTTGTCAAAAAAAGAACTAGTTGCAGAAGAAATAGAAAAGAATAAATAAATTTGGATAAGTCATAATGTTTTTTGTAATGCCGTATATTCTATGTTTCTCTCTTCCATTTTCGGTAGTATTAGGTTTATGGCTTGGTGGACCCTTCACATTTCTAACTTTATTCCTTGGGTACTTTATTCTACCAATTTTAGATATATTTTTTGGAAAAAAAATTTATAAAGGAGATCTTTCAAAAACTAAATTTTCAGATTCTTTTTTTAAATTTTTGACTTTTGCGGCTTTTCCAATTCAGATTTTTGTTTTATTTTTTTGTTTAATTTATATCTCTTTTTTTGAGTTAACTTTTATAGAGTATTTTGGTCTAGTTCTCTCTGCTGGTATATCTAGTGGTGCTTTTGGAATAACTGCTGCTCATGAGTTAATTCATCAGCGTAAGTTTGAGAGATTTCTATCCCGGCTAATTCTATTTACTGTATCTTACCCCCACTTTTGTATTGAGCATGTTCATGGCCACCATATTAATGTTGCTACTCCACAAGACCCAGCATCCGCAAAATATGGTCAAAATGTATATAGCTTTTTCTTTTCTTCCTTAATTGGAAGTTTCAAAAGTGCTTGGGGTATTGAAAAACGAAGGCTATTAAGGAAGAAAATTCAAATATATAGTTTGAAGAATATTATGATTCAAGATTTTTTCATTCAGTTATTAATAATATATATAGTTTTCTATTTTTTTAGTTTTTATGGCCTGTTATTTTTTATATTGCAAAGTTTGATATCTATTTTTGAATTAGAAGTTATTAACTATATTGAACACTATGGTTTAAATAGAAAAGAAATATCAGCTGGAAATTATGAAAAATTTAGTAGCAAACATTCATGGAACTCGAATCATATTTTTAGTAATTATTCACTTTTTAATCTGCCTTTACATTCTGATCATCATAAATATGCTGGCAGAAGATATTTTCAATTGAGACACGACAGAGATTCCCCTCAGTTACCTTATGGTTATAGTTTAATGGTAATTATTGCCTTAATTCCTGTTTTATGGAAAAAAATAATGGATCCTGTTGTTATTAGATTTACGGAATAATAATTTGAAAACAGGTATTTTCTCACACCCTTCTTTTTTTTGGCATGATACTGGGGATAACCACCCAGAGAGTAATTTAAGAATTAAAAAAATTTTAAATAGATTAAATAAATTGAAAATAGATGAAATAAAAAATTTCGACTGTCCTTATGCTACTAATGATCAAATAGCTAAAGTCCATGATAGAACATATATTGATAAAATAACTAATTTTTTCCCTTTAAAGAAGGTCATAAAATTAGACAGTGACACAATACTTTCACCGAGATCCTTGGAAGCTTGTTTAAGGGCACCAGGCGCAGTTATTTCTGCAATAAAAATGGTAAATCAAAGAAAAATAAAAAATGCCTTTTGTGTTGTCAGGCCTCCAGGTCATCATGCAAGAGTATCAAATGGAATGGGTTTTTGTATATTCAATAACATTGCTATTGGAGCCGCATATGCAAGATATGAGTTAGGAATAAAAAAAATTGCCATAATTGATATTGATGTACATCATGGCAATGGAACAGAGGAATGGGTCAGAAGTAAAAATGATGAAAATTTTTTATTTTGCTCTATACATCAATCACCATTGTACCCAGGGACTGGTTTAGGGTTAAATTCTACTGAAAATAATATAAATAACTATATTCTATCTCCAGGCGAAGGTTCATTTGAGTTTAGAAAATTAGTAAATAATAAACTTGTCACAATATTAAAAATATTTAAGCCAGAAATAATTTTACTATCAATTGGTTTTGATGGGCATGAATTAGACGATATTTCTGGTACCAAGCTTATTTCTGATGATTATTTTTGGGTTACTGAAAGGGTATCTGAAGTAGCAAGAAAGTATTGTTCTGGAAAGCTAATATCTGTGCTCGAAGGTGGCTATAATCTTCTTGCATTGGAGGAAAGTTCATTTAATCATGTTGCTGCTTTAATTAAAGCTGATAGTATGTAGTGTTAAATTCTTATATATTTCTAGAGATAAATTATGGCAAAAAAAATTAATAAAATAGAGATACCTTCAGATATACAAAAACTCTCTTTTGAGGAGAGTCTATTGGAACTAGAAAAAATTATCACTAAGCTTGAGGATGGTAAAGTAACATTAGATGAATCAATTGATATTTATACAAGGGGATCTCAATTGAGAGTTCATTGTGAATCAAAGTTAAAATCAGCTAAGGAGAAGATTGAAAAAATTGTTCCCCTAGAAGATGGGTCGCTTGAATCAGAAAGCATAGAAATAGATTAATTATGACTTTTAGCGATGATCTGAAGTTTATTGCTAATAAGGTTGATAAACTTTTGGAAGAACGTTTTAAAGTTCCAAATAGTCCTGAGTCAAGATTAGTTAATGCAATGAGGTATTCATCTATAGGATCTGGTAAAAAAATACGTCCCTATATAGTTTTTGCGTCATCTAGTATTTTTGACGTTCCCTTAAATCAATCAGTTTTAGTTGGAGCATCCATTGAGATGGTTCATACCTTTTCGCTTATTCATGATGATTTGCCTTGTATGGATAATGATGAAATAAGAAGAGGTAAACCCAGTTTGCATATCGAGTTTGATGAGGCAACTGCTACTCTTGCAGGTAATTCATTATTAATTGAAGCATTTAAGCTATTGACTAGTAATATAATTAATGAAGAAGCAAAAATTAGAATTCGTTTAATTGATAGACTGTCAGAAGTTAGCGGGTATAGAGGGATGTGTGGGGGGCAAATGATTGATTTGCTCTCACAATCTAATAACTTTGAAAAGTCGGAGATACTTAGAATAAATAGCATGAAAACAGCGGCTATACTTTCTTTTTGTTGTGAAGCCGGGGGTATACTTGGTGGTGCAAGTAATTATGAGTGTAATGCCCTAAAGGATTTTGGTCTCGATATAGGCTTAGCTTTTCAAATTATTGATGATATTTTAGATGTAGAAGGTGAGGAAAAGAAAATTGGAAAGAAGGTAAATAAAGATATCGATCTTGGTAAAAAAAATTTGGTTTCAAATTATGGTTTGAAATTTTCAAAAAATGAGGCAAAAAAACTTATTGATCAAGCCAACAAAAATTTAGAGTGCGTTTTCGGAGTTAAATCAGAAAAACTCCAGAGTTTAGCAAAATTTATTATTTTAAGAGATCGATAGACTAGCTTGTAGATGAAAGAAAATAAAATTAGACTTGATCAATTAATTGCTGATAGAGGTTTAACTTCTAGTAGATCCCGAGCTGCTTCCCTAATTTTATCTGGATATGTTCTTTGTAATGATAATTTAATTACTAAAGCAGGATATCTAGTAAAAACTGACTCAATTCTCAAGATACGTAAACCCAAACACGAGTGGGTTTCAAGGGGTGGAATTAAATTAGATTATGCAATAAATAAATTTTCATACAACGTTGAAGGGGTAATTGCTGCTGATATAGGTTCTTCAACAGGAGGCTTTACAGATGTTCTTTTAAAACGTGGAGCCAAAAAAATTTATTCAATTGATGTCGGTTATGGACAGTTATCATGGAAACTTAGAAAAGATAATAGAGTTATTGTAATGGAAAGAGTAAATGCAAGATATTTAGACGAAAAAAATTTTAAAGATTTAATTAATTTAATTGTTTGTGATGTTAGCTTTATAAGTATAAAGAAAGCCCTACCTTCCATTTTGAATTTAGTAGCAAAAAATTCTAGATTAATCTCCTTAATTAAACCCCAATTTGAAGCTGGAAAAATAAATGTTAAGAAAGGTGGTGTAGTTAAGGATCAAACTATCCATAGAGAGGTTTGCAAAAATATAAACCTTTGGTTGGAAGATGATATGAAATGGTCTGTGGAAGGCATATGCCAGAGCCCTATTGAAGGGCCAGCAGGCAATAAGGAGTTTTTTATTGCTGCTAAAAAGAAATAATTATCTTCCTTGATTGTGATATTCTTTATTTGGAGTCATTTCAATCCCAGAGGCCAATCTGTTAGTCATATTAAAAAAACCTACTATCTCGCAAATATCCCAGATTTCCTCTTCTGTGAACCCTCTTTCTCTTAGATCATTTCTATCTTTATCAATAATCTGTTCTGGAGTTAGAGTAAGTTTTGTTGAAAAGTTTAACATTGCTAGATGTCTTTGAGATAAATTTGCACTTCTATAATTCATTGAAAGAACTTCAGATAAAATCTTATCTTTTGAAATTAATCTAACGGCAGATCCATGTGCTGTCTGACAGTAGTAACAGTCGTTCGTCGAAGAAACAACTAATGCTATCATCTCTCTTTCTAGTATTGAAAGTTTTGATTCGCCTAACATAATTTCATTATAAAATTTTGAAAAATACCTGAGTTTTTTTTGATTCCAGCTATATGATCTTAACACATTAGGTATAAACCCTATCTTTTCCTTGCATATACTAAAATATTTTTGTAAATCATCTTCTAAGTCATTAATATCATTCTCGTTTATATTTAATGAATGAATACCGTTTTCTTTATTCATTTAACTCTCCAACCTGGGCTCGGTGCAAAAGAAAATGATCGGCTAGGGTACACGCAAGCATTGCTTCTCCAACTGGCACGGCTCTGATTCCTACACAAGGATCATGTCTACCTGTAGTTTTAATAGTATCATTTTCATTTTTTGTATTTACTGTTTTTGTCTCTATAAGAATAGATGATGTTGGTTTTACAGTAAATCTTACAATTAGATCTTGTCCAGAAGATATTCCCCCTAATATACCGCCAGAATTATTACTATTAAATTTTATTTTATTATTTTTTATAACTATTTCATCTGCATTCTCTTCACCTTTTAAAGTAGAAGCATTGACACCAGAACCAATTTCTATAGCCTTCACAGCATTAATACTCATCATAGCGCTAGCTATATCTGCATCTAACTTTTTATATATAGGTGCGCCTAGGCCCGCAGGAATTCCTCTAGCAGTTATTTCAATTATCGCGCCGACAGATGATCCTGACATTCTTATCTCATCAAGATATTTTTCCCAAATCTTAACTTTCTCAATATCAGGGCACCAAAAGGGATTATTATCAATTTCATTTTCATTCCAATTGTTTCGGTTAATTTCTAAATCACCTATCTGAATGACAGCCCCTTTTATTGATAATTCAGAACCTAAGATTTTTCTTGCTACAGCTCCAGACGCTACTCTGCATGCTGTTTCTCTAGCGGATTGTCTGCCCCCACCTCTGTAGTCTCTATGACCATACTTTTTTTGATAGGTAAAGTCAGCGTGCCCAGGTCGAAATTTATCCTTAATTTTATCATAATCCTTTGATCTTGCGTCCATATTTTCAATTAATAAAGATATAGGTGTGCCTGTGGTTTTGCCTTCAAACACTCCTGAGAGAATTTTAACTTTATCCTGCTCTTTTCTTTGAGTTGTAAATCTCGATTGTCCCGGCTTTCTTTTGTCTAACCATTTTTGAATATCTATTTCTTCTAAATTTATATTAGGTGGGCAACCGTCAACCACGCAACCAATAGCGGGCCCATGACTCTCTCCCCAAGTAGTTGTTCTATATAAGTGACCAAATGTATTGAATGACATAAAATTTTTCTTTTATATTAATTTATTTAATTTTTGTTGTTTTTTCTAAAACGACTGCTATATCAGGCGCATCTGCTGCTTTCATTCCTACTAGGTGGTAACCACAATCTACGTGATGTATCTCACCAGTAGTACCTCTTCCCAAATCTGATAATAAGTATAGTGCAGCCCCACCTACATCTTCAATGGTGGTATTTCTTTTTAGAGCAGAGTTATATTCATTCCACTTCAGTATATATCTAAAATCACCTATCCCACTTGATGCTAATGTTTTTACTGGACCAGCTGAAATTGCATTTACTCTAATATTGTTACGTCCCATATCCATAGCAAGATATTTTACCGATGCTTCTAGAGCTGCCTTAGCAATGCCCATAACATTATAATGTGGCATAACTTTTTCAGCTCCATAATAGGTAAGAGTAAGACAACTACCCCCATTGCTCATCAGAGGTTCTGCCAATCTACAAAGTTCAGTAAAAGAAAAGCATGATATATCCATTGTATTAAGGAAATTATCTTTTGTTATTTTATCAATGTACCTTCCTTTTAATTGATTTTTATCTGAAAAACCTATTGCATGAACAAAAAAATCTAATTTACCCCATTTATCATTTATTTTATCAAAGATACTATGAACATCATCTGTATTTGATACGTCACATTCCATGAGAAAATTTGAATTGACTGAGTTTGCTAATGGTTCTACCCTTTTCCTCAAAGCTTCGCCTTGGTAAGTGAAAGCCAAATCAGCGCCATGCTCTCCAAGCATATTAGCAATTCCCCAAGCAAGCGATCTATCATTGGCCACACCCATAACTAGGCCTTTTTTCCCATTCATGATTTGGTTTGAAGAATCCATATTTCTAATCCATTCAGGAATACTATTATTAAAAAATCTATAATTGACTTTTATGAAAGTCTTTAAATATATTTTTGTAAATCATTCCTCGGATTATAATTTTTTTTTGACCAATTTAAAGCAAAATCTTCCAGTTCGTGATCAATTTTTTTTGGAAATGAAATAATTAATTTTATAAGCTGATCGCCAGATAATATACTGTTATCTTTTTGAATACCTAAGCCTTTTAACCTCAGAGTTTTGCCTGTATTAGATTCTCTGGGGATCATTATCTCTTTTAGACCACGAATAGTAGGTACTTTAACTTTACCTCCTAAAATAGCTTCACTGATTGAGATTGGTAAATCTAAAATTACATTATCACCATCTCTGTAGAGCAGCTTATGTTTCTCTATTCTTATTTTAATAAGTAAATCTTTCTTTGAGCCATCCAGAGATTTTTCTCCCTTTTCCTTAAGCCTAATTATTTGACCAGTTTTTATGCCTGATGGAATTTTTATTTTAACATACTTGCCATCATTAAGCTTTATTCTTCTGTACCCTCCTATGACTGAGAGAGTGAATGGAATTGAAATTAATTTCGAGCTAATAATCGCATTATTATAATTATTTTTCATAATTTTTTTTGTAATTAATAATTTTTTATTATTTATAAAATTTTTAATATATTTATCTAAAAATTGTTTATCAAAGAATTTTTTATATTTATTTAAATTTTTTTTATTACTATTTTCATTGGGATATTTTTTTTTATTTACTCTTTTTTTATATTTATTAAAACTTCCGCAAAAATCTATTTTTCCGTCATCATAAAGTTTTCGCTTATTATTATTCTTAAGGAAGTTGTATGCTTTGAATAGATAGTTAAATTCTGATGAATTAAATTTTGATTTTGGATTAGTATCAGGATGTAATTTTTTTACTTTTTTTCTGAATGCTTTGATTATTTCATCTAAATTAGCGTTATGCCTTATGCCTAATATTTCGTATGGGTTAGCAGCTTGCATTTATTTACCTCCGAATATGTAAATTAGCTAATTTAGGTTAAGACATAGTTAATTAAATATATTAAATATTATTTATCTAATTTAGAAATTCTCCAACTACCGTCGGATTGTTCACAAGCAGTGCTATATATTTCCTTAATTTTTTCTTTAATTTTAATTACTTGCTTTATTTCCTTGCAATTTTGGTTTTGATTTTTGAATTTTCTTTCTGTTTTTACATAACCACTGTTTCCAGTTTCAGAATTTTTCCATGAATATTTTTTTCCAATTTCATTATCATTTAAAACTTCTCCTGTTTTTGAAGATATATAATCTATATCAGTTTTAGATATTATCTCTCCCAAATTCTTTCCAATTATTGACCCCACTATTGCCCCTGAAGCTGTATAAAAATTTTTACCAGCGCCCTTACCTAATTTAGAACCAATTATTGTGCCACTAATTGCACCTAAGACTTGACCTATTTTTTTACTATCTTGAGTATTACTGCAAGAAGCGAGATAAGTAATAAATAAAAAATATATGATAATAATTCTAATGCTCATTCGCAAATTATATACTAAAAAAAATTAAATTTAATTAAAAATTATCTTTATTTTTTTTTTTTATTTTTATAAGCTAAAATAATATTTTTATCTTTATAAAGTTTAGGGACTATATAATGGCGATTGAGATTTTAGAAAACCCTATAGAGATGGTCAAGGCATGGTTAGTTGAGGCTAAGTCATCTGAAATCTCTGATTTCAATGCTGCTGCCCTTTCTACATTATCGATAAAAGGCAAGCCACAAGTTAGGATGGTTTTAATTAAATCATTTAATGACGATGGCGCAACTTTTTTTACAAATCTTGAGAGTCAAAAAGGTAAAGCTCTTTTGTATAATAACTTTGCGTCTATATGTTTCCATTGGAAGTCATTAAAAAAACAAATTAGAGTTGAGGGAGAAGTAAGTTTAATTTCTGACGATCTTGCAGATAAATATTTTGAAACAAGATCTAGGCCAAGTCAAATCGGTGCATGGGCTTCCTCCCAATCAAAAAAACTTGAAAGCCAACAAACCCTTATTGATAAAGTTAAATCTATAGAAGAAAAGTTTAAAGATATTGCTGTTAGGAGGCCCTCATTTTGGTCAGGATTTTGTTTATTTCCAAATTTAATAGAGTTTTGGAATGAAGGAAACTCACGGCTTCACGAAAGAGTTGAATATATCAGATCTGGAAAAAAGTGGAATCGTTCTCTTTTATACCCCTAATTAAATTGCTTTATGTCTTATTTAAAAGATAATATTGATTCAGATATATCAATTGTTGAACGCTCTCGTGCCTTGCGCAATGTCACTTATGCTTCAGTTTTAGTAGCTATTTTCCTAGTATTTATTAAATTTATTGCTTGGTCAATGACAGATTCAGTATCTATTTTATCCAGTTTAGTCGACTCTGTTTTTGATTCATTAGCATCTTTATTTAACTTATTTGCTGTAAGACAGGCTCTGATTCCTGCTGATAAAGAGCATAGATTTGGTCATGGAAAGGCAGAAGCTTTATCAGGTTTAGCTCAGTCGACATTTATTTTTGGTTCAATTATTTTTTTATTGATAGAGGTTGTTAGAAGATTTTTTTCGCCTAAGATCATTGAGAATAGTTTTGAAGGCATAATTATCATTTTTATCTCACTTTTAGTAACAATAGCATTAGTTATATACCAAAGAAGAATAATTAAAAAAACTAATTCAAAAGCTATAGAGGCAGACTCTTTGCATTATTTCAGTGATGTCCTTCTTAATAGTGGAGTAATTATATCTCTTTTATTTACATCATATATAGAAATTCCACTAATTGACCCAATAGTTGCACTTTTAATATCTATATATATTTTATTTATATCATATAAGATTTTTATTTCTTCGATAGACGAGCTTATGGATAAAGAATTTAGCGAGGAAGATAGGCAAAGAATCATTGAAATTGTTTTAAAACATAGTCTAGTAAACAATATTCATGACCTAAGAACACGTAAATCTGGTTCCAAAAATTTTATTCAGTTCCATCTGGAATTACCTGCAAGTATATCTTTATTAATGGCTCATGAAATTTCTGATGAAGTGGAAGAGCTTTTGTTATATAATTTTCCAGGTTCAGAAATAATTATTCATCAAGATCCTGAGGGTATTGATGATCAGAGAGATTTTTTTGAGGTCTAATATGCTCGGTCTTATGCAAAATAAACAGTTATTAGTATCTTCCATAATTGATTTTGCAGATAAAAATTATGGGGATGTTGAGATAATTTCAAAAGTAAATAAAACTGAAAAATTTATTTATAACTACTCTGAGGCTACAAATAGAATAAAAAAATTAATTCAAGCATTAAATAAATTAGGTCTAAAAAAAGGAGACAGGGTAGCAACCTTAGCATGGAACGATCATAGACATTTTGAATTATACTATGCTATATCGAGTATGGGGGGAGTATTGCATACTATAAACCCTAGATTGTTTGAAGAGCAGATAATATATATTGCTAATCATGCTGAGGATAAAATTCTTTTTTTTGATGAGTCATTTTCCAGTTTGATTTGTAATATATCTAAAAAATTGTTAACTATTGATCATTATGTAATAATGCAATCTCATAAATCTAATCCGGGAATTAAATTAGAAAATCTTTTATCTTATGAGAATATAATTGATCAAAAAAATATAGATATAGAATGGCCTCAATTTAAAGAAGATGATGCTTGTTCTCTTTGCTACACATCTGGAACAACAGGAAATCCAAAAGGTGTATTATATTCACATAAGTCTACTCTCCTTCACGCCTGGGCTACAGCCACGCCTGATACACTAGGTATATCATCATCATCAGTTGTAATGCCTGTTGTGCCTATGTTCCATGCAAATGCATGGGGTTTGGTTTATGCTGCTCCTATGAGTGGGTCTAAACTAGTGTTGCCTGGGTCAGAGATGGATGGAAAAAGTATTTATGAAATAATTAATGATGAAGGTATAACAATCTCTGCAGGTGTTCCAACCGTGTGGTTAATGTTATTAAATTATATGGATGAGATTAAGGGTAGTATAGATACCGTGAAGAATTTAGTGATTGGCGGTTCGGCTGCACCTAAATCAATGATAAAAGATTTTTTTGAAAAATATAATGTAACAGTTCTCCATGCTTGGGGAATGACGGAAATGAGTCCATTAGGTACAGTTAGCAGGTTACTTCCAAAACACTCCAAGCTTTCATATGAAGAAAAATTAAATTTAAGCGCTAAACAAGGTAGAGCAATATTTGGTGTTGAGATGATAATTACAGATGATGATGGAAAACTGATGCCAAGAGATGGAAGCTCATTTGGGAATTTAAAAGTTAGGGGTCCATGGATTACTGAGAGATATTTTAAAGAAGATGAGCCTATTGTTGATAAGGAGGGATGGTTTAATACTGGTGATGTTGCTACAATCGATAGTGATGGTTTTATGCAAATAACTGACAGATCAAAAGATGTTATCAAATCAGGTGGGGAGTGGATTAGTTCGATAGACTTAGAAAATATTGCAATTGGTCATGAAAAAATTTTAGAAGCCTGTGTCATTGGTATTAAAGATTTCAAATGGGATGAGAGACCGCTATTGCTTGTTATTAAAGATAAAAAAAGTGAACTCACAAAAAAAGAAGTTTTAGATTTTTTTGTTGGTAAAGTAGCAAAGTGGTGGATTCCAGATGATGTAGTATTTGTTAATGAACTTCCACATACTGCAACAGGAAAGTTATTAAAATCAAAGCTGAGAGATGAGTTTAAAGGTTATAAAATAAATAATTAAACAATTCTAAATTTAGATCCTAGAGTAATTTTTTTTTCAGATATAACTTTCCCTTTCTCTACTAAAAAGATTAAATGAGCAAGGACTGATAGAGATGCTGCAGGAAATAATGCTGGATCTTTATCTTTATACAATTCTTTTACTATTTCATTAATATTATCTTTTATTTCTAGCGTTTTTAGTATTTGTTTTTCCCTATGTTCTCTATGCTTAATTATTAGCTCAATGAAATTTGATACATTTTCTATTGGTGGTCCGTGTGTTGGCCAACAGATTTTGAAAGAAAAATTCAAAAGTTTTCTGAGGCTAATTAAATAATCTGACATACTTCCATCGGGTGGTGCTATGACTGTAGTAGACCAACCCATTAAGTGATCTCCACTAAACAGAGTGCTTTCTTCAATTAGCTCATAACATACATGATTTGATGTGTGCCCAGGAGTGTGGATAGCTTTAATTGTCCAATTTTCTCCTTTGAAAATTTCATTATCATTTATTTTTATGGTAGGTGAAAAATCATAGTCTATTCCCTCTTCGACAAATGATAGATCTTTACATAAATTCTTTGGGTGTTTTCCAAAACCGTATACAGGCGCTTTGGTTAATTTATGAATTTTTTTAGCAGCAGGTGAATGATCTTTATGGGTATGAGTTACAAAAATATGAGTTATCTTTTCTTTTTCTAGTGCCTTAAGTAATGAATTTATATGTTGATCATCATCAGGTCCAGGATCAATAATTGCAACGTTTCCTTTTCCAATAATATATGTCCCTGTGCCATATAACGTAAAATTAGATGGATTATTTGCAATAATTCTTCTAATTTTTTTCCCTAGATTTTTTGGAATACCATATTCAAAATCCATGTTTCTAGAAAAATTTGTTTGCGGTTTGATCTTTCTCTTATTTGCCATTAGATAAAACCAAATTGAGTTAACCATGATAAAGAATTATATGTTGTAGATTTTGGATTATATTCAGCTCCTATCCATCTATCGTATTTTAACTTTTTTAAAGTATTAAAGATTTCTTCAAATTTAATTTTTCCTGTTCCAGGTTGGTTTCTTCCAGGGTAATCAGCAAATTGTATATGCCCAATATATGAGAAATTATTAATAATTGTTTTTTTAATATCCTCTCCCATTCTATGCATGTGATAAATATCAAATAGAACTTTGACATTCTGTAATTGAGATTTTTTAATAATTTCTATAGCTTCAAAAGTTGTATTAATTAGGTAATTTGGTCTATCGTATAAATTAATTGGTTCGATAAGCATTAAAGTATTTGTGTCTTGAAATCTCTGTGCAGCATATATCAGATTTTTTATAAATATTTTTTCCCCAAGTTTTTTTTTTGTATATTTTAGTGGGCATCCTGATAACATATTTACTCCGTAAGGCTTTAAAGCTTCAACATACATTCGTGCTTCAGCTACTGAAGCTCTAAAATGAGCCTCTCTCTCCGAAATAGAAGCTATTCCTGGGCCGCCATTGGGAAAGTCTCCAGCAGGAAAATTAAAAATAGAAACATTCATTTTTGTTTTTTCTACAACTTTAATAAGTTCTTCAATAGGTATTTCATAGGGAAAATGAAGTTCAAAAGCTGTAAATCCCTCATCACAAGCAGCTTTAATCCTATCTAGCATTGGTAATTCAGTAAATAATAAAGAAATATTTGCAGAAATCTTGAGCATGGTAATTAATATTAGACAAAATAAAATTTTATTTATAGCATAAAAAAAAGAAGATGGTATTAAATGAACAGAGAAATTGAAATTTTTTGGAGAAAACCAAGTGAAGTAACTAGGGAGTACTTTGATGGAATATTTGGCCAGTTACATCTTAGGCGTGCTGGAAAAGATTTAGGTTCTAAAGATCCAATTATTTTACTTCATCAAAGTCCTTCTAATAGCAGGCCTTTTGAAGGTTTAATGAAAGAATTATGTTCAGATAGACTAGTCTATGCAATTGATACTCCAGGATTTGGTGACTCTGATGCACCAGTTTCACCTCCCAATATTTCTGATTATGCATTTTCAATTATAGAGTTTATAAATCACTTAAATTTTGACACAGTAAATCTTTTTGGTGATCATACTGGTGCAAAAATTGCGGTTGAAATAATCAAGCAAAACCCTTCAAAAATTGGAAGCGCAGTTTTCAATTCATGCCCAGTCTACTCAAAAAAGCAAATGAAGAAAATGATGTTACACCTTGAAGATGAAAAGCCAAAGGACATTATCCCTGAAGATGGAGCTCATTTTGTTGAAAGGTGGAAGTCACTTCAGAAGTGGTATACAAACTCTCCATTAGAATTGATTAACAGAGATTTTATTGAAATGCAAAGGCCGCTAGACAAGGGTTGGTATGGTCATAACGCTGCTTTTGCTGTTAATCATGCAGATAATCTTCCAAAAATAAATCATCCATTATTAGTATTATGTCCCAATGACATGTTATGGGATGCTACAAAGGCATCATCAAATTTTCTTGTTAATGGAAGCATAATGGAATTACCTAACTATGGTATGGGATCTTTATCAATAGATACTGAAATGTATAGCAATATATTAAAAAAATTCTATGACAATCAAATTAAATTAAATATAGAAAACTTATCAGCAAATATTTATAAACCAAATTTTAATCGAGTTAATAAGAAGATAAAAAAAATATTTTTAAATATTGATGGAGTGCAGGTACATGCAAGAGTATCAGGTTCGCCAAAATATCAAAGAAAACCTATTTTATGTTTGCATATGAGTCCTTTTTCATCAAGAAATTTTGAAAATTTATTACTAGAGTTAGGTAAGGATAGATTGGCAATTGCTATGGACATCCCAGGTTTTGGAGAATCTGACCCGACAGAACAAGAGCCATCTATTGATAGTTTATCAAAAATAGTTATTAGATCATTGATGCAGATATCAGGTGAAAATCCCATTGATATAATGGGGGATCACACAGGTGCAGTAATTGCACTACATATAGCTGCTTTCAATAAAGGCCTAGTTAGTAATTTGATACTAAATGGTTTGCCATGTTTTGATAAACATGAGAGAGAAGAAAGATATAAAAAATCAAATTATAATCAGCCACAAACTGATGGCTCTCATCTTATAAAAAGGTGGAGTTCTGTCAAAATGCTTAGTGGAAGTCAAGCTACAGGCAAAATTATAGAAAGAAACTTTGTTGAAGCTCTAAGAGGAGGACCTTTTGCTCATTGGGGTCATAAAGCAGTTTTTTCATATAAATTGTATGAAACATTAAGTTATATTAACCAGCCTACCCTAATATTTAAACCCAGAGATGGTCTTCAAGATAGAACAGATAAATATTTTTCAAGTATAAAAAATGTTACAGTTAGAGATTTACCAAATGAGGACTATGGATTTCTTGAATATAAAGCAAAAGAATTCACATCTGAAATTATATCCTTCTTAGAAAAAAATTAAATTTAAAAAACATATTCATGCTCAAATTATCATCTAATAGCTTTGGTATATTTTATATGCTTATAGCAACATTAACCTTTACACTTATGCAAGTATGTGTGCGGTTAGTTTCAGAAAATATTCATCCAATTGAAATAGCATTTTTTAGAAATTTTTTTGGTCTTTTAGTTGTGACTCCACTTTTTTTTAGATATAGTTTTTCAATTCTTAAAACAAATAAACTTAGCTGGCATTTTTATAGAAGCATTCTACAGACATGTGGAATGCTTTTCTTCTTTACAGCTTTGACATTGTCGCCTTTAGCTCAAAATGTTGCTTTGTCCTTTACTGCTCCATTATTCACAGTTTTTCTTGCAATATTTTTACTGGGTGAGAAATCTGATCTTAAAAGATGGATAGCATTAATAATAGGTTTTTTTGGTGCTTGGATTGTTATTAGGCCAGGATTTAATGAAGTGAACCTAGGTTCGATTTTTGTTATTTGCTCTTCAATTGTTTGGGCAGGTTCAATGACAATAATTAAATTTTTATCTAAAACAGAATCTTCTATTACTCTAACTGTTTATATGGGTTTATTTATGGCACCTTTATCGTTAGTTCCTGCAATTTTTTTCTGGACATGGCCAGGGTTAGAAGATTTATTTTATCTTTTTTTAGTTGGTTTTTTCGGAGCAGCAGGGCACTTAGCTTTAGCAGGAGCATTTAAATCTGGTGATACTGGTGCAGTATTGCCATTAGATTTTCTAAGGTTAATTTGGGCTTCAATTCTAGGTTATATTATTTTTTCTGAACTTCCTGATAATTGGACTTGGGTAGGTGGTGCAATAATTTTTGCTTCTGCTACTTATATTGCAATCAGAGAATTAAAGAATAAAAATTAGTTCAATTATTCTCTATTATTTTAAAGCTATCTTTCAATTGTCTAGTTTTAGCGAATATATCCACAAGTGGAGATCCTACTAAAGATAGGTTCTCTTGTATTTCTATACTATCTGGTCTCAAGAAAGGGTTAGTATCTATTTCTTCTTCTAGTGTAGAAGGAATTGTTGAAATACCTTTATTTCTTTTTTCTTTTATGTTTTTCATTCTAAATTTTAATTTTTCATTATTTGGTTCAATTGTTAATGCAAAAGTACCATTTGCTAAAGTGTATTCATGTGCGCAGTAGATTTTTGTTTGCTTTGGGAGTTGAGATATTTTTGTTAGTGATTCCCACATTTGTTCCATTGTTCCTTCAAATACTCTTCCACAGCCCAGAGCAAAAAGAGTGTCGCCACAGAATAAAGCTTCAGACTCAGGAAAATGAAATGCTATATGTCCTTTAGTATGTCCAGGAACGTCCAAAACTTTGACTATTTCTGTTCCAAATTCGAATTCATCTTGATCTTCGAGAAATATATCAATACCTGGTATCCTATCATGGTCTGCCTTTGGACCAATGATTTTACAATTTGAATCTTTTTTTAACTGTATATTTGCTCCAGTATGGTCGCTATGATGGTGGGTGTTTAAAATATGTGTAAGCTTCCAATTATTTCTTTTTAATTCTTTAATGACTGGTTCGGGAATAGCTGGGTCAACTACGGCAGTATATTTTTCAGATACATTAATCATCCAAATATAATTATCATTTAGAACAGGAATTTGTTTAATTGATATCATAGCTATTTATATATAGTGTATTAATTTAATATTCTAGAAAATAATTTAAATATATTCTATTTTGCTATTTTTTACTCATTTTTTTTGTAAATGAATTTAATTATGAGATTTATTGATAAAATTTTAGATTTAACTGTTTTCTTCTCATTCGACTCATATGGGTACAAAAGACATAAAAAATATTTTGATGAAGAGGCTTTGAATCAAAATATTCAAGGAAAGGTTTGTTTAGTTACAGGAGCAAATAATGGTATTGGATTCTATATAGCCAAAAAACTTGCAAGTCATGGAGCAAAAGTTTTTATGTTATGTAGAAATAAAACTAAGGGAGAATTTGCTGTAAATAAACTAAAATCTGAAGGTTGCGATGTTACCCTTGAGGTAGTTGATGTCTCAGATTCAAAATCTATAGAAGAATTTATTAGTAAATTCAGGGAAAAACATATAGATATTCTTATTCATAATGCAGGGCTAATTCCTACAGAAAGATCTTTTACCAGAGATGGTTTAGAATTAGCTTTTGCTACACATATATTCGGCCCTCATTTAATTACTAAACTTCTTACTCCAAGGCTTAAAGGAGGGCGTATTATATGGGTTGTGAGTGGTGGTATGTATTTAATTAAATTTTCTTTCCTCAAGGCTTTAGGTAAACAAGGTAAATATAATGGTGTATCCTCATATGCACAAACAAAAAGGGGTCAAGTAATTTTATCTGAGATATGGTCTGAAAAACTTGAGGATAGTAATGTTCTAGTCTCTTCAATGCATCCTGGTTGGGTAAGAACACCTGGCCTTCAAAAATCCCTTCCTTTCTTCAGTAATTACTTAGAAAAAAGATTAAGAAATTTAGCTGAGGGAGCTGATACCATTTATTGGTTGGCGGCATCCAAAAATAAAAAAATTAAAACTGGTAAGCTTTGGTTTGATAGAAAAAAGAGAAATAAATATTTATGGCTAACCAAAGAGCATCAAAGAGAAAGAGATGCTCTTTGGGATTTTTGTGAGAGTTTTTTTAAAATACACTAATTTGGTTTTTTGTAAGCGGAAGCAGAGACAAGTTCATTTGCTTTTTGCATGCCTTTAGTAAATTCTTCATCACTAATTAAAGGGTATGTCTTCCAATCATCGATTGCACCTGAAGAAACCACTGTTAGTATAACTGCTGTATATTTATCCATTGACTCTGCTTCAGCAATCAATACAACATCCCAATCTCCAAGACAGAAGTCAATACTATGAACTCTAACTCCTGCACCTTCAAATACTGCAGAGACAGCCTTTGCTCTGCTCATTGGGTTTTCTACCATTCCTTTTATTGCCTCTGGTGAATATTTTGCCAACGTTAGTATTTTCATTTTAGTTCACTCCTTTTCTAGTAAATTTCATTATAAGAATTTTATAAAGAATTTTTATACTATATAACTATTAAAAAACTTGAATACAATGAAAGACATTTAAATTTAAAAAATAATAATTAGACTAAATTTACTGTAGTTATTAAATAAAAGAAAAATTAATTCATAATAAATTTATTTTCTATAAACAGATGCAAGTGCTTTAAATCCCTCATTAAGAGATTTAAGATCGTTATTTGAATTTGATTTTATTATTTTCTTTTTCCGTAATTTTCTATTTATTTTTTTTGTTTTAGTAGCAATTTTTTTTCTATTAGTATTGGATATTTTAGTTTTCTTTGTTGTACTTGATTTTTTTTTCTTTTTTTTAGGTGCCATTGTTTTCTCCTAATTTATTAATTTAAATGGTTTGGTGAAGAACTTTTATTTATCTCTTTTTATACAATAATCAACTAAGTTGATTAAAATTTCTTTAATTCTATCATTTGGAAATATGGCTAAAGCATCTTTTGCTTTATCTCCATAATGTTTAGCTCTTTTAATTGTGTCTCTTATGGAGTTATGTTTATTCATTAACATAACTGCGTGGTCGAAATCATTTTGATTTTGTTTACAACTTACAAGAGTTTTTTGCCAAAATGATCGCTCTTCACTATCTCCTCTTCTGTATGCTAGAATAACAGGAATAGTGATTTTACCTTCTTTGAAATCGTCTCCTCTAGATTTGCCTAATTTTGATGAAGTTGCAGAATAATCAAGAGCATCGTCAATGAGTTGGAAAGCAATACCTAAATTTTTACCATAACTCTCTAAAGAATTTTGATCAGTAATTTTTCTATCAGCCACTATTCCTCCTACTTTGCAGGCTGCTGAGAAAAGAGCGGCGGTTTTTGCTTCTACAACATCTAAGTAGGTGTCTTCACTTGTGTCTAAATCATTTTTTGTTAGTAATTGATGCACTTCGCCTTGCGCAATAATAGCCGAAGTATCTGATAATACTTTTAGAACTTTGATTGATCCATCAGAAACCATAAGCTGGAATGCTCTACTGAATAAATAATCTCCAACTAGAATACTAGATTCATTACCCCATACAGTGTTTGCCGATTTAACTCCTCTTCTTAAGTTACTAGAGTCTACTACATCATCATGAAGTAAGGTTGCAGTATGAATGAACTCAACGCACGCTGCTAGCCTTATATGTCTATTTCCTGAATATTGGCAAAGTTTCGCTGAAGCAATGGTCAGCATTGGTCTAAGTCTTTTCCCACCCGAAGATATTATGTGGCTTGCTAATTTAGGTATAAGACTGACTCGATTTTCGGTCTCTTTTAGAATGATCTGGTTTACAAGGTTAATTTCTGGTTCAATAATTTCAGCTAGGATATCGAGTGGGTTATTTTCCTCAACCCTATTAGGATCTAGTCTATATATTTTAGTCAAAAATTGCCTCTCATTCAAAATTAAATTATATTTACTTCAGCATCAAGATAATAAGTATTGTTTTTTACAAAGTCAAAATTGGTTTAATTAATTTATGAATATTGAATACACGAGAGATACCATTTTAGGAGGTTCAATTATAATCAAACAGCCTAAATATGGGTATAGGATTAACTCAGATAGTATTTTTCTAGCTGCTGCAACGCCAGGAATAGAAAAAAACCGTATTCTAGATATTGGAGCTGGCACAGGAGCAATATCATTAGTACTCGCAAAAAGACCAGAAAAACTTGATATTTTTGCTGTTGAAAACTTCCCAGCCCATGTAGAACTTTTAAAAGAAAACATAATTATAAATCAACTTACAGGTCAAATCACTGTTATTGACTCAGATATATCGAATTTAGGCTGTGTTTTTTCAGGAAAAAAATTTGATCATATCGTTACTAATCCACCTTTTTATGAGAAAAAAGTGAACCAATTGCCAAATAATTTAGGAAAGAGAGTAGCTTTCCATGAGAGTAAAGTTTCTCTAAAAGAATGGATAAGGTATTGTGTTGATTTGCTAAAGATAGGTGGTAGCTTTACTCTAATTATTCCATATTATAGATATCATGAAATTATTAGTGTTTTTTCTGAAATTTTTTTCACTCTAAGGGTTTTGAATCTTTTGCCTAGAGAGGGTGAATACCCTAAAAGAGTAATAGTTCAGGGTTGGTTAAAAGGAGATGAGAGGGTAAAAAAAATTTACTCCTTTGAGCTTCACCAAAAAGAAACTAATGGTTTCACTAGTCGTGCTGAAGATATTTTACGTAGAGGGAAAACTCTGAAGCTTGCGGAACCTCTTGCAGATTGTTGAGGTAGTATATAAGGTTAATAATTATGAAAATTTTTAATATATTAAAAAAAAATAAAAATGTAGTTTCTATACTTAGGTTAAATGGAACTTTATCAAGTGGATCTAAAAGTCTAAATATATTAACTATGGCAAAACCTATTGATCAGGCCTTTCGACAAAAAGGAATAAGAGAGGTTGTATTAGATATAAACTGTCCGGGCGGTTCTCCGGTTCAGACCTCATTAATTTACAAAAGAATTAGGCTTCTTGCAGATGAGAAAAAACTAAATGTTACTTCATTTACTCAAGATGTTGCAGCTTCAGGTGGCTACTGGTTAGCCTGTGCTGGTGATAAAATCTACGCAGATAAGAACTCAATTATTGGTTCGATAGGCGTTATTTCAGGTGGCTTTGGCTTCCAGGAATTAATAAAAAAAATTGGAATTGAAAGGCGTCTTCATACATCTGGGGATAGTAAATCTTTTCTCGATCCATTTATTTCTGAAAAGACAGAAGATGTTGAGAGATTAAAACGATTACAAAATGAAATTCATGAAAACTTTAAATCAATTGTTAGATTGAGGCGAAAAAATAGGCTTAATGGAGAAGAGTCTGAATTATTCACTGGTGAATTCTGGAGTGGTTCCAAGGCTAGAGATTTTGGATTAGTAGACGAATTAGGGGATATTTACTCTACAATGAGAGAAAAGTATGGTGAAAAAGTCAAGTTTAAAATCTTTGGATTTGAGCAAAGTTGGGTAAGAAGAAGGTTGGGGCTGAATAACAATAATCATGCAATGACTTGTTTAACTGATGCGGTAATTGAATCAATTCACTCCCGCTCTGTCTGGTCAAGGTTTGGTTTGTAGGTTTCTATGTTAGGAATTAGTTTTTCAAAAGTAGTATTTACAGTTTTATTAGTTTTAGGTGTTATTTTTTTGTTTAATACCTTTAGTAAATCATTAAGATTTAAGAAAAGTAAAATGGAAAATAATAATTATAAAGTTCTTAATACACAATTTTGTGATAGATGTCGTAATTATATTTCAACTAATGTAAATTTAGATTGTAAAATAAGTAATTGTCCTTGGTGTTAAATTGTCAAAGTCTATGTCTTTTCAATCTATAATATTATCTCTCCAAAAATTTTGGGGTGATGTTGGTTGTGTGATTTTACAGCCTTATGATCTAGAGGTTGGAGCAGGAACTTTTCACCCTGCTACAACTCTGCGGTCCTTGGGCCCAGATTCTTGGAATGCTGCATATGTTCAGCCATCAAGACGTCCAGCTGACGGAAGATTTGGTGATAATCCTAATAGGTTGCAGAGATACTACCAGTTTCAAGTTATTATGAAACCTTCTCCCTCAAATTTTCAAGATTTATATTTAGAGAGTCTAGGTATTATTGGTATTGATTTTAGAAAGCATGATATTCGATTTGTAGAAGATGATTGGGAGAGTCCTACTTTAGGTGCTTGGGGCCTTGGATGGGAGGTGTGGTGTGATGGTATGGAAGTTAGTCAGTTTACTTACTTTCAACAGGTGGGAGGTATAGATTGTAACCCAATACCTGGAGAAATCACATATGGCTTAGAGAGGCTAGCGATGTATATTCAAGAAATTGATAATGTATATGATATAAATTGGAACGGTTTGTCCAAAGAAGATGGTGGTAAATCTTATGGCGATGTATATAAAAGACAAGAGAAGGAATTTTCCGACTATAATTTTAATAGTGCAAATACAAAAACCCTTCTCAAGCATTTTGAAGACGCTGAATCTCAATGTAGTGATTTAATAAATAATAAGTTAGCCTTACCTGCTTACGATCAATGCATTAAAGCAAGTCATTTATTTAATCTTCTAGACTCAAGAGGAGTTATAAGTGTTTCTGAAAGAGCTAAGTACATCAGTAGAGTTAGATCTCTTACAAAACTATGTTGTGACCTTTGGGTAAAAAATTGAGGAACTTATGACAGAGTTTTTATTAGAGATTCACTCTGAGGAAATTCCAGCTAACTTTCAGGATTTTGCTGCTGAAAATCTTAAAAATTTAATTTGTAAAATTTTAACTGATTTAAAATTACAGTTTATCAATCCAAGATGCTTTTACACCCCTAGAAGATTGGTTATTTTCATTGAGAGAATTGACAGGAAGCAGGCTGATAGTATTGAAGAAAAAAAAGGACCAAGTATTGAATCTCCTGAAGTGGCTATTAATGGTTTTCTAAAATCAGTAGGAAAAAAAATAAATGAAGTTGAGATACGGGATATTAAAAAGGGTAAATTTTACTTTGCTTTAATTGAAGAGAAAGGAAAATACACAAAAGATTTATTAGCTGAAATATTACCTGATTTACTCTCTAAAGTATCTTGGCCAAAGTCTATGAAGTGGGGCTCAGATTCTGTAAGATGGGTAAGACCAATCAAATCAATTTTATGTCTATATGATGAAAGAGTTATAAAATTTCAATATGGCTTAACTCAGTCCTCAAACTTGACTTATGGTCATAGATTTTTTTCTGAAAAGGAAATTCCAGTAAAAAGTTTTTCTGATTATCAAATTAGCATGATTAATAGTAAGGTTATGTTCGATCAGAATCAAAGAAGAAAAGAAATTATTAAACAAGTAGAAGAAATATCAAAATCCTATGAGCTAAAACTCTTAAATGATATGAATTTAATTAATGAGCTTACCGGTTTAGTTGAATGGCCTAAGGCTTTGGTTGGTTCAATAGATAAAGAATTCATGAACTTACCTCAAAAAATATTAGAGGTTTCGATTCGCACCCATCAAAAATATATTACTCTGTATCAAAATGAAAAAATTGCAGAGAAATTTATCATTATTACAAATATAATTTCAGAAGAGAGTGAGCCCGTAGTTATTAAAGGAAATGAAAGAGTTTTAAAGGCAAGGCTTTCAGATGCAAGTTTTTTTTACAAAAATGATCTTACAAAAGGTTTAGAGTATTTCTCTATCAATTTATCTAAAATAGTTTTTCACAGAGAACTTGGAGATATGAGTATGAAAGTGGGTAGGATAAAATTTCTATCCGAGAAAATATATAGTAAAAATTATGGTGAATCTGCCTTTCATATAGATACCGCTGCTAGACTATGTAAATCGGACCTGTTGTCTGAGACTGTTACAGAATTTCCTGAATTACAAGGTAAGATTGGAGGTTATCTTGCAAAATCGTCAGGCCTAAGTGATGAAGTGAGTGATGCAATCAGAGATCACTACTCTCCAGTTGGGCCTAATGATACTTGCCCCTCAAAGCCCGTGACAGTTACAATTGCTTTAGCTGATAAAGTCGACTCTTTAACTGGTTTTTATATTGCAGGAGAGAGAGCTACTGGTTCAGGAGATCAATATGGTTTGAGAAGATCTGCCCTAGGAATAATTCGCATCATTATAGAGAATAATTTAAAAATAAATTTAAATTCATTATTTTCATTATCACTTGATAGCTTCATTGATCAGGGTATAGATACTAATGTAGGTAATATTTGTCGAGAAATTATGATTTTTATAGAATCAAGATTAGTTTCCTACTTGAAAAATAAAGGGATAAAGTATGATATAATTGCAGCCTCAGTTCCATTTCTGAGTACAGATAATTTACCAAATGTCATGTCTCGAGTTATGGCTCTTAACAAATTTGTAAACTTGTTTGGAGTTGATGATCTATTAGGAGGTTATAAGAGGGCTCATAATATATTATTAATTGAAGAAAAAAAAGATTCATATATATATGGCGATGAACCATCAATTGAAATATTTGAGCAAGATGAAGAAAATAAGCTGTATGAAAAACTACAAGAAGTCTCAAAAAATACTCTAAAGTATATCAGTTTAGAGAAATTTTCAGAGTCAATGGAGGAATTATCACATCTAAATAATCCTATTGATAATTTTTTTAAGTATGTAAAAGTCAATTCATCTGATAAGTTAATTAGAAAAAACCGCCTTCAGTTATTGGCAATGATTAGAAATACGTTTAATAAAGTAGCTGATTTTTCAAAACTAGAGGGTATTTAGGGAGATAAGAATGGGCAAATGGGTATATACTTTCGGTAATAAGGAGGCAGAAGGAAATGCCTCTATGAAAGATTTGCTTGGAGGAAAAGGTGCTAATTTAGCTGAAATGAGTAATTTAGGTTTATCAGTGCCACCTGGATTCACAATTACAACTGAAGTATGTGATGCTTATTATAAGCAAAATAAAAAGTACCCAGCAGAATTATCAGAACAGGTAAATTTAGCAATAAAAAAAATAGAAAAAATTACTGAGGCAAGTTTTGGTAATAGAAAAAACCCACTTCTTGTTTCTGTGAGGTCAGGGGCGAAGGCGTCCATGCCAGGCATGATGGATACAGTATTGAATTTAGGTCTAAATGATGAAACAGTTCAAGGCCTTGTAGCTGCCAGTGGTAACGATAAATTTGCTTGGGATAGTTATAGACGTTTCATTCAAATGTATGGTGATGTAGTAATGGGTGTTTCTCATTATAAGTTTGAAAAAATCCTTGAGGAAATGAAACTATCTAAAGGTGTCGAAAATGATAGTGATTTAGACTCTACCAACTTAATAGATTTAGTTAAAAAATTTAAAGAAATAGTTAAGGCTGAGACAAACTTAGACTTTCCCCAGAAGCCAATTGAGCAATTGTGGGGAGCTATTGGCTCTGTTTTTAGTTCTTGGATGAATCAGAGAGCTATAACTTATAGAAAGATAAATAATATTCCTATGAGTTGGGGAACTGCAGTTAATGTTCAGGCTATGGTTTTTGGAAATATGGGAGAAACATCTGCTACTGGTGTGGCATTTACTAGAAACCCTTCAACAGGTGAAAAATCTTTTTTTGGTGAATTTTTAATTAATGCGCAAGGTGAAGATGTTGTAGCAGGTATAAGAACTCCGCAAAACTTAACAAAGTCTGATAGAATTAAAGAAGGGTCTGATCAGCCATCTATGGAAGAGGTTATGCCAGAGGTTTTTTCTGAGCTAGTTAGCATATACCATAAATTAGAAAAACATTATAGAGATATGCAAGATATAGAATTTACAGTTCAAAAAGGTAAGCTCTGGATGCTACAGACAAGAAATGGAAAAAGAACTGCTAGAGCAGCAATTAAAATTGCTGTTGATATGGTCTCTGAAGGTTTAATAAATCAAGATACAGCTCTAACAAGAATAGATCCATCATCTCTTGATCAATTACTTCATCCAATGATTGACCCAAACATATCTTTAGAAATTATTGCTAGTGGTTTACCAGCTTCCCCCGGAGCAGCCTCTGGTTCAATTGTGTTTTCTGCTGATGAAGCTGAAATACAAAAATCTTCGGGAAAGAAAGTTATTCTAGTTAGAGAGGAAACTAGTCCGGAAGATATTCATGGCATGCATGCTGCTGAAGGTATTTTAACAAGTAGAGGTGGAATGACTAGTCATGCAGCTGTGGTTGCGAGAGGTATGGGCACTCCGTGTGTTTCAGGAGTTTCTTCAATAAGAATTAGTTATGAAGAAAAATGTTTCTTTGTTGGTTCTAAAGTTTATAGAGAGGGAGATTTTATAACACTTGATGGTAGTAAAGGTAGAGTTATTTTTGGAGAAGCTCCTATGATTAAACCAGAATTAAATGAAGATTTTATGAAGATAATTAATTGGTCAGATCAATATAGGGAATTGAAAGTAAGAACAAATGCAGAAACTCCTGCAGATGCTAAGATTGCGTGTGAGTTTGGAGCTGAAGGGATAGGTCTTTGTAGGACAGAGCACATGTTTTTTGATGCAGATAGAATAATATATGTTAGACAAATGATACTATCTGAGGATGAAATTGGAAGAAAATCTGCTTTATCCAAATTACTTCCTTTTCAAAAAAATGATTTTAAAGAAATTTTTAAAATCATGAAGGGGCTCCCTGTCACAATTAGGCTGCTAGATCCTCCATTGCATGAATTTCTTCCAAATAAAGATGATGAAATTGATGAGATTGCTAAAATTTCAGGTATTAAAAGCAGCAATCTAAAAAGAAGGTCAGAAGCTCTTAAAGAGGTGAATCCAATGCTTGGGCATAGAGGTTGTAGATTAGGAATATCTTATCCTGAAATATATGAAATGCAAGCGCGAGCAATTTTTGAAGCAGCTATTGAGGTTATAAATGAGACAGGTGAAAGAGTTTATCCTGAAGTTATGATACCTTTAGTTGCCACAAAGGATGAGTTTAATTTATTGAAACAAAAAATAGACAATGTTGCAGATCAAATAAAAAAAGAAAATCCAATATCTTTGGATTACTATGTTGGAACTATGATTGAACTGCCACGTGCTGCTCTATGTGCAGACGAAATAGCAATAAATGCAGATTTCTTTAGTTTTGGTACTAATGACCTTACTCAAACAGCGTTAGGAATTAGTAGGGATGATTCATCAAGTTTTTTAGATGACTATCTGAATAATGAAATCTTTTCAATAGATCCTTTTATTTCTATTGATCAAAATGGTGTTGGTAAATTAGTGAAAATAGGCCATGACTTAGGTAGAGAGACAAATAATAATCTTAAAATTGGGATTTGTGGTGAACACGGAGGTGATCCTGAATCAATTAATTTCTTTCATGAGGTTGGCCTTGATTACGTCTCAGCATCCCCATATAGAGTTCCAGTAGCTCGGTTGGCGGCTGCTCAAGCTGCAATAAAATCAAAGAAAAATTAAATTACTAGTTCCAGGATGTTATATAGGGTGTTATTTTGATATTATCAGACTCTAAAAATTCTTTATTTTTTATGCACTCCTCGGTTAAACTTTTATCAAGCAATGCGATTCCAGTTCCACAAAGTTTACTTAGCATCTTGCCTACTTTATTCCCTTTGTAGTAAATTTGAGAATTAAAATCAGGTAATTTTTGTTCAGATTTAACCAGAAAAATTTTCTTCTTTAGTTTGGCTCTATTATGAGTTCTTGCTGTAATTTCTTGGCCTATATAGCACCCTTTAGAAAAAGATATTGCATTAAGTTGATCATATCCAAAATCTAGAGGGAAATCCTTATTTGGAATGATGTCACTTACCCCATCAGGAATTCCTAATTGAATTCTATTTATTTCATAAAAATCTTTTTTAAAAAAATTACTGAATTGATTAATAAACCTTTCTTCTAGTTCTTTTGGGACATAAATTTTTTTTCCAAGTTTTTCTAACCTAGGGTCGTTATGAATAATACAATTTTTTAATAAATTATTTTTATCATTCTCTAAAAAAATTTGTTTATTAATATTAATAATTGAAAAAAAAGAGAATTTATCAGATATTTCTTTTATATCAATTTTTGATCTTAATTTATAAGTATTAAGTTTTGTAATGATATCATCGGTTTGGTTTGAATTAGAGTCAATATAGAGTATGTCAAGATTTTTTTTATCTGGCTGGAAAATGAAAAAATCAGAAAAGAACTTTCCTTGAGGGTTAAACATACCAGAAAAAATCATCTTTTCAGAGTCAACTAGGTTAATATCGTTTGAAATTAGTCCCTGTAAAAAATTCCTTGATTCCGAACCAGAAACACTAATTATAGATCTGTTGAAGAGTTGTGATATATATTTTTTTATCATTTATTTTTCCATTCAGATGATAAATAATATACTTATATTATATGAAATTTAAATTATTTAAAATATTATTTATAAATATATCACTAGTTATATTTTTATCTACTAGTGGGGCGGCAGAATCAGGAAATAGCAATATATATATTGATTTTACAAAATTTGAAAATACTAAAAAATATAATAGTTATATTTTGTGCCCAAAAGACTATTGTAAAAATGTTACGCCAAATAAATTCTCCCCAAAAATTGAAATTTCTATGGTAAAGTTAAAGAATATTTTAATAAACATCATATATGTTTCACAGCGAGTAAAATTTGTTAAATATAAAAAAAACCATTACCAATTTGTTCAAAAATCAAAGGTTTTTAGATTTCCAGACATAATTGATGTAAAATTTTTAAAGTTAGACGGATATGTTAGTTTTATTATATATAGTAGATCTAAGTATGGACTTTTTGACTTTAGTATGAATAAAAATAGAGTAGAAAACTGGATAAACCAGCTAAATAGTAAATTAAATGAAGGTTTAAATTGAAAATTTTATTTATTACTTCTTCTAGAATTGGGGACGCCATTTTGTCTACTGGCGCCTTAAATTTATTGATTGAAAATAACCCAGAATCAAAAATAACAATTGCTTGTGGAAAAGCTGCATCATCAATTTTTGAAGAGACTCCAAACATTGAAAAAATTATCATTATGAATAAAAAAAAATATTCTCTACACTGGTTAGAATTATGGATAAAGGTTCTGCCAAATTTTTGGGATATTGTGATTGATCTTAGGTCTTCTGCAATTAGCTATTTAATTTTTACGAAATCAAAAAAAATTTTTACGAAAAAGCTTTCTAATGTTCATCAATTAGTCTCATTATCTTTATTATTTAACTTACATGAGCCCCTTGCTCCTCATATATATATCAGTGAGAAAAATAAAATTATTGCTGATCATCTTATGCCAAAAAATAAAAAAATAATTGCAATTGCGCCAACAGCTAATTGGGGTGGGAAGCAATGGCCAGCAGAAAATTTTATTAAATTTATCTCAAAAATATCAGGCAGAGATGGGATCATAAAGAATTCTATTGTAGCTTTATTTGGTTTGCCGGAAGAAATGCACATGATCAGGCCACTAATTGACTATTTATCAAATATTGAACATATAAATTTAATTGGAAAGACTAATATTTTGGATGTTTATGCTTGTATGGAAAAATGTATTTGTTTTGTTGGGAATGATTCAGGTTTAATGCACTTAGCAGCAGCAAGCAATATTCCAACTTTGGGCCTTTTTGGACCCAGTCCAGAGAAAGTTTATGCTCCATGGGGGGAAAATTGTGCTTGGGTCAGAACTGAGAGAAGTTTTAAAGAAATTATATCTTTGCCAAATTACAATTATAAAAGTCAAAAAAGTTATATGTATGATTTAAAAGTAGAGGTTGTTGAAAAAGCTTTCATTGATCTTTTAGGTAAAAATGAAAAAAAATGATTTAAATATAATTAATGATACTTTAAGTATTCTTGTAGTAGCCAGAAATGAGCAATCAAATTTATCTGAATGCTTGCAATCAGTAAATTTTGGAAATGAACTTATTGTTGTCCTCGATAGAACTACTGATGATTCCAAGAAAATAGCTCAGGGGTTTTCTGCAAAAGTCTTAGAAGGCGAGTGGCCTATAGAAGGAGATAGGAGAAACTTTGGAATTGAAAATTGTACTTCAGAGTGGATTCTTGAAATAGATGCGGATGAAGTGGTAAGCCCAGAACTAAAATTAGAGTTATTATCAGTTATAAAAAAGAGTAACTACGATTATTACTTAATCCCTTTTGATAACTATATTGGGAAAAAATTAGTTAGATATGGGTGGGGTGGATCATGGGGGGTTTCTGCAGCTCCAAGGTTGTTTCGCAAGGGAGCAAAAACGTGGGGGCGTCAACGCATTCATCCCAAGTTAGTTTTATCTGGGAATAAAGGTCTTTTAAAAAGTAGAATTATTCATTTTGTTGATAAAGATATATCAGATATGATTAAGCGTTTAGATAAATATACTTACTATAAATCTCTAGATCTGGTTGAAAGTAAAAATATTGGAAATCTTCCAAATAATATAAGAAGGTTTTTTTCAAGATTTTTAAAGTGCTTTATTTTTAGGAGGGGATATAAAGAGGGTATTTATGGATTTGTTATTGCATTGATGGCAGGGCTTTTTCCACTTATTTCTTACATTAGAGCGAGAATAGAAAAATATAAATGATACGTGTAATGCAAATTATGGCAGGTTCTGAAAATGGCGGAGCAGAAAATTTTTTTGTACGTTTATCAGTTGCTCTATCAGAGTTTAAGGTTCATCAAAAAATTATTACAAGGTCAAACAGTAGAAGAGTGCCAAAGCTTTTATCATCAAATCTTTCTGTTACTGAAGCTAAATTTGGAGGGGTTTTTGATTATAGAACTGATAAAATAATAAGAAAAGAGTTTGAAAATTTTTTACCTAATATAGTGATTTCATGGATGAATAGAGCTACTTTCCATACGTCACGTTCTTTGAAAAAAGAAAAATTTACTCATGTAGCCCGATTAGGTGGGTATTATAATTTAAAATACTATAAAAATTGTGATTATTTAATTGCTAATACTAAAGGTATTTTAAAGTGGCTTGAGAATGCTAATATGCCCAACTTAGGGTTACATTACATACCTAACTTTGTTGATAGTCCTGCTATATCAATCACAAAAAACATTGATCAGGGTAATGATAATAAAAAAATTAATCTATTTTCTGCTGGGCGTTTTCATAAAAATAAAGGATTTGACATATTGCTTAAGTCAATTGTGAATTTAAATTTTGTTTTTTTAACTATTGCTGGCGATGGGCCACTAAAAAATGATTTGATTTATTTATCAAAAAAACTAGGCATTGGTGATAGAGTAAATTTTTTAGGCTGGAGGGAAGATATTGCAGATTTGTTTCACAAATCTGATATTTTTGTTTGCCCTTCAAGACATGAGCCATTAGGAAATGTTATCTTAGAGGCTTGGGCAAATAAAACTCCAATAATTGCTTCTGATTCTCAAGGACCAAAAGAATTAATTGTCAACGATGAAAATGGAGTTCTTTTTCCAATTGATAATGTTTCATTCTTGTCAGACTCAATAAAGGCATTAGCTTTAGATATTAAAAAAAGGCAAAAATTAATTGAAAATGGGTATGTTTCTTATAAGAAAAATTTTACGCAAGACTTAGTCGCTAAGAATTATATTAATTTTTTTCAAAGAATTATAAGCTAATGTGCGGAATAGCAGGTTATTATACTTCTAATAAAGGTTTTAATGGTTCAAACTTACTCAAAAGTCTTGAAGGTTCTCTCTATCATCGTGGTCCTGATCAAAATGGTACCTATCAAAATTCTCAAGTTGGTTTTGTGCATACTCGATTATCAATAATCGATATTTCAAATGGTAGGCAGCCTTTTTGTGCGGATGGTGTAGCTTTAATAGCAAATGCAGAAATATATAATTATAAAGAACTAATTAGAAATAATAGTGAGTATAGTTACTCATCAAGTTCAGATTGCGAGGTAATCATCCCATTATATCAAAAGTATGGGCTAAAATTTAGTGACCATTTAAGAGGTATGTATTCAGTAGCTCTATATGATGAAAATGAAGATAAACTTATTATTTCTAGGGATCCCTTTGGTATCAAACCTCTTTATTATATTATTAATGAATCAGGCTTCTATTTTGCTTCAGAAATTAAGGCCTTATGTGAAGCAGAGATTATTGATAAAAAAATAGATAATAATGTATTAAAGGAGTTACTAGCACATCAATATTCTCTAGATTCAAATACTATAATCAGTGGAATTAAAAGGGTTTTGCCTGGGGAAACTATAATTATAAAAAAGGGAAAAATAGAAAAAAAATTTTTAAATAACCCTTTAAAAAAAATCGGAAATAAAAATAAATCTGACAAAGGTTTTTTAAAAAAATTAGATAGTGCATTATATGATAGTGTTTCAAAGCATTTACGGGCTGATGTTCCTCTTGGGTTATTTCTTTCTGGTGGCATAGACTCGACAGTATTGCTAATAATCATGTCTGAATTATTAGACAAACCTGTTAACTCATATACAGCATACTTTGATATAGCCAGTAATTTTGAAAGGGATCACTCGTCTTATTTAGCCTCAAAATATAAATCCAATCATATTGAGTTAAAGGTTGATAAGGATAATTTTATTAATGATTTGCCAAGAGTGATTAAAGCATTAGATGATCCTGTTGCGGACTATGCAGTTCTACCAACATTTTTACTAGCTGAGAGGGCCTCAAAAGACTTAAAAGTAATATTATGTGGTGAAGGTGGAGACGAGCTTTTTGCCGGATATGGTAGATACAGAAAAATACTAAGACCATTATTATTTAATAATAATAATCTACAAAAGAAATCTATATTTGCAAAAAAAGGTATACTAAGAGATAAATTCTTAAATCCAAAAAATTATAATGTCCTTTTTGAAAATTATTCTTGCCTTACAAAATTACAAAACGCACAACTTTTTGACACTAAATATTGGTTGCCTAATGATTTATTAAACAAAGTTGATAGGTGCCTAATGTACCATGGCTTAGAAGGCAGAACCCCTTACCTTGATAATATAATTTTTGAGAACTCTTTCAATTTACCTGACAAATTAAAAATTCGTCAAGGTAGAGGTAAATATATATTAAGAAAGTGGTTATCTCATAAAGATAAATCAGCAAAAGCTTTTCAGCGAAAGAGTGGTTTCACTGTTCCAGTTGTCGACTGGATTTTTCAGGAGGGAGAGATGCTTGGTCCTCTGGTAGCCCAACAAGAATGTATAAAAGACATAGCTTACCCATCATCTGTAAGAAGTATTTTTATGAAAAAGACAAAAAAGTCTAGTCTTGCTGCTTGGGTTCTTCTTTTTTATTCTTTATGGTATAAAATTCATATTATTGATAAAAAAACAGAAGGTACAATATTTGATGTGCTTTCTAATAATTAAAAAACTAAATTTGAGTATAACAAAACAATATGAAAAAAAAATATGACTTGCTTATAAAAAATGGAAATTTGATTTCCCATAATGGGTCAACAATTACTGATATTGCGGTAAATAATGGACAGATTACTGACTTAGGAGATTTAGATAAAAGAAATGCTGATTCTGTTTTTAATGCAAAGGGTTTAACAGTATTGCCGGGTTTAATTGACACTCAAGTTCATTTTAGAGAGCCTGGCTTTGAGCAAGCAGAGGAAATAGAAACTGGTACTAGAGGCGCGGTCTTAGGTGGAGTGACTGGAGTATTTGAAATGCCAAACACAAAACCACCTACAGATACAATAGAAAATCTTAGAGTTAAAATTGATATTGCAGAAAAAAAATCCTGGTGTAATTATGCTTTTTATATTGGTGCTACTACTAATAATATTGAAGAATTACACCAAATTGAAAAAAGTCCTGGTTGTTGTGGTGTGAAGATATTCATGGGTGCTTCCACAGGTAATTTGTTGATTCCCGATGATTCAAATTTAGAGAAGATTTTAAGCAATGTCTCTCGTAGAGTTGCAGTTCACTGTGAAGATAATCAAAGACTAGAAGAAAGAAAGCATCTAAGAGAGAGCGATTCACATAATCATCCAATTTGGAGAGATGAGGATACTGCATATATTGCAACAAAAAGGTTATTAGATATAGCAAGAAAACTTAAGAAAAGAGTACATGTTCTTCACGTAACTACAGCAAAAGAAATAGAATTGCTAAAATTATATAAGGATATAGCTACTGTTGAGGTTACTCCGCAACATTTAACATTAAGTGCTCCATCTTGTTACGATAATCTTGGAAACTATGCACAAATGAACCCTCCTATAAGAGGGGAAGAGCATAAACTTGCTCTAATTAAAGCTGTTCAACAAGGGGTAGTAGATATACTAGGTTCGGATCATGCCCCTCATACAAAAGAAAATAAAAATAAAGCTTACCCTCATTCTCCTTCAGGAATGCCAGGTGTTCAGACTATAGTTCCAATTATGTTAGATCATGTATCTAAAGGTAATTTATCTATTTTTAATTTAGTTGACCTTATGAGTTATAGCCCATCAAAGGTCTTTGGTTTGATAAATAAAGGAAGGGTTGCGGTTGGTTATGATGCAGATCTAACTATTGTAGATTTGAATTTAAAGAAATCTATTGCAAATGATTGGATTGTTAGTAAGTGTGGCTGGTCGCAATTTGATAATTTTAAAGTTACAGGGTGGCCAATTGCTACTATTATAAACGGTGGTTTTGTAATGAAGGAAGGAGAGCTACTGTCAAAACCTGAAAACAAACAATTCAAATTTTTTGAAACAATGCAAAATAATTAATTTATATTAAAGGTAGTCTAATGAAAAAATTTAAAGCAATATTGGTAACAGACAATGAAGGTGAGTTCGAATTATTAAAGAAAGAAATACCTTTTGAGGATTTGCCTGATGGAGAGGTTTTAATAAGGGTAAATTACTCCAGTATAAATTATAAAGATGGACTAGCGCTTAATGGAAATAAAGGAAAAGTAATTAGAAAATTTCCAATGGTGCCAGGAATAGATCTTGCTGGTGTTGTAGAGGAGTCTTCAAGCATTGATTTCAAAGAAGGAGATCAAGTTGTTGCTACCGGCAGTGGGCTTTCAGAGACTGTTTGGGGTGGCTTTTCAGAATTTGCACGTCTAGATTCAAATAAAGTTATACATATACCTAAAGGAATTGATTTAAAAAGGTCTATGGCAATTGGAACTGCTGGCTTTACATCAATGTTGTGTGTGCTTGCTTTGGAAAAAAATGGGATAAATAAAGAAAAAAATGTTATTGTTACAGGAGCTGCGGGAGGCGTAGGGAGTATTGCTGTGGCAGTTTTAGCTAACCTTGGTTACAAGGTTACTGCTTCAACTGGTAGAGAAGAAAATATCAGTTTTTTAAAAAATTTAGGTGCAATAGATTGTATTTCCAGAGAAAATCTGATGCGAGATTCCAAACCTCTTGAATCTGCAACTTGGGGTGGTGCAATTGATACAGTCGGTGGTGAGATAATTTCAACTATTATAGCCCAGCTTGATAGAAATTCCTCTGTTGCGTCTTGTGGAAATGCTGGAGGTATAAATTTAAATTCTACAGTATTACCATTTATACTTAGAGGAGTAAATTTGCTAGGCATAGATTCAGTTAATTGTGAATATAATTTAAGAAAAGAGGCATGGTCTAGACTAGAAAGAGATCTTCCTCTAGAAAAACTTGATTCTTTATCTAATCTAATTAGTTTTGAAGAGCTGTTAGATGAATCAAAGAAAATTCTAAATGGATCTATAAGGGGTAGGACAATTGTTAAAATAAATTAGCTTTTGCAAATGAAAGACGGGTTTATAAAATTTTTTTTCCCGTATGTTAGTGCGTTTCCATTTAGTAATTCTACTTTTCCTCCAGCAGCTTCAACTATTGCTTGCCCCGCTGCTGTATCCCATTCCATTGTTCTGCCAAACCTAGGGTAGATATCACCTTCCCCGCTTGCAACTAGACAAAATTTTAGGGAACTCCCTACTTTTTTTACAGAAGGTATTGCATTATTATTAATAAAGTCCTCAGTATCTTTATTATTATGTGAATTACTCATAAGCGCTATTTCATATTTAAGTTTATTTTTTTTTGTCTCTATTTTTTTTTCAGAGTTTTTATTAAGTAAAATATAAGAGCAGTTATTTTTTGTATAATAAGTTATATCTTTTGATGGTGCATATATTAACCCAAAAATAGGTATTTTGTTTTTTATCAATCCGATATTAACAGTAAAATCATCGCTTCCATTTATAAATTCCTTAGTTCCATCTAAAGGATCAATCATCCAAAAAATATCACTACTTATAAGGGGATTATTTTTATTTTCCTCAGAAATTATTTCAATTTCAGGTGTTAAAACTCTAAGCTTTTTCATAATTATGTCATTTGCTTGTCTATCTGCATTTGTTATAGGGGATTTATCATTCTTATAGTTTACATCTATTTTATTTTTTTTTACTTCTAGAATAGATTTCCCTGCAGAAAATGCTATATTTAAAATTTCAACAAATATGTCGTTTTGAATAATCATTTTACATATAATTAAAAATTTTATTTTAATTCTTGCATTGCATTGTCAATTCCACTTAAATTTAGTGGAAACATTTTTTCATTAAAAATTTTTTTTATTATACTTATTGAAGGGGTATATTCCCAGTACTCATATTTTATAGGGTTAATCCAGACAGATCTTCTATAGAAACTGACCATTTTTTTCAACCAATATTCTCCGGTTTCTTTATTCCAATGATCTACACTTCCACCAGGAGCGAGAATTTCATAGGGACTCATGCTTGCATCACCTAAAAAAACTAACTTCCAATCAGCAGAATATGTATTTATTAAGGATAAAGTATCCAATGAATCGGTGTCTCGAAGATAATTGCTTTTCCAAACTTTTTCATAAATACAATTATGAAAATAATAATATTCTAAATTTTTAAACTCACTTTTTGAAGCAGAAAATAGCTCTGAGCATACCTTAACCCACTCATCCATAGATCCACCTGAATCTATTAGTAATAAAACTTTAACATTATTTTTTCTTTCTTTTTTCATTTTAATTTCTAAATATCCGGCATTATTTGCCGTTGACTTAATAGTTTCTTTAATATCAAATTTTTCCTCTTTTCCAGATCTAGCAAAACTTCTAAGACGTCTGAGAGCAATCTTAATATTCCGGGTTCCTATTTCCACGGTATCATCAAGATCTTTGTATTTTCTTTGATCCCAAACTTTTACAGCTCTTTTATTTATAGACTTATTTTGTCCGATCCTTATTCCTTCTGGGTTATACCCATAAGCACCAAATGGAGAGGTTCCAGAGGTTCCTATCCACTTATTACCACCCTGATGTCGTTTCTCTTGTTTTTTAAATACTTCTTTAAATTTATCAATTAGATCCTCAAAGGTCCCAGTACTTTTCAATTTTTCAATTTCTTCTTTTGTAAATATTCTCTCTATAGATTTCTTGATCCACTCTTCTGGTATTTCTAAGGTTGGTTTAAGTGCTTCAGATAGAGATTCATGTTTTTTAAAAATCTCAGAAAATATTTTATCAAATTTATCGAAATATCTCTCGTCCTTAATTAATGAAGTTTTTGCAATAAAGTAAAAATCATCAATTTTAGAATTAATTAAATTTGAGTTAAGGCAATCAAGAAGTGTAAGGTATTCTCTTACACTAATTGGTATCTTTGCTTCTTTAAGTTTTTCAAGCAAACTATAAAGCATAGCTTATATTTCACCTCTTTTAATAAAAGCAATTTTTTCAAATAACTGAATATCTTGTTCATTTTTAACAAGAGCTCCATAAAGAGGAGGAATAAAATTATTTGGGTCATTAGAATAAAGAGCATCAGCTGATATTTCCTCAGCCATTAGAAGTTTTAGCCAATCTAGAAGTTCTGATGTAGATGGTTTCTTTTTTAAACCAGGCATATTTCTTATTTCAAAAAAAGTTCTTAGAGCTTGATCAATTAATCTTTTCTTTACTCCAGGAAAATGTACATCTACTATTTTTTTCATTACCTCAGCATCTGGAAATTGAATATAATGAAAAAAACATCTTCTAAGAAAAGCATCAGGAAGCTCTTTCTCATTATTTGATGTAATTATTACTATAGGTCTGTGAAAAGCTTTGATAGTTTTTTTAGTCTCATATACATAGAATTCCATTCTATCAATTTCTAAAAGCAGATCATTCGGAAACTCTATATCTGCTTTATCTATTTCGTCAATAAGTAAAATTGGTCTTTTACTACTTGTAAATGCCTCCCAAAGTTTACCTTTTATAATATAATTCTCTATATTTTTTACTCTATCATCTCCTAATTGGGAATCTCTTAGTCTTGCTACTGCATCGTATTCATATAAGCCATGCTGGGCTTTAGTAGTTGATTTAATGTGCCATTCAATTAATGGTAAATCCAAATTCTTTGCTACCTCTTGAGCTAAGATAGTTTTTCCTGTTCCTGGCTCTCCTTTAATAAGTAATGGTCTTTCAAGTTTAATAGCTGCATTCACCGAGAGTAATAAATCTTCAGTAGCTATATAAGAATCTGTGCTTTCAAAGTTCATAATGTATAACCTATTAGTAAGTGAGTATGTATTTTAATTTTAATTTTAATTAAAATATAATTATAATAAAAAAACAAACGGATTTGCATTTTTTCCAATAAAAATTTGTGGGAAAGAATGAGGGTATCCGAGTCTTTCTTCTTTCTTTTTTACAATATTTTTTGTTTCATTAAACCATTTTTTTAGAGAAAATCTTTTTTTAGTGTTTAAATGTTTATAATATGATTCATTTAATGATTCAATAAACCACGAATTCTTTGATTCTTTGTCACATCCAAAAGAAGGCTTATCTGCGGAAGCAGCAGTAAAAATAATACGATTTGTTCCTTTGAGGGAGTCAATTAGTGACCCAGAGTAACATGATGAAATAATAATAAGTATATTATTTTCTTTAATAGGTCTAAGTATCTCTTGAATTCTGTCACCTAAGATAGGAGCGCTTGGTGTAATGCCAATTCGATAAGTAACTCCCCCTGGGAAACCATGTGATGATATAGTTATTATTATTATATCTTTCTCAGTTATTAAATCACTTATATTTTTTATTAAGATCTCTAATTTCTTTTCAGAGAAATAGGGTAATTTGTTTTTTGAATCTATTCCCTTATTACTAAAAATAAATGAATTAAATTTTCTATTAAAATATACATCTCTAAAGATTTTCTCTAAATCAATTATATCATTTTCAGACCATTCTTCTCCATTTCCCCATAACGCTAAACCCAAGAAATAGATCTTTGATGTCTTATTTTTATTTTTTATTTCTTTTTCATTTTGAAAAGTAGGTATAATCTTTGTTGAATTTAGATTATTATTTGAACATGAGTATAAAAGTATACTAGAACAAAATAGAAAAATTATATAATTTAATTTAAGCATAATAGAAATTTAAATCAGAATACTTTTAATAGTTTTAGCTAATTCTTTTCCTTCTTCTATAAAACTGTCTCCACCTATAGTCTTTGCTGGAATATCAGAGTACCCCCATCCGACTATAATTATTGGAATACCTGCATTTTTTGCAGTTTGAAAATCAGTGATAGAATCTCCGACCATAATCGAATTATTAAGTTTACCTTTAGCTAGTTTTATTGTTTTCTTTAAATGTAGTGGGTCTGGTTTTCTATATTTAAATGTATCACTACCAGTTATTACACTAAAATAACTATCTATCTCTAAATCTCTAGTAAGTTGTTTAGCTAATTTTTCATATTTATTTGTACAAATAGTTATTTTTGCTGATTCATTTTTCAGCCAATCTAAGCAATCGATTATACCTGGAAATAATTTACTATAAGTAGATATATTTTTTTTATAATAGTTAATAAAGTGTTTGGACGCAGATTTAATTTCTTTTTCTGAAAATTTTTTTTCTGAAAAATCAAACTGGCTTTCTATCAGCTTTCTGGATCCATGACTTAGAAGCTTTCTAAGATGTTCAGTAGGGAGATTTTTCAAACCAAATTTTTGGGCCGTTGACTTAAGAGCTTCATGAATATCTGGTAAAGTATCAATTAGAGTGCCATCTAAATCAAATACAACAGTTTTATTTATAAGTTTCATTTTTACCTTAAATTTGAAAGAACCAGTAATAATTATTGATTAATATCACCTAAATTTAAAGTAGAACAGTTAATAATATTTAAGTTACAATAATATGAATAAAATAAACAATAGATATTTTGGAACATGTTGACTAGAAATCTTGAAGTAATAATTTTGGCTGCTGGGCTTGGCACTAGAATGAATTCGAAAAAACCTAAGGTTTTGCATGAGGTAGCTGGCAAGCCTATAATTAATTATTTGATAAAAACTGTAGAAAAATTAAACCCTAAACAAATTACATTTGTTATTGGCCCAAATGATCAATTAACAAAGAAATTAGTTGAACCTTATCCATCTGTAATTCAAAAAAATAGAGAAGGAACTGCTCATGCTGTTATGGCAGCAAAGGAGAGAATGGGTGTTGAAGAGGGAGTAGTGTTAATTTTGTTTGGGGCAGATCCATTTGTAGAGGTGGGCACTTTGCAGAAAATGATTGATTCTATAAATTCAGGTTCTAATGTCGTGGTTCTGGGGTTTGAAACAAAAAAACCTGGAAAATATGGAAGATTAAAATTAAATAAAAAAGGTGAGCTTATATCCATTGTAGAGTATAAGGATGCAAGCGAGAAGGAATTAATGATCAACTTATGCAATGGTGGATCTATGGCAGTTGATGCTTCAATTTTATGGAGTTTATTAGATAAAGTAGATAATAATAATAGTAAGAAAGAATATTATTTGACAGACATAGTTCGTATTGCAAAACATAAAGATTTTAAATGTTCTGTAATTAAAGCATCAGAGGGTGAGCTTATGGGTATAGATAGCAAGTATGATTTATCAGTAGCGGAACGGGTAATACAAAAGAAAATTCGTAAAAATTTTTTAGATAAAGGTGTAACTTTAATTGACCCAGAAACAGTCTATTTTAGTGATGATATAATTATTGGGAAAGATGTAGTAATTGAGCCTAATGTATTTTTTGGTAAAGGTGTAATTATCGGTGATAACTGTTATATTAAAGCATTTTCTTATATTGAAAATGCAGAAATAAAAAATGATGTCACAATAGGACCGTTTGCTAGAATAAGGCCAGGGTCTCAAATTGGTTCTGGATCTCATATAGGAAATTTTGTAGAAATAAAGAATAGTAATGTTAGTGAAAATGCAAAAGTAAATCATTTAGCATATATTGGAGACTCTAGTATAGGTAAAGAGAGCAATATTGGTGCAGGTACAATTACCGCTAATTTTGATGGAATAAAAAAATCAAAAACATTTATTGGTGAAAAAGTATCCATAGGCTCAAATAGTGTATTGGTTGCCCCAGTTAATATAGGGAATGGAGCAGTAGTAGCTGCAGGAAGTGTTGTTAGAGATAATGTGCCTGAGCATTCTTTACACGTCGAAAGTAAAAGATCTTCTGATTTAATTAAAGATGATTGGGCAAAAAACAGGTCAAATAAATAATTCATAAGGTCTTAATTTATGTGTGGTATTATAGGTATAATTGGAAAGAATGATATTTCAGATAGATTGCTCAACGGGTTGAAAAATCTAGAGTATAGGGGGTATGACTCTGCAGGCATTGCTACTATTCACGATAAAGAAATTCATAGGAGGCGAGCTGAAGGAAAATTAATTAATTTATCTCATGAAGTTTCAAAACATCCAATAAAAGGGAGTTTAGGGATAGGTCATACCAGATGGGCTACACATGGTGTGCCCAATGAAACTAATGCACATCCTCATGCAACAAATATGGTTGCTGCGGTTCATAATGGTATTATTGAAAATTTTCAGACGATTAAAGAGGAATTAGGATTATTAGGCTATAAGTTTCAAAGCGATACAGATAGTGAGGCTATAGTTCACTTGATTTCTTATTATTTAGACAAAGGATTGTCCCCTAAGGAAGCATTTTCAAACTCGCTTAATCGATTAGAAGGTGCATATGCAATTGCATTAATTTTTTCTTCAAATTGTGAAAAAATATATGGTGCCAGAAGTGGAAGTCCCTTAGCAGTTGGTTGGGGGGATAATGAAATGTTTCTAGGGTCCGATGCTGCTGCGCTTTCAAATGAAACAACTAATATCTCATATTTAGAAGAGGGTGATTTAGTTGAATTAAGCAGAGATGGTGCAAACTTTTGGAATAAGCTCGGTGAAGAAGTCAAGAGAGATATAGTGGAATCAAAATTTAACCCTATCCAAATTGGTAAGGGTAACTTCCCTCATTATATGTTGAAAGAAATTTATGAGCAACCAACAGTTATAGGTGATACATTAAATACTTTTTTTAATCCTGCTGACTCAGAAATTAAATTGCCCAGTTTAGGGGTAAACCTTGCTAAGATTTCAAAAGTAACAATTGTTGCATGTGGAAGTTCTTATTATGCAGGATTAGTGGCAAAATTTTGGATAGAACGTTATGCTAGGGTTTCAGTAGAAGTTGATATTTCATCTGAATTTAGATACCGAGAAACACCTTTGCCCAAAGATGGACTTACCCTTTTTATATCTCAGTCAGGTGAAACCGCAGATACATTAGCGGCTCTAAGATATGCAAAATCCCAGTCACAACATATTGTATCTTTAGTAAATGTTAGGGAAAGTACTATTGCAAGAGAGAGTGATGGTTTGCTTTTAATTAATGCTGGACCCGAAATAGGAGTAGCCTCGACAAAAGCCTTTACGTGCCAATTAGTTGCTTTAGCAGTTTTTACAATTTCCTTGGGTGTATCAAAAAAAATAATCGATAAAAATGAATCTAAGAAATTATCTAAAGCAATATCAGAGGTTTCATCAAAAATTGCTGATATATTGCAAGATGATTTACAAATAAAATCAATTTCTGATAATTTTTCAGATGTTTCAAACGTTTTATATATAGCCAGAGGTTCAGAATATCCAATTGCTCTAGAAGGTGCTCTTAAGCTTAAGGAGGTATCCTATATTCATTCAGAGGGTTTTGCTGCAGGTGAATTGAAACATGGTCCTATTGCTTTAATTGAAAAAGGAGTTCCAGTAATTGTAATTGCTCCAGAGGGTCCGCTGTACGAAAAAACTATTTCGAATATGCAGGAGGTTATTGCTCGTGGTGCTAAAGTTATTATCATAACAGACTCAGATAAATTAGGAGATTTAGATAAAAAGGTTTGGAAAATTGTCTCAATGCCAAAGGTTGATAATTTTGTAAATCCAATTTTATATTCAATTCCTGTCCAATTAATCGCATATCATGTAGCTGTATCAAGGGGAGCAGATGTTGATCAGCCAAGAAACTTGGCAAAATCTGTAACTGTTGAGTGATTTCCAAAGGGGGTATTTCTCCTCTGGAAGCACTAAAGTTTACCTTAAATTCAAAGTTGATATTACAGTAAATTATCTTTGGGGTGTTCAAAGATTTTCCTCATATAGAAAACATTTAATAGATTTAATATTCAATTTGATTGATGAAAAATTAACCTATGAACAAATCGCAAATAAATTAAATAGCATGAACTATAAATCCTTAAGGGATAAAAAATTTACAAAAGGAATTATTTATGGGATATTAAACAAACAGCAAATTCACAAAAAGAAAAAAAGTAAACATATTTACTCAGATTTTAAATTATATTTTCTTAGAGTTTAGTAATTAAACAATAATTTAAGTTAATGCTAAATTACCATCACATAAACACCGTCTTTAATTTTTTTAAGTTCAATATAATCTTTTCCATAATCATCCAATATTTCTTGAGTAATTTGTTCAAATTTCTTAAGGACATTTTTTCTTTCAAGTCTACCTTTAATCAGTTCTCCTAAAATATTTCTTCCATTTTTAGATTGAATTGCTTTGGGGGATTTTGGGTCGCCTGAAGAGGTTACCATTTCTAATTTATAATATTTTTCGTCATCATTAACAAAAGCAGTCCAATCACCCTTGGGATACCATGGGTCTAACCTTTCATTTTTTTCACTCGTTATTTCTATTTCATACCATGGTCTAGGTGAATATTTTCCACTCTTGTTTTTTCTACCTTTGTCAAAATATAGATTTAATGAGGAACGAGGTTGTTCTGATGGACGATGCTTAATTATGAGTGAATTTTTTGGGAGTGTTTTTGGAAATTTACTTTTAGGAATTTCAAAATTCGCTAATGTTTTCTTAGGAAGTGTAGTGGGGTAGGTTTGACTTTTGAGTTGTAAATCAACTGCATCTAATGGAAAACCAATTTTTTTCTTAGGGTCTGTTTCATTAAACAAATGTTTCAGAAAATGTTTTACTAATAATTGGTCTTTATTATCTTTAACAAGTAAATTAAATTCTTTGTATGTTTTAAATCCAGAGTAAGAAAGATTTGATGAACCGATATAAATATTTTCGCACTTTTTTTCAACAATGCGGAAAATCTTTCCATGATATTGTTGAATAGTAATAAAAACGCCGCTATCTTTATTGATTTTTTTTAATTCGTTATTCAACTTAATGAGACATTTTTTTTGACTCTTTGTTGCTTTATCATGAAAAATCATTCCAAATAACAACTTACATGAACCTTTTTTTGCAATTTGTTTAAAAGTAGGTGTAAGTCTCTCTAATAACTTATAACTAAAAAATCCAGAAGCAACCTCTAAGTCTATAGCATTTTTAAGTTTGCTTTCTATCTCTTTTCCAAAGTTTTCTCCAATTTCACCATTAGTAAACATAACCAATGTTCTATAATTAAATTGACACTTTATTAAAATTATGTTGCTATAATTGTATGGACAAAGAAAGCAACTCTAAATTTCAATTCCGTCTTCCCAATGACCTTTCTGCAGATTTCAAATTAGCATGTCAACAATTAGGCGTCAAACCATCTGAGAAATTAAGAGATTTAATGACTTTGTTTTTAGAAAAATATGAGAATGAAATTTTAAATAGAGAACCTTATGTCTTTCCAACCATAGAAAAGAAACCAAAAGTTAATCAATTTACTATTGGCGAAATGTATTGTGGTCCTGGTGGAATTGCGTTAGCTGCTAAAAAATCTAAGTTAATAGTAAAAGGAAAAAAATACTGTTTTGAGCACGTTTGGGCGACTGATAACCACCAAGATACTTGTATGACTTTTCAAACTAATATTTCCAATAAAAGGAATAAAGATTTTAAAGTTATATGCGATGATATAAGTGAGAATTTAGTTAATAAATTACCATACGTAGACGGTTTTTTATATGGTTTTCCATGTAATGATTTTAGTAGCGTTGGAGAAACAAAAGGTTTAGATGGTAATTATGGTCCTTTATATTCTTATGGTGTAAAGTACATTAACAAAAATAACCCTAAATTTATTTTTGCAGAAAATGTGTCTGGAATATCTAGTGCAAATTCTGGTGGTGCTTTTAAAAAAATACTTGATGAATTGAAGCATGCAGGTAGACATGGTTACGAACTCACAACGCATCTTTACAAATTTGAAGAATACGGAATTCCTCAGACAAGGCATAGATATATAATTGTTGGAATAAGAAAAGATTTAAAATTGAAATTCAAGATTCCAAAACCACCAATATTGAATAGATTCAAAAATTGTAAGGATGCTATTACTGAACCACCTATTAAAAGCGATTGTGCAAATCACGAATTTACAAAACAAAGTACTAATGTTGTTGAACGTTTAAAACATATAAAACCAGGTGAAAATGCTTGGACCGCAGATTTGCCTGAAAACTTAAAACTAAATGTTAAAGGTGCGAAATTATCTATGATTTATAAAAGATTAGACCCGGAGAAACCAGCATATACTATTACTGGAAGTGGAGGAGGTGGAACTCACGTATATCACTGGATTGAGAATAGAGCACTCACTAACAGAGAACGTGCTAGATTACAAACCTTCCCTGATGATTTCATTTTTCATGGTTCAAAAGAAAGTGTGAGAAGACAAATAGGAATGGCAGTTCCTGTGGATGGTGTTAGATACATTTTAGAGGCAATTTTAAAGACATTCGCTAATGTGAAATATGAATCAATTGAATCCAATACTGAAATTGAATCTGATGATTTTCCTTTATTTAATCAACCTACAGATTTGGAAAAGATGGTAACTGTGGAGTAGGTCAGATTGGACAATACTTTTCGGATGGAGAGTATTCAAATTATCTTTTCTATGAAGTTTCCAAGAGGTTTAACAACCTCCTTGCAGAACAAAATCCAAGATTTACAATTTCAGGGTAAAAGACCAAGGTTTTCAATTCCAGATAAAATTTTAGATCCTTTAAAACCGAAAATTTTAAAAAAAGGTAATATTGATGATTGGTAATATTAATGTTTGTTGATATTTCGGATGCGATTAAGTTTCTTGAAAAAAATAGTAAATTCAAATTACTGGTTGAACAACTTGGTCCAGTTAGTTTAAATGTACGCCGTTTAAATTATGAGTCTTTAATTAAGATAATTATAAATCAACAACTATCAAACAAGGTTGCTAATGTAATTTTTTCAAGATTGAAAAAAATGTTTTCCTCCTCCAAAATAATTAGTCCAGATTGCATCTTAAAAACTAATGTCGAAGATTTAAGAAAAATTGGAATCTCTTATACTAAAATAAACTTTATGAAAAACTTAGCAATAAAAGTAAAAAATAATACAAAAATTTTTTATTATTGGAAAAAATTGAATGATCAAGATGCAAAAAATGAAATTCAAAAATTAAATGGATTTGGTCCTTGGTCTTCAAATATTATTCTATTATTTTATATGGGAAGATTAGATATTTTTCCTGAAGGGGATTCCACTCTTAAAAAAGGATATCAGAAAATCTTTAATAAGAAATTAGATAAAGATTTTTCTCAAGTTAAATGGGCAAAACCTTACAGAAGTATCCTTGCGATCTATATTTGGAAGTGGGTTGATAATGGAATGATTGCACTTAAAAATTAATTTTTAAGTAAAGTATTGTATATTATATCTGCAAATTTTTTAAACATATCTACTGTTACTGAATTGCCCGCTTGTTTATACAATTGTGTGTTTGGAACATCTTTTGGTAGCTTAAAATTCTTTGGAAATCCTTGGAGATTAAAACATTCTCTAGGTGTAATTTTTCTTATACCAAAGTCGTCTTTTATTAAGGGAACATTATGACCACCTGCACCCATGTTTGCTGTTAAAGTAGGACATAAACCACTTTTATTTTCTCTAACATATACTCTTCTCCATTGATAAAAAGTATTTTTTTTAGTTACAGATTGTGATAATTCTCTATAATTGTATTTATCTTGTCTATAATAATATTTTTCATCAACTTCAGCGTTTTCTAAAAAATATTGTATAGGTTTAAGTTTAATTATTTTTTCAGGAGGAAAAACTTTTTGAAAATAGGTTGATTTTGGTTTTGATGGATCTAAAAAAGCATGTTTACCTTCAAGAAAACAAACAATAAAAGTTCTTTCCCTATTTTGAGGAACACAAGTATATTCGCAAGTATTCATTATTTTAGAAAAAACACAATATCCAGTTTTTTCCAAACTGTCTTGGATAATTCTAAATGTTTTTTTCTTATCATGAGTATAAATATTTTTAACATTTTCAAGTAATAAAACTTTAGGTTTTTTTGGTAACTCGTTTATTAATCTTATAATTTGAAAAAAAACATCGCCCCTTTCGTCTTCAAACCCTTTTTGATAACCTGCAACAGAAAATGCCTGGCAAGGAAAACCACCTACAAGCACATCAACTGCTTCTAAATCTTTTCCTCTAAGTTTATTTATATTTTTTTCATAAAAAGGGTGGGTAAAGTTTTTTCTGTAAGTTTTTGAAGCGTAAATATCAAAATCTGTTCCCCAGGCAATCTTGAATTTTTTTTTATTTGAAAAACCTAGCTCTATACCTCCAACGCCTGAGAACAATCCACCAACTGTAAAAATTTTATTATTCATCATATTTTTTTACCATATTTAATGTTTAATTCAAATTTAGTAAATAAAAACATTTTACTTAATTATGAGAGTTTTTATCTGAAATTTTAATTACATTTTTTAAAACATAAGAATTAGACTTGTACCTTTTATTATTTCGTAGTGAGGGTTCTTTTGTTTTTTTGTCATCTCTTTAAAACTTTTTTAAATTCTTTGTTTGTTACTAATATTTCAGTTATTTTTCCTCGTCCTTCAGACTTACTATTAATTATTCTAGTTGCACTTACTCTGCTAATGATAAATTGATTATACAATTCATCAAAGAACTTGTCGTTTTTGTCGCTATTCTTTGGATCTGAGTTACTTAAAATTAAATATAGATTTTTATTTTTTGATATTTTTTTATAATAATTTGCAAGTTCAATTTGACTGATATCATTAAAATTAGACTTATTGTAAGCAGTAAAACTTGATGTATTCGATAATGGGCGATAAGGGGGATCAAAATATATTAATGAATTAGAAAGAAACTCTTTAGGCAAGTTTTGATAACTTGAGCATTCAATAATCGTATTTTTAAGTAATTTTGACGCTTCTTTTAAACCCTTCTCATTATAAATACCTGGATTTTTATATTTTCCAAAAGGAACATTAAATAAGCCCATGCTGTTTACTCGATATAAGCCATTAAAACTTGTTCTATTTAGAAAAATTAGCTGGGCTGCTCTAAAGATACTTTCCTTTGTCAAATTTTGATAAGAAGATTCAGTTATACCTTCATTATAAAGTTCACGAATTTTATAAAAGTATTCTTTCCTGTTTTCTTCAATAGTAATTGCATGATATTTATTTGATATAATTAATAGTTGTTTTAATAGTTCATTTAAATTCTCTTTAACTGTTTTATAGAGAAGTATTAAGTCTTTATTTGTGTCACTTATATATGTTTCATCAATTTTATATTTATCTTGAAGATAAAAAAATAGTGCCCCACCACCAATAAAAGGTTCAGCATATTTTTTTAGTTTTCTATTTTTTATTTCTTCGGGTAAGAATTTTTCTATTTGGTTAATGAGCTGAGTTTTACCGCCTGCCCATTTTAGAATTGGTTTACTCATAATTTATTTCCATATTTCCCAAGATGTCACTGGGGGCATGTTTCAAAAGATTTTCTAAGGATCGCAAAATAAGCCTTAGGGTATTTGTTCTGCATATCATATAGCCTATAGATTCTATCAATAATTTTGATTTTATGAGTTTAAATATTATTAAAAGTAAATATACTGCTTTTGTGAACAAAATAGTAGAAATTTATGAGGTAAGTTATATCTAATTTAGAAAAGAAATTAGTAAAAAATGTTGCGAAAATTTTAAAACAATATAATCACCCTCAACAAGTAATTGAACTTGAGATGACGGCAAGATCTGCTTTAGATGCTGCTAAGTCTTTGAATGTTCCAGTCGGAGCAATAGTTAAAACGTTAATATTTATTATAGAATCTAAAAAAATTCATACACCTGTTATTGTGCTGATTGCGGGTGACAAGAAGTGTAAAACACAAGCACTTCATAAAATTCTCAACATAGAGGGGTCAGTATTTAGGCCAGAAGCAAAAATTGTAAAAAAAATTACAGGTTATTCAATTGGTGGTGTCTCTCCTATAGGTTTGCCTAGAGAATTAAATTTAATTATTGATACTTCATTAAGAAGATTTGAAAAGATATGGTCAGCTGCTGGGCACCCGCATTGTGTATTTAATTCCACTTATAAACAACTTTTAATAATGACTAATGCCTTAGAGTCAGATGAAATTACTTAGAAATTAAATAAAACTGAAACTCAGATAAATAGAATGGCAAATAAAACAAAAGTTTTCTTTTTAAAAAAGTATAATTTTTTAATAGTTTTTATATTTAATAAACTAAAATTTACAAAAATTATGGCTGAAAATATGCGTGAGCCTCGACACTTTTTTTTTGGATTTATTGCCAAAAAATTAATGGATATTAGTAATAGAAAAATGATTAAGAGTACTGTTCAAAGGTTGTCAGTTGATAAAACGGATACTGTATTAGAAATTGGCCCTGGGAACGGACAAGCATTAGATGAAATTGTAAAAAGCGATCCTAAGAAGATATATGCTATAGAAATTAGTAAAGTTTTTAGAAATGTTTTAGAGGCTAAATTTAAAAATAAAAATATTGATATTATTAATATTGATGCTAAAAATTTATCTAAAATAATTAAGATTGGGTCGATAGATAAATTATTGTTAATTAATGTTATATATTTTTTGGACCCACTTGAAATTTATTTGGAAGAATTTAAGAAAATACTGCATCAAGACGGTATGATACTGATAGCGGGTAGATATTCTATGATACAAAATTTCAATAAAAAAGTCTTTAAGAACTCAGAGATTGATTATTTGATTGAGATGCTAGGGAGGTATTTTGTTGTTGAATGTGATATTATTAATTCGGAAACACAAAAATCTAAATATCATTTAATTAAACTAAAAAAATCAAGGTAGGTATGCCTCTTGATTATAAAGAAAAAATGAACATATCAGGTGTATGGAAAATTTATTAGCTCTCACTCTGCATGCCGTTTTAATTGGAACTATGTTATCATTTATGTTTGTAACTACACCTGCTGTATTTAACATATTAAAGGGTGATAATTTACAGAAATTTCTTAGATATATTTTTCCACGGCTATTTAAGTTTTGTTTAATTATAGTGATATTAGCTGCTATTTTATTTTTAATTGGCAAAAGTTTCTATGGAAGTACCATTAGTATAATTATGGGCTTTGGATTTCTTGCTAATATTTATATTATAACCCCAAAAATTAATAAGTTAAGAGACCTGACCTTAGAAGGAGATTTGATATCAGAAAAGTATTTCAAATTTTTGCATCTAGTTTCAGTCTTTATATTTCTATTACAAGTTATAGGATCAGGGTCCGTCTTAGTAATTTATTCATTAAATCACATATTATTTTTTTTTAAAAATATAATGGTATCTTAATTTAAAAGTTCGTCTGAAAAATTTAAAATTATATAACTATATTAAAACCTTCAAAGATAGGGTGCCCAAGGTACATGTTTGAATTCTGCCCGGCATTTTTATGAGCCAATTTAAAGGAGTCTGATTTTGTCCAGTTCAAAAAATCTTGTTCTGTTTCCCAAGTGCTGTGTGATGCATATAGTGTAAAATCAGTATCACTTTTACCTCTAATTAAATTAAATTTTATAAAACCATCCACATCATTTAAATATGTTTCCCTTGTTTTCCATACTTTCTCAAACTCCATCTCAAATCCTAGTTTAATATGAAATCTATTCATTGCTATATACACTATTAATCCTCTTCTATTCTGTTCCCTCAAGTAGTAAGACATTATTAGTTATACTTGCTTTTTCTCGCATTTGTTTCCAAGGCTTGTAATCAGGATCATTTATAAATGATTCGTAGGCTTTTTTTGATGGGAATTTTAAAATTACAACTCTTTTAGGTTGCCATTCACCATGGATTAGGTCAATAGATCCTCCTCTTACACAGAATTCTCCTCCATGACGTCGAACATAGTAAGGTGCTTCCTTTCTGTATTTATTATAGTCTTCTTCATTCGTTATTTCATTGTCTAATATCCAGTAAACTGTCATTATTTGCTCCCTTCTCTGAAATAATTTAATATTATTTTTTTTTGAGGTAATTATATGCTTTTAGTAACTGGTGCGACAAGTCATACTGGAAAAATTTTTTTAAAAAGGCTTCACAATGAGAGTTATTCTAGAAAAATTAGATGTATAGTTAGAAAAAACTCTAAAGTAGACTGGCTCAAAGAGTTAAATTTAAAAATTGAATTATTTCAAGGTGATTTAAATAATATTGAATCTATTGCTGAGAGTTTTAATAATGTAGATACTGTTTTCAATATTGCAGGCATTCATTTTAGTTTGCCATTAATTCAATTAGGTATAAGAAAGAATGTTGAATGGTTTATTTGTGTTCATACTACAGGTATATATTCTAAATTCAAATCAGCATCAAATGAATACAAAAATATTGAAAATTCAATTTCAAAATTTTCTGATTTAATAACTATAATTCGCCCCACCATGATTTATGGAAGCGAAGAGGATAAGAATATGTGGAAATTGATTAACTATCTAGATAATAGTTATGTATTTCCAATTTTTGGGTCAGGTAAAAATCTCTTCCAACCAATATTTGCGAAGGATCTTGCTAATGCATATTATGATGTTTTGATGAGTAAAAATAAAGTTATTGGGAGAAGCTATAACCTTTCAGGAGGCTCTGAAATAAGTTATAATTCAATATTAAGAACAGTTTCATCTTTATTATCAAGAAAAAATCTTTATATTCATATTCCAATATGGTTTAGCTTAGCTCTATTATTTTTTTATAAATTATTAAATAAAAAATCTTTTTCAGTGAGTTATGAGCAAATATTGAGAATGAAAGAAAATAAAGTATACTCACATTCAGATGCTACAAAAGATTTTGATTTCAAACCAATTAGTTTTAATGATGGAATCAAAATTGAGATAGAAGAATATAAGAGACAAAAAAGTAAAAAAAATTAATTTAGGTAAAGTTATGAAAAATTTTGACTATGATTTGTTTGTTTTAGGAGCTGGATCAGGAGGTGTTAGAGCTTCAAGAGTTGCCTCTTCTTATGGTGCCAAAGTTGGTATTTGTGAGGAAGATAGAGTGGGTGGGACCTGTGTAATTAGGGGCTGTATTCCAAAAAAACTTCTTGTTTATGCGGCAGAATATTTTGAGGAATTAGAAGATAGTAAAGCTTATGGGTGGAATATTGATATAAATTCATTTAGTTGGAGTAACTTAATAAATAATAAAGACATAGAAATTGATCGATTAAATGAAATTTATAAGAAAATATTAAGTTCTAATAATGTAAAGTTATTCGAGAACAAAGGTGTTTTCGTAGATAATCACACTTTAAAAGTAGGTGATAAGACAATTACAGCTGATAAAATTCTTATATCTACCGGCGGTCTACCTTTTTTGCCCAATATTAGTGGTATTAATAATGTTATCACTTCAAATGAAGCCTTCCATATAGAAAAAATACCAAAAAAAATCATTATTAATGGTGGAGGCTATATTGCTGTTGAGTTTGCAAGTATATTTAATGGCCTAGGATCTGAAGTAACAATTATTTACAGAGGTGATCAAATTCTGAAAGGTTTTGACTTCCAATTAAGAAATTTTCTTGCTGAAGAAATCAAAAAGAAAGGTATCAAATTATTTACCTCTCAAGAAATTGTCTCAATAGAAGAATCTGATTCTAAAAAAATTGTAAAGACTAACAATGATTTAAAAATTGAGACTGATGTAGTAATGTTTGCAACTGGAAGAATACCCAATACAAGGAATTTAGGTCTTGAAAATATTGGTGTAAGAATGAATGGCAAAGGCGCTGTTATAGTTGATTCTAATCATAAGACAAATATTTCAAATATTTATGCTATTGGAGATGTCACAGATAGGTTTAATCTAACGCCTGTTGCCTTAAATGAAGGGATTTGTTTTGCAGACACTGTTTTTGGAAATAAAAATAATTTAATGGATTATTCAATGGTACCAACGGCAGTTTTTAGTTTGCCTAATGTAGCCACTGTAGGTTTAACTGAAGAGGAAGCAAAAAAGAAATATACAGATGTTGATATTTACCAGTCAAGTTTTAGAAGCTTAAAACATACATTAACAAATAGAAATGAGTTAACTTTTATGAAGATTGTGGTAGACTCGCAGAGTCAAAAAGTTTTAGGGTTCCATATGGTTGGGTCTGAGGCTGGCGAAATAATTCAGGGTCTTGCTGTTTCGTTAAAAATTGGTGTAACTAAAGATCAATTGGACTCTGTTTTGGGTATTCATCCCTCTGCAGCTGAGGAATTTGTTACGATGAGAACTAAGGTATCATAAATTTGAATTGAGTTTATAATTTTTTACTATATTTTGTCAGTTTAGATTTTTAGGATAGATAAATGGGAAATATTTGGTCATTAGATAGCTGGAAAAATAAGCCAATTGAGCAACAGCCAAAATACGAAAATGAAGCTGAGTTGAGCGAAGTTGAGGCTAAGCTTCAGTCTTATCCGCCCTTAGTTTTTGCTGGAGAAGCAAGAAACTTAAAAAAAATTCTAGCTGAAGTTTCAGAAGGAAAGGCATTTTTGTTACAAGGCGGAGATTGTGCTGAGAGCTTTTCAGAATTTCATCCAGATAATATCAGAGATACATTTAGAGTTTTACTTCAAATGTCAGTAATTTTAATGTTTGGAAGTTCTCTACCAGTAGTAAAAATCGGAAGAATGGCAGGGCAATTTGCTAAGCCAAGATCATCTGCTACTGAAACACAAGATGGAATTGATTTACCAAGTTATAGGGGAGACATAATTAATTCAATCGAATTTAATAAAAATATGAGAAAGCCCGATCCAAAAAGATTGATTCAAGCTTATCTTCAGTCTTCCTCTACTCTTAATTTAATCAGAGCTTTTTCCCAGGGGGGGTATTCAGATCTCAGAAGAGTACATGGATGGAATCTAGATTTCGTAAGTGAAAGCCGTCAAGGTGAAAAATATAAAGAGATTGCTGAGAGAATTGCTGAAAGTCTCAAGTTTATGGAATCATGTGGGATCAAACCTGAAAATGTTCCCTTGCTTAAACAAACAGACTTTTATACATCACATGAAGCTTTATTACTGGGTTATGAACAAGCTTTGACAAGAAAAGATTCTACATCAGGATTATGGTATGGAACCTCTGCTCATTTTTTATGGATTGGGGATAGGACCAGGCAATTAGACGGAGCACACGTTGAATTTCTTAGTGGATTAGATAACCCAATTGGTATCAAAGTTGGCCCTTCAATGGATCCAGAAGAGTTAGTAAAAATTACTGATAAACTAAATCCAAAAAATGAACCTGGTCGTATTACATTGATAGTAAGGATGGGGGCAGAAAATATTCAAAAGCACCTTCCAAAACTAATTAAAAAGATTCTAGTAGAAGGTAGAAATGTCGTGTGGGTTTCTGATCCGATGCATGGTAATACTTTGAAAGCATCCAATGGTTACAAAACTAGAAAATTGGATGATATCATCCTAGAAGTTGAAAATTTCTTTTCATGTCATTCATCAGAAGGAACATACCCAGGTGGAGTGCATTTTGAGATGACAGGTCAAGATGTAACTGAGTGTTTAGGTGGTGATCAAGAAATATCTGAAGAGGACTTGAGTAGTCGATATCATACATTTTGTGACCCAAGGCTAAATGCAAAACAGGCTCTTGAGCTATCTTTTTTGATAGCTGATATACTTAAATCAAATACCAAAACAGATCATAGTTTTACTATTTGATTAAGGAGGCTTTTGATGCCATTTGATGTTTTTAAATCTGAAAAACTTATTCAGAGTTATACCGATCACTACTTCAATCAAACAAAAAAAATTGTAAATCAGTCTGGAGATATGAATGTAAAGTATGCTATTTTTATGCGTAGACCAGTTATTTTTACTCCAAATTTGATGTTAGAAAATCTTAATTATGTTGCAAAAAAAAGAAATTTTAATATACAGATTGACCTATGTTATGAGGAAGGTGATTGGGTTGGTGCGGGTGATCCATTGGTATTTATTAGTGGGCCATTTTCAAAGTTAGTAGATCTGGAAACACTGTTCCTTCAAAATTTAGGCCCCGCTTGTGTAGCTGCTTACAACGCGTACTCAATGTGCAAAGACCTTCCTAGTGTTAGTTTTTTAGCTATGGATGCCAGACATTGTGCTGGTACAGAGATGTCAGAAATTATGTCATACGCTGCTAGTGTTGGAAGTAGGGTTGCTCAAAAAGAATTCAATTCTATTGGCTTTATTGGAAACGCTACTCAGGCCACTGCTCATTATTTCGGAAATGAAAAAGCATATGGTACTATGCCTCATTCATTAATTGGCTACGCTGGTTCAACCTTAAAAGCTGCTGAACTTTATAGTGAAACTTTTTCAGGTGAGGATATGACAGTATTAGTTGATTATTTTGGTAAAGAAATATCTGATAGTTTAGAGGTATGTAATAGATTTTCAGATCTTGCTAATGAAGGAAAATTATCTGTGAGACTCGATACTCATGGGGGAAGATTTATAGAAGGTTTAGATACTGAGCGTTCTTACGCTATTCTTGAGTCTCAGGCGCCTAATAGTATTAGGCAGTACAGATCAGAAAATGAACTAAAGTGGCTTGTTGGTACAGGTGTTTCTGCAGCAGCAATTTATTATTTGAGGAAAATTTTGGATGAAAATAAATTTCATAAAGTCAAAATAGTTGCAAGTTCAGGTTTTAACCCTTCAAAATGTAAAGTTATGGCAAGTGTAAACGCCCCAATTGATGTAATTGGTACAGGTTCATATCTCCCAGATATTTGGGAAGAGACATATGCAACAGCTGATATAGTGGAATACAATGGAAATAAATCAGTAAAGAAAGGTCGAGAGTTTTTATTTAGGTAAAATTATGTATTTTCTTTAATTGATACGGGTAGTCTAATTAGTTGTTTCCCTATATTTCCTCCATTAAGCATTGAAATAAACGCTTTAGGTGCATTTTCTATCCCAAATTCCAATGTTTGATCGTATCTAATCTTTTTTTCTTTAATCCAGCTAGAAAGTTTTTCCCTGGCTTCATCTGCTCTTTTTTCAAAATCATAAACAATAAACCCTGCAACAGTTGCTCGTGTTCTCATTATCATATTTTGAAGGTCTCTCCTTTGTATTTCATTTTTTTGATTATTCTGTGAAATATTACCAACAAGAACAACTCTAGCATTTAATCTTAAATTTTCATAGACCTCGTCTGCAATTGGCCCGCCTGTATTGTCAATAAAAATATCAATTCCATCTGGTGCAAATTTTTTTATTTTCTTTGAAATGTTGCCTTCTGTATAGTTAATCGCATATGTAAAATTTAATTTATTAATTAGGTAATCAACTTTTCTCTCACTTCCGGTTATCCCTATTACCTTACAGTCACTAATTTTTGCAATTTGTCCTACAATTGAACCAACCGCTCCGGCGGCGGCTGATACTACTACAGTATTCCCTTTTTTCAATTTCCCTGTTTCTATTAATGAGAAATAGGCAGTAATACCAGGAAACCCAAGGATACCAAGCCATGCTGAGATAGGAGCTTTATTCAAGTCAATTTTAGTTATCCCTGGGGCATATTCTGCACGAGAATTACTGCCGTCTGAGATTGCATAAGTTTTCCAACCAAGCATTCCCTCCACAAAATCTCCTATATTAAATTCAGGATTTTCAGAAATTATCACCTTTCCTGCAATTCTTCCTTTGATAGTTTCTCCCAAATTTATTGTTTTGCCATATCCTGAAGAAGAGTTTAATCTCATTCTTTGAAAGGGGTCTGCTGAAAGATAATGAGTTTCAATAAGAATTTCGCCCTTTTTGGGTCTTTCAACTTGAAATTCTTTTATTTCAAAGTCATTTTCTTTAGGTAGGCCATGTGGCCTGCTGCCAAGGATAACTTGGTGCCCCTTAATTGGTAGGATATTATCTTTCATATTGTATGTTACCTAACCTTTAAACAACAGAACTAAAATTATAGACTGAAGTAAAATAAAAATATATTAAATTAAAATGAAAGAATCATTTAGTACATACCTTTGCCAACTAAATCCAATTGTAGGAAATATTTCTTATAATTTAAGTTTAGTTAGAAAATCTTGGGAAGAAGCTAAGAGGCTAGGTGCAGATGTATTAATAACATCAGAACTGGTTGTTTCAGGCTATCCACCGGATGATCTAATTTTAAGGCCATCATTCACAGAAAAAATTGAAGAGGAAGTAAAAAAATTTATAGAATCAATTGGAAGCAATGGTCCAGCGATTATCTTAGGTACTCCATGGGTTGCAAAAGGTAATATGTACAATGCAGCACTTGTTATCGATCATGGAAAAATAATTGGTATGAGTTTAAAAAATAATTTACCAAATTATGGGGTTTTTGATGAAGAAAGATTTTTTGTTTCTTCAAAATCTAATTCTTTAATTAATATTAGAGGTGTTAACTGTGGTGTATTAGTTTGTGAAGATATGTGGACAGCTGAAGTTTGTAAGTCTTTATTTGAGGCTGGCGCACAAATACTAATTGTTATAAATGCATCTCCATTTGATATTAAAAAATTATATGATAGAGAAAAAATTGCTTCTATGAGAGTAAATGAAACTAATTTACCTCTAATTTATGTTAATCAATTAGGAGGGCAGGACGAATTAGTTTTTGATGGAAATTCATTTGTTTTAAATCAAAATGGAAATAAAATAGTTTCTTTATCAGGGTGGCAAAGTAATTCCAAGTTAGTTTGCTGGAAGAAAGAAATTAACGGAAAACTATTAAATTTTTCTGATAACCTTAATTATGAATTAAACGCTAATCAAGAAGTGTATTCAGCTCTTGTTTTAGGTTTAAAGGATTATATAAATAAAAATGGTTTCAAGGGAGTAATTATAGGCATGTCAGGGGGTATCGATTCCGCTCTTACAGCCTGTATTGCAACTGATGCTCTTGGTTCTGAAAAAGTTCATTGTGTTATGATGCCATCAATTTATACATCTAATGAGAGTTTAACCGATGCAAAAGAATGTTCAGATTTACTAGGTGTTAAATATAGCGTAATAAATATTAAGAATATACTAAATGAATATACAAATATTTTTAATAAAATATTTAGTGGATTAGAAGAGGATGAGACTGAAGAGAACATTCAGTCTAGGGTTAGAGGTGCGATTTTAATGGCAATGAGTAATAAATTTGGTGATATGGTTATTGCTACTGGAAACAAATCTGAGATGTCTGTAGGTTATGCAACCCTTTATGGAGATATGTGTGGAGGGTTTTCGGTTCTTAAAGATGTCTATAAAACAGTGGTATTTAAAATAGCAGCATGGCGCAATGAGAATTTTTTGGAATTTTTTAAAGGAAAAAAATGTGAAGTTATTCCAAAAAATATTATTAGCAAGCCTCCAACTGCTGAATTAAAATTAAACCAATTTGATCAAGATAAGCTCCCTGAATATGATATTTTAGATGCTATACTTATAAATTTAATTGAAAAAGAAATGTCCTTAGATCAGATAATATCAGATGGTTTTGATAGAAATACTGTTATTCAAGTATATAAGTTGTTAAAAATTGCTGAATATAAAAGGTGGCAATCCCCTCCTGGGATTAAAATAACAAATAAATCCTTTGGTAGAGAAAGAAGGTATCCAATTACAAACCAATTTTTTGAGAAAGTATTAAATTAATGGTCTTAAGGTTTGCTCCTAGTCCTACAGGTTTGCTCCACGTAGGGAATCTCAGAACAGCAATTATAAACTGGATATATGCAAAAAAAATTAATTCAGATTTTTTGCTTAGGATTGATGATACCGATACATCACGGTCAAAGATAGAGTATGTTAATATGATTAAAGAGGATCTTAAATGGATTGGTTTGGACTGGGATTTGACATATGCTCAATCTGAGAGAATAGAGTCCTATAATGAAGCTTTTAATTATTTAAAAAATGAGAAACTTATTTATAAATGTTATGAAACAGATGAGGAATTATCTATAAAAAGATCCAGACAACGAAGTGCTGGTCTCCCACCAGTTTATGACAGATCATCTCTTAAAATTTCAGCAGACAAGCAAGAACAATACGAATCTGAGGGGAGAAAACCTTATTGGAGATTAAAGCTGCCGGATGATCCTATTATTTGGAATGATAAGATATATGGTGAGATTAAGTTTGATACGAAATCTCATAGTGATCCAGTTATAGTGAGAGCTGATGGTAGGTATTTATATACTATTACTTCTGTAGTAGACGATATTTATTCCAAGGTAAGTAATATTATAAGAGGAAGTGATCATATAACAAATAGTGGGGTGCAAATTTATTTGTTTCAAATTCTAGAGGCAAAATCTCCCAATTTTTTTCATCACTCACTTATGACAGATGTCAATGGCGGTCCTTTGTCAAAAAGAATAGGTAGCTTAAGCATCAAGGGAATAAGGGATAGAGGAATTGAGCCTGAAGTTTTACTAAATTATCTTACTTTTGTTGGTTCTATAACAGAACAAAATGAATTCTATAAAATTAATGATTTAAAACAAAACTATGACATTAATTCTCTAGGAAAATCAAATGCTCCTTTTGATGAAAAGCTTTTAAACGATCTTAATTCAAATTTTTTACAAAAACAAACTTATGAATTCTTTAATAAAAAATCAATTGAGTTTAATTTCAATACTGCTTCTTCCGATTTCTGGGAAGCAGTTAAGAACAACATAAAAGTTTTTAAAGAAGCCCAAGAATGGTTTGAGATAATCTATGGAAAAATCGAGCCAATAATTGAAGACAAAGAATATATAAACCTTGCATTAAATTTAATTCCTAACGAAGAATTTGATAACTCTTCTTGGAAAATTTGGACTGATTTAATAAAAATAAAAACTGGTAAAAAGGGAAAAAATTTGTTTATGCCTTTGAGGTTATCTATAACAGGTAAAAATTTTGGGCCCGAAATGGCAAAGCTACTTCCTTTAATTGGTAAAGATAAAATTATTTCTCGTTTAAGTGGTAATGTGTCATGAGTATTATCAATTTTTAGTATGAGTAATATTATCGATCCAATTATTATTCTTGTCCAACCTCAGCTTGGAGAGAACATTGGTGCAACGGCAAGAGCTATGCTTAATTGTGGTTTAACAAGTTTGAGGATAGTAAAACCTCGAGATGGTTGGCCAAATTCTAAAGCTGTAAGATCTTCATCAGGGGCAGAGTCAATAATTTATAATGCAGGTATATACCAAACTTCGTTAGAAGCATTATCAGATTTGAATTTTACTCTTGCCTGTACATCAAGAAAAAGAGATTTAAGTAAAAATCAATTAAATATAGATGATGCATTAGATCAATATTTAGAAAATTCAGAAAATATAGGTCGTTGGGGTATTATGTTTGGAAGTGAAAGTTCAGGCTTAAAAAATGATGATTTAGACTACTCAGATATTCTTTTATCTATACCTTCAAATAAATCTTTTGAATCATTTAATTTATCTCATGCTGTTCTTATTGTATGTTTTCATTGGATGAAAAAATCTAGAGAACTAATATCTAATAACAAAGATTCTCATACAAACATAAATAATCTATTAGCAACCAAAAATGATTTATCAGGTTTTTTTTCCCAGCTAGAAAATGATTTAGAAAAGGGTGGGTTCCTATATCCACCAGAAAAAGCACCAAAAATGATCAAAAACCTTAGAGCAATTTTTCTTAGGTCGAAATTAAGTAAGAAAGAGGTAAAAACCCTTAGAGGAGTTATTACTGCTATAAAACGAGCAGGCATGTCACTTTAGTCAATAAATATAATGAAACCTACGTTTAATAGCTGATTTATGACTTTTTTATATATTTAAACTAAGGAATATTTGACATTATGCTTTATGGGGTGTAGATACGGCTCTTCTGTTAAAATTTAATTCAAGGACGTTGTCGATTTTATGTCAAAAAGAGTAAAGTCTAAATATAAGATTAATCGCCGGTTAGGTGAAAATTTATGGGGCAGGCCAAAGAGTCCAGTTAATAGGCGTGAGTACGGGCCTGGGCAACATGGACAAAGAAGAAAGAAGCCATCTGATTTTGGTGTTCAGTTAATGGCTAAGCAGAAACTTCGTGGATATTATGGCAATATTACAGAAAGGCAATTTAAAAGAACCTATGAAGAGGCATCAAGAAAGAAGGGTGATACATCTGAAAATTTAATTGGACTGCTTGAATCACGACTTGATGCAATTGTCTATAGGATGAAATTTGTTCCTACCGTATTTGCTGCTAGGCAATTTGTTAACCACGGTCATATTAAAGTTAATGGAAAAAGAGTTAATATCCCAAGCTATAGGTGCAAACCTGGGGATGAAGTTGAGGTTAAAGATAAATCCAAGTCTATGGGATTAGTACTTGAATCTGCTTCTTTACCCGAGAGAGACGTACCAGAATATATTAGTGTAACCCAAGATCAATTTAAGGGTACATTTATTAGAATACCAAAGTTTTCTGATGTGCCATATCCTGTAATGATGGAACCTAATCTAGTTGTTGAATATTATTCTTCTAGATAGAAGGCTTTTGCAGTTCAATCCCTTTGCTTTCTAAAAAGGTATTTAATTCACCAGATTGATACATTTCAGTGATTATGTCACAGCCTCCGACAAATTCACCTTTTATATATAGTTGAGGTATAGTAGGCCAATCGCTAAATTCTTTAATTCCCTGTCTGATCTCGTTATCGCTTAGAACATCAATACTTTTATATTTTACACCAACTTGAGTAAGTATCTGAACTACAGTAGATGAAAATCCACATTGAGGAAAAACTGGGGTACCTTTCATAAATAGTAAAACTTCTGAGTCAGAAATTTCTTGTTTTATATAATCTTGAATATTTTTTTCACTCATTTTCTTTCTCTATATTTTGATTAAGTTAATTTAGTTTGAGGATCACTTGAGGTTTTTAAAGCCAATGCATGAAGTTGCTCGCCCATTTTCCCTTGCAGTGCTTTATATACCATTTGATGTTGTTGGACTTTATTAATGTTTTTGAATTTTTCAGATATCACTAGAGCAGAGAAATGATCTCCATCATCTTTGAGAGCTTGAATTTCCACTTTAGCATCAGGAATTGATTCTTTTATCAAAGATACTATTTCATCTGCACTCATTGCCATTATTAATTTTCCTAGCTATTCATATAATCTGGAAGCCATGAACTATTATGGTTTTCCAAGTCTTGTAAAGAAATAGACATTTCTTTATTAATTTGCAAGGTATTTCCTTTAACTATGCCTAAATGTAATATAGGTACATTTTGAGTTACTGCCTCTTTTTCGAGAACAGCTTTTTGATTTTTGGGTATGGTGACGATAAACCTAGCTTGAGTCTCAGAAAACCACCACTCTAATGGGGTGGTGTCAAGCTTGGGGTGGTCAATTTTAGCTCCTATTTTGCTGTTTATTGCCATTTCAGCTAAAGCAATCAAAATCCCTCCATCTGATATATCATGACAAGTTTTTATTAATCCTTCTTGTATTTTGTTTAGAACGAAGGATCCTACTTTTTTCTCTTGTTTCAAATTTATTGTTGGTGGTTCTGAAATGCCAGTTTTCTCAATTATTTCATCAAAAGCTGAGCATCCTAATTCTATATCATTCTTGCCAAGAATATAGATTAATTCATTTTCATTCCAAATAATACTTGCAATATTACTGATATCATTAATTACACCCACTGCTCCAATTTGCGGAGTAGGTAAAATAGATTTACCTTCAGTTTCATTATAAAGTGAAACATTCCCAGATATCACTGGAAAATTTAATACCTCTGTGGCTTCTTTTATCCCTTCAATCGACTCAACTATTTGTCCCATAATTTCTGGTTTTTCTGGGTTACCAAAGTTTAAACAGTCAGTAATTGCTATAGGTTTAGCTCCAACGCAAATTAAATTTCTCCAACTTTCAGCTATAGCTTGTTTAGAACCTGATTTTGGATTTCCAAAAACATATTTAGGGTTACAATCAGTTGTTATTGCAAGCGCAGAGTCGCTTCTTTCTATTCTTACTACTGCAGCATCAGAGCCTGGACCAGTAATTGTATTTGTCATTACCATATGGTCGTATTGTTGCCAAACCCACTTTTTTGAAGATAAATTTGGGGAGCTAATTAATTGGATTAAATTTTTTTTTAAATCTAATTTTTCTAATTTTTTTATAGGATTTTGAGTATAATGTTTCGATCTTTTCCACTTTCTATCATATTCAGGTGCCTCGGAAACAAGAGGTGATATTGGTAAATTTGCAACTATTTTATCACTCTTATATAAAACCATATTTCCACTATCTGTTAATCTACCAATTATTGAGAATGGTAATTCCCACTTTAAAAAAACTTTTTCTGCCTCTTTTTCTTTTCCTTTTTTTACTACAATTAGCATCCTTTCTTGACTTTCAGATAACATTAACTCAAATGCCTTCATATTCTTTTCACGTTGTGGAACTTTATCTAAATTAATTTCTATTCCAAGGTTTCCTTTTGATGCCATTTCAAAAGAAGATGATGTTAATCCAGCAGCCCCCATATCTTGTATTGCAACTATGGAGTCACTTTTCATTAATTCTAAACATGCTTCCAATAATAATTTTTCTGTAAAAGGATCCCCAACTTGAACTGTTGGTCTTTTAGATTCAATTGTTTGATCAAATTCAGCTGATGCCATAGAAGCACCATGTATTCCATCTCTTCCTGTTTTCGATCCAACATAAATAACCGGATTTCCGACACCTGATGCTTTAGAATAAAATATTTTATTTGCACTCACTATTCCAACAGTCATTGCATTAACCAAAATATTATTGTTATAATTTTCATTAAAGTATGTTTCGCCACCTACTGTTGGAATACCTACACAATTTCCGTACCCACCTATTCCAGCCACTACTCCTTCGATTAGATACTTGGTCTTTGGATGACTTGGATCTCCAAATCTTATACAATTAAGGTTTGCTATTGGTCTTGCCCCCATAGTGAAAACATCTCTTAAAATCCCTCCAACTCCAGTTGCTGCTCCTTGATATGGATCAATGTATGATGGGTGATTATGACTTTCCATTTTAAACACCGCAGCTAAACCATTTCCTATATCAATCACACCTGCATTTTCTCCAGGCCCGCAAATAACACTTGAATTTTGAAAGTTCATTGTTTTGAGCCATTTTTTTGATGATTTATATGAGCAATGTTCACTCCACATGGCAGAGAATATACAAAGTTCTGTAAAATTTGGTTCTCTGTTAAGTATTTTTTTTATTTTCTGATATTCAGATTTGGTTAAACCAAGATCCTCAGCTTTTTTATCAGATGTCTTTATTTCAATTTCACTGTAATCACTCATTATAAGATTATATCCAATAGGCTGGTGAAAACTTTTGTGCCGTCAATATTTTTTGTAAGTGGATCATATGCTCTCTCAGGATGAGGCATCATGCCAAGAATATTTTTTGAATCATTAACAATACCTGCAATATTATTTATAGATCCATTTGGATTCGTTGTCTTAGTAACAAAACCATCTTTATCACAGTATTTAAAGATAATTCTGTTCGAATCCTCCAATTCATTGATAGTATGATCAGGTGCAAAGTAATTCCCATCATGGTGAGCAATTGGTATATTTATTATCTCATTATTATTATATCGAGATGAAAAAATTGTATCATTGTTAACTACACGCAAATATGTATTTTCACATATAAATTTTAATTGAATATTTCGAGTAAGGGTGCCAGGCAATAGTTTTGCTTCAGTTAAAATTTGAAAACCATTGCAAATACCTAAAATAGGAGTTCCTTTTTTTCCATTTTTAATTATATCAAATAATATATGAGATTTACTAGCTATTGAACCGGGCCTCAAATAGTCCCCATAAGAAAAACCACCAGGAAGAACTATTAGGTCTGTTTTAGGAAGAGAAGTTTCTTTGTGCCATACCATATTTACTTTAGCTTTAATTAATTTTTCTAAAGCTATTTTTGCGTCATTATCACAATTTGACCCAGGAAATATGATTAAAGATACTTTCACAACAATTATTTTTTATTCAGTAATTTCTATTTTATAATTTTCAACCACAGTATTTGCTAGAAGTTTTTTGCACATGTTATCAATCTCATTAAAAACTTTAGATTTATTATCGTTATCTATCTTAATTTCTATAAGTTTTCCCTGCCGAACATCACTTATTCCTTCAAATCCAAGATTTTTTAAAGATTTGGAAATTGCTTTTCCTTGTGGATCTAACACGTCGTCCTTAAGAGTAATAAATATTTTTGCTTTCATAATATTAGTTTAACTTTTCATCTGTAAAATTATTGCTAGACTCGGGTAGAACACCTAATCGCCTTGCTACTTCTTGATAGGCTTCAGCTGTATTTCCTAAATCTCTTCTAAACCTATCTTTATCTAATTTCTCATCTGTCTTTAGATCCCAAAGCCTACAGGAGTCAGGACTAATTTCGTCTGCTAGTATAATTTTAACTTCGTCTTTAGAATATATTCTTCCAAATTCTAATTTAAAATCGATTAATTTAATTCCAGCTCCAAAAAACAGTCCAGATAAAAAGTCATTAATCCGGAGAGACATAGTAACTATTTCATCCATCTCATATGTAGATGCCCAATCAAATGCTGTGATATGTTCCTCAGTAATTAAAGGATCATTTAGCTCGTCTGATTTATAGAAAAATTCAACTATAGACCTTGAGAGTTTATCGCCTTCTTTTAAACCTAGTCTCACAGCCAGAGAGCCCGCAACAATATTTCTTACTACTACCTCAATAGGGATTATTTCTACTTTTTTAATTAACTGCTCTCTCATATTTAATCTTTTAATTAAATGAGTAGGAATTCCCATATCATTTAACTTAATCATTAAGTGTTCTGATATTCTATTATTGAGCACACCTTTACCGGTGACAGTACCTTTTTTCTTATTATTGAAAGCAGTCGCATCATCTTTAAAATACTGAACAATAGTCCCAGGCTCTGGACCTTCGAAGAGGACTTTGGCCTTGCCTTCATATATCTGTTTGCGACGCGTCATATAAAATCTCAAATATACCAATAATTTGTTAAATAATAACATAAAGAATAACAAATTAACTTAGAAATATTTGATTATCAATGAAGTAATTTCTTTAAAAATAATGATAAAATTGTAGAATGTTGCAACTATAAGAAAATCTAATGATTCCACAGTTGAAATATGCAATAAGTATATTAAATGTTTAATCATCTGTAATTTAAGGAAAGTCTTATGTCATCACCTTTGGATAAAAAAAAGAACGCTGAAGAAACAAAATTCTCAAGAACTGCAGATTTTGAATTCAAATCAGTATCTCGACGAAATAAGTTATTGGGCTTATGGGCCGCAGATATTCTTGGTCTCTCTAAATCAGAAGCAGATGAGTTTGCTAAGCAAACAGTTTTATCAGATTTTGAAGAACCTGGAGACGAAGACGTGCTCAGAAAAATTTTTAGTGATTTAAAAAAAGCTTCACCTGAAATAACAGAAGTTGAAATCAGGGAGAAGATGGACGAGTTACTTGTAGTAGCTAGATCACAAATTGAATTTGAAGCTAAAGATTAATTTTTTAAATAAATACCTTATCAAAAATATCATCTACATATTTCAAATGATACTGAAGATCAAAAAGTTTTTCTAGCTCATTATCTGGAAGAATTTCCCGAACATCACTGTCTTTTTTTAATTGCTCTAGAAAACTGCCTTTGCTTTCCCACACTTTCATAGCGTTTTTCTGAACGATTTCATATGCCTTTTCTCTAGAAATACCACAATCAACTATGGCTAATAGAACTCTTTGTGAAAAGATAAGACCACCTAGTTGCTCAAGGTTCTCTGTCATTCTTTTTGGGTATACTATTAATTTATCAATCACATTATCTAGTCTGTTTAAAGCAAAATCTAGTGCAATTGTTGCATCTGGAGCAACAACTCTCTCTACTGAAGAGTGGGATATATCTCTCTCATGCCAAAGAGCCACATTTTCCAAAATTGGAATTGAATAACTCCTAATTAACCTAGCAATTCCTGACAGATTTTCAGATAATACTGGGTTTCTTTTATGAGGCATTGCTGAAGACCCTTTTTGGGTTCTAGAGAAAAACTCTTCAGCTTCCATAACCTCAGTTCTTTGAAGATGACGTATCTCAACAGATAAACGTTCAATAGAAGATGAAATGATAGCTAGTATAGAAAAAAAGTAAGCATGTCTGTCTCTTGGAATAATTTGTGTTGATATTGTCTCTGTATCTAAACCAAGTTTTTCCGATACATATTTTTCTACCCTAGGGTCGATATTCGCAAATGTTCCTACTGCTCCTGATATTGAACAATAAGAAATTTCTTTTTTGGCTTTTATTAATCTATCTTTGTTTCTTGAAAATTCAGCAAATGCCTGTGCTAATTTTAAACCAAAAGTAGTTGGTTCTGCGTGTATTCCATGACTTCTACCGATGCATGGAGTATATTTAAATTCCATAGCTCTTTCTTTAAGACTATCTAGTAGTTTATCGATTGAGTTAAGTAGTATATTTGATGCTCTAACAAGTTGGACTGACAAACATGTATCTAAAATATCGGAAGAGGTCATACCTTGATGGATGAACCTTGCTTCAGGCCCAATATTTTCAGAAAGGTTAGTTAAAAATGCAATTACGTCGTGGTGAACTTTCTTTTCAATCTCATTAATTCTATCTATCTGAAATTTACCTTTTTCCCTAATAATTTTCGCAGATTTCTCTGGTATTATACCTAGAGCAGCTTGTGCGTCACATGCAAAAGATTCTATTTCAAACCAAATTTGAAATTTTGTTTTTTCAGACCAAATTTCTGACATTTTTTCTGTAGAATATCTTGGAATCATTTGTTTACCTAAATTAGTAAAAAAAATTTATCATATTTTTTTAAATAGATCAAAAAGGAGGCTTACATTTTTTTATAGATGATTCTGTAAAAATTTCAAATCCATTTGAGGTTACAGCAACTGAGTGCTCAAATTGTGCTGAAAGAGATTTATCTCGGGTAACAGCAGTCCACCCGTCATTTAACATTTTAACTTGCCATTTACCTATATTTATCATTGGTTCAACTGTAAAAAACATTCCTTCTCTAAGTTCTATACCAGAATCTGGCTGACCATAGTGAAGAATATTGGGTGCGTCATGAAATACTTTTCCTATTCCATGTCCACAAAAGTCTCTAACTACAGAGTATTTTTTGGACTCAGCATAAGTTTGTATTGCATGACCAATATCACCGGTAGTAATTCCAGGTTTAATAATCTCTATACCTCTCATCATTGCTTCATATGTTATATCAGATAACTTTCTAGCCTTAATGCTTACATCTCCGACAAAAAACATTCGACTAGTATCCCCGTGCCAACCATTATATATTACTGTAACATCAATATTTAAAATATCCCCTTTTTCCAAAACTTTTTCACCAGGAATACCATGGCATACAACATGATTAACTGAGGTACATATTGATTTTGGAAACCCTCTATAATTTAGAGGGGCAGGTATAGCACCTTCATTTTCTATATAGTCTCTGCATATGTTATCAAGATCTTCAGTTTTTATTCCGGGTTTAACATATTCGGTTATCATATCAAGGGTATTTGATGCAATGCGTCCAGCTATTCTCATTCCATCAAAATCACTTTTAGAATGAATCTTAATTAAACCATTATTTATTTCAGGTGCGTTCGTAGAATCTATATACGACATTTAATCTCTTTTGTTAAATTAATTTAGAATTTTATTTTATCTCCAATAGATATTGATGATGTAGATATCTTACAAGAAAAACACAGAACTTCTACGCCATTTTTTAATGCCTCATTAAAAACTTTACAGTACTCTGGATCAATATCATCAGCTAAAGCGAATCTATTGCAATCTTCTCTCTGAATTAAATATAGCATTACCGCTCTATACCCATTATTTGCAACTTCTATCAACTCATGTAGGTGTTTAAGACCCCTAGATGTAATCGCATCAGGAAATTTTGCTATTCCATATCCATCTGAAAAATGTACATTTTTGACCTCTAAGTAACAAGGGCTTATCTTTTTACCTTCTAACAGAAAGTCAATCCTTGAATTATTTCCATAGGGTACTTCTTTTTTTATATTATCATAAATATTAAATTCTTCTATCTTATTATTTAAAAGCGAATCATATACTAATTTATTCGGTAAATGTGTATTTATGCCTACAAGTGAGTTGGTTTTATTGTCTTTAACTAATTCCCAAGTGTATTTTAGTTTTCTCTTTGGGTTATTAGTCTCTGATAGCCAAACAGTATCATTTTTGTTTAAAAGTCCTTTCATACTTCCAGTATTTGGACAATGAGCAGTAACAATACCATTTTCTAATTGCACATCAGCAAAAAATCGTTTGTATCGCCTAATAAATAGACCTTTTATTAATTTAGAATTGAAATTCAAACTACTTCTACTTAATTTTATTTAATATATTGGGTCAACCATAAACTAGTGTTATAAGGTTAGTATGAAAAAAATTAAAGAAAGAATTTATTTGGCAGGCTTGATAATTATCGGCAATGAAATTCTTTCAGGGAGAACTGAGGACAAAAATATAGCTTATATAGCTAATTCCCTTAGTAAATCGGGAATCAGATTAAATGAAGTAAGGGTTATAGCAGATATTGAGGAAGAGATAATTCTTGCTATAAATAATTTTAGAGATAGGTTTGATTATGTATTTACAACTGGGGGAATAGGTCCAACTCATGATGATATTACTACTCAATCTATTGCGAAAGCATTTGGTGTTGAAAATGTTTTAAATCAAGATGCTTACAAGATTTTGTTAGACTACTATGGAGACAGGAAGAAAATAAACGAGTCCCGGATGAGAATGGCTTATGCTCCAGAAGGATCAGAACTGATTTATAATAATATAAGCAAAGCGCCTGGTTTTAAGAAAGAAAATGTATTTATTCTAGCTGGTGTTCCTAAAATTATGAGGTCTATGTTTGATGCTATTCTTCCTACCTTAAAAAAAGGAAGAATTTTAAATTCTATTGAAATTAATGCAAAAGTTCCAGAGGGTGTTATTGCGCCTGAACTTACAAAAATACAAGAAAAGTATCATGAAATTGAAATAGGTTCATACCCTTATTATGAAAATGATAGTGCTGGAACTATTCTAGTTTTGAGGTCTATTAATAAGGAGGCACTAAAAAATGGAGAGATTGAAGTTTTAAATTTAATAAAGAGATTTACATAATTTTTGAGAGGTAATATAGATATAGTAATTTTTTTATTTAAATATTGCGAGCGTGGCGAAATTGGTATACGCACCAGACTTAAAATCTGGAGGTCTTTTTGACCGTGGGGGTTCAAGTCCCCCCGCTCGCACCAAAAATTTTCACATTTCCCTTTACCTAGCGTTAATCTTAGAAAAATAAAAAAATTATTATAAAGCGAAATTATTTTTTTAAATTACTTGAAAAAAATAATACAGTTTATATCTATATTAGAGACTGGTTAAAGGATTTAAGTGTCATCACCTAGTAGATATAGTTCACCGGATGTATGATAAATTCTTAAGCCCTTTGCATGGTGATAGTCAGGATCAGCAAGAAATTTTCGAGCCAGGTCTTTTGTTGGAAATTGTATAAGCGTAACTTTTTCCCATTCCTTCGACCTTTCTCCCTTTTCAGGCTTTCCACGACTAATTATCTCGGCTTTATATTTAGCGAGTAATGGCTTAACTATTTCACCGTAAGTTTTATTCCAGTCCGGATCGTTACTGTGTTGGCTTGAAAAACTAATTAAATAAGCAACCACGTTAACCTCTGATTAAATTTAAATTAATTGTTTATACATCAATTTAATTTATTTAACAAATATTGATTATATGTTGAAAGGTTTCAAATGGATAAAGATCGTTCTATAGAGGAAAGACGTAGGCCTGGACTTGATTTTGAATTTAGAGCTGAAACTGATAGACCTTCTAAAAGGAAGTGTATGAGTTGCCATAAACCATTTGAAAGCCAAGGTTGGCATAACAGGTTATGTAATACCTGTAGATCTTTGTCCTCTCCCTACGAGTAATTATTTAACTTTGTTATTATAATCGTTCAATATTCTCAAGGTCTTGAGGTCTTTAATCATAATATCCTCTATTATTTTCTGGAGTTTTTCATTAACAATAGAGTCAATTGTATCTCCGTAGGCAGCCAAGTTACTTTCAGTTAAATCAATTAAGAACGATATAAATTTTTCCGGAGTATTTAGATCATCTATAGGAATCTCGTAGTCAATCAGACTTTCTTCATTTTCTTTTTTAACTTTAAAATATTTAATTTTATTTATATTGGATGAATGATTTTCTAAAATTATATTAATTAAATTTATAGAATTATTTCTAGATTTTTGAAAATTTTTGAATTCTTTGACTGCGGCTATAGACTCATTTTGTGTCGCTATTATTCCATTTATTATCTCTTTGTCTAAATCATTTAGTTTTGTCGCCTCGGTTGTACTTACTTTTATAAATATATTAAAAAAAAATAAAATAATAATTAAGTATGATCTGGCTAGTATATATGATTTTTTCATTATATTTTTACTAGAAGTTTCAGGTTACTGAAGGTTGATTAATCATTATATGGTTTATTAAAGCTAATTCATCATCATAATATATTTTTACAAAGAATTTTGTAAGTTTTTTTTTGAAAATTTATGACTTTATCTATAATATATTTTTATAAATTATAGTTTTCTAATTCAGGTATAATAAATGATTTTAATACAGCAAATTATATCAGGCCTGATGCTTGGTGGTATTTATGTAATGGTAGCAGTTGCTTTTACACTTGTAATAGGGATGCTTAATTTTCTTAATTTCACTATACCGCCTCTATTTATGCTTTCTGCAATGATGAGTTGGGCTTTGGCGAAGTATGGCTTGCCTTTTGGTATTACAGATGGTCCCATTAATTGGTTAGTAGCAATTTTTATTGGTATACTCATAACTATTGTAGCCTCACTAATTGTAGAACGTTTTACATATAGGTATTTAAAGAATCGTTATGGAGATGCAACAGAGCATGCCATTCCACTGGTCAGTTCTATAGGTTTTCTTCTAATATTTACAAATATAATCATTATTTATTTTGGATCAGAGCCTGTAAAATTTCCTGTTCCTTTTGAGAATGTAAGTCTAAAATTTTTTGGCCTTGTCCTGGGGATACCTCAATTAGCGAGTTTGATAATTTCAGTAAGTATAGTTTGGTTTCTTTCTTATATGCTAAAAACAACTAAAATTGGAAGAGTTTTAAGAAGTATTGCTGAAAATCCAGACACAGCTCTAATTCTTGGTGTAAAAGTTTTTGCAATAGTTCCCGTGATTTTTCTTATAGTTGGCTTACTTTGCGGTGTAGCAAGTGCACTGTTCACAATTAACTATACAGAAGTAAGTGCATTTATTGGCGACGAGGTGGCAGCGAAAGCTATAGCAGGCATGGTGATTGGTGGATTAGGAAATATTTGGGGTGCAGTAGCTGGTGGGCTTTTAGTAGGTGTTTTAGAAGTTTTATCCATACATTTTTTTGGTGCTGATACAGTAAAAATCTCTGTTTGGGGAGCGTTACTAGTTATTTTAATAATTAAACCTCAAGGTATTTTTGGTCACGTTAAAATTGGGAAAGAAAAATTTTGATATGAGTGCATATTGGTCAGGCATTTTAGGAATTTTATGTATAAACATTATTTTTGCTTATGCAGTATACTTTACAGCGGCTGCTGGGCAGCTAAATCTTGGTGGAGCTGGTTTCATGGCTATAGGTGCCTATTCTGCTGGCTATACCAATACAATACTTGGTCTACCAATATGGATATCAATTCCTGCTGGAGCTGTTTTCACTGGAGCTATAGCATTTCTCGTAGCATTTCCAATTTTGAGGACGAGGGGAGTTTATATGATACTTGCTACCTTTGCTTTTGCTGAGGTTGTAGCTGGAATTGTACTAAATATTGACCTTATTGGCGGACCAATTGGTTTTCCAGTAGACGATTATGTTGGTTTAGATGTTATTGTTCCAATAACAATTATTTTTTCTTTATTTATTATATACCTCATGTCATCAAGAATTGGCCTTTTGATGAGGGCTATACATGATGATGACAGTGTTGCCACTTTGTTTGGGGTTAACATACGTATGATACAGGTATTTTGCTATGTAATTGCAGGCATTGCAGCGGGAATTGCTGGCGCATTATATGCTCATCAGTATAATTATATTGAAATCCAATATTTCAACGTTCTTTTGAGTATATATGTATTATTATATGTATTAATCGGTGGAACTCAAACCCCTTATGGTCCGTTATTTGGTGCTGCATTTTTTACTGTAGTGCCTGAAATGCTGAGGATAAATGAAGAGTGGCGTTTCTTTATTTTTGGTTGCTTTCTTGTTTTATTCATGGTCCTAAGGCCTGAGGGTGCTGTGACAAGACGGCAGCTAGAGATAATTAAAAAACCTTTTACAAGCTTATTTAGATAATTTTAAAAATGAAAAAAATTTTAAAAATTAATGATATATATAAAAACTTTGGTGGTATTGAAGTTATAAAAAATTTTAGTCTATCACTTGACTCAGGTTCAAAAGTCGCTTTGATCGGGCCCAATGGAGCGGGAAAGACTACGATTTTCAACTTAATAAGTGGTGTTTATCCAATTGATAAAGGTAGTATAATAATTAATGATAAAGATATTACTTCTCTACCTGCATACAAAAGGATTAGGTTTGGAATTGCTAGAAGTTTTCAGAATATAAGGTTAATGCCACATTTAAGTGTAATAGAAAATGTTCTGATGGGCCAACATACTTTGGCATCAAATTTTGCCACATTATTTAGACCAATACATTTTGGGGAAGGTTCTAAAGATAAATTAGAGGCAAAAAACTTGCTAGATAAGTTTGGAATTAATGTTCCTCCTGAAGAAATTGTATCTAATCTCCCATATGGCTTACAGAAAAGGATTGAGGTAGTAAGAGCTTTAATGGCTAAGCCTTCACTTCTATTATTAGACGAACCAACTGCAGGTTTGAACAAAGAAGAGTCTGATCAATTATCACTGATGCTTAACCAAATTTCTAGTGACGGAACTACTATATTACTAGTTGAGCACAATATGAGATTCGTAAATAATTTTGTAGAACATACGGTTGTGCTTAATTTTGGTGAGAAAATTTATGAGGGCCCCCCTCTTTTAGCGCAGAAAGATAAGCAAGTTAGAGAAGCATACTTAGGAAAATGATTTTATCAGTCGAAAAATTATTAGTTAAATATGGAACAAATATCGCAGTAGATCAGATTGATATACAAGTTGATAAGGGAGAAGTTGTTTGTATTTTGGGTGCAAATGGAGCAGGTAAAAGTTCTTTGTTAAGGGCGTTATTAGGTCATACTAAATCTAGCGGTATAGTAAAATTTAAAGATAATGATGTATCTTCTCATTCAGCTACCCAAAGGGTAAGAGATGGTTTGGTTCTAGTGCCAGAGGGAAGGAAAATACTCACTTCACTCTCTGTAGAAGAAAATCTTCTTATGGGTGCTCACCTTAGATATGATAAAGATATTTACACTGATATTAAAAAAGTTTATGAAATGTTCCCAAATTTATCCACAAGGAGCTTTATGTCCGCTTCCGTCCTCTCTGGAGGAGAGCAGCAAATGCTCGCAGTAGGTAGAGCATTACTTGCAAAACCGTCATTACTTATGCTAGATGAGCCGTCATTAGGTTTAAGTCCCTTGATAGTTGAGGAACTATTTGGTGTAATTCAAACCTTGAATCGAGAGGGTATGTCGATATTAATTGTTGAACAAAACGCCAGGAAAGCTTTACAAGTTTCAAATAGGGCTTATGTTATGGAACTAGGAAAAATAGTTCAAAAAGGTATTTCCAAGGATCTTATGTCTGATGAAAAAATTGTATCAGCATATCTTGGAAGTGAATAGATTAATTTTTTTGGGAGGTGTACATGTTAAAATTTAAAAATTACTCTAAGTTTATATTTGCCATTTTATTTTCAATGGGAATTATTTCATTACTAAATATATCTTTTGCTGCAGATACAATTAAACTTGGATTAAACTTTACTAATAGTGGAATGCTTAAGACACAAGGTGAAGGAACAGAGATCGCTGTTGATATTGCGGTAGCTGAGATAAATGCTAGTGGTGGAATTAATGGAAAACAAATTGAGTTAATTAAGTATGAAACTGGAAGTGATCCAAAACAAGCAGTTGTTGGAACAAGAAAACTTGCAGAAGATGATAAGGTGCTAGCAATTATTGGCCCTTTTTCTTCAGGAGAGGCAGCGGCGGCTTTCCCAGTAGGTGAAAGGTTAGGAATAGTTCAGATACCTAATGCATCGTCCGCTCCGGGTTTAACAAAAGATAAGGCTTACGGTTTTAGGTTAACTGAAGATGAGGGGAAACAGTTTGCTAGACTCATGCAAGCAATGAAAAGAAAAAATGTTCCTATGTCTAAAGCTGCGGTTGTTTATGCAAGTGATAACAGGATTACATCAGTTGTAGGTAAATTTATCATGCCTGCTTTGTTAAAAAAATTTGGTGCAACAGTTGCTGAGCCAATTGGTTTTACAGTTGCTTCTTTTGACGTTGCCCCTCAAGTAACTAAAGTTATGGAGGGCAAACCCGAAGTTGTAGGGGTAGCAGGTTTTGGTGTTCATGCAGCTGCTTTCCATAAAGAATTAAGAAGACAAGGTTTTAAAGGTCGTATTATTGGTTCGCAATTATTTGCTGATCCAGTCGCACTAGAATCCTTGAAACCAGCTGAGGGTACTTTATTTGCCGCAGGTTATTGGAGAACACAAGATGCAGCTGCATCTAAGTTTACCAAAAAATTTGTTGAAGGTACCAAAAAAGCTGGAATTGCAAGACCTTTCCCACATCATGTTGATGCTCAGGCTTATGACATTGTTTACTTATATAAACAAGTAATTGAAGCAGCAGGTGTAACTGGGAACCCATCTAAGTTAACTGAAGAAAGAAATATGATCCGGGATCAACTTCGAAAGACTATTTTTAGCGGTGTTACTGGCTCTGGAACATGCTTTGATGAAAACGGTGATGCGGAATTGCCAGGTTATATTATTGAAATCAAGGATGGAGATTGGAGTAAATTTGACGAATTTCCAGCCGATAAGTGTAAATAATTTCAAATTAAAAAGGGGCATAATTTTTATGCCCCTTTTTTTAATTGTTTAAAAAAATTAATTATATTTCTTTACCTTTTTTTGGTCTAACTATAACACCATCTATCTTCCATTCATCAAGATCATTTTTTATGAATACGTAATACGCAGTTGCGGTATGTAATTTATTCTTAAGAAAATTTACCTCTTGAATTGAATTTACATTTCTAACTAATACCTTTCCTAAAACAAATTTTTCTGCATAATAGATTTGAGGATAACTATTTTTTACCATTTGGTAGAAATTCTCTTCGTTAATAAATTTTTTCTTTATATTTTCAGAAGCATATGAAAAAGCGACTTTTTTGTTTCCAGACTGAATTGCGGCAATTTGTTTAGAAATTATTTCTTGAAAAATTTTGTTTTTACTATTTTTTTCTTCACCTTCTGAAGCATATGAGAAAGTAATAAATAAAAAGTATATTTGAAAGAATATCAAAAAAATTCTAACAGATTTCATAAGGATAAAACTTAAAGTGGCCAAAAAATTAAAATTGTTGGAATGGAAACTATAGTTACAATAATTTCTAAAGGCAACCCAAGCCTCCAATAATCTCCAAAGTGATATCCCCCGGGGCCAAGAATTAAGGTATTATTTTGATGTCCAATTGGAGTTAAGAAAGCACAACTTGCACCCACAGCGACTGCCATCAAAAATGGATCAGAGTTTACTCCTAATTCATTTGCTATGCCATATGCTATAGGAGCAGTAACTACTGCTGTAGCTGCATTATTCATTACATCAGATAATGTCATTGTTATAATTAAAATTATAACGAGCATAAATATTGGTCCTGTGCTTTTACCTAAGACGGCAATATTTGAGACTAAAAGAGCTGTTGCGCCGGTACTCTCTAGGGCTGTTCCTAAAGGGATCATCGCTGCTAATAGAACAATTATCGGCCAATCAATTGACTCATAAAGTTCGTGTAAGGGCACTATTCCAAATAGAACTACACATATGGCTGCTGAAGCAAAAGCTATTGGAAGGGGTAATATACCAAATGATGCAATAACTATTGAAATTGCGAAAGTAAATATTGTGATCATAGATTTATCTGAAGTGCTACTTGTGATTTTTCTTTGAGCAAGCGGCAATAACCCAAGAGACGTAATGAGAGAGGAACTTCTTTCGAAGGGACCTTGAAGTAACAGAACATCACCAGGTTTAAACCTAACTTGTCTTAATCGTTCTCTAATGGGTTTTCCTTGCCTTGAGATTGCTAATAAATTAACGCCGAATCTTCCTGTAAAGCCTACCATTCTAGAATTTTGATTATTAATAATTGATTGAGGCGTTATTACTGCTTCAAAAGTCTTTTCAGTTTCGGTATTAAGCTCAACTGGTTTAGTTTTATCAGTACCAATCAAATCAAAGCCTTCTATACTTGAATACCTAGATATAGAATCGGGTGATCCTTCAATAATTAGAATATCATCCATCATTAGTGGTTGATTTCTAAAGTCAGAAAACATTCTTCTTTCTGCCCTAACCAAACCAATAATAGAAATTTCTTCCTCTGATGCTGTATCTTCTAATTCACTGATTGTTTTTCCGATAATCTGACCTTTTCCATTAATATGGACTTCAGTTACATAGGCTTCTATTTGATAAAGTGCCTCTGCAATTTCAGCAGGTCTTCTAGCTTTAGGAATTAATCTCCAACCGATTATTATTAAAAAAAACACTCCAGATAGAGCCACTGCAAAGCCAACTGGTGAAAAGTCAAACATCTTAAACGGTTCGCCTGAAATAGTTTGTCGGTAATTTGCAATAATGATATTTGGAGGTGTCCCAATTAAAGTAATTAAACCTCCAAGAATTGAAGCAAATGAAAGAGGCATTAAAATTATTGAAGGAGATCTCTTTGAGTTTAATGCAGATTGTACTGCTGCGGGAAGCATTAAAGATAGTGCTCCTATATTATTCATGAAAGATGATAAGGCAGCGCTTACTATAGAATAAGATGCAATATGTTTAACTTTAGTTTTAGTAAGAGGTTCTAAAAGTTTAGTTAAATATGAAACAGCTCCAGAATTACTCAAAGCTCTACTAAGAATTAAAACAGTAGCGACAGTTATTGTTGCAGGGTGGCCAAAACCTTCAAAGGCTTTGTCTGGGCTTACCACTCCCAGAACAATAGCTAGCATAAGAGCGCAAATAGCAACTAAATCATACCTTAAGTAACCTAAAATAAAATTAGCTAAAGCTATGAAAATGATTAAGATAATTATTATTTGATCAATAGACATTTTTTATTGCTTAGGTATGGTAAACTCTATTTATTTCTTACTTTCTCAGTTTCATTCAAATTTAATTTTCCATTTTGAATGATGACGCCATAATCCTTCAACGCATCTTTTTCAGAAATAAAACCATCAAGAACATCATCTAGCACCTTAGCAGGTTCTCTATCGAAAGGGTTCCCATAGCCACCACCACAAGGCCCGACTGCTACAAATTTATCACCTGTTTTTGCTGGTTTATATGGAAGCTTTGAAGGTAAGTTTTCTGATTTACCATCATGTCTCTCAAACTTAAGACTTGCAGTTTCACCTTCAGAACCGTTTTCAAAACCCCACGGTTTAAATAAATGGCCTTCTCCCTCAACGGAGTATCCACCATCATTAAGAAATGTAAATTCTCTTATTGCCCCTATTCCTCCTCTCCATTTCCCTGGTGGGACACTTCCTTCTCTCATTTCATATCTATTTACTCTAAGAGGTAAGTGAGACTCAATATCTTCTATAGGGTTATTTCTTGTATTAGCATAAAGAGTATCTACAGCATCCATTCCATCTTTTTGGTACCTTCCACCATATGCACCTTCAAATATTTCCATATGCACCCAATGTTTGTCATCTTCTAAACCAGAGAAAGCAATCACTTTTAAATTTCCTACTCCTGCGCTTATTTGTTTGGGCACAGCGGGTGCTAGAGCATGCATTAATGTATCAGCAATGATTACACCAGGTGAAAACCTAGCAATTACTGGAGCAGGGAATTTCGGATTAGCTAGTGTTCCTAAAGGGGCTACAATTTTTATTGGTTTAGTTAGTCCGCTATTTTGAGGAACATTTCCAATTGTAGCCGTATCGCAAAGAACTGATCTAACTGTTAACCAAATAGCCACATCAACCGTTCCAGCTAGTGGCATATTAATCGGCAAATCAATTTGCTCTGCTGTGCCAGTTAAATCAACTATCATATCACTTCCATTTACTTCGACAGTTACCTTTATAGGTAAGTTTTTCTCTTTAGGGTTTTCACTAAACTCATAACCATCAATATGTCCAAGAGCTTCGTACTTTCCATCAGGTATTTTTGAGATAGCATCTCTCATCATTTTTTCAGATGATGCCATCATCGATTCTGCTGCAGCAAGCACTGTTTCTATTGTGTATCTCTCAATAAGATCAATAAATCTCTCAGAACCGATTTTAGCAGCTGCTATTTGTGCTTCCATATCAGGTACAACTAAGTGAGCTGCTCTGATATTATCTCTTAGCATGTGCCAAATCATTTCATTTTTTTTACCCTTATCGTAGACTTTAATAGCTTTAAATTGAAGCCCCTCAGCATATACATCCATAGCATCTACAATTCCACAAGATCCCGGACTTAATGCTCCTATATCTAGGTGATGTGCTGTGGTAGCTGACCAGCCAACTAGTTGGTTATCATAGAAAGCTGGAACGGCAAACAGGACATCAGGCCCATGGGAGGATCCACCATAAGGATCATTATGCATTATTACGTCTCCTGGGTTTATTCCTTCTCCTCTTTTTTCAAATTCTTTACATATTCCCCTTATATAACCTGGTATTGGTCCAGACTGGAGGGGAGTACTTTGTTTTGACTCACATAGTTGTCTAAATTTTGTATCTACTATTGCGGCCCCAAAATCTTCTGACTCCCTTATAATTGAAGAATATGCCATCCTCATTAATTTATAGCCCATTTCAATAGCAATGTTTTCGAGTGCGCCTTGAATCACACTTGCTGTTATTGGGTCTATTGAATTTTTATTTTTACTGAAGTTATTCATTATTTTGTTCCAATACTAATAAAAAGATTTCCTGACTCCTCTTGAGTAAAACTACAGTTAGGCGGTACTACTGTAGTTGTATCTTTTTGAAAAATTATTGCCGGACCTGAAAAATTCTCAGATATTGGTAATAAGTCGCGAATAAGGTATTTTGTATCATAAGCTTTCAATACTCCTTCCACTCTAAAAGTACATTTATCATTTTTTACTAACGCTTTTTGAAAATTTCTTTCAGTAGAATTATTTAATTTATTATTTGAGATTTTCGGCATTTTTCCAATACCAGTTACTCTTGCATTTACTAACTCTATTGGACTATCAGGATAGTTTTGGCCGTATTCTACAAGATGGTTTTGGTGAAATTTTTCAAAAATATCTTTTATATTCAATTCATTAATTTCTTTGCTATCTATGTCAATCCTTAATTCATAACCTTGACCAGCATACCTAAAGTCACCAGATTTTATGAACTTCATTTGATCTAAATCAACTCCTTGTGATGCAAACTGCCTAGAAAGGTCTTCTTCCATAGCATTGAAGTCAGTATTTAATTTTTTGAAGTCTATATTTCCCTCTATTTGAAACTCAGTTTTAATAGCATCGTATTTATGATCAGTTGTTAGCAGTCCAACAGCAGAAGTTATTCCTGGGTATGGAGGAACCAAAACTTCTTTTACACCAAGTTCAGAGGCAACTTCAGCACCATGAAGCGGGCCTGCTCCTCCAAATGCAACTAAAACATACTCTCTTGGATCAATTCCTTTTTGTACTGTTCTTGACCTTATTGCATTAGCCATATTTGCATTAAGAATTGTGAGTATACCTTCAGCAGTCTCATTGATTGATAACTCCAGTTTTTTTGCAAAATTTGAAATAACTCTTTTTGCTGCTTCTTCATCTAAGGTCATTTCACCACCAAGGAAATTATCTTTACTTAATCTCCCTAAAACTACGTTAGCATCAGTTACTGTGGGCAAATCACCGCCCCTGGCGTATGCTGCTGGACCTGGCTTAGATCCAGCACTTTTAGGGCCCACTCTAAAGCTGCCTCCTGCATCTTCCCAGGCTATGCTTCCACCACCAGCTCCAATAGTATGAATATCTATCATTGGAACCATAAGTGGGTAATCAGCAATAGAAGTATCCCTAGCACTTGCTTCACTAAATTTTCCTTCAGTTACAATACCTATATCAGCACTAGTCCCGCCAACATCAAATGTTATTAAATTATTTCTATCCGAGAGGGTTCCGCACCAAGCTCCTCCTAGAACTCCTGCTGCAGGGCCAGATAAAAGTGTAAGAACAGGTTTTTCCTCTACAAGATCTGCGGTTGCTACTCCACCATTTGATCCCATAATGTGAAGTTCGGTTTTTAACCCAGCTTCAGAAATAGATTTTTTGAGGTTATTTATATAATTTCTTACTGCAGGTCCAACAAATGCATTCATTGCAGCGGTAGTAAACCTCTCAAATTCTCTAAATTGTGGTGAAATTGATGAGGAAGTTGTTACAAATGCTTGAGGAAATTCTTCTTCAATTATTTTTTTAGCTTTTTCCTCATGATTAGGATCTATGTAAGAAAATAAAAAGCAAACAGCAATTGACTGAACACCCTGATTCTTCAATTCTTTTACTGAGGTTCTTACTTCATCTTCGTTCAGCGGTTCTAAAATCTCTCCATTTGGTGGTGCAATTCGTTCAGAGACAACTTTTCTAAATCTTCTTTTAACCAATGGTCTATCTTGCCATGGTATTTCTTGCATTATTGAGTAATGTTGAGGCCTTTGATGTCTACCAATATGTAAAATATCTCTGTAGTTTCTAGTTGTAATTATCCCTGTAAGTGCTCCATTATACTCTAATACTGCATTTGTAGCTATTGTTGTGCCATGAAGAAAATGATTTATTGTCTCTTTACCGACTTCATTTCTATCACATAATTCTATGACCCCTTGCATTATGCCTTTAGATGGGTCTTCAGGCGTTGTGGGTACTTTATGGATATAACTCATATTGGTTTGGGTATCGGTAAACACAATATCTGTGAATGTTCCACCAACGTCAACTCCAATTAATCTCATTTATTATAACCCCCAATTTATTAATTTTTTTTCACTTATTATATTATTTTAATTAATGTTTATTCAAATTAAAATCCTGATAAGATAAGATAATATGAGAATATCATGCAGAGATAAATAATAAGGACCTGTCAGTAATAATTTCTAATTTTTTATTAATTGACAAGTATTTTATATATGGAGAACAAAAAATGACAGAAAAATCCATTTCTAATGCAATAAACCAGAATAGGCTTTGGGAAAGACACATGGAATTGGCAAAAATTGGAGCTACATTGAAAGGGGGTGTTAACCGGGAAGCATTTACAAAGGAAGAAATTCAGGCACGAAAATTACTTGCAAAATGGACTAAAAACAGGGGTTTTTCTTGTTCAATAGACCCTATTGGGAACCTTTTTTTTAGAAGAGAAGGAAAAGATCCTAATGCAGATCCTGTAGTAACTGGTAGTCATATAGATAGTCAGCCAACTGGTGGTAAATTTGATGGTGCTTACGGTGTACTTGCCGGGTTGGAAGTTTTAGAATCAGCAGAAGATATTGGTGTAGAAACTAATAGGCCCCTTGAGTTTGTTGCTTGGACTAATGAAGAAGGTGGTAGATTTCAACCTGCCACTATGGGTTCGGGAGTTTATGTAGGTGCTATGGATTTTGATCAAATGTTGGATGTAAGTGATAAAAATGGTGTAAAAGTAGGTGATGTGCTTCCAGAAGCTTTAAATGCAATTCCAGGCGCTAATAAAAGGAATTTTGGTTCCCCTATGGCTGCTTATATTGAAGCTCATATTGAGCAAGGTCCTATTTTGGAGAAACAAGACAAAACCATTGGGGTAGTTACAGGAATCCAAGGCTGTAGGTGGTTTGCAATTGATGTTTTTGGTTCTGAGGCCCATGCAGGTTCAACTCCATTTGCTCTTAGAAAAGATGCATTCAAAGCAGCTCATTCTATGATTAACAATATGTATAAGATTTTCAGGGATGACGAAGATATTTTAAGGTTCACTATTGGTAGGTTTGAAGTATTACCAAATTCACCAAATACAATTCCAGGTAAAGTTTTTTTTACTGTTGATTTTAGACATCCTAATGCAGAAATTCTAAATAATTTAGGGGACCAAATTGAAACTATTTGTGAAAAAAATTCTCATGGTCTTAAGTTTAAGATAAATGAAACATATACAGTGCCTCCTACTATTTTTGATCGAAATGTAGTTGGTACAATTAGAGAATCTGCTAATGCCCATAATTTTTCTGTTATGGATATTACTTCTGGAGCCTTACATGATGCAAAGTATATGAATGATATTTGTCCTAGTGGAATGATTTTTATACCTTGTGAGGGAGGCTTAAGTCATAATGAGCTTGAAGCCGCCCAGTCAGAAGATATTGCGGCTGGAACGAGAGTTCTTGCTGAAACAATGCTATCACTTGCAAACCAATAGTTAGATATGTCAAGAATTCTAAACATAGGTGCTGCCCAGTTGGGACCCATTCAGAGAAGTGATACAAGAAAAAACGTTGTTGAGAGAATGTGTGAACTTCTTAAACAGGCAAAGAAAAAAAATTGTGATGTAGTTGTTTTTCCTGAACTATGTTTAACAACATTTTTTCCAAGATGGTTTTTTGAAGATTCTTCTGAAGTCGATAATTTTTTTGAGACTGAAATGCCTAATAAAGAATGTAAGCCTTTATTTGATCTTGGTCAAAAATTAGGTATATTATTTTCTTTTGGTTTTGCTGAGTTAATTAAGGTTGGAAAAGATACTAAAAGATTTAATACAAGTATAATAGTAAATACTAAAGGTGAAATAGAATTAAAATATAGAAAAATACATTTACCTGGTCATTCAGAGTTTGATGAGAAAAGATCGTTTCAACATCTAGAGAAGAGATACTTTGACATTGGGGATTTAGGTTTTCCAGTATCAAGAATTATGAATGTAAATATGGGTATGTGTATATGCAATGATAGAAGGTGGTCTGAGACTTATAGAGTAATGGGCTTGCAGGATGTTGAATTGATTATGTTAGGCTATAATACGCCCTTACAGAACCCTCCTGCTCCAGAACATGACCATCTAACATCTTTTCACAATCATTTAAGTATGCAAGCAGGTGCATATCAAAATGCAACTTGGGTTGTAGGTGTAGCTAAAGCGGGAATAGAAGAAGGAGTTCATCATTTAGGTCAAAGTTCTATTATTTCTCCCTCAGGAGAAATTGTTTCTATGGCAACAACTATTGATGATGAGCTAATTACAGCAAGTTGTAATTTTGATTTGTGTAGGTCTTATAAGGAGACATGGTTCAATTTTGAGAAACACCGTCAACCCCAGCACTATCATTTAATTACAGATAGAATTGGTGCAATTCCGCCAGAAAAATGATTAATTTTTTTTTTCCATATATGAAAGAAATTTTTTTCTTTTACAAAATGTGAAATACAATACAAAATAATAAAAATTAAGAAAATGTTGAAGTAGGGTTTTAGGCTTATGAGTGCAAAGTTTATGGATGAAGATACCTCAAAAGTCACAATTGATGAGGTTCCTGTCCAGGAAAAAGAAATAGTTCATTTAAAGAATACAATTAGTGCTCTAAGGACAGAGTTAGAGGAATTTAAGTTTGAAAAAGATAAAGCGGTTCAGGAAGCTTTAGCAACCAAAAGTGGTGAGATAGAACAATTAAAGGTAACTGCTCAGGCTCTTAGAGATGAGCTTGAAAATTTGAATTTTAAAAAAGATAAGGATGTACAAAAAGCAAAAGCTGACTCAAAAGGCGAGATAGATCAATTAAAAAAAACTATACAGGCATTAAGGGATGAAATAGAAGAAGTGAGATATAATGGTGAGTCAAAGAATCAAGAGACTAAAGCATTGTTCAGTGATGAGATAAATCAATTAAAAAATACAATTCAGTCATTAAGAGATGAAATTGAGAATGAAAAGTTTGAGCATTCAAAACAGTTACAAAAAAAAGAAGCCGATACTGTGGCAGAGATTAAAGTATTACAACAGTCAGCGCGAGCATTGCGAGATGAATTAGATAAATTAAATACGTAAAGAGTTATATAAAAAATACGTTTTAGGGAGAAGGTCTAAGGTATGTCACAATCAAAAACAAAAAAGAAAAAGAGCACTTCAAATAGATTAAAGGATGCAGAATTACTTCTTAAGGTTTCTAAACTATGTGCTTCACTTGACTCTTTGGATGAAGTTCTTGAAAATCTTGTATTAATTACCTCTCAAGAGATTGAATGTGAGCGTGCTACTCTCTTCTTAAACGATCCAGTGACTAATGAGCTTTATTCTAGGTTTGCTCAAGGTGATTTAACAAGAGAGATAAGAATTTTAAATAATGTAGGAATTGCTGGTCATGTCTTTTCATCCGGTGAGGGTTTGATTGTTCCTGATGCTTATAAAGACTCAAGATTTAATAAAGATGTTGATCAGCAAACTGGGTTTAAAACATCTAATATTCTGTGTGCACCTGTAAGGACTGCTAAAGGAAAAGTTATAGGTGCAATGCAAGCTTTAAATAAAAAAGAGGGTATCTTTAATGACGAAGATCTGTACATGCTTGAGCAGATTACAATGCAGGCTGCGGTTGCTTTAGAAAGTAATATATTTACTGAAAGAATGACTAAAAAAAGAGAACAAGAAATGAAGTTTCTTGATTTAGTATCTGATGTTACTGCAGAATTAGATCTTGGTACTCTGTTGCAAAGAGTAATGTCTGAAGCTACTAGGATGTTAAGTGCCGAGAGATCTACTCTTTTTCTAAATGATGAAAAAACTAATGAATTATTTTCAAGAATTGCACAAGGTGATTCAGTTGGAGAGATAAGACTTCCTAACCACCTAGGAATTGCAGGGACAGTATTTACTTCTGGCAAAAGTGTTAATATTCCTCATGCCTATGCGGACCTAAGATTCAATCCTTCTTTTGACAAACAGACTGGTTTTTTTACCAGGTCAATTTTATGTGTTCCTATCGTAAATAAAGAAGGTAAAGTTATTGGTGTTACTCAAGCTTTAAATAAAAAAGGTGGCCCTTTTACTGATGAGGATGAATCAAGACTTAAAGCTTTCACTGCTCAAGTAGCTATTGCTTTAGAGAATGCTAAGCTGTTTGATGATGTTCAGCAAATGAAAGAGTATAATGATGCTGTCCTAGAAAGTATGACTAATGGAGTTGTTACTATTGATGACAAAGGAAGTATTGTTACTTGTAATAAAGCAGGTTTACAGATTTTTAGAGTAAATTCTAATGATATAATTGGAAAAAATGTTGAGGAGTTCTTCTCCAATGATAATTCTATTGTTCTAGAAAGGTTAGAAGTTGTAAGAGAAGAGCAGCAAACAGATATTCTAATGGATGCAGCTCTTAAATTTAATGAAGATCAGATTTCAGCGAATCTTACAGTGATGCCTTTACTTAGTTCAGATGCTGATGGTGAGAAATTAGGGTTAATGTTGATGATAGAAGATATTAGTAATGAAAAAAGAATGAAATCGACTATGTCTCGTTATATGGACCCTGGAATAGCAGATCAGCTTCTTAATGATAGTGGTGATGATATTATGGGAGGCGCAAATACAACAGCAACAGTTCTATTTTCAGATGTTAGAGGATTTACAACATTAACAGAAGAGCTAGGAGCTCAAGGAACAGTCTCATTCTTAAATGAATATTTCACAGTAATGGTAGACTGTATTTCTAAAGAAGAAGGCATGTTAGATAAGTTTATAGGTGATGCAATTATGGCAGCTTTTGGTTTACCTATATCTCATGATGATGATGAGGATAGGGCCGTTAGAGCATCAATATCTATGATTTCTGAGTTATGGAAATGGAATAAGGTAAGAGAATCAAAAGGTTTAAAACCAGCTGACATGGGTATTGGTTTAAATACCGACTCAGTAGTTTCTGGAAATATTGGATCTCCAAAAAGAATGGACTATACACTCATAGGAGATGGAGTTAATTTGGCTGCAAGATTAGAAAGTGCTTGTAAAGCGTATTCAGCAAGAATTCTTATTAGTGAAAATACATTTAAAAAGTTAAAAGGTACTTATAGAGTAAGAGATGTAGATCTAGTTATTGTAAAAGGTAAAACAGAACCTGTTGGAGTTTATGAAGTTTTGGATTATCATAATGATACAAGTTTTCCAAATCTCATGGATGTGGTTAGCCACTTTAATGAAGGTGTAAAATTATATAGATCTGCTAACTGGTCAAAAGCCATTAGTCAGTTCGAAGAAGCTATAAAGTTTAACCCAAATGATAACCTATCAAAGACTTATGTTGAAAGGTGTAATTATCTCTCATCTAATCCGCCAAAAGAAGAGTGGAATGGTGTGTGGGTTATGACATCAAAGTAATCTAATTATTTTTTAGAACTGAAATTCCTGGAAGCTCTTTACCTTCTAGCCATTCTAGAAAAGCTCCACCTGCAGTGGAAAGGTAAGAAAAGTTTTTGCTATTTTTGGCTTTACTTAATGCAGCTACTGTATCTCCCCCACCTGCTAAGCTATTGATTTTATTTTCTAGAGTTAATTTTGCTATCTCATTTGATATTTTGTTTGTGGACAAATCAAATGGGCTATACTCAAAAGCGCCCAAAGGGCCATTCCAAACAACAGAGTTACAAAGCCTCAATTTATTAATTATATTAGATGTAGATTTTTTCCCAATATCAAAAATCATTTTATCCTTAGGTATTTTATCAATATCGAATTCTTGAGCTTTGGAACCAGATTTAATATTGTTTGAAGTTAAAAAGTCAAAGGGTAGAATAACATCACAATTATTATCCTCAGCAGTTCTTAATATTTCTATTGTGTTACTCTTCATATTTTTTTCGTATAAACTTCCCCCTATTTCTATATTTTTTGCAGCTAAAAAAGTATTTGCCATTGCCCCTCCAATTGCTACGACTTCAGCTTTTTTTACGATATTATTCAGTGTATTTAGTTTGGTTGAAATTTTTGAACCTCCAATAATTACCATTAATGGTCTTCTTGGTTTTTCTAGTATTTCATTAATATTCTTAATTTCTTTTTCTAAACCAATACCTGCAAAAGAAGGAAGATATTTGGGAATACCTACTATGGATGCATGGTTTCTATGACAGCAAGAAAAAGCATCATTCACATAAATGTCCCCAACTCTTGCAAGCTTTTCTGCAAAATTTTGATCATTTAGTTCCTCCTCTTTATAAAATCTTAGGTTTTCTAAAAGGCATAATTCCCCAAATTTAGTAAAATTTATCGTTTCTAAAGCATTATCTCCAATACATTCATTAGAAAACTTAATATTTAAGATGTTGAGATTTGACTTTAAGGTCTCCAATATTTTTGATAAAGAGTAATCAAGATTTTTTTGCCCACCTGGTCGACCTAAGTGGGATATTAAAACAACTTTACAATTTTTAGTTATAAGAAATCTGATAGTAGCAAGAATTCTTTCTAGTCTTAAGGTATCTATTACCTTGCCATTAATTATAGGGAGATTAAGATCAGCACGTAATAAAATAACCTTATTTTTAATATCTGATTTTGAAATATAGTTTATTCCAGAAATATCCATATTAATTTTTTTTACTCATTTCATCTATATAAAATATTACATTAATAATATCTGAATCTTTTTTTAAACCAGCAAAAGCCATTTTTGTGCCCTTAATGAATTTTCTCGGATTAATTAAATATTGAGATAAATTTTTCTCATTCCAGACTACTTCTGAGTTTTTCATTGCTTTAGAATATTTATAGCCTTCAGCTTTCCCAGCTTTCCTGTTTATTACTTTATATAAATTTGGTCCAACACGGTGTTTAGCCCCAAGGGCAATAGTATGACAAGCTTTACATTTTCTATAAACTTTCTTTCCTTTATCAAAGTCATTTGAGAGGACTTGGGTTGGTAATAAGAAAAGTGAAAAAGAAATAATAATGAAGATGGCTTTCACTTAAAGGCTCCTTTAATTTAAGTTCTGATATATATAAGAAATAAGAAATTATCACAATATATCAAGAACTTCCCCTTATTTTATTATTCCTACTATTAGTTGAAAAGGTCTCTCTAAAACTCTTTGTCATCGCTGAGAATTGTTTAAGGCCTATTTCGCCATCTGATGGGTATTCCTTTTTAGAGTGTGAAATATTTAGAGTAACGAGAATTTCTAAATTTTTATATCCCAGGGTCATTGGGTTTAGTACAGGTACAGATATATTATTCGAGATTTCATAAGATATTGGTGACATACAGGTACATCCTAATAAGATAGTGTCAGCTCCATCTTTATTTATTGATTTATTACACTCTTCAATTATTCGTTCTTTTTGTCCAATTTCGCCCTCTCTCATTTCAGTTACAAAGTTTTTTTCATCTGAAAGAGTATCTAGATCATTATCTTCACTAATAAATCTAATTGATGCGCACTTAGTTGAAACTTTATATAAGTTTAAAAGGTTTTCATATATAAATTTTAACTTTGGGGGCCAAATAGATACAATTGAGAACTTTCTCCCAAGTTGCATGGCAGTATACATAGAGGCCTGTCCTGCTCCAACAACTGGAATATCTAAAGCTGATCTTAAAGAACTTAGTCCGTAGTCTCCAACAGTATTAATAAAAATCCCATCAAAACCTTTTTGGTAGGCTCTTAATCCAGCTTCAACTATAGCTATCTCAGAAATTTGTCTATTTATTTCATTTACAGGAAAAGATGGAAGATCGGTTTCAATTAGTTTTGCATCAAAATTTTGACCTTTAATATCTAAAATTTCTTTTGGAGGAATATCGCTTCCTGTTATTCTAAACCCAGTTCCTATAACAGCAATTTTTTTCATAATTTTCCTCATATATCTTCGTAAATAAAACTAATTTATTAAATTGTTCCATCAAGTTTATTTAGTTGTTTTGATAAAGACACAATATATTCAGAATTTTCAACTCTAGAAGCCCAATCTTGAGGTATTGATTCATAACCTAAATATGCACCAGATAGGTTACCGGTGATTGCTCCAAGAGTATCTTGATCGCCTCCGTTTAGTACAGAACAAAACAAACTTTTTTTATATGAGTCTTTATATTTTAAGAAAGAGTAAATTGCGAATGGAATTGTTTCATCAACTCTTTGAGATAATTTTAGTTCTTTAGCTGCTTCCTTTGGGCTTTTATTCGCTGCTATCAATTCCATTACATTTAATAATTTTAGTCTTATTTCTTTTGTTTTTGAAAACTTTACTAGTCCAATTATAAATTCATTAAGAGGAAATTTCTTTTTTGGGTCAAGATTAACCAACTGTCCGACGGCATATGACATTAAGCATGCGCCATCAATTCCCATTGGATGAGAGTGAGTAACTTTAGCAGATACTTCTGACAGTTCTCTTAGTTTTTTTGAATTTCTAAATAATGCTCCAAGTGGAGCGATTCTCATTGCAGCTCCATTTCCAAAAGAGCCCATTCCATCATATAATTGTTCTGCTGCCTTTGAGTATGTAATCTCATACCTTTTTACTTTTGCAAAAATTGCTGGAGTGCTTGGGCTATAGGATCTCCACGGTTCTTTAGCATAGTTTTTTTGAAATTTCTCACCAATAATTTTTTCGTTTACACTCTGGTTCTGAATAATTGCTTCAGCAAGACCAATACTCATTGCTGTATCATCAGTATATCTAAGAGTGTCGCCTTCGTTTAACCAGTCTTGTAAACTTTCTTTTGCAATATGAACAGCAGCAAGTTCTCCTATGGAGTCTCCTACAGCTCCTCCAACTAAAACACCTAAAAATTTTTTTTCATATGACAAGGTAGTATTTTCCATAAAAAACCCTTAAAAAACAATAAATACTATATTAATCTATAATCTACTAGATCAGGGCTTGGTTTAATTTATAAGCTAGTTTAAATTATTATAATGATAAATAAGCAATCTTCATCAACTATTTTTTTGTCTGAAGCTCAAAAAAGATACCTTGTGAGAGGATTAGACCAGCCAGGTGGGAAATTACCAATTTTTAATGAAGATGGAAGTAAAATTAGTGAGAAGACTATTAAATCTTGTATAGAAAAGGGATATGCTAAACCGTGGTTTAAAAATCCTGTAAAACCAGATTGGTTAATTTGTAAATTAACAGAAAGAGGGAGAGATATTTTAAAAATCTAATTTTTGTTTTTTAAATAGTCTATGAATATGGAATTTTAAATAATTATTCATTTAAATATATATTTTTAAAATACTGGGGGGTGATGTGGGTATTTCAAAAATTTCAGTTGCAGTTATTGGTGCTGGTCCAGCGGGTTTCTATGCTGCTGATTCTTTGCTTAAAAAAAAATTAAATTGTGAGATTGATATTATCGATTTTTTACCAACACCTTATGGTTTAATTCGAGCAGGTGTAGCTCCTGACCATCAAACAACAAAAAAAGTTATCAAATCTTTTGAAAAAACTGCCTTGAATGAATCTTGCCATTTTTTTGGTAACGTTCATATTGGTAACAGTATTTCCATAACAGAGTTAAAAAATATATATGATGTAATAATTATAGCTACAGGTGCAGACTCTGATAGTCAATTAAATATTCAAGGTTCTGATCTTCCAGGGGTGATTGGTTCAGCTTCATTTGTAGGGTGGTATAATGCTCATCCCAATTTTGTAAATTTAAAACCAAATTTAAAAACAAAAAATGTTATTATTATTGGAAATGGAAATGTAGCTATTGATATAGCGAGAGTCCTTGTAAAAAACCGAAAAGAAATGTGTGAGTCGGACATTCCTGAATATGCTCTTAGAGATATTGAAAATTCTTCAATAACAGATGTATTTGTTTTTGGTAGGCGAGGTCCAATTGAGGCAAAGTTTACAAATGTAGAGTTACGTGAGATGGGAGAGCTAGAGGATGCAGTTGCAATTGTAGATTCAAATCAACTTCCATTAGAAGTTGGATTACTAGATGATAAAAGGGATCAAAGATTAAAAGAAAAAAATTTGAAAACTTTACAAGCGTTTTCAAACAATAAGATTTCTGATTCAAGCAAGCGAGTGCATTTTCCTTTCTGGTATAAGCCAAAAAAAATTCTAGGCAACAAAAAAGTTGAGGGAATACAAATGGAAAAGACTTTTCTAAATAATGGTAAACTAGAATCAACAGGTGAGTATCTTGAAATAGAATGCGGATTAGTAATACCAGCAATAGGTTATCGATCAATACCAGTAAAAGGGTTGCCATTTAATAGTACAGATTTTGTAATCTCTAACAATAATGGTAGAGTTGAAGACGGTGTATATGCTGTTGGTTGGATCAAAAGAGGTCCAAGTGGTGTGATTTCTACAAATCGACCAGATGGAGTTTTAGTTGCTAATTATATTGAAAATGATTTTATCGAAGGTGGGAGGAAACCTGGAAGAAAAGCCTTTATTAGTATACTTAAAGAGAAGGGTATCAAGTATGTCAGTTTTGAGGGGTGGAAATTAATTGATAATGCTGAGATTTCTGCTGGAGTTAATGGTGCTCCAAGAAAAAAATTTGAGAAAATTGATGATATGTTAGATGTTGTGTTTTACAAATAAATTTAAAGTTTTATTATTTATAGTTATTAAATCATTCCTAATTTTGCGCGGTTTTTTGTTTTGAGAAGGAAAATTTGATGGTTGTTAATGAACCAATAAAACAAAATGATGTGTTACCATCAGAACACCTTGATTCTGTGGTTATTAGGTTTGCAGGTGACTCTGGTGACGGTATGCAACTTACTGGAGGTCAATTCACTAATGCTAGTGCGGTTGCTGGAAATGATCTTAGCACATTTCCTGATTTTCCAGCAGAAATAAGAGCACCGGTAGGGACTACTTTTGGTGTATCATCTTTTCAAATCCATTTTGGTCAAAAAAAGATTTTAACTGCTGGCGATGAATTGGACGTATTAGTTGCCATGAATCCTGCCGCTTTAATGGTTGAAAAATCGAGTTTAAAAAAAGGTGGTTTAATTATTTTAGATACTGGCTCTTTCTCTGATAGAAATATTAAAAGAGCAGGTTTTGATACTAACCCACTTAATGATACTTCCTTAGAAGGTTTCAGGCTTCTTAAAATTGATATATCTGGTTTGACTATGGAGTGTGTTAAGGAGTTTGGTCTAGGTAAAAAGGACTCTCTTAGGTGTAAAAACCTATGGACATTAGGTCTTGTTTATTGGATGTATGGAAGAAGTAGAAAAGAAACTACAGACTGGCTTGAAAAGAAGTTTATGAAAGTACCAAACATTGCCTCTGCCAATGTAGCTGCATTGAATGCTGGCCATGCTTTTGGAGAAACAGCTGAAATTTCAGGAGATATATCAAAATATAATGTTCCCGCTGCAAAGGTAGATCCAGGTACATATAGAAATATTTCTGGTGCAGAAGCAATTGCTTGGGGTCTAATAGTAGGAGCTCAGAAGTGTAATCTTAAAATTTTTTTTGGTTCATACCCAATAACGCCGGCTTCACCTTTATTGCATATATTATCAAATTTAAAATCTTTATCTGTAACAACATTTCAGGCTGAAGATGAGATAGCTGCAATCTGTTCAGCAATTGGAGCATCATATGCTGGTTCATTGGGGATTACATCAAGTTCTGGTCCCGGAATTGCATTAAAGGGTGAGGCAATTGGTCTTGCAATTAGTACAGAATTACCATTGATAATTGTAAATTCTCAAAGGGCAGGACCTTCAACTGGTCTCCCAACAAAGACTGAGCAATCAGACTTATTTCAAGCAGTTTATGGAAGGAATGCTGATGCGCCATTGGTTGTTTTAGCTACTAAATCTCCAGGCGATTGTTTCCGGGTTAGCATTGAGGCAGTAAGGTTAGCTGTAAAATTTATGACACCAGTGATGCTTCTAACTGATGGGTATCTTAGTAATTCAACAGAGCCTTGGCAGATACCTGATTTAGATAAAATAAAGGAATTTCCTGTTAATCATATTTCTAATCCTGAGGGTTTCCATCCATTTTTTAGAGATAAAGAGACTCTTGCCCGTAATTGGGCAATACCTGGCACTCCTGGTCTTGAACATAGAATAGGTGGTATAGAAAAATCCTATGATAGCGGTCACATATCATATGATGCTGATAATCACCAAAAAATGACTGATGCAAGAATAGGGAAAATAAAAGGAATATCTGAATTTATTCCTTTGCAAGAATTTGAAGAAGGTGATGAAAAAGATGAGTTAGTAGTAATTGGTTGGGGCTCAACATTTGGACCAATAAATCGGGCAGTATTTAATTCAAGAAATAAAGGTTACTCAGTGGCACAGATACATTTAACTTATATATCTCCTTTCCCAAAAAATCTTGGTGATATACTTCGTTCTTTTAAATACATACTTGTTCCTGAAATGAACGCAGGTCAATTGGTAAGTATACTTCGAGCAGAATATTTGGTACCTGCAATTGGATTAAATAAAGTAGAGGGAAAACCATTTAAAATTTCAGAAATTGAAGAAGCAATTAAAGCAAGAATGAAAGGTTAAATATGAATGTACAACCTGAAAAATTAAAAGCAAACGATTTTGCATCTGATCAAGAGGTCAGATGGTGCCCTGGTTGCGGGGATTATGCAATTCTCAAAGCACTACAGAGAACTATGCCTGATTTAGGCGTCAAAAAAGAAGAGGTTGTTTTTGTTTCAGGAATTGGATGCGCAGCAAGATTTCCATATTATATGTCAACATTTGGTTTTCATACTATTCATGGCCGAGCCCCTGCTTTTGCAACTGGGATTAAAATTGCTAACCCAGACTTAGATGTTTGGGTTGTTGGTGGAGATGGAGATATGCTGTCTATTGGAGGTAATCACTTGATCCATGTTTTGAGAAGAAACGTAAATTTACAATTATTAATTTTTAATAATGAAATATATGGGTTAACGAAAGGGCAGTATTCGCCTACATCCAGAATTGGCACTCGATCTCCCTCTACCCCTTCTGGATCTTTAGAAAGTCCTATATCTGCCGTTCAATTAGCGCTTGGTGCAGGAGCAAGGTTTATTGCTCGTTCATTAGATACTGATCAAAAGCATCTTCCTATGGTTTTTTCCAGAGCACATAAGCACACAGGAACATCTCTTGTTGAGATTTTTCAAAACTGTATTGTATATAATGATGGTGTATTTGATGGCTTCACTGCAAAAGATGTTTCAGCTGAAAAGCAGATTAAGTTAGAAGACGGCAAGCCATTAATATATGGAAAGGATAGAAATAAAGGTTTAATAATTAAAAAAAACTCTCTTGAGTTAACTTCTGTTGAACTAGGAGAAAAATACACTGAATCAGATTTATTAGTTCATAATGAAAAAGACAGGACACTCGCAAATCTTTTGGCATCAATGGATTCCCCTGATTTGCCTGTGGCTGTAGGTGTCATTTATTGTGATCCCATTGAGACTTATGATCAACTGATTTCGGATCAAGAAAAGCAAGCTAATGAGGATAAACCTAATCTCAAAATAAATGATATTATAAACTCAGGTTATACCTGGAAGGTTTAAACCTTTATATAAAATATTTATTTTGAATTTTTTTGTATATATGAGATAATCAGTTTAAGTTAATACATGGAAGGGTATTATGGAAAAATCAGATTTAACTCCAAGACAGTACTACTTAAATGTTAAGTCAAATTCTAGCAGAGCTAAGTTTGGTTTTGGAAAAAAGCCAATTTTAGTTAACGTAGATCTCCAAAAAGCCTATACAAGAACAGATCTTTTCAAAACAGCCTACGAAACAGACCCTAGACAGTTAGAATATATTAGTAACCTTTCTGAATTGTGTCGAAAAAAAAATGTTCCTGTTGTTTGGACGCATGTGGGCTACTTAGATTCGGGTGAAGATGCAGGTGTCTGGGGAACAAGGACAGATACCCCTGATAGTTTGCAAAATATAAAAATTGGTAGTGAAAGAAATGAACTTGATGATAGATTAACTATTGATCCAAACAAAGATATTTTTTATTTAAAAAGGATGCCGTCAGCATTTTTTGAAACTCCTCTGCAGTCCCTATGTATTTGGCACAAAATAGATACAGTTATTATTACTGGAGGCTCAACATCTGGGTGTATTAGAGCTACTTGTGTTGACTCACTGTCGCGGGGATATAAAACAATTATTCCTGAGGAATGTGTAGCAGATAAACATGAAATACCACATTTTTCAAATTTAGTAGATATGCAATTAAAATATGGTGATGTGGAAACTTATCAAGAAGTGAGTAATTATCTGCAAAATTTGTAATAAGTTTTTTTTGTAATTTGTAAATGAGGAATTTTCTTTGAAAAAAGATTTAAAATTATATGATTTTTTGCCTTGGGATCATAGACCTAAATTAAGGTGGCCAAACGGTGCAAAATTAGCATTTTGGGTGGCTCCCAATATTGAATATTATGAAATTGATCCCCCTAGCAATCCTCTAAGAACACCTTGGGCTAAGCCTATACCAGATATTGTTCCATACTCCGAAAGAGATCATGGGAATCGTGTTGGTCACTGGAGAATGATGGAGGTAATGGATAAATATAAAGTAAGAGGTTCAATTTCGTTAAGTGTTGCCCTATTAGACCATCATCCAGAAATCATTGAAGCATGTAAAGATAGAGGTTGGGAGTTTTTCTCTCATGGAATTTATAATACCAGATATTCTTACACTATGACTGAGGAACAAGAATTAAAGATAATAGATGACTCTATTGAAAATGTTAGAAAACATACTGGTCAAACGATAGCAGGTTACTTAGCTCCAGCACTTACTCATACTGAAAAAACTATGGATCTATTAGCTCATAGAAATATACTCTATACGTGTGACTTATTTATTGATGATCAACCTTTTCCAGTTAATGTTAGGAATGGAAAATTTATTTCTATTCCATATTCTTTAGAAATGAATGATATAATTGTCTATAATTCTTACATGATGCCTCCTAGGCATTATGCTAAAATGCTAAAAGCTAACTTTGATAGATTGCTTTTAGATGGTGATGACTCAGGAACAGTAATGTGTATACCTCTACATGCTTATGCTGTAGCACAAGGACATAGGTTAGCCGCATTTGATCAAGCGCTAGAGTATATAACTTCCCATAAAGATGTTTGGGTAACTACAGGTAAAGAGATAGCAGAATATTTTTATTCAAATTATTATGATGAATATATAGCTGCGATTGATAAATTTAATAAAAACTATAAGAGATAGATAATAATGAGCAGGCCACCAATTGAACAAAAAGAAAATAAAGGTGAAACTTTAAATGAGGAATATTTTATATATCCGCATAGATCATATGGTATGGATCATAAAAGGTACAAATGGTCTTTACTTAAGGATAGAAAACATATTAATTGGCCCTCTGAAAAAAAAATTGCTTTATGGATAAATGTTGCATTAGAATTTTTTCCTTTAGATATGCCTGCAAAACCATTTAAAGCTCTAGGTGGTACTGTTACCTCATATCCTGATTTAAGGCATTATACCTTAAGGGATTATGGAAACCGAGTAGGCTTTTTTAGAGTTTCAAAAGCAATTGAATCTGCGGGTTTTAGAAATGTAACGGTTGCTTTTAATTCTGAAGTAGCACAGAGATACCCATATCTTGTGGATTATGTTAATGAAAGAAACTGGGAAATCATTGGTCATGGAATAAATATGTCTCATCTAAGTTATACTGGTTTAGATTATCAAAAAGAAGTTGAGAATATAAAATTAGCTATAGAATCTTTAGAAAAAATTTCAAATAAAAAGCTTAAGGGGTGGTGGTCTCCTAGTAGATCAGAGTCATGGGAGACCCCGGATATAATTGCAAAACATGGTATAGAATATTTTTGTGATTGGATAAATGATGATATGCCATACGAATTCAGTACGTCAAACGGAAATTTAATAGCAATGCCTCACCAACATTGGATAAGTGATGCAATGTGCTATTTGCACTATAAACATAAAGAGCAGGATTTTATTGATCAAGCAATCGATCAGTTTAATTTTCTTCTTCGAGAAACCAAAAGTTATGGTGGTAGAATAATGGCAATAACTATTCACCCATGGGCATCTGGTCAACCACATAGAATTAAAGCTCTTGAAACTGTTCTTAATTATTTTGCAGAAAGTAATGAAGTCTGGAATGCCAATGGATATGAAATTATGCAACATTGGAAGAAACAACAGTAAAAAAATTGATTCAGAGACCAAATGATGAAATAACTCAAAGAATTTTATCAAATATAAACTCCGATTATAAAGACAGAAAAGAATCACTTAAAAAGTATTTTTCAACAAAATTGAATGTTTATTGTATTCCTACTGCAAAACAAAGAAAGTTTCTTAAAGAAGGGTATTCATGGTCAAATAAAGATATGAATTCTCAAATTCATATTTGGGATGAAGTTTGGCATTTGGGCTCTTCAATTGAGGAACTTTCTCAGCCATTATTTTGGCTACAGTCAATAAAAGATGATAAAATCCTATTTCAGTTTTGGAAGGTAATAAAAAAATGGGTTTTTGGGTTAGATAACTGGGTTCACTCAGATAATCTATCCCATTCATATAGTAGATGTTTAGAGTTTGAAAAAGAAAAAATCTATCCTGAATTAAAAAAATGGAATAGTTCAAATAACCCTTGGGAAAGAAGACAATCAGTTGTGAGTTTGCTTTATTATTCAAGACTTAGGTTGCATCCAATATGTGCGCAAAAAATTTTGTTCCTTGCTGAAAATTTAATTTTTGATGAAAATTACTTTGTTCAAAGAGGCTTGGGGTGGGCCTTAAGAGAATCATACAATGTTTACCCCGAAATTACATATCAATTTATTAAAAAGAATGTTAAAAACTTGAGTTCAATAGTGTTTACTACATCAACGGAAAAAGTTAATTATTCTTATAAAGAAGAGTTAAAAAAGCTAAGAAAAAAAATTTAATTTGGTGCTAAATATTTGATTAAAATCTTATTTTCAAAATTTAAAAAACTTATACTTATAATTATATCTTTACTTGCTTTTATAAGTTGTTCAGAGATAGATAAAATAAATAAAACTATCTTAGAGAGAAATCCTGAAAGAAATATATATTTTGGAATAATTGATACACTTCAGCCTTTAATAGTTTCTGGTATAGAGTTTAAAAAAGATAAATTTAACTCTAATCGAAAAAAAAACTATGATTTGGAACTAAATCAAATTTTTGAAGTAGGACAAAATGTTATTATAAATTATAAAAAAAATATTGATGATCTTGAAGTAGTTAAAATACAGTCTGATAATTTACTTTTAGGGCCAGTTAGTTATGTAGGTGAAACTGAGCTTATAATTTTGAGTCAAAGGGTAATAATTTCAGACTATTTATTGAGAGGGTATAGTAAAATAATTCCTGGTCATTGGATAGAGGTTTCAGGTTTTTATGAGAAAGAAGGTAAAATATTAGCTACAAATATAAAATTAAAACCCAGTCAATCATTCGGTTATATTAAAGGAAAAGTGTCTCAATTAGATAAAAATATAATATCAATTGGAAAACAAGTATTTAAATTTAGATCACCAATTACTTCAACTGTAAGTGGTGATATAGTAAAGATAGTTTTTACTTTAGATGATGATTTGTATAAAACATTTGAAATTGAAAATCTATCAAATAAATACATTAACCTTCTTGATTATAATATAATTATTGATGGTTTTGTTTTCCAAGGGGATGATAAGAAATATAGGATCTCAGGTTTTCCATTTATAATTTACGACTCAAATCAATTATACGAAGGTGAAAGAGTAAAAATTAAAGGGAAGATTATACCAGGTTCAATTATTGATAATAAATAAAGTTATCTAATTTTTATTTTTTCCATCCTGCGAAGACGAACCATTTTCCATGAGGGTTTTCTCTATATTTATCCTCATCGGAAGGGCAAATAAGAGGTGCAAAAGTTTGTATTATATTATTTTTTTTAAATCCCGCTTTTAATGCAACTGACTCTAAATTCATATCATGCATTGGCCCCCAAAATGGTTCATTATTATTATGAGTATCCCAATCTCCCATTAGTTGATCAAAAGGATCTTTTATCATTTCAAAAGGAGGTTGTTCTATATGAATCATTATTCCTCCATCTCTTAATAGCCTATATGCTTCAGAAACTATATTATGAATAGCTTTATGAGATGTTTCATGAAGAAACATAGTTGAAACAACCATATCAAAAGTAGATTCTTTAAAATTAGTATTCTCTGCATTTTGTTGTGAAAAATTAATATGGTAGCCAAGGCTTTCTGCTCTTCTGTGTGCATATCTAAGAACTGGTTCTCCAATATCAATTCCATATATTTCACAATTTGGCCATGCATCCTTATATGGCAATGTGTTATGGCCTACAGTACATCCCTCATCTAAAACTTTTTCTGGCCTAAATTTTGGATAATTATTTTTAAGCCATTTTATTACTGCATAGGCCGCACCATTGTTATATTTACCTAACATATTTCCAGTACTTAAATACAAGCCGCCACAATCATACATTGCTCCTCCTGCCACTTCATATTTATTAAAAATTGAATGGTAACTGCCAGGCATCCAATGCATATCTAAATGTTTTTGATATTTTGGGCTTTTAAAATCAGGATCAATAACAACTTTGCCTCTATCAGTTTTTCTGGGTTTTGCTATATCAATTAAATTGCCTAATTGCCTGTTTACAATTTTTCTTCTCTCTGAGTATGTATTCTCCTGAGCGTAAACTCTAAGATGGCTCCAAGTTTTGAAATAATTGTCTTGAAGCATAGCTTTTCTTACTTCATGTCTGTTCTTAGGATATCTTTTATGTTTCTTTCGAAAATTTTTTTTGACTTTTTTCTCATAGATTTTTTTGTGATTTGGAACCATATCATCCCTTAGGTACATGAAAAAATTTGCCATAAAGTCTAGTCGAGCTATCTCATCATGATTTGTATTGACTAAAATTTCATGTTTTCCATACTCACGCCAACGATTTACTAATGGTTTTGGGTACATATTGTTAATCCATTTAAATGTGTTTGTAAAATATTACTAAATAATTTAGTAAAGTGCAATTGATCCAATATAATCTTTTGATTTATGGTTTAAATTTTTCACCTCTATCCGGGCCAAATAAGCAGTCACATTCTCTTTCAAAGAATAATGCACCTAATAAAGTTATTGTAGTTCCAATTACCATAGTATTTCTATTAAGAGAATTTTGCGATCGATAAAAATTTACGCATTTGTTAAACTGAGGATTTTCTGACGAAATACCTTGTTCAATGCATATTTCTGAAGGAGTTGATCCTTGCCCAAAGGCCCGAGGAATTACACTTATTTTAGAAGTACATCCAGAAATAAAAAACAGTAGTACTATTATAATTAATATTTTGGATTTAATATTCATTTAGTTTACTTATTTTTTGATGAAGAGAGGTCGTACTTTTTTCCAATATTAATTATTTCTTCTGTGCCCAGAAGTTCATTAAGCTGGTTAAAATCAAGCATTCTTGGGTAAAAAGGTTCATTTGATCCATGTTTTTTTAGAGATGCAAAGTATTCAAGAGCCATATGAGTGAATGCTCTAATTAATCCACCAGGAAATATTACTATTGAATACCCAATTGATTCTAATTCATTTGCATTTTTTAAAGGTGTGCTTCCACCTTCTACCATATTAGCAAGAAGAGGAATCTTATTTTTAAATATCTCTGGAATTGTTTTTTGCTGTTTGTCATCCTCTGGTGCTTCAATAAACAAAACATCTGCTCCTGCTTCTACATATTTACTTCCTCGTTCAATTGCAGACTCAAAACCTTCTACTGCTATTGAGTCTGTTCTTGCCACAATTAAAAATTCTTGATTATTCCTCGTGTCTACTGCTGCTTTAATTTTACCTACCATTTCAGAGCTTGATACAAGGTTTTTGCCTTTTAAGTGGCCACATCTTTTTGGTAATGTTTGGTCCTCTAATTGAATTGCATTTGCCCCTGCCATTTCAAAAAGTTTTACTGTTCTGATTACATTTAATGCATTACCAAAACCTGTATCTCCGTCAACAATTAGAGGAATATTCGTTCTCTCTTTTATTAGACTTATTGTATTTGAGACTTCAGTCATAGAAACAAGGCCAATGTCTGGTCTTCCAAGACGAGTATATGCTATTGAGGCCCCAGTAAGATATGCAGCTTCAAACCCACAATTACTAATTAGCATAGCAGAAAATGCATCATAGCAACCTGGAGCTAGTATAATTTTATTATTAGATAATTGATCTTTTAAACTTTTATATTTGTTTGGTTTTTCTTCTAGCGAATTCAATTGTCTTTCCTAAATCGTAAGGTTTTTAAAGTATTATTTTCAATTTTGTTCTTAAGTTCTGCAAGGAGTCCACCTGCATTAACAATTTTCAGCAGGTGATCAGGTACAGAGTTAGTATTATATTCACAATTTTGCGTTAAATTTTTAATCTTTCCTTCCTTTGAATTAATTTCCAGAATATCATTGTTATTTATTTTTCTATAATCCTCACATATTAGTGGCGTCAAACCAAGATTAAAAGCATTTCTATAGAAAATTCTCGCAAAACTTTTTGCTACTACATACCTGACTCCTAAAATTACTAGACTTGCAGCTGCTTGTTCTCTTGAAGAGCCAACACCAAAATTTTTTCCACCAACTACAATATCGCCAGGTTTAACATTACTTACAAAATCAGGGTCAATTGATTCCAAGCAATGTTTTGACATTTTTTCTGGGGAATATTTTAAATAAGCTCCTGGCGCAAGAACATCTGTATTTATATCATCTCCATAAACAAAAGCTTTCCCTTTATTTAAATTTTGAACAAAGTTAAAATTCATTGAATTTTTTCCTTAAATTATTTCTCTTGGATCAACTATTCTTCCAGTAATGGCAGCAGCAGCAACTGTATAAGGTGATCCTAAGTAAACCTCTGCATCTTGATCTCCCATTCTACCTTTAAAATTTCTATTTGTAGTTGAGATACATACTTCTTCTTTAGAAAGAACCCCAGCCCCCAAACCTGCACATGCTCCGCAACCGGATGGTAATAAAATTGCACCTGCTTCAGTTAAAATTTCTAAGGTTCCATCAGCTGCAGCTGCAGCTGTAATTTTCGTTGAGGATGGAGCGACAAGTAACCTTGTAGTTTTTGAGCATGTTTTTCCTTTTAAAATTTTAGCAGCCATCTGAAGATCTTCAAGTTTAGCACCTGTACATGCTCCTATATAAGCTTGATCTATATTGATACCTCTGAATTCACTTAGATTCTTACTGTTAGCAGGGCTATGAGGTGCAGCAACCTGAGGTTCTAATGTGTTTGCATCAAATTTCTCAATAGTTGCAAAATTAGCATCCTCATCTGAGCATAATTCCATATCTATTTCTTTTAAATTTTTTGATGATAAAAAGTCTAGTGTTGTATTATCTGGTGCAATTATTCCAGTTTTTGCTCCAACCTCTGCTGTCATATTAGTTAGAACCATTCTCTCATCCATTGATAAGTTTTTTATAGTTTCACCTGTAAACTCACAAACCATATAGTCTGCACCTAATAAACCAATTCTTCCACATAGTGCAAGCATCATATCTTTTGCTGTGATAAACTCATTTAATTTTCCTGACCAGTTTACTTGCATAGTTTCAGGTACTCTGACCCATATTTCTCCAGTTGCCAGGACAGCAGTCATATCAGTTGCTCCAACTCCAATCATAAATGTTCCAAATGCTCCACCTGTTGGAGAGTGCGAATCGCCCCCAACGCAAAATAATCCAGGTTTTAAGTGCCCACGTTCAGGGAGTACTATGTGGCAAATTCCTTGTAAGTCATAAAAATTTGTAATATTTTCTTCCTTTACCCAGTCACGCGTAATCTTGAGGATATTTGCAGATACTGTATCTACAGCAGGTACGTAATGATCGCTTATTACAACTATTTTAGACGGATCCCAAACATTTAAGCCTAGTTCCTTAAGTCTAGGTCCTTGGCGGCGAGGGCCTGAAGAATCATGTATCATTGCTATATCTACTGAACAGGTTACTATTTCACCTGGCTTAACCAAACTTACCCCAGCTGATTTAGCAATAATTTTTTCTGAAATTGTCATTCCCATTCAAACTACTCCTACTCAAATTCTAATGCATTTTATAAAATTTTAACATACAATATGAGTTAGCGAAACGAGCCTGTTTGGCTATAGTTATAAAAAGGGAAATAAGTGGACGAAAATCGATATTTTTCATGGAGAATCGGTGTTGCTTTATTAGTTTCTGGCATAGTCTCTTCATTAGTTATAGTAATGTCAATATGGTGGTATTTTGCTATAGGTAAATTATGGTTATCCAAAATAGGTCTTTCTATCCTAATTCTACCTGCAGTAGTCATCTTAATGGTAGGCATTTGTTTTTTTTGGTTTTGGATATTTTCTTCTTTGGCGACATTATTAGGAGCTGATGAAGAGTGATATTGTTCTAAAGGTATTATTAATGTATGCAAATGTAGAAAGTTTAAGTCCTAGTTCAAAATTAGTGTATGAATATTTAAAGTTTATGGAAAGTAGAAAACTTGAGAAAGCAAAAAAGATGCTTTCCAATGATTTTTTAATGATTTTCCCGGGATCTATGAAGTTTAAATATCTAGATGAACTAATAAATTATGGAAAAAAAAGACAATTTTCAGTTTTTAAAACTTTTGAGTCTTTTGAGGAAATAAAAAAAAATGATTTATCAATAGTCTATTTGAGGGGAAAACTTTTCGGAATATCGCTCAAGAACAAAGAATATAATGATATAAGATATATAGATAAATTTACTATACTAAAAAATAAATTTATAAAGCAAGAAGTTTGGAATGATTTCGCAATTAATAATTTATCAGAAAATAATTATCCATTACCAGAAAAATATCAGACTAGTATTGAAATAAATGAAATAGATATTTCTATAAGTTTGGAAGTATTAAAATTTATTTCTTCTTTTGATTGTAAACATGAAAAATTATATTTAAGTAATTTAGATGATAATTTTTTTGCGATATTACCAGGTAATAAACTATTAAAAGTTCAGGAATTTTTTAAATATCTAAACCATGAGAGAAAAAAATCAGATAGAAAAATTTTTGAAATTAGCCTGATGGAAAATAAAAATTATCAGGTTATATATTTGAATGGTACGATTTCTAGTATAGACAGTGGAGTAAAAAAATATAAGAATATAAGGTTTATAGAGAGAATTAAATTTGATATGATTTTAAGGAAGGTACTTACCTATGAAATTTGGGATGATTTATCTGAGCATGGTTTCTAATCTAAAAGAGTTGATTTAAATAATGAAAATTATAATTGGAATATCTGGCGCATCTGGATCTATATTTGGTGTTCGTTTGCTTGAAATTTTACGGGAAATAAATGATGTTGAGACTCATTTAATAGTTTCAAAGTGGGGGCAACAAACACTTGAATATGAGACAGAATTATCAATATCTGAAGTAAGAGATTTAGCTGATTATAGTTACTCTCAATCCGAAATGGGTGCAGCTATATCATCTGGATCTTTCCTTACAGATGGAATGATTATTGCTCCTTGTTCCATGAGAACAGTAGCGGCAATTGCAAACGGCATTAGTGAAAACTTAATACATCGAGCAGCAGATGTCATAATCAAAGAAAAAAGAAAACTGGTGCTTCTCCCAAGGGAAGCCCCTTTGTCGCAAATCCATTTAGAAAATTTACTAAAATTATCAAGGATAGGTGTAGTAATATTGCCTCCTGATCCTGCGTTTTATAATAAACCTAAATCAATTCAAGATATAGTAAACCATGTTGTTCTAAAATCTTGTGACCAATTTGATATTAAAATTGATATTGGAGAAAGGTGGGACGGTGACATGGGGTACAAAAATAGAAATTAATTCACTAGAAAAAAATTATAGTGGGTTTATGGGGCAATTATCTTCTTTTTCAACTAAGTCATAAACAAATAAAAATTTTGCCATTCCTGTTAGTATACCCGCTGCAATACCAAGTTCGAAAATTTCTGCGTCGCCGTAGAATTTTTTTAATCTTGAGTAGAGATTTTTATCGAGGTTACCATTCATATTAGTAATAACTATCTGGTCTGCTAATTCTAAAATAGACTTATCCTTTTCATCAAAACAATCGGCATTCTCATTCATAATCATTTTTATTTGTTCTTCAGTTATTCCTGATTCGTGAGCAGCTATTCTATTACCTTTATTACAAAAAGCGCAGCCATGGGTCATTGATAATCTTAACCTTAGAAGCTCTTTAGATCTTACATCAACTCTGCCTCCATAAAATATTTTACCATAAAAACTCTCTTTATACCAATCATACACCTCTGGAGCATTTGCAGCTACCTCCATAAAGGTTGCATCGTCTCTGACTTTGAGAGCTTTATTGAAATCATTTTGAATATTCTCTGGCATCTCATCTTTTTTAACACGAGCTAATGTAGGTTTTGGCATCTTTTCCTCTCAATTTTATTTTTAGTATACTAACAGTTTTTCAATTTTTACCAATATATTTTCGAAAAAAAGTTTTTTTATATCTTTACTTTGGATAATTTCAGTGACTTTTCCTCTTGGAGCAGTTTCTGATGGTCGCGATTCTTCTGAAAATAGTACAAGAGAGGGGCACCCAGTTGCAGACAATATGTGCATAGGACCTGTATCATTGCCAATAGATAATTTAGCTTTTCTTCCCAAGCTTGCAATTTGACCAATTGAAGTTTTATTTGTAAGGTTAATTATACTTGAAGATATTCTTGATATATTTGTGGTTATATCTTCCTCACTTTTTGTTCCTATTAAAACTGGAGTTATATTTTTTTCTAAAAGGTATTTTGATAGTTTTATATACTCTTGTTCTGGCCACCGTTTATTTTTTCTATGAAAAGCACCTCCTGGCACAATTATGCAATAATTTTCAGGTAAATTAAAAATTTCAATATTATCCTCTAACCACGAAATATCTGTATCTGGAACATCAGTTATTCCAGCAATTTCTAGCTGTTCAATTTGCCTTTCAATAGTATGAAGCATATCTCTATCAGGGTTATTATGCTTGTGAGAGCAATTTTTTTCTATTCCGGACCATTCGGGTTTTGGTTTAGTAAGGAATCTAAAATAAATACTTGTTCTGTCATTATGTTGAAGATCATAAATTCTGGACCAGTTATTTCCCTTAATAAATTTTCTAAGTTTTAGCCATTCTTTAAACTCATATGCTTTAGGTTTTTTGTCTATATATATATCATCAAACCAACCTGTTTTTTTAGCAATTGGGGCGAATAAAGATGTAGTTAAAAGTGTGATATTTGAATTTTTATGATGTTGCCTTATAGCTTTGAATGGTCCAGTGGACAGAATAAAGTCACCAAGAGCGCTTAATTTTATAACTAATATATTTGTATACTTATGATTCATAAAATTTCTTACAAAATTATTGTTGATTATTATTAATTCTATTATAATCGAATAATACTAAGTAGTAAAAAAAAATGGAAAAAACTATAAAACTACCCAAATCTAAAAGAATAATTATAAATAATATTTCTATTCATTATTTAGATTGGGCTGGAGAAAATCCCCCAATTATTCTTTTGCACCCTAATAGGACAAATTCTCGCGTATGGGACTTTGTAGTCAATGAGAGTTGCCTTGATAATAGGTTCATTGCTTGGGATGCAAGAGGACATGGCTTATCTGATTATCCAGAAAATAATTATCTAATAAATGATTACTTAAAAGATCTTGAAATTTTTTGTAATAAATTGTCTTTGAAAAAAATTATTTTAGTTGGCGCGGCTACTGGAGGAAATATTGCCATTCTCTTTGCGTCTAAATTTCAAGATTTAGTTGAAGCGATAGTTGTTGCTGATCCTGGATTATCACTTGATAAAACAATAAGTGAAAATGTGCAAAAGGAAATCATTAACTCTTTTCAATTTAAAAATTTGGAAGTTGCAAGAAATTCTATGCCTTTTAGTGAATTATGGTCAGATGAAATGAAGGATCATTATTCAAAGTATAGCTTCAAATTAATGGAGAATAATACATATCAATGGCTATATTATCCACCAGGTGTTAAAAAAACTGAGTCTGAATTAGAGAGAGAAATATGGGATGAGATTGATATAAAGTGCCCAACTCTTATACTTCGTGGAGAAAAATCAGATGTTTTCCCTAAAGAAAAGTCAAAAAAATTATCTGACTTGATAAGTATAAGCCATGAAAGAACTATTAGCGGATCTAATCATAGAGTCAGTCAGGATCAGCCTAGAAAAATGGCTAATGAAATAGATTTATTTATTAAAAAATATTTTTAATTTATGGAATAGGAGGTGGGTTTGGTTCGTCATGGTTTGAATCAACTGACTCAACACTCTCTCTTAGTGTGAAAAATACTCTGTCTATAAAGTCTTTATTTTCATTATCTAATTCTGTTTTTTGTTTAACAGTAAATTTAAAGTTTTCTAATTCTTTTTTTGTTAGTAGACCTTTTTCTAAAGTTAAATTTTTTAAAAGTGCTAATTCCTCCTTAACCACCCAAAGTTCCTGAGCAATAGACATACATATTGAAACAAGTTCATCAACACCGTCTGATTCAAAAAATCTAGATTTTTTTCCTCTTACAGAATAACGAAGTTTATTATCATTTTCTGACATAATTTATTTCCATGATCCGAAACAATACCAATGGATACCTTTGGTGAAACGACCAGTTCTATCATCTACATTACCATTTTGAGAATTTACAGATTTGATTATCTCTTCTTCTCCAAACTGTCCAATACTAGGAATAATAAATTGAACAAATTTATTTTTTGAGAAACCAGCCTCGGAACATACTTTTTCAGGTATCATATCTCTAAAGGTTTTATAGTAAGGTTCTTTATTATAATAGCTATCCCAATCAAGATAGAAACTATTATAGGCATCAAGCATTTTATTTGGAGGTAATTCCATATGAAGCATAAGTCCACCAGGTTTCAAAAGCCTTTTGGCTTCCCTTATAATTTGTTTAATACCTTTTTTTGGGACTTCGTGTAAAAACATAGAAGAAAATACAAGATCAAAACTATTATTTTCAAAATTAGTTTTTTCTGCATTTTGTTGATGGAAATGTACACTTATTCCCTCTGATTGTGCTCTAGCATGACCGTATCTCAATACTGGTGCTCCCACATCTACTGCATGAATTTCTGCTTTTGGGTAAACCTTATTCCAAGGCAGGGTGTTATGGCCAACAGTACAACCAAGATCTAAGATTCTAACTGGTTTAAATTTTGGATATTTCTTTTTTATAAACAGTGAAATTGAACTTCCAATATCATCTAATTTTTCTCCAAAAAAACCCATACTAAATACTGAAACACCATTATCGTAAAGTGCTCCTTGAGTTAGATCATTTTCTGAGTGTTCTGAATGGTAGCAACCTGGCATAAGATGAACATCTAATGCAGAAACACTCTTTGGAATAGTTAGTTTTTTATCAATTTTTAAACTACCATTAGCTTTTTTTGAAGTTGATAGCTTCTTAGCTTTTTTCTTGAGATCTATCATTGACCTTTCAATTGGAGGAATAACTGATCTGAATACCATTTCCTGAGCATTGCATCTGATTGATGAATAAAATTTAAAATATGTATCTTTTTTGATTGTTTTATGAATTTCATCACCATTTTTTGGTTTTCTTTTATTTAATTTTTTGAAATTTGGTTCAATATTATTATCATAAATTTTTTTCATACCCATAGCCATATCAAGCATAACATAGCTTCTCATATTGAGCATAAAATTCTGTCTAGCAATTTCATCTGGTTTAGATTTTACTTTAAGGCCATGTTGAACATATCTGGTCATTTATAATTCCTAATAAATATTTAAATTAGATCAGTATTCTAACCCTCTGTACAAATTAATGCAAAGATGAAACGAAAGAGTCTTGTCTAAATTTTAATATTTATTTATTTTACTTAATATACGGAGGTTTATTATGAATGAAATTAAAAAAATGATGCCTGTTATGTACAGACATGAGGGTGATTGGGATGGCAGTTACATACATTTAAATATCAAGGGAGAGATAATTGATACTCACAGAGCTCAATTATCTTGTAGTTTTCCAGACCATGGCCCAAACCCGTATTATCAAATAAATAGATATTCATGGAAAGATGGAAAGAAAGAAGAGATACATTTCCCTGGGACATATAAAGATAAAAGAATTTGGTTTGATAATGATAGGATATATGGGTCTGTTTGGGAACTAGATAACCGTTCCTTAGCTTTAACATGGACTCGAAAAGATATACCTACATCTTACTTATATGAACTTATACAAATTAGCTCAGATGATTCTTTTAGAACTAGAACATGGCATTGGTTTAAGGATGATAGATGTTTTCAAAGAACAATAATTCAGGAAAAAAAAGTCAAGTAAAATTTTTTTCATTGTTGAGTAAATTAACTCAGAAACTCTCTTACTTTTGCAGAGAACTTTTCAGTAATAATATCAAGAAAACCATGACCGTACTCTTTGATTTCAAATAAGGTTGCATTTTTTGCAAATTTTACCCCCCTTGGAGTTTGTTTTACCAGATCATCATTTGGATTAACTATCAGAATTGGATTATTTATTTTTTGGATGTTATTTTTTAAATCATAATTAAAGGCTGCTTTATGTCCCCAATGAGAAAAAGGGCCTCCTCTTAAACCTTCAGAAAAATTTCTTATTAAAATAGATCTTGGAGTTTTTTTTCCATAAAATGGTAACATAAATTTCCATTTATTAATTAAATGATCACCATTTTTTTTAATGGGTTGTCTCTGGTAATTATTTTTCCTAATTTCTAGTTCATCTTTATTATATATTGGGCAGGATATTTGTATTATTCTTCTTATTATGTCTGGTCTCAAAATTGCTAGTGCAATGCATGTAATTGAACCTGTATGATAACCAATTAAATCAATTTTTTTAAGGCCTAGTTTATCAATGAAATCAGACATTGTTTTTGCGTAATCTTCTATAGATGGTTCTTGAAATGGAGGGTCTGATTCCCCAAAACCAGGTGTATCTGGAGCGTAGATAATTCTATCTTTGCTCATCTCTTTCATAAATTTTTCATAAATTTTTCCTGAGTTAGGGCTCATATGAAAACAGATAAGAGGAGGTGATGATGTTAGAGTGCCAGCTTTTCGATAATGAAGTTGTCCATATAAAGAATCTATATAATTTTTTTTTACTTTTTTTAAATTCTTTGATTCTGAATCTGGTGTAATTATTTGTTTTGTTATCTCATGCTCAACTAATTTTGTATCCAAAAATTTATTAATTACTTTTGAAATTTTTTTACTTTTTGTTTCAAACATACCATGAGAGCAGTCATCTAATCTGACTAACTCGCCTCTATTCAATAATTTTTCTGCTCTAAGTGTTGGTTCTAATAAATCATCATTTGGACATAAAATTAAAATGGGTTGTTCTATTTTAGGTATCAAGTCTTTATGGCTCACCTCGAAAGCTGCTCTATGGCCCCACCAAGAATTTTCACCACCTCTTAGGGACTCTACTACTTCTCTATGCGTAAATATCACAGGTGCATCTTTATCAACCCACTTGAGGTGTCCATACCATCTCTTTTTTAAATGATTTCCATCATCAAATGATTGATCTACTTTTTTATGCCCCATTGTAAGTTTTTGATTCTTTAGTTCCTCATCTGAATATACTGGTGCTGAAATAAGGATAATTTTTTTTATTTGTTTTGGTCTTTGTAATGCTAAAGTTAGAGCAATTTTACTTCCTGTATGATAGCCCATAACATCAATTTCTTTAAAATTAAGGTTATCAACTAGTTCACCCATAGATGCGGCATAGTCTTGAATGTTTGGCGGAGAGATTGGTGAATCTGACTCACCAAAACCTGGAGTATCTGCTGCTATACAGGTTCTTTGTTCACCTAATTTAGAAATTATGGGATTATAAACTCTGCTTGAGTTTGGACTTAAGTGAAAGCATATTAAAGGTCTTTTACTTGAATCGTTATTTGAAACAATTCTGTAGTGAATTTGGCCAAATCTACAGTCTGAATAGTCTCTTTTTAAATTCTTTGGGTTCCGCCAAAATTTTTCTTGATAATCAATACTTTCCATCTTTATTCTCCTATCATTGATTATTTTAAATCAGTCTTGGGAAAATTAATTCCTCCTGCAAGAAAACCTCCATCAATATTAAGGGTGTGGCCGGTTATAAAGTCGCATTCTTTGGAAGTAAGAAACACTGCTGCTGTTGCGATAGAATTTTTTTCAGCAAACTTACCTAGTGGTATTCTGGATATGTAACTTTCAAAAGCTTTTTCGGAATTACTGGTAAGATCTGTATTTACAGGTCCTGGCGAGATAGAGTTAACAAGAATTTTAAATTCGGCAAATTCTGTCGCCATTTGTTTGGTAAGTTGAATAATACCTGCCTTAGAAACTCCATAAGCACTTCTGCCTACCGATCCTACTGCCCCAGATATAGAACTTATATTAAGTATATACTTCAATTTGTCTTTTTGCTTTTTCATTAATTCAATTGCCATTCTTGAACATAAAAAGGTCCCTGTTAAATTTACTTTAAGAACTCTTTCCCATTCTCCTAAAGATTGATCTTCAATTAACCTATTCGGCGCTATCCCTGCATTGTTAACTAGAATATCTAATTTACCATATTTTTTTAGAACAAATTGTTTAAGTTTATTTATTTCTTCTTCAGAGCTTACATCAAGTTTTATAGAATCTGTATTTTTTTTTGATGGGTCAATTTCTAATGAGGTTTCATGCAACTTTTCTTCGTTTATATCAGCTAAAATAACTTGAATATTTTGTTCAATAAATTTTTCAGCAATAGCTTTGCCTATACCTTTTGCAGATCCTGTTATAATAGCAACTCTTTTATTTTTTTTTTCCATATTTCAAATCTCACTATTTACATAAATCAAGCATATAGTTTATTTTATTTATAAATAAATACTAAGAGGTTTTATTAAGCTCAATATGGACTATACAACATTTTTTATTTTTGTTCACGTTTTGCTAATGGCTTTTTGGCTAGGAGCAGATATGGGTACTTATTATTCTGCTATGCTTATTCTTAACAAAGAATATTCTCCTCCCCAAAGGGCCGTGTTGGCGAGAGTTTTGAAGGGTGTTGATATTTTTCCTAGGCTTTCAATGACTTTAATTTTACCTTCAGGACTGAGTATTGGTAGTTTAAGAGGTTGGGTTCCTTTGAATTTTGAGTGGCTTATAGTTTTTTGGATTATTGGTTTTTTATGGGCTTGGTTAATTTGGACTATCCATAGACCAACTGCTCCGAAATGGGGAAAAAAACTTTTACCCTATGAAAATATTTGGAATTGGTTAGTCTTAGTCTTGGTAACTTTTGCTGTTCTTATTTCCATATTTTCTGACTTATTCATTTCAGAAAATTGGTTAAAAATCAAACTCGCTCTTTTTGCAATTACAGTTGGGGTTTTAATAGCGGTAAATATAATGTTTAAACCGTTTGGCCCTGCTTTTGAAAGATTGATTTCAGAGGGATCCTCGCCAGAAGTAGAAAAAACTATTTCTTCATTAATCATAAAAGGAAAACCCTGGATATGGTCAATATGGGTTATAGTTGTTTTAAATACAGCACTGGGCCTATTCAAACCCTTTTAATTTTTTTTTATCAATGGTTCAAGTAGTTTCCACGGACGGCTTTCTACAACATTTGTATGAATTGTTACTTCTCGGTTATTAGAAGCTGAAGGATTTATATTTGCTATAGTTGTCCCAAAATTATTTCCTGCAATTGTGCTAGAAGGTTCATTGATACTTCCATCAAAAGGTCTCTCCCATTTAGTCCAAAGAGTGAAATCTTTATTTGGTGCAACTATCATGCTTGTTTTATTCTCAGAAGGTCTACTTCCAACAATTATTGCCATTCTATTTTCAGCTGCTCTTTCAATTAGTCCATAATGTGTTTCCCACTCCTCTAGAATTTTTGAAGTAACAGCTACTACGTCTACATCCCTTAGCGCTAATAACCGAAAAACTTCAGGAAAAATTGAGTCACCACCAACAACTACTCCGATTCTCCCCCAACTTAAATCTAAAACATTGACATCATCAGACAAGGATGTAGACCAATTATGACGTTCACAAAGATGTAGCTGTTTTTGTTTCATTAATATTCCTTCACTACCAATAACTATTCCCTCGTGAGAAGAGTTGTCATTTGAAACTATGCTCATAACAACTTTAGTATCTGTTTCTGACAGGGATTCAGTGATAGTTGAAATAATTTTTTTTGTTAGAAAGTTTATTTCACTAACATCTGAGATTTTTTCTTTTTCATTTAGATAGAAAAGTTCAGGAAATACAATTAGTTTTACTGATAACTTTGACAATTTTTTTATTTCTTTAGCAATTTGACTTTCAAAATCTTTTCGGGAGATGTCTGGTTGAATTACTGCAACTGATAAACTTTCAACTTTACTATGTTTCATTTTTGTTTTTGGCTTTTTTGCAATAGGTTTGTATATCTCTGGTCGTCTTGAGGTAAAAATATTTGTGTTGTCTGGTCTAATTTTAATTTCTGCTTCGCTTATATCTATATCTGCCCATATTACATGGTTGCCCTCTATTGGAGCTTTTGCTAAGACATTTCCTTTTGGGTCAACTATCTGGCTTTCGCCAGCTCCGTTTAATTTATCAGGGTCTATCATTAATTTATTGGCCAAGGTATTTCTTACGCCTTCAGGAACTAAAGCACCTGATTTATTGCTAGCTACAACGAATACCTTATTTTCTGCAGCTCTAACGGGAATATGAAGTGAGGCTTCATCGTTCGCAAAAGAATTTAAAGTATTACACATTATTTGTGCATCTCTTAAAGCTATACATCTTGGTGTTTCATACATGACACCATCCATACATGAAAACATACCTAATCTTCCAATTGTTGTTTTAGTTACTGGCCCTAAAGTTTTTGCACACATTAAAAAATTATTTTCATTTCCCATTAAAACTTGCTTATCGCTTTCTGCTAAAACTTCACCATTTGGACTAATTAATATATTTGTTCCTGTTACTTTTTTTGCTTCTCTTTTTACAGTGCAATTAATAACTATGAAAATCTCTAGTTCTGAAGCTTTGTTTCTTATCTCATTCAAAAAATAACCATCCATTTCAACGGCTACTGAATAGCAGTGATTCTCATCTTCATACCAGGAACAATGATTTATAAATTCTGGAAGTACTATTAAATTAGGTTTATAATTTGATGACCTTGATATCATCTTTAGAGATTTTTCAAGATTTTGATCAATATTTTCACCTACATCAAACTGAACGGCTGCAACCCTAATCTCATTTTTAATCAAATTACTAATCCCATAAATTAAATAAAATTTAATTATCTACTTTATTTGTTATTTTGTATACTATGTTTATAATTTTCTAAGCCATAAGAATTTTCTAAGCCATAAGATAGTCTAGGTGATAAATGAAAAAAAAAATGATGATCAGGTTATAATTGTAGGAGGCGGGCCTATTGGGTTGATATGTGGATTTTGGCTTGCAAAAATGGGAATAACTGTATCTATCTATGAAAAAGGAACAATAATACCAGAAGATTTGAGAGCTTCTACATGGCATCCAGCAACTTTAGATATGTTGGATGAATATGATATCTCAGATATGATTATCAGAAAGGGGAGTATTACTCCATCATGGCAGTATAGGTATCAAGATACTGGAGAAAGAGCAATTTTTGAATTAAATGTTTTGGAGGGAGAGACTAATCATCCTTATAGAGTCCAATGTGAGCAGTTTCATGTTGTTAAATATTTGTCAAATAAAATTCAAGGTTTAGATAATGCAAATCTATATCTAAACTGTAATGTTTTTGATATCGCACAGGATGAAGAAGGAGTGGATGTGCATATTATTGATAATGGAGAAAAAATTACTGAGAGGTGCAAGTATTTAATTGGCTGTGATGGAGGACATTCTATAATTCGACAAAAATTAGGGCTGGGTTTCGAAGGTAAAACATATCCAGTTCTTACAATGGTAGCAATTACTGATTTTCCCTTTGAAAAATATTATGACGGCCTTTCTGGTGTAAATTATATTTGGACTGAAAAAAGTAATTTTAGTCTACTGAAAGTTCCAGATAGGTGGAGATCGGGTATAACGCCCATTCAAGGTCAGAATCCTAAAGATACATTATCAGATAATTCTCTAGAAAGTCATTTTCAGAAAATTTATTCCAGACCAGGTGAAAGGTATAATATTTTAGCAAGAGGCATGTACCAAACACATCAAAGGGTTACAGAAACATTTAATCTTGGAAGAGTGTTGCTTGCAGGTGATGCTGCTCACCTAAACTCCCCGAATGGAGGCTTGGGTATGAACTGTGGCGTGCATGATGCAATCAATTTATCAAATAAACTTTATAAAGTATGGCATGGCTCAGATCATTCACTTTTTAATCTTTATACAAGGCAGCGTAAAACAATTGCAACAGAATATGTTCATAGCTTGTCTGATGCTAATCATAGGAGAATGCGTCAAACAGACCCAGAGGTAAGAAGGGAAATAATGAATAATTTAAAAGAAATTACTTCAGATAAGAGACTTATGAAGAATTACCTTATGAAGTCTTCAATGATAGAATCTGTGCGGTATGCTGAGTCAATAAAGTAGATAAAATTATTGAATTATTTATCTAAAATAGTGTATTTCTTTGATTATTATACATCAAATCTTGAATATTTTTTTCTTTGATTTACCATACACCAATTAATTTAGTATTAGGGGGATAAGAATGAAGAATTTTTTAATTAAATTATTTATACCTTTTTTTTCAGTGCTGTTCTTAGCTGTATCTATTTCAGCTACCAATGCGGATCAAATAAAAGTTGGTTCTTTTGTTTCTGCAAAAGGTTTTGGTAGCAGATTTGTAATTATGCCATGGATGGAAAGAGCTAATGCTGCTTTGAAAGAAATTGGATCAAAAAAAGAACTAAAAGCTTATTGGGGTGGGTCTCTAGGAAAGAGTCCTTTTCAGCAGTATGATTTAGTGAAAGCAGGTGTTGCAGATGTTGCTTGGGTAATGTCTGGTTACACACCTGGTCAATTTCCAGAATTAGAGGTAGTAGAATTACCATTCTTTTTTAGAACAGCCCGTGAAGCATCTGTTGTAAGTTGGAAGTTACATGAAATGGGACTGCTTTCCGGTTTTGAAGATACACATTTAGTAGGTATGTTCGCAGGTGAGCCTGCCTCCATCTTTTCTAGAGAGCCAATATCTAAGCTTGAAGATTTAAAAAATAAAAAAGTTAGGATAATAGGTGCCACTCAAGGTATGTGGTTAAAAACACTTGGTGCTATTCCAGAAGCTGCCGCTACTAAGGATATGAATGATAAGTTAAATAGAGGCACACTATCTGCTGGTATTCAGGGTTGGTCAGGAATGAAGACATTTAAATCTTTTGGTCTGGTAACTCATACAGTTGATGTTCCAGTTGGTACATTAGGTTTCATGCTGCTTATGAATAAGAAAACCTGGGAGGGTTTAAGCCCAGCAGAACAAAAAGCGCTTCAAGATAACGCTGGTCTTATGGTCGCAGAAGATTCTGGTAGAGCATATGCCAAAGCAGGTGTTGATCTTCGTAAAATGATAAAAGAGGGCGGTAAGCATACAATGGTAACATTCACTAAAGCTGAGCTTCAAAAGTATGAAAATGGAGCAAAAGCTGTTTGGGAAGAATGGGCGAACCAAACGCCTGGAAATAGAAAAGTTTTCGATGCAGCAAAAAAACTACTCAAAGAGATGAGGGGTGAGTAGTAATTGAAAACTTTTTTTAATTTTTAGTTTAATGAAAATACTAGAAAACCTACAGTACCGACTTGACCTTGTTTGTAAAATAATCGCTACTGTAGGTTTTGTTTTCCTTATATTTATGTCATTTCTTACTATGTATGACGCACTTATGCGATGGTTATTACTCCCAAGTATTCCTGGATTCGGAGACTGGGGTTTAATTTCTTTTCCTATAATTATATGCGCAACATTTCCAGCAGTTTTGCTACATAGAAAGAATGTCAGTATTGAATTTTTAGGAGCGGCTCTAGGCCCCGTGAGTAAAAAATTTTTAGAATTATTCGCCTCTATTCTTACGCTTGTATTTTTTTATTTTCTATCCTCTCAATTTGTTTTACTTGGTATAGATCTTCAAGAAAATAATAGAACAACTGGTGTTGAAAAAATTCCTGTAGCTTTTTGGTGGTGGATTGCTACAGTTATAATTCTTTTTTGTTTGCCAGTTCAAGTCTGGATGATTTTTAAAAATATAAAGTCTGCTTTTTTCGAAAAAATAAATTTTGATAAAAATGATCCTCTAGAAAAAAAAGAGAATAATTAAAAATGTCCCCAGTTTTAATCGGTATATTAGGCTTAATACTTCTATTTGTTTTCATTGCTTTACATGTTCCTATAGGTGTTGCTATGGGGATAACAGGTTTTATAACCATTGGTTATTTAATTGGTTTCGAGCCTGCTTATGGGCTATTTGGAGCAGAAGGTAGATCAGTTGTAACGAGTGAAGGATTAGCAGTTGTCGCTAGTTTTATACTTATGGGTGCTTTTGCTAACTTAAGTGGTCTTGCTCAAGATTTATATAGGTTAGCTTATGCTTTTTTTGGTCATCTTAGAGGTGGTCTAGCAATTGCAACTGTTGGAGCTTGTGGAGGGTTTGGTTCTGTTAGTGGTTCTTCAATAGCTACAACAGCTACTATGACAAGAATAGCATTACCAGAAATGGCAGAAAGAGGTTATTCCCCAATGCTCTCAGCAGGGAGTATTGCTGCAGGTGGAACATTAGGAATGTTAATACCCCCCTCAATTGTAATGATAATTTACGGAATTTTAACTGAGCAGTTTATTATTGCTTTATTTGCCGCTGCTTTAATTCCTGGTCTATTATCAATAGTAGTATACTTCATTGCTATAAGGGTTTTGGTTTTTGTAAAACCTGAAATGGGCCCACCTGGGCCAAAACTACCTTGGAGTGAGCGCCTTAAGATTCTAAGAGCTTCATGGGGAGTTTTAACTTTAGCAGTTATTGTTTCAGTAGGTCTTTATACAGGAGTTTTTTCTCCAGCAGAGTCTGCCTCAGTTGGAGTTGTTATTGCTTTTCTTTTTGCATTATTTAGAAAAAAGATTACTTGGAATTCATTTCTAGAGACCCTCATTGATGCAGCAAGTACAACAGGTATGATATATGTTATCATAATCGGTGCTCATATTTTTTCTTTTTTTATGACATTATCTGGTTTACCTGAAACAATTGTAAGTTCAATTGAAGATTTGGGTCTAAACAAATATATAATTCTTATACTTTTATACATAATGTTTATTATACTAGGAAGCATTTTTGATACCGTTGCAGCTATGGTCATAACACTTCCTTTTGTTTATCCATTAATAGTCAATTTAGGTTTTGATCCAATATGGTGGGGAGTAATAAATGTTATTGTTATGGAAATAGGAATGATAACACCTCCAATTGGAATGAATGTTTTTGTGATGCATGGAATGGCAAAACATCTTCCTATAACGACAATATTTAAAGGTATAGCTCCATTTGCAGGGGCAGATTTAGTTAGATTAGCTCTTGTGACTTGCTTCCCGGCATTAGCTTTATGGTTGCCAAATCTCTGGGGATATTTATAACTTAATTTTTTTCCATCAGCCATAAAGAATCTTGACTCAACAAATATATTTTTCCATTAGAAGGATGAATTTGTATATCCCTTATTCTTCCTATTTGATTCTTTAATACTATTTCTTCTTTGACTATATTTTTATTATCAAATGTAAGTGTTCTGACGGACATGTCCTTTAGAGAAGTAATCAAAGCTTTACCATTCCAGTTATTAAATTCTTCACCTTTATAAATGGCAATAGCACTAACAGCTATTGAAGGCACCCAATACCTTATTGCTTTTGTAAATCCTGGTTTCCATTTTGGCCCAATTGGAATTCCTGAATAATTTCTACCTCCCCAGCCAAGTATCTTCCAACCATAGTTCCCACCTTTCTTTGCCTCTCCAAACCAGTCTCCACCCATTGCCCCGTGATTACTTATATAAATTTTATTATCAAAAGGAGAAAGAGTTAATCCTTGAGGGTTTCTTAAACCTATTTGATATATTTCTGGTTGCCAATTATTTAGTCCCTCATATTTAGGGTTATCTTTTGGGATACTTCCATCAAGGTGAATTCGAATGATGCTACCTGGATGTTTTGTTGGATCTTGAGCAATCATTCCTTGGCCCCTCTCTCCTATGGATGCAAATAAATAGTTATCTTTAATAGCAAGCCTAGAACCAAAGTGAAGGCCTGAGTTTATTGGAGGATTTGCTTGAAAAATATTTTCAAATATTATTTTATTTTTTTTAAATTTCCCTTTTGCTATTGATGTGCTAGAAGAAATTAGATTTCTTTTTTCAGAGTATGAAATCCATACAAAACCATCTTGATATAAAATATCAAGAAGCCCGCCTTGTCCTTTCGAAGAAAAATTAAGGTTATGATCTATATTAGTAATTTTCTTACTTTCTATATTTATCAATTTAATTTTCCCGTATTTTTCTGAAACTAATAGATTATTATTATCAATAAAAGAAGAACCCCAGGGATATTCAAGAGTAGTAATTTTTTTCAGGGTTATCCCTTTTGAGTGTGCAGATATGATAGGAAGAGTTATAAAAAGAATTAGTGCAATTAGTTTTTTTATCATTTTCATTCGTTTTCTCTATTAAAATTTAATCAATTAGATATTTTATGTATAACTATGGTAAAATTTATATTCAATACATTAATTCAATTTTATAGGGTACTTTATGTTATCCTTTTGTAATTATATACAGGGACAAACGAAATGGAATTTAGAAAAATAGGCCAATCAGATTTAGAGGTTTCTTTAATCGGTTTAGGCTGTAATAACTTTTCAAGTAGAATTGATTTTGAAACTTCTAAATTAGTTATTAATAAAGCATTAGAATTAGGTATAAACTTTTTTGACACAGCAGATGTTTATGGAAATAAAGGTGGTTCAGAAGAATTTATTGGAGATATTTTAGGCAATGATCGTAAACAAATTATTTTAGCTACTAAATTTGGTATGCCCATGGATAAAGATGGCGAGATGTCTGGTGCCTCAGCTAAATATATTCTTAAGGCAATTGAATCAAGTTTAAAGCGGTTAAAAACTGATTGGATTGATCTATATCAAGTTCACCGCCCGGATTTGAATACTGATCCTGAGGAAACAATGAGAGCCCTAGAGAATTTGATTTCCGAGGGGAAAGTAAGATATATTGGTTGCTCAAACTATTCGTCTCAACAGTTAATTTTATCTCAAAATATTTTTAAAGATGAATTTGATAAAATGTTTATTTCTTCTCAAGATGAATATTCTCTTCTTGTTAGAGATATTGAGGAAAACTTGGTAACTGAAATTGAGAGTCATAAAATGAGTTTATTACCATATTTTCCTTTAGCTAGTGGTCTTCTCACAGGGAAATATAAAAAAGATAAATACTTTCCTGAGAATTCTAGATTTTTAGCATGGCCACAACTAGTAGATAAATATATGTCTAATGAAAATTGGATAAAAATAGAGTCTTTAGAAAATTTTTGCGATAAATATAATTTGAAATTACTTGATATTTCATTTCGATGGTTGGCCTCCAAAAAGTATGTCTCAAGTATCATTGCTGGAGCAACATCAGCTCAGCAAGTGGAACAAAATGTAAATTCATTGAAGTGCAACTTATCTGAAAATCAATTGAAAGAAATAAATAGAATTATAAGCGCTTAAATCAAGGAAGATATTTAATTTTATAATTAACTTGAATTAGTCTTCCATTTTAATTAAATCATATCTTTAGAGAATCTGGCATATACTGATTTGCTTCGTCTTGAGCCCCTTTAGGGTCCTTAAGTATATGATCCGCCATTTCGATTGAGTCATCTCCTACATAAACTTCTTGTTGATTATTTTCAATTGCAGTGATTATTTTTTTTGCAACTTTTAATGGGGTAACTTTTGGGAGGTGATCAAGTCCTTTTGTCATATCTGTATCAGTCAATCCAGGATAAGCTTCTAAAACATCAATATTTAAATCTTTGAGTTGAGCTCGTAGACCTCGGGTCAAGGCAAGAGTAGCATGTTTGCTGGCACAATAGGTTCCACAAAATGGATATGTTACTTTAGCTAATGTAGACATTACATTGACTATAACTCCTTTATTGTCACTGGACTTGTTTTTAGCTAGTAACGGCCAAAAAATATTACATACATTCAAAGGGCCAAGATAATTTACTTCGATTTCTTCCTTAGCATATTTAAGTTGTTCTTCTTCTGATAAAATAGGAACATTATGCAAAACACCTGCATTATTTATCAAAATATCAAGGGAAGATATTTTGTTCATCGCTTTTTTTACAGATTCTATATCTCTTACCTCCATAATAATTTCTTCAACCTTATTATTATTAAGATCTAAGGATCCTTCTTTTCTTGAAGTACCGTATATTTTTGAAGCTCCTTTTTCTATAGACTCAAGAACTAAAGATTTGCCTATGCCTCTATTAGCACCCGTTATAAGTATTGATTTTCCCATTAAATTCATTTTCTTACCTTCTGTTAATTTCTATTTTAGGGAGAATTTTATCTCCAAAATCTTTTATTCCCTCTTTAAAATCAGCCCAAGCGAACATGAATCCTGCTGGTTGGGTTTTTTCAATGATATCATTTATCTTCTCCGCTACATTTGTGAATGAGCCATAAATGCATGGGTGAGCTCCAAAAGCCATATTGCCCTCTTCAACAGGTGCATCTTTAGCCTGTCTCAGTGCTTCTAGAGTTCCTTCTTTGTTTTTATCACCTGATCCACCAAATAACATAGTTTCAATTGCTGGAATATCTGCTTTTTCCACAATCGTTTTTACTGTTTTATTTGCTTCTTCATCAGTTTCTCGAGCAAGTAAGTGAAAAAGAAGATAATTTCCAAACTTTCTTTTTTTATTGGAATGAACTTCCTCTTCTAATCTTTTTAGTGCATTTGGGTTAGCAATAATAAATCTATAATCTGCAAAATTTTCAACAAAATCTAAACCTTGTTTTGATTGACCAGCACTAACTATATCAATATGAGAATTAGGCACTGGAAAACATTTACAATCGGTAAGTTTAAAATATTTTCCTTCAAAAGTTGTTTCTCCATTTTGCCATAGCTCTCTTAGAATAGTTACATACTCAGCTGCGAGTGTATACCTATCACTATAGTATTCATCGCCTGGCCAAAGACCCATTTGAGAATATTCAGGTTTATTCCATCCTGTAACCGCATTAAGTCCAGTTCTGCCGTCACTTATTTGGTCTAATGTTGAAATCATTCTAGCAGCATAGGTTGGGTGAACAGCTGGCATTGAGACAGTAGGGAAAAACTTTATTTTTTCAGTTTTTGCAGCCAAACCTGCTACAAGATTAAATGGCTCAAGGCATTCATCCCAGCAACCTGTATCTCCACCAAAACCCCTAAATTTAATCATAGGCAAGACATAATCAAATCCATTTTGTTCTGCCAATTGGGTAATTTGTAAATTATCAGAAAATGTGGGGGCGTATGGTTTATAAGCACTACTCATAAGATATCCATTTGATCCGTTTGGGAGGAAGACACCAAAATCAACCATAACTTTTTCCTTTCGATATATCTTAATGTATCTTTTTAAAACTTAAACATCTGTAAGATCAAAATATCTTATTGAGGGTGGTTCTTGAAGCTTTGAAGCTAGTTTATCAAAAACACCTGTATTTTGGCGCCAAGATAAGTATTTAGAATACTTTTCTCTGCTTTCAAATTCCTCTACTAAAACAATAACGTCAGGGTTCTCTTGATTTTGATATGTTTTTAAACCAACACATCCATCATATCTTCTAGTATCTGGTAAAACCTCTCTAAGATTATCTATAATTTCTGAACCAGTTCCTGGTTTGGCTTTTATCTCTAGAATAATAGTTACTGACATTTTGTGAGCCCAAAAAATAGATATTTAAAAATCTAATGAGCAAATATTATATCATAAATTGCATAATTCATAATACTTTCATTAACTATGACATTATGTGGCATTGAATTTAATAACCTGTGTATAAAAATGAATAAATTTAATTTTTTCCATAAAATTTGATTTTTGACAATAAATCTAACCTGAAATAACTTTTAAAAATTTGAAATATTATTTCTCAAATTATCAAAATTTTAAAATATTATTTTATGAAAATATTTTTTTTTTTTGATTTATATAAATTTAAGATAAATTTATATAAAAAAAATATTATATATTTCATATAGTTAAGATTTATATTTAATGTTAATTATATTGCAAGCCAGTATTTGTGAATGTCTAGCGCTTAATAATTGAATATAGTATTAAACTGAGCTAACCTTATTATAAATAGTAAATAATTTATGGAGGATTTTCACTTTGGATCGTAGATCGTTTCTTAAAAATTCAGCAGCTGCATCAGCTCTGATGACCGTCCCTCTTGCTAGCAAAGTTGCTTCAGCAGGGAAGAAGAGTAACTCTCTTATATTTGCATCACCTGGTACACCTCAAAGTTTAGATAGTGAGTTTGATACTAGTTTGGGTACATTTGATTTTATTAGTGCGTGTTATGATAGTCTTATAGCATACGATACTATACCTGATCCTAAGGACCCTGATGCTAAAAGAGAAGACTTAAAAAAATATCCTGACAGACCAAGTGGTCATAAAATGTATGGAAAACTTGCAGAGAGCTGGAAAATAGCACCTGACATGACTTCTGTTACTTTTAACTTGAGAAAAGGTGTAAAAAGTCATTGGGGTAATGAACTCACTGCAGAAGATGTAAAGTGGTCTTGGGACAGAAAACTTGCATTGGGAGCAATTGGTGGATTTTTTGCATCTGTTATTGGACTTTCAAAACCTGAGCAAATCCAAGTTGATGGAAAGTACACTGTCTCTTTCAGACTTGATAAACCTGCTCCAATGTTAATGAGATTACACAGAAACCCATATAACAACATTTTAGACAGTAAAAAATGTAAAGAGGTAGCGACAAGTGATGATCCTTGGGCTAAAGAATGGCTTAAGAATAATGTAGCAGGATATGGACCTTATAATATGGTTTCTATTGATAGAGGTGCATCTGCAGTAGCTAAAGCACGAAAGGATTATTGGAATGGAAAACCTGCTATTGATACATTCATTATGCAGGAAGTTACATCATCATCCCAAAGAGCACAGTTGGTTAAAAAAGGAAGTGTAGACGTAGCTCAATTCCTTACTCCTCTAGAGGTTGCAAGTTTGAAAAATGCTTCAAATGTTGCAATTGATTCAGTTCAATCTTCATGGATGGATTGGTTGCATCTTAATTGTGCAGAGAAACCATTTAATGATAAAAGAGTTAGACAAGCAATGAACTATGCTTTCCCAAAAGCTGCCGCCATTAAATCTGTTTATCAAACTTATGGTAAGGTTCTCGAGGGAGTTATGCCTGATATATATCCTGGGTATGTGCCTGGTACTACTTATAACAAGCAGAACTTAGATAAAGCTAGAGATCTGTTAAAAGATGCTGGTTATCCAAATGGTTTTGAAACTTATGTTATATATGATGCCGGTCAAACTTTCCAAGAGCCTCTTCTTGTTCTCTATAGAACTGCTCTGGAACAAATAGGTGTTAAACTAACACTTAAAAAGACTCCGAGTGCTTCATACTTTAAAGAGATTGTTGCTAAAAAACATCCAATGACTTTTTATCGTGATGCACCTTGGTCACCAGATCCAGGTTATGCTCTTAACTTGTATTATTTATCATCTTCTTTTGTTAATTACTCTAACTATAATAACCCAGAAGTTGATAAAATATTAACAGCAGCCGCAAGTGAAGGTAATGCAGCAGCTAGATTTGAAATGCTTGATAAATGTCAATCAATAATTCTAGATGATGCGCCTGTTGTTCTTATAAGCAACCCTGATTTCTCTTTAGTAAGAAATAAAGATCTTAAAGGTTATACTTATAGAACATATAATCACACATGTGCTGGTGATTTTTACTGGGCATAGTATTTAAATAATTTTGAACAGTCACTCTTAATTAGAGTGACTGTTCAAGTATTTTAGTTTAGTAAATATATCATGAAAGTACTTTTTCTATATTGCAAAGACCGTCCTCTAATAGGTTTCGGTTATTTTTTTGTATTCTTTCTTATTTTTTTAGCAATTTTTGCTGACTTAATAGCTCCTTGGCCACCACAAACAGCTAACCCTGATGATTATCTTCAGGCTCCTAGTTGGAGGCATTTATTCGGAACTGATGAGACTGGGATGGATATTTTCAGTCGTTGTATATATTCTATAAGGTTGGACCTTAGTATAGCTTTTTTAGGTACAGCTGTATCAGCAATTGTTGGAACTGCAATTGGCGCGTTTGTTGGTTATTACGAGGCAAGGGGAAGACTTAAAACAGTATTTAGTAGCTTTACTATGCGTGCATTGGATGTAATTCAATCTTTTCCAGTATTTGTTTTTGCTATAGCACTTGTAGCAATTTTTGGTCAGGGGCTATATAGTATCATTGCTGCGATTGCTTTTGTTAATATGCCTATATATGTCAGACTAATGAGAACTCAAGCATTATCCATAAGACAAATGAGATATGTAGAAGCGGCCTATCTTTCCGGGCTTTCTGATGTAAATTTGATTATTAAACATATTGTTCCAAATTCAATGGGTCCTATTTTAAGCCATTTATCTGTTAATGTAGGTTGGTCAGTTCTTCTTGCTGCTGCATTAAGTTTTGCAGGAGCAGGTGTTGAAGCTCCAACTCCAGAATGGGGTAGTATGATAGCTGTAGGTTTTAAAAATATTGTAACTGGACAATGGTGGCCATCGACTTTTCCTGGAATAGTTTTAGGTTTGACTGTTTTTAGTTTTGCTTTGATTGGAGCAAGTGTTGAAGTATTAGCTGATCCTGTAAGAAGAAGAGCTGCTATAGCAAAGTATTAATAAGCAAAGAGGTTTTTAAATGGCTCTAATAAGGTATATAGGCAGAAGATTGTTGTTTGTTTTGCCCCAGCTTTTTGGAATTATTGCTGTGAGCTTTTTTCTTTTAAAAATGATACCTGGCGACCCGGCTTTACTAATGCTTGGCCCTCTTGCATCTCAGGAAGCAATAAATGAAATAAGAGCGGTTATGGGTCTTGATAAATCACTTATAGAGCAATTTGTTATTTATCTTGAGAGGGTTTTATCAGGAGATCTTGGTACTTCTTGGCAGACAACAAAACCTGTGATGGAAGACTTGCTTAAGAGATTCCCAGCTACTATGGAGTTGGTTACTTTATCTTTGCTATTCGCTCTTATTTTAGGAATTCCTGTAGGAATACTTGCTTCACTTTTAAAAAAATCAATTATTAACAAATTTTCTACATACTATGGTTTATTAGCTGGATCTCTTCCAGATTTCTGGTTGGGTTTAATATTTATATTTGTTTTTTATACTATTCTAGGTTGGGCTGCTGCTCCAATGGGCAGGTTGGATCTTGGAATTTTGCCTCCAGCAGTAGTTAGTGGGTCTTATTTTATTGATTCACTAATTGCTGGAGATTGGGAAACATTTAGCAATGTTGTTGCACACTTAACATTGCCAGTTCTTACTCTTGGTTTAATTAATGCAGGGCCGATTATAAAAATGACTCAATCAACTATGGACAGATTATTAGAGTCAGATCATATTCGCTATGCACGAAGCTGTGGTCTTACAGAATTTCAAATAGTTAGAAGAGCTTTTAGAAACTCATTACCTTCAGTTTTAACTATAGTGTCAGTTTTATATAGTTTTTTAATTGGAGGTGCTGTCTTAGTTGAGATTGTGTTTAGTTGGGGTGGTGCAGGACAATATGCTCTATCTGGTGTTCTTAATGCTGATATAAATCCAGTAATGGGCTTTGTGGTTTGGTCAGCTATACTATGTCTAATTTTATATTTAATTGTTGATCTGTTATATTTTGCCATTGACCCAAGATTGAGGGATTAAATGACTGAGAATATCTCTTTATCATTAAATAATTTAACAGTTGATTACCCTGGATATAAAGGTTCTGGCACAACAGCTGTTAAAGATGTTTCTTTTACTATAGATAAAGGCAAAGTTTTAGGTTTGGTTGGCGAATCTGGAGCAGGAAAAACTTCAATAGCTAGGGCAATAACCCGTCAGTTAGTTGAACCTGGAGAGGTAACAGCTGGTAAGATACTATTTGAAAATAAAGATATTGTAACTATGCCCCAGAAAGAACTAAAAAACTATTTGGGTTCACAAATTTCATTAATTGTGCCAAACCCAAAAAGCGAGCTTGATCCGTTGTTAACTATTGGTCGTCAATTAGGAGATATAGTAAAAACTCATTTAAAGTTAAATAATAGAGAGGCTAGAGAAGCTGTTCTTAAAGTTCTTGAATCTGTTCAAATTCCAGACCATCGCTCCAGATATTCTGCCTACCCTCATGAGTTAAGTGGTGGTATGGCTCAAAGAGTAATTATTGCTATGTCGCTAATTTGTAATCCTAAATTTGTAATTTCTGATGATGCTACCAGCGGTTTAGATGTAACTGTGCAGAGAGAAATCATGAAATTGATGCAAAATATAATTAAAGAAAAAAATCTCTCTGTTCTATTCATTACTAGAGATATAGGTTTAGCTGCTCATTTTTGTGATCACTTAGGTTTGTTATTCCGTGGGCAGATAGTTGAAATAGCTCCAATAAAGAGTTTTTTTAGAAACCCTATTCATCCTTATAGTTTAGCACTGTTGTCAGCTTTTTCACATTCTGTAAAATGGAGAAAAGTTTATTCTACTGAACCTCAAAAATGGTCAAAAGAATTTTTTGTAAATGGCAATGTACCTGATAAGATGATAGAGGTTGAAAAGGGGCATTTAGTAAGAATGATTAGATAATTATTCTAATTATTTTTAAAGGATTTTGGATGAAAATACTTGAAGTAAAAGATGTAGTTAAAATTTTCAAAACTAAAGGTGGAGATGTCAGAGCTCTTAATGGTGTTAGTCTTGATATAAATGAAGGGAAGACTGTAGGTGTTGTTGGTGAGTCTGGATCTGGTAAAACAACTTTAGGTAGATTAATTGTTGGTCTTATTGATCCCAATAAAGGATCTATTTCTTTTGAGCAACGCTCGATCGGAAGTAAAGTGAATATAAGACACCCAGATATAAGAGGAAAAATTCAACTTGTTTTTCAGGAGCCTTCAGAATCTTTAGACCCTAGGATAAAAGTTGGAGATTCAATTTGTGAACCATTGAAAGGGCTTGGTGTAGAAAAATCGTCCTGGAATTCAAAGCTAAAAAATGTTTCTGAAAAAGTTTCTTTAGAAGAGGAGCAACTTTCAATGTATCCATCACAATTAAGTGCAGGACAACAGCAACGAGCAGGGATAGCTAGAGCGCTGATTACAGATCCAAAATTAATTGTTTTGGATGAACCAACTTCTGCTCTTGACCCAACTGCTAGAGCTGAAATTCTCTCGATGCTTCAGGATGTGCAAAAAGATTTTGGTGTAAGTTATATTTATATCTCTCATGATCTAAGTACTGTAAGATATCTTACAGATGAAACCGCAGTTATGTATCTGGGTGAAATAGTTGAATTTGGTGAAACGAGTAAAATTTTCACTAGGCCAAGTCATCCTTATTCTACAGGTTTACTATCGTCTATTCTTCTTCCTGACCCAGATATAGTTATGGATGAGTCGCTAGAACTATCAGGAGAAATACCTAGCCCAATAAACCTACCAAAAGGCTGTTTTCTGGAATCAAGGTGCCCACTATCTACTAAAGAATGCCAAGATAATCATCCTGATCTAATTCCTTCAGATGACCGTCTTGTTAGATGCTTTGAAGTTGAGAAGATGAAGGATATTGTGCAGCCAAGTTCAAAGTTTGAGGACTTTGATAAATCCTTTGATGATTTTATGACGAAAAGATCATCATCTTCAGGTCAATTGGGTAATTAATGGAAATAATTATTATTTCTGGAAGTAATAGGAAACTTTCACAATCAGAGAGGGTTTCAAAAATTATTGAAAAAATAATAAAAGATCAATTGAATATTAACTCTTATATATTTAGTCTCTATTCAAATAAACTTCCATTATGGAATGAGGAAGGTTATGGAAGTGATGAAGAAAATATCATTAATTTAAAAAAAAATTTTAGCCAATCAAAGGGGTTTATTTTTGTAGTCCCCGAATGGCACGGTATGGTGCCTCCTCATGTTAAAAATTTAATTTTGTTACTAGGCACTAAACCTTTTTGGCATAAACCTGCGTTGATAGTTACGATTTCTAGTTCAAACGGGGGCGCCTATCCAGCAATGGAATTGAGAGGTTCTTCTCAAAAAAATAGTCATATTAACTGGATTCCAGAGCAAGTTATTATCAGGGATGTTAAAAACTGGATTCCAGTAAATACTGATGAAGTTTACCATAGGTTGGTAACCTCTATCAAAGTATTAAATATTTACACCAATCAATTGGAAGATGTTAGGGAGCAACTATCGGATTTAGAAATTAAAGATTTTGGTATGTAATGGCTTTACTAAGTCTAAAATGTGAAATTAGCTTTTAATTTTACTCTGTTAATTCCTTCATTATGACTTTTTTGCTAGCCCAAAGAATTACTCTAGCTAGAACAAATGAGACTGTACCTAATACCCATACTCCAAAGTAAAATATGTTTCTATCTGAAAGCTCCATTTCATTTAGAAATGGGTATGGAAACCCACAGGTATAGTTTCCACATGGTTCATCATTATTTGGCATAATTATTAATTCTATCCAAAAAATATAACTAAAGAAAATAACCATCAGAGTAAAATAAGAGGATATAGTTTTTGATGATGATTTATTAAAGAAGAATAGCTCTATTAAAAGTAAAATTGACATGCCCCAGTGCAAATAAAAGTCCCACAACCACTCAAAAGTACTCCAATCTTCTGTATTAACGTCCAAATATGATTTATCAATAATTCTCAGTCCCCAGTATAAAGCTATCACTACAAAGTTCATTGAAAGTGTGGCAGGAATAATAAAGTTGAAAGGTGTTCTTTCTAGGTGTTCATTCATTACTGCATTTACAGCAACAAGTAGATTTAGTATTAGCACCCAATTAGTAAGATATCTGAGGCCACCTCCCCAATTTGTCATATATCCAGAACTTGCGCCAATATAAAGACCATTTCCAACCCCCAACCACCAGAAATAAATAACTAGTATCAGTGTAATAGCTCTAAATGGTAATCTAATTATTCTCATGATGAAAAAATATCAATAAAACAATAAAAAAGGGAGCTTAAGACTAAGCTCCCTTTTAAATACTATCCAATTATAAATTAGTCTACAGAAATTTGATGCCAATTTGGAACCCTGTTGACTAGTTTATAACCTTTGACTTTAGGTGACACACCATCGATAGCAGGTCTTTCATGACTAAATACCACTGGGGCTTGATCATGATAAAACTGAGCCACTTTTTTCATAAGTTTAAGCCTTTTTTCTGGATCAAACTCAGAGTCCATAGCTGCTATAGTTTCTTTCATTTCTTCGAAACAAATATGCTTAGCAAAGAAATTACAGGAGTGAGTAGCCATTACCCTTGTTAAGTCTGCTATAGGATGGGACTCAAACATCATTGTGAAAGCATCGCCTTCCCAAGGTTGTTGCTTAAGAATTTTCTTAACAAATATTGGAATTGTTAGGACAACTAGTTCAGCATTTACCCCAACCTTTTTAAAATCAGCAGCCATAGCTTGAAAAGTGTCTCCAAACTCACCACTAGCAACTACCATTTCAATTTTCATATCAAAACCATTAGGATACCCTGCTTCAGCAAGAAGCTTTTTAGCTTTCGCTGGATCATAAGGGTAAGGTTTAATATCAGGGAAATAACCAGTTGCGCTTGAGTCGGCAGGCTGCCCATTGGTTTTAGTCATTCCTCCCATAACTTCTTTAACGAAAGTTTCTTTGTCATAGGCATAATTCAGGGCTCTACGAACTCTTACATCTTTAACTGGACTACCTTCTTTTCTATGATGAAGAATTAAATTTAGAGTATCATGTCTCCTTGAAACAACAACTTTGTTTCCACCAGCTTCGACAATTGGCATTGCACCGGTATCAAGTGCCCATGCAATATGTACCTGTCCTGAGTTAAGCGCTTGAACTCTTGTAGCAATTTCTGGAATAATTGTAATCTCTACATTTTTAGTTTTTGGTTTTCTCCATGCATTTTCATATGCAGTCATTTTTAATCCATCATTACCCCATTTAACAATTTTATAGCTTCCGGTTCCTACTGGTTCTCTTGCATAACCTTTAGGGCCTAAATCTGCCCAAGCTTTAGGTTCATGTGGTCTCATGATATGTAATCGTTTTGGTAGAACAGGATCTGGAACTTTAGTTGTTAATTCGACGGTATAGTCATCAATCTTTTTACCACTAACGATTGTAGCAAGCTGTCTTCTAGCTTGTTGTTTAGAAACAACTGGATCGTTATTTATAGCATCAACGTTTCCTAGCATAGCATCTGCATTCCATGGAACTCCATTATGAAAAGTAACGCCTTTTCTCAATTTTACAATCCAAGTATTTGCATCTTTTAATTTCCATTCTGTAGCTAAAAGTGGATAAACTTTTTTATCATCATCTACAAAAGTAAGACCATCAAAAATTGCATATAATTGATAGGCTCCATTTGCTCCAAATGTACCATATGGCATACCCATTTGTGCAGGTTGGTCGTAGTGTGCAACCTTTAATGTATCAGCTGCGTTTGATGCTGAAAAAATTGATGTTGAGAATAATACAGCAACTCCAGCAGCAAATAATTTACTTAAACGCATTATATTTACCTCCCAAATTTAAAAAAATATGTAAATATTATAAATGGTTTTACTATTTGTATCTATTTTTTGTTTATTCAATACGAGAAAATATCAGTTTTTTTTACAATTTTTATAAAATTTAATAAAAAATGAAGTTTTTTTCTTCATTTATAATTAAATCCGGCCGGGTTTATGGTGTTATTCATAATTCTTAATTTTCTCAGATATTCTTTTGGAAAGCTCTTCTGCAGATAAATCACGACTAAAATGTGCTAGATAACTTCCTTTCTTATCCATTAAAAACTTTATTGAGGAATGGTCTATAAGGTATTCATTAGTCGTATCATTTATTACATTTTTTTTAAAGTAGACACCCATAGAGTCTGCTGCCTGCTTAATTCTTTTCTCAGACCCTGTTAAACCAATAAATTCCTTATTAAAAGCTGAGACATATTTATTCATAATTCTAAAATTATCCCTTTCTGGATCGACGGTAATAAAAATCACTTTAAGACTTTTTTTAATATCTTCTTGAAGAAGATCGTAAGCTATAGAAATTTTATTTAATGTATTTGGGCATACATCTGGACAAAAAGTAAACCCAAAAAAAATTAATGTAAATTTTCCATAAAAATCTTCGTTAGTAACTATTTTGCTATTTTGATCAATTAAATTAAAATTACTTTTTATTAAAGACTTCTTGTGGTAAGTGGAATTTTGAAAAGACTCATTAATTAAAATAATGGAAAGAATGGAAATTATGATTAGTACAAATATAGATATATAAATTAAGTTCTTTTTTCTATTCATTTTAGTGCTGATGTTTCATTTCTTTATTAGAATTGTATAATAAAGTATTTAGTTCTAAGTTAATAATCAGTCCACTATTTAGATAAATTGATAAAGGGAAAGTCTCACTTTCAACTAAAGTTTTCTTTAACCCCATTATCATAAAATGAAGCCCTTCTGGTTTAAGAATTAATGGCTTTGACTTAGAGATGGGGATATATTTTAATTTTCTCATTTTAATAATACCATTTTTATCAACTGATGTCTTATGGATTTCAACTTTTTTTGCTATTGGTGATGAAAGTTTTATTATTTTATCATTAATTTCAGAAGTTATTGTCATGTAGGCGGCTGTGGTAGAAAGATTGCCTATTGGAATTTTTACATATGCATTAGTAATTTCTATATGCTTGGATTTAATAAAAAATTTAGTATTATTTTCTTTTTTTTTAGAAATTAAATAATTTGAGAATGGATATTTGAAATCTTTAAATTTATACAAAAATGGACTAGAGAACAAGTTTCCAATATTTAAGAATAAAACTAACAATACAGTCAATCCACCTAAGATTAATTTTGAAATAAAATGATTTTGTTTAAAGTAATTCATTTTCTTGTATAAATTCTGATTGATTTTTTTAATTATATTACTATTTATAAATTAGTTTAAATTTTTATAAAGTAAATAGTTTTATGATTGATGTTCTCGACAAATATGCTACTGACTTAGTTTCTTGCTTTGATTTAGAGGGAGAAACCGGGCAATTCCAATATTTAATAGACCATGGTAAAAGAAGTCCATCATTTAATGATCTTGACAAAGTTGATAACAACAAGATGTATGGTTGTCTGGCTCAAGTGTGGATCAAGTGTGAAATAATTAACGATAAGTTTTATTTTAAAGGTGATAGTGATGCATTAATTGTAAAGGGTTTAGTCTCAATAATAGTTGAGGCATTTAGTGGTTATAATGCTTTAGACATTAGAGATATTGACCATAATATTGTTTCCAAGTTAGGACTAGGCCCCGGACTAACAGTCAGAAGGCAGGTAGGTATGATGGCTATGGTTGACCATATTAAAAAAATTTCTGGTAGTAAAAATCTTTAAGTTACCTTACTGTTGATTTATGGATATATCAAAGTGTAACAATATCGATGATATTCGTAGGTTGGCAAAAAAGAGGCTACCGAAACCTATTTTTGATTATATTGATGGTGGATCAGATGACGAAGAAACTCTAAGAAATAACACCGAGGCCTTTAATAACTTTGATCTCATTCCTAATGTTCTTCGAGACGTCTCAAAATTAGATACTAAAGTCAGTGTCTTAGGGGCAACTATTGATTTTCCCTTTTTTTGTTCGCCTACAGCTCTTCAAAAGCTTTTTCATCATTCAGGTGAGATGGCAGTTGGTAAAGCCGCAGAAAAAGAGAGGACTATGTTTGGAGTCTCTTCTCTATCAACAACAAGTGTTGAAGATATATCAAAAATTATTAAATCACCAAAACTATTTCAATTTTATTACCATAAAGATAAAGCATTAAATAAAGAGATGCTTGAAAGGGCAAAAGCAGCAAATTTTGATGCTCTCGCTTTAACTGTAGACACTGCTGTTGGAGGAAATAGAGAAAGAGATCTCAAGTCTGGTTTTACAATTCCACCAAGGTTGACTTTAGGAAGTTTTATAAGTTTTTTATTCCACATAGGCTGGACATCTAATTTTATTTTTAGAAAATTTGATTTACCTCATTTGTCTAAATTTCATAAGCATGGTTCAAGTATTGAAGTTAATGTAGGGCAGTATTTTACTGAAATGATTGATCAAAGTATGTCATGGAAGGATGCTGAAAATCTACGTAGTGAATGGAATGGTCCATTTTGTCTTAAAGGGATAATGAGTGTCGATGATGCTAAGAAAGCTGTAGATATTGGTGCAACAGCAATCATGATATCAAATCATGGGGGAAGACAACTGGATGGCTCTATATCTCCAATTGAACAATTAAGTAGTATTGTTGATTCTGTTGGTGGCAAAATTGAGATAATTTTAGATGGTGGCATCCGAAGAGGAAGTCATGTTTTAAAAGCATTAACATTAGGTGCAACCGCATGTTCTGGTGGCAGGCTCTATCTTTATGCCCTAGGCGCAGCTGGCCAAAGGGGTGTAGAAAAAGCCCTATTTAATATAAGGCAGGAAATAGAAAGGGATATGAGGCTTATGGGTGTAACCAAAATTTCTGAATTAAACTCAAGTATGATCAACAAAAAATATAATAATTTCAAATGTTTAGTACGGTAAAAATTCTTTGTATGTATAATTTAACCAAATCTAAAGTTTTTTGATATAATATTGAATTAATGAGGATCATATGAATGAAATCAAAGAACCCTCGAATTCACTTGATAGTATTAAAAATGATGCAGAGGAAATAAAGCGAATACTCTTAAAAAATAGAAAAGATCTAGAGATATCTGACATTAGAAGTCTCCTGCATAAACTAACATCTGCAACTGAAGACTTAGTTCAATGGGAACAGAAAAATAAAAGTAATATTGAAGAGGTCAAACGTGCAGTATCAGAAATAGGAAGAAAACTTGGTTTATTTTCAATGGCATCTGGTGTGATTATTGTACTTTTGCTTGTTATCGCAATAAAAATCTAAATTCTATATTTGGAGTAATTTAATTGAAATTTTTAATCATATTTAATTTGATTTTCTTTAGTGTAATCCTGAATTTGAGTGCTCAAACAGAGGGTTCAAAAACAGAAAAAGACCAAGACCAAGATCAAGAGTATTACTCAGTAGTCGTCGTTTGTGAAAAACCTGAATCAGTAATTATTGAGGGGAAAAGGTTTAGTTTAAACGATAAAGATAAGAAAAAAATGGAGGGAATTACTATTCAACTCTCCCCTGTTGAAAAAAAAGTTAGATTCAAGCGGGCTGGAAGATGGTCATCTTGGTTTAACGGAAATTTTAGTGAACAAGAAGTATCATGGAGCTTGGTAGATATTGAAAATGAGTCAATAGAAATTGATGAAAAATTCAGTAATTTTCAATATTGGAAATTTAATTTGGATCTAGTTAATAGAAAGGTTTTTGAAGATTTTGTAAGAAAGAAAACACCTCAGGAGGAACAAGCATTAGAAGTAAAAACATTGCCTACTGTATTCTCTTATCCTGGTTGTAAAAAAATAGATTCAGTTAAATTACAATAATAATTTCATCTTTATTTCGATTGTCTCCATATTACATATAATCCACTACAAACAATAATTATAATTCCTATCCATGTCTCTATACTTGGAAATTCACTAAAGATAACCAACCCTAACAAAGTTGCACCCAGGATTTCAAAGTATTGAAGAGGTGCCAGTAAGGATGCCGGCGCTCTCTTAAAAGCTAAAACCAAAAAGAGATGAGCAATTGTAGCAACTACTCCTAAAAGAAAAAGTAGTATGTAAGCATTTAAAGATGGCAATACTGGTTGAAGCGCTGGAAGACTAGAAGCGTATCCAATTATATTTGCTATACCAAGGATAATTATAGCAGAAAATCCTGCATAAAATTGTATTGCAATAGGATCATTATCCTTAGAGACAATTTTTGTTAGAGCTAAGTAAGAAGCAAATAAAAAAGCTGCTGCTAAAGGTAGTAACGAGCTATAGCCTAATAAGTCAAAACTTGGTTGGATTACAATTAAAGCTCCAATAAAACCAACACAAACTGCTGTAGTTCTTCTCCATCCTATCTTTTCATTTAAAAAAATTGCTGAAATAAGTGTAAGTATTAAGGGTTCAACAAAAAAAATAGCTACTGCATCTGCTATTGGCATAACTTTTAGTGCTGCAAAAAAAGTTAGTGAACATAAACCAATTAAAGCACCTCTGATGAAATGAAGTAATGATTGCTTGGGCCAAAGATCTATAAAACCAAATTTATATATTACAAAGGGAGTAAGCAATAATGTTTGAATCATAAAGCGGAATAGAGCAACTTCTAAGGCTGGTATTTCTTTTGAAAGGAGTTTAGCTAAAGCGTCAATGTTTGGTGCAAAAATAGTAAATAGTATCATAAAGATACTTCCACCAAAAGCTCCTGAGAAGTTAATTTTTTTCATATTAAGTTCAGTTTACCATTACTGTGTAATTTTTTTCATTAAGTTTTTATTGAAAAGTTTTGTTACTGACATATGAAAAGTAGGGTTTTTAATCATAATTTTACGTAATTTAGCTTTTTCAATTACAACACATGTTGTATTTTTTTCAGAAAAGACATCAGCATTAGCTTTTGATTCATTTAAAAATGACATTTCACCTGCAATATCACCTGTAATTAATTCTTTAACTATATCATTCTTAACTTTGACTTGTAGTTTGCCGGTTATGATAAAATAGATATATTTTGTTTCTTGTCCTTTAGAAATAATTTTTTCATTATTAAAATTTTTTATAATAATTATCTTCCTAATTTTTCTGAACTCTTCAGCGGTAAAGCCCCAAAAATTGTTTTTCCACATATTAAAGTCACTCTCAGAAAAACCAGAATTTCTATTAGAATAATAGAAAGTAGTTATCATGTATATGTTTATACAAATAAAAATTGTAATCCACATGATTGGGATCCATAAGGGTCCAGCAGGTATTAAAAAGTTAAATATAATGCCAATTAATCCAGAGATAATACTAATTATTCTAAGCCAGATTATGTCCCTCATTAAAAAAGAAAACGCGGCTAAAAGAAATGAAAATGACCGAAAATATCAACATAATGCATTGAATATCTCCTAAAAAATAATTGATTTAAAAAATTAATTTATTTTACCGTTACCGGATAAAATAATTGCAATAGACTTTGTTTTCTCAAAATGAGAAAACACTATCATCGCAATAACTGTTATAGGGACACAGAGTATTGCTCCAGCTATTCCCCATAAGCTACTCCAAACTACTAATGTGATAATTACTACTAATGGACTAAGGTTAAGTGTTCTTCCCATTAATTTTGGCTCCATTAGGCTTCCAATACAGAACTGTGTTATGGATAAGGTAATAACAACAGCAACAAATGGTAATGGGGAGCTAAATTGAACTAAAGCTAAAAGTGACGGTAGAACAATACCTAAAAGAGATCCGATAGTTGGAATATAATTTAGTAAAAAAATTACAAAAGCCCAGAACAAAGCCAAGTCCAAACCAACAATAATCAAAATTATGTAACATATAGTCCCAGTTAATAGACTCATTAATGTTTTGATCCAAATGTAACTCTGAATTTGATTCTGAATTTTATTCAAAAGGTTACGAACATCATTAAGTTTATTTGTGTCTGGAAAAAGAGCATTAAGTTTCTTTGGAAAAGTTGCTTGTTCTGCTAATAAGAATAGTACATATATAATTATTATTCCTGCATTGGCAGCAATACCTGCTGCTCCTGATGCAAACTTTGATAAAAGACTTTTGAAATCTATTTGATCAACTATTTGTCCAAGACTTGGAATTTTCTCAATTCCTAAAGCTGAAAAAATTTTTTGCAAAAGATTATTAAAGTTTTCTTGATATGTCGGAGCTATTTCAATTACTTCTGAGATGTTTCTGCTAATTAAATTACCAATAGCAATTAAAAAAATAATTATGCAGGCCATTGAAATAATAATACTAACCCAATTAGGAAGCTTTATTCCTAAAGAGTTTATCTTATTAAATATTTTAGAGAGTGCATTGATTAAGTACCATACAACAATAGCTATTGCTATAGGTATTAGAATATCTCTTCCAATTATTAATAAAGTGATACTAAGGGCAAAGATTCCAGCACTTAGCGAAAAATTAAGAATGTTATTATTTTTTTCCATTAATTTCTACTATATCATAGGAAGAGAAATTTGTGAAAAATAAATTAATATATTTAGTTATAATTTAGAATAATTTATTTTTGGACAGTATTTAATAAATTAAAATTCTTGTTGTTCTGGAGAAGGGGCATGTATGAAAAAAAACCAATGATTGAGCTTGTAGAATTTTATTTCGAAAAAATTGACAGTTTTGATATTCCAGGAGTTCTCTCATGTTTAACTGAAGATTGTGAAATTCAAGTAGTCACATCATCTTTAATCCATAAAGGTAGAGATAAAGAAATTAAAACTATGTTAGAGAGAAGAAAAGTTAGCACCGAAAAAGCTTGGCATGGAAATTTTAAACATCTTGTAGATACGGAAAAAGGATGGGTAACCTCAAGGTTTGATATCAAAAGGACCTCAGCAGAAGGCCATTACAGAGAAATGGATAACATAAATTTTTTTGTATTTAGTAGTTTAAAAATTAAAAAAATTAGTATTTGGATGAGCGGAGAAAATAGTTTGCCCTAAGTATCGGACTCATTTTGATAAGCTAAATGTAAGTAATGAACAAATAATCAAAAACACTGAACAACCTATTAAGCAGAAATTTATTCCTCCAAATTGATATAGAATCCCAGATAGTAATGTTCCTAGCAGCCTTCCAGATGCATTTGCAGCATAATAGAAGCCAACATCTTCAGCAATTTTGTTTTTCGAATATGCTAGTACAAGGTAAGAATGTAATGAAGAGTTTATAGCAAATGGAATACTAAAAACACTTAATCCTAAAATAATAATTATGACTAATTCAATATCTTTTGGTTTAGAAGCAAAATTATAAATTAATATAATTATTGGAATTAAAGTTAAAAATATTATAAAAAATTTAGCAGAAAGAAGTTCACGAGATTTTCCATCATGGCTTGTTCCAGAAATTTTAGGGGCCATTGATTGCATACCACCATATACAATTGTCCAAATAGCCAGAAAACTTCCTACTTGCCAGAATTCCCATTTATTTGAATAAAGAAAAACTGGAAGACCAACTACAAACCAAATATCTCGTGCGCCAAATAAAAAAATTCTTGCCAAGGATAAGATATTTATATTTTTTGACTTACTAAAAAGTTCCTTAATGCTTTTTGAAGGCATAGATTTACCTAAATTTTTTGGTAAAAAGTAAATAGATATAATTAAAATTAAAAACAAACAAAAAGCCATTAACCAAAGCCCATGTTTGAAGCCAAATGTTTCTAATAATAATCCTCCTAAAAAAAACCCAATTCCTTTCATTGAATTTTTTGAGCCCGTAAACCAAGCAACCAACTTATAAAGATGGTGTTGTGATTCGTTCGTGGTAACTTTAATAGCTGACTTTGATGCTGTTTTGGTAAAATCCTTAGCTATTCCAGAAATGCCTTGTGATAGGAAAACCCAGAGAATTGAGAACTCCATTGACCAACTATTATTTAACAAAGAAAGGGCGACTAAACCTATTATTTGTACAGCTATTCCAGCAAATAACATTTTAGTTATGCCAAAGTATGTTGCAAGCCAACCGCCAAAAAGATTAGCAAAAATTCCTGCTGCTTCATACAGTAAGAACAAAAATGCAAGTGTAAAAGGTGAAAATCCAAGTTTGAAAAAATGCAATAACACTAGCATTCTTAAGGCGCCATCAGTAAGAGTAAAGCCCCAATAAGATGATGTTACTATTAAGTAATTTTTCAATTTTATTCCCAAAAAATTAAGTTACTGTCTTATATGATTTACAAGATCAAGCATTCTGCAAGCATATCCAACTTCATTGTCATACCACGCATAGACTTTTAATAAAGAGTTATCAGTAATTAGTGTGCTCAAACCATCAATTATTGAACTACGAGTATCGTTGGTATAATCAGAGGAGACAAGTGGTCTATTTTCAAATCCTAAAATACCTTTTAGGTAAGATTGAGATGCAATTCGAAATAATTCATTGACTTCACTTTTATTAGTTTCTGATTCAAGCTGTAGGACACAATCTGTCAGGCTGGCATTAAGAACTGGCACTCGAACTGCGTGACCATTTAATCTTTCTTCTAGTTCAGGGTATATTAATCCAATTGCAGTTGCACTTCCTGTGGTTGTAGGTTGAAGTGAAATAAGAGAAGACCGTGCTCTTCTTAAATCTTTATGAGGTTTATCAATAACAGTATTTGTATTAGTAGGGTTATGTATTGTAGTGATCTGACCCCTTTGAATCCCTATATTCTCATGTATTACTTTAATTATTGGTGCTAAACAATTTGTTGTGCATGAAGCAGCTGTAATGATATCATTTTTTTTGGGGTCATATTTTTCATGATTTATTCCGTATACTAAGTTCAATACATTAGGGTCGTCTATAGGAGCTGATACTAAAACTTTTTTTACACCACTTTTAAAATAATTTTTTAATGAGGAAATTTCTTTATGGTTTCCTGTGCAATCAATAACAATATCACACCCTAAGTCTCCCCATTTGACATCAGATATTTCAGTTTCTTGAGTATATGAAATTTCGCTTTTGTCTATGAATAATTTTTTATTAAAGTCATGAGTTATTGATTTATTCCATCTGCCATGGATACTATCAAATTCTAAAAGGTGAGCAGTGCTTCCCAAAGGGCATGCCATCTCATTTACATGGGCAATTGTAAAGTCCGACAGGTTCTTATTTGGATCAAGGTTGTCTCTATTTAATCCTCCTAGCGCAGCTCTGATCACCAGTCTGCCAATCCTACCAGCCCCGTTAATTCCTATTTTCATAACTTTTTTTAAGATATTATTTTTTTTAAATCAACTTTTTAATTGATTGTATTTTATAAATTAGAAAAATTTAATATTTCTGTAATATTTTTTAAAATTACGATTAATCTACTTCTTTAAAATTTTTGGTTCTGTGAGGTCTATAAGTTTTCCTGATTGATATCTTGCCTTATTCCAAGAAACTATGTTGAAGTTTAAAATAGATAAAGTGCTAGTTGGGTAGGATTGCAGTAATTTTAAATATATACTTTCTTTAGATGGAGAAGAAAGATACGTTGCTATATTATGTATTCCAGGGTTATGACCTATTAACATAACATTCTGAAAGTTTTCAGGTATATCATTAATTATTTTTATAATCTCTTCTAGGCTAGCATTATATAAATCGTCTGTAATGTAATTCTCTGTTTTTTTTCTCAACAACTCGGATATAATTTGAAAAGTCTGCAATGTTCTTTTTGCTGATGAGCAGATTATATACTCAGGTTGAGAATCTAATTTAGTAAGATATTGTCCGACTAATTCTGAGTCTATAACGCCTTTAGTAGATAGAATTCTATCTTTATCGTCAAAATCAGGGTTTAATTCAGATTTTGCATGTCTTAATAAAAATAGATTTTTGTTCACCATCATATCAATATATGAAATATTATATTATGATTCTATAGAAATTTTACTAAACATAAGTAAATTATTGATTTATAATTAGATAAGTTATTTAAAAATAAAAATAGGTAATCATTTGTGTCTAATGAAGAGAAGTTATTTATTTTATTTGTGACAGGACGTTCAGGAGCAGGTCTGTCTACCGTATTAAAAATTTTAGAGGATCTTGGTTATGAAACTATGGACAATGTTCCTGTTTCACTTCTGCTAGGTTTCTTTAATAAAATTAATTTAGGTGAGGAAAAAATCAGTTCTAAAGCAATAGCTGTTGGATTAAATATTAGAACAAGTAGTTTTGATGCAATCAATTTTATTAAAGATTTAGAGTCAATTAAAAATATTGAAAAATTTAAATTAGAAACAGTTTTCTTAGATTGTGATGAAAACACCCTCTCTCAGAGGTATACAAAAACTAGAAGAAAACATCCTTTAGCTAAGGATTCGAATCTTATTGATGGAATTAGGGTTGAAAATGAGATAATTAAACCACTTAGAGAAACAGCTAATTTGGTAATTGATACCTCTTTGATGGGTGTAAATGATCTTAGGCAACTAATAAGTGGTAATTATACTCTCAAGGATACTAATACAATAGCTATAGGTATTAAATCTTTTGCTTTTCCTAATGGTCTTCCCAGAGAGTCTGATTTGGTATTTGATGTTCGATTCTTAAAAAACCCTTTTTATGATGATTCGTTGCGATCAAAAACAGGTAGAGATAGTGAGGTCGGAAAATATATAATGACTGACCCTGAGTACAAATCTTTTTTTGATAATTTAAGTAATATGATTTCAAGCTTATTGCCCCTTTACAAAGCTGAAGGAAAAGCATATTTGACAATTTCAATAGGATGTACTGGGGGTCAGCATCGTTCAGTCTTTGTCGCAGAAGAAATAGCTAATTCTCTGATTAGTTCAGATTATGAAGTTGAAGTAAGTCATAGAGAGTTATAAGAATTATTTCTTAAACTCTTTTAAGTCAATTAATCTGATATTGGTATTGATCTGCAGTTTTTATTAATTGCTTCCATATAGATACAGAGAAGCTTCTGGGTAAAAAAAGAGAATACCCTTTTTGATTTTTTAATAATTTAACTCCTATGTTATGTATTGAAGATGATTTGAAATTAAATATTGGAAATTTTTTATCTCTTAGGTCTAGAGGGATATGATGTAAAAGAAGCTTTTCTGAATTTAATCCACTTATATTTAATTTTACCCAACTATGAGAAATATCTAAATTAACAGCATTTTCTGTATTTAACGATGAAATAATCTTATCGGAATCTCCCATTATCCACCATCTAAGTGGTTCATTTCTTATAATACAAAAATTTTTACCTAAATTTACTAAACCATGCTTTGCGCAGTCACTATTTGTTATAAAAGAGTTAAGGTAATTTACTACCTCGTTAAAATTTTTATGCCATGTTCCAATTTGTTGAATTTTAATTTCACGTTCAATAGAAAAAAAAATTGTGGCATTATTATTTATTCCTTGAGTTAAGTAAGTATCAAGCGCATTTGTTCTTTTTAAATATTTATACATTAAGTTTTTTTCCTTCCGGGTCATACATTTGCGGTGATACAATATCTACTGGAATTTTTATTGACTTTAACTTGTCTATCAAAATTATTTCTTCATTAATTGAACGATCAAGCCCATTTTCAATAAAACCTAGACCAATATAGTGCCCCATCATTGGAGAATAAGTTGCTGAAGTTACCCAACCTATTGGATAACCTGATATTTTCTCAGAAGTGTATAAGAGGCCACCACTCTTAAACTTAGAATTTTTATCAATTGGGAAAATACCTACAAGTCTTGGTCTTCCTGGTTTAATAAGACCTTCTCTTAAACGAAGAGTGTTTCCAATAAAAGATTTTTTTTTGGAAATCATTTTGTTGAGTTGAATATCATCTACAGTTACCCTTCCGTCTAACTCTGATCCTCCAACATGACCTTTTTCTATTCTCATGGTACCAAGAGCTTCAGAGCCATATAAACATCCATTAAAATTAGATGCTTCCTCCCATATTTTTTCAATTAATGAATTTGCAAAGTCACTTGGTATATAAACTTCATAAGCAAGTTCACCAGAAAAGCTAATTCTTGCTATCAAACACTCAATTGTTTCTATTTTTAATTTTTTAACCCCCATAAATGGTAGGTTTTCGTCAGAAACTTCTTCTTTATTAATTGCAAGTTGTTCAATAACTTTTCGACTTTTTGGCCCAGCTATGGCGCAACCAGCCCATTGGTCTGTTACAGATGTAAGGTGAATTTGCAAATCTGGCCAGCGTACTTGTGATAGTTCTTCTAGCCAACTCATTACAATACCAGCTTGGTTTGTGGTTGTAGTAATTAAGTAACAATCCTCAGAAATTCTCCAAACAGTTCCATCATCTAAAATAAAACCATCATCTCTTAGCATAATACCATATCGAGCTTTACCAACAGATAATTTGCTAAATGAGTTTATGTAAATATTATCTAAAAATATGGAAGCATCTGGGCCTTGGAGCATTATTTTTCCTAATGTGCTGACGTCACATATGCCAACATTTTTTCTAGTAATTTTTACTTCATTACAAGATGCGTCTTCTAATTTTTGACTTTCAAATGGATAGAACCAGGGCCTTTGCCATAACCCTGTTTCAATCATGACGCAATTTTTTGTTTTGTTCCATTCATGAAAAGGAGTTCTTCTCATTAATTTGAATCCTTCATCTTTATTTCTTGATGCAAGTGCACCAATAGTAACTGGAGTATATGGAGGACGAAATTTTGATGTGCCCACCTCATTAATTTCTTTATTTAGTGCAGAGCCCATAATGGCTAAACCAATTATATTACCATTTTTTCCTTGATCTGAAGCCATACCAAGAGTTGTGTATCGTTTCAAATGTTCAACAGAAGTAAAGCCTTCTTGATGAGCGAGTTTTATGTCAGAAATAGTTACATCATGTTGAAAGTCAACAAAATTTTTAGATTTATTGTTATTTATTGGTGTTTGAAATAAAGGTAAAACCGAATTTTTTTCACTCTTTTGATTTAATTTATTTTCGTTTACAATATTACCTGACTTTTCACAATTTAATGTATTCCAGATACCTGCAGCAGAGCCAACAAAAATAATATCCTGGTTATTTTTTCCTGGTAAAAAACAGGCTTGTTCATGACTCCATACTGGCTTTTCACTATGAGGTGCCGCTAAATGTATTACAGGAGACCACCCTGCTGAAATTAATAAACAATCACAATTAATTCTAATTGATTTTTGCCATTTGCTATTTTTTTCTTTAGCTGTTTCAACTAACTTTACGCACTTCTTGCCTAATGCTCTATGCACAACAGTATTCAACAAAAGTCTAATATTAGAATTTTTAATTAAATTATTTTGTGAATTACTGAGTTGCGCTCTAGCATCAAGAATAACTACGTTCGCACCTGCATTATTTAATTCAAGAGCAGTTTCATAAACGGAGTCATTATTTGTGGAAATAATTATTTTTTTTCCAACTAATATTTTGTATCTGTTTAGGTAAGATTTTCCTGCATTAACAGTCATTATTCCTGGAAGGTCATTATTGCCAAAAGCATATGTTCTTTCAATTGCTCCAGTTGCAAGAATAATTTTTTTTGCACGACATATGTGTAGTCTTTGTCTTATTTTATTTTTACTTATTTGTGATGGATCAAATTTTTCAACTAGGGCAACACATTTATCGTCATAAATTCCAAAAGCAGTAGTTCTTGTTTTTAGTTTTACGTGATATTTAAGTAATTGTTCTTTTAATAAATTTAATTTATGTTTATTTTGGTGGTTCAGATAGTTTCCGCCTAACTCAAAATCTTGTTCTACTAACATGACGTCAAAACCAGCTTTAGAAGCAGATAGAGCTGCGTTAATGCCGGATGGGCCTGAGCCAATAACTAATATATCAATAAAAGAATTTAGATTGTCATAATCGCTTGGATCTTTTTGTCTCGATGCTTTTCCAAAACCAGCTATTTTCCTGATATATTTTTCAAAAAACATCCACGCTGAAGTTCCTTTTCCCCATTCAAAAGGTGGAATGCCAATAAACATTTTATAGTAAAAACCTGCCGCAAAAAATTTACTTAGAAAATTTAATATGTATCCAAAATCAAAATAGAGGGAAGGCCAAGCGTTTTGAGAAAAAGCTTCAAGGTTATTATATAACTCGGTAGTAGATGGGTTAACATTTGGTTCAGTAGATGCATTTTTACCTAAAGTAACTAATGCTCCTTCTTCTACTCCAGAAGATGTGATTCCTCTTGGCCTGTGATATTTAAAACTTCTAGCTATAAATAATTTATTATTTGCTAGCAATGCTGCTGAAAGAGTGTCTCCTTTTTTCCCTTTCAATAATTTTCCATTCCAATAAAAAGAAATAGCATTTTTATTATCTTTATTTACTCTTTGTATTGTCATGAATTTTTTTCTAAAATATTAATTATATTAGGATTCGCTGGACGTACTGATATAATTTTATGTGTCAACGTGTCTCTATCTACTAAAAGCCACATTCTGCATCCATGGATATGTTGCCAGGTTTCAGTTTGAATGCCAGCAATATTTTTTCGCTGAAAAACTGCATCATGCCAATCGGTGATGGGATCATGAAGATCAGGATATTTTATGCTTCCGTCACCTCCATATTTAAATTCATTATGACCTCTTGAGCCACAAAATGGACACTTAATTATTATCATTATAATTTCTTAACCATGCAATTTAGGGTCTGGTCCTGCTCCTCTTTCATCAATCTGATAACCTTTTTCAAACCGTTTTAAATTATGATTTTGAATAACTCTATTTGGTCTATCATTGGCAATTAGATCTGCAAAATACCAACCTGAGGCCGGACTTGCTTTAAATCCACCATAATTCCAACCTGCATTGAGATAGAGATTATTTAAGGGTGTTTTGCAGATAAAGAACGACCCGTCCATTGACATATCCACAACACCGGACCAATGACGTAACAATTTTAAACGGCTAATACAAGGAAGAACAGATATTGCGCATTCCGCAACATCTTGTACAATTGGTAAATTTCCTTTTTGGGCATAAGATTTGTACCAGTCAATATCCCCCCCAAAAACTAATCCACCTTTATCTGATTGAGATATATAGAAATGAGCGCCACCTACACTAAATACGACTACTTGATCTAGTAGAGGCTTAATTGGTTCAGTCACAAATGCTTGTAGCTTATGACTCTCAATAGGAAGATTCCCTAAGTTAGCCATCTGCCAAAGTATCGAAGAGTGGCCAGCTACTGCAAATCCAACTTTTCCACCTTGAATATTCCCCTTTGAAGTATTGAGAGATACAATGTTATTATTTTTTGTTATCACTCCATTAACCTCACAATTTTGAATAATATCTACACCTAAGTTATTGGCTGCTCTTGCGTATCCCCAAGCAACTGCATCATGTCTAGCCGTTCCGGCTCGCTTTTGAACTAATGCTCCATATATTGGGAACCTAGAGTCATCAGAATAATTTAAATGTGGAATTTTTTTCTTAAGAGTTTTAAGTGACCATAGTTCAGCATCAGAGCCAGTATTAAGCATTATGTTATAGCGCCTTGAAGCATTATCAATAGCGGAAGGGGAATGGTAAAGGCTAACATGGGATCTTTGGCTGAACATAACATTATAGTTTAATTCATGACTAAGATTTTCCCAAAGTTTTAGAGAATGTTCATAGAATTCTCTATTTCCTTTTAGCATATAATTTGACCTAATAATTGTTGTATTACGGCCAGCATTACCTCCTCCAATCCAGTTTTTTTCTAAAACTGCAATATTTTTAAGTTTGAAGTTCTTTGCTAAATAATATGCAGTTGCTAGTCCATGCAATCCGCCTCCAACAATTATGATATCATAGTTTTTTTTAGGAGCAGCATCCTCCCATTGTCGTTTCCAACCCTTTTGATTGATAAACCCATTTTTTAATACTTGCCAAGTCGAAAATTGTTTCAAAAGAATACCGTTTTTATATTATTTTTTAAGATTATTTAATTCAACAATTCATAATAACAGTTTATCATCTAATTTTATATTATTTTTTAAGATTATTTAATTCAATAATTCATAATAACAGTTTATCATCTAATTTAAATTAATTAATAAATATAATAAGGAAGTAATCAAATGAGTGAGAATGAATATTTAACCCTAGATGAAATTTACGAATTGGCATTTGAAAAACTTATAAATGCTGGGGCTGATGAACACAATGCTTCTATTCTATCCAAAACTATAAAACATGCTGAACGAGATGGCTCCATTTCTCATGGTTTATTCAGATTACCTGCTTATATAAATAGTCTTAAGTCTGGTAAGATAAATCCAACTGCTAGACCTGAATTATCTCATATTACCCCATCATTAATAAGAGTTGATGCTCAGTCAGGTTTGGCTCCAACAGCTCATGCTTTGGTTATACCTGAGTTAGCTAAGGCTGCGCAAACTAATGGTGTGGCCGTAGCTGCAATTAATCGGTGTGTTCATATGGCCGCTTTATGGCCAGAAGTTGAGGCCATTGCAGATCATAATTTAGCTGGACTAGCATGCACAAACTATTTGCCATTTGTAGCCCCAGTGGGAGCAACTAAAGCTTTTTTTGGGACGAACCCAATTGCATTTGCTTGGCCTAGGCCAGGAAAAAATCATGTTGTTTATGATATGGCGACTGCTGCAATGGCAATGGGTGAAGTCCAAGTTGCAGCTCGAGATGGACATGAAGTTCCTGAGGGAACAGGTCTTGATGCAACAGGGCAGTTAACAAAAGATCCGAAAAAAATAGTAGATGGTGGAGTTCTGCTGCCATTTGGAGGACATAAAGGTTATGGTTTGTCTCTGATGGTTGAGTTACTTACTGCTGGCTTAATAGGTGAGACTTTTTCAGATGAAACTAAAGATAAGGATATTGGGGATGGGGGTCCTCCTATAGGTGGCCAATTCTTATTAGCTTTATCCCCAGAAGTAATAGCTATAGATAATTGGCAAGAACACTGTGATGAATTTTTCAATCGTTTATCAGGTCTGCCGGGTAAAGACCTAAGGCTTCCTGGTGAAAGGAGATATAAAAATCGATTGTCAAATGAGCCTAGAGAAATTAATTCTGATTTGTTAAAAACAATAAAAGATTTATAATTCTTAAAAATTTTTTAAAAGTTTATCTGTAGTTTGTAGTAACTAATTCTATTTTATTGCTCCGAAAACAAGCCATGGTGGCATTTTTGAATCTTTAATTTTAGGGGCATTATCTATAAATATTTTTTTTGAATTAAAACCTGCAGATAGAGCTGGGTCATTTAAATCCATATCGTGTAAGGTTCCCCAGAATGGTTCTGCGTTATAATGAGTGCTCCAGTCTCTAGTGAAAGCATTAAAAGGGTCAAGCTTTTTATTATTTATCGGCACATCTGCATGAACAACAATCCCTCCAGGTTTTAATAGTCTATAGCACTCTTTCATTATGTTGTAAGTTGCTTTTCTTGATGTTTCATGAAGTAAAATGTGCGAAACAATCAGATCAAATGACTCGTCTTTAAATTTAGTTTTTTCAGCATTTTGTTGTTTGAAATGTATTCTATAACCTAAACTCTCAGATCGAGCTTGTGCATACCTTAGCACAGGTGCTCCAATATCAATTGCAGTGATTTCTGATTGAGGAAATTTCTGAGCATATGGTAATGTACAGTGACCAACAGAACACCCCATATCAAGTATTTGATCTGGAGATAAATCTGGATGATTTTTTTCAAGCCACCTTATAACAGCTTCACCCATATCCTCATTATATTTTCCCATAGAGCCAAGGGCAAACATATAAACCCCAGGGTCGTACATTGCGCCTGCAGTTACATCATCTTTAGTTCTTTCGGTATAATAACATCCTGGAAGAAGGTGGATATCAACAGCAGATAGATACTTTGGAACTTTTAATTTAGGATTCAGTTCCAAGGTGCTTTTAGAATTTTTTGATCTAAAGGACTTTGCTTTTTTTGCAAGTAAGTCGGCTTGTCTGTAAACATTAATATCGCTCGCTTCTTGCTTTAACTCTTGATATAGACGAGATAAAGAACCTGAGAATTGCCAATAATTCTGCTTTCTCATTTCTTTATGAACTTCATGCCGGTCTTTTGGGTTTCGAGAATGAGTTTTATTAAATTTTGGAACAATTAATTTTTCATAAACTTCTTTGTTTCCACTTTGAATATCTGAGGTTACATAACTTTTAAAACTACCAACAAAATCCATCAATGCATTTTCATCATGGCTTATGTCAGGCATAATTCCGTGATATCCAGGCTTAGGCATTTTCAGTCCTTTTATAAAAATTTTAGTTCAAAGCAAAATAGTTATTATAAAAACAGTAAATTAGTTATAAAATATATACAACTAAAATAAATTAATTATGGGAGATCATTATGCCTAATTCAGAGTTACAAAAGCAGGAAAAGTTATTAGAATTAAAGACTGCAACTCCTAAAAATCTTGCAAAATATGGACATTTAATTCAGTCACCTTTGAAATTAGATAATGGAAATACTCCATATTATGGGGAAGCAGTGGTCACTACTCCTATTCCTTTTTTATCTAATAATGATACTAACCTTACACTAGCTACACTTAACCCGAGACCAATGGAAGTAAGGTGGATGGAATACCATAACAAGCATACTCAAACTTTTATTCCTATGGAGGGCAAACCATTTGTTGCAGTTTTAGGTGCTCCAACTTGTAGAGAGTCTGATGGGTCATGGAATTCAAATGCGCCAGATCATCCAGTTTTAGACGAGGTTGAGGCATTTTATTTTGATGGTAGTTGTGGATTAGTTTTAAATATTGGAACGTGGCATGAATTTCCTTTTGCTATAGCTAAAGATACAAATGTTATTGTTATTCTAACGAATGAAACAATCAGTGACTTAAAAAACATTGTTGGAGATGAAGCTGAAGGCGGAGATTTGTGTAAGCGAGACCTTCAGAAAAGATTTGATATAATTTTTAAAGTTAATGAAGAAGGCATAAATAGCTCAGTAAAATAATATCTGAGAACATTGTATATCAGTAATAGCCCATCTTCACTAATATTTTGCCATCTCTATCTGAGCCTCTTCTATTGGCATGATCAAGAGCTTCAGCAATATTATCAAGGGAATAGACATCTGCAACCTTTGCTGTTAATTCTCCTGATCCAACTAAGTTAGAAACTTTTTTTCTAATTTCGATTTCTTGTTCTTTTGTATAGAGGGTGTTAAACGTTCGAGACATCATAAACCCTTGAAACCTTATTCCTTTTCCCAAAGATGTTTCTTTGGGTATAGTTAGGTCTTTCCCAGACATTAATCCATAATTTACAATTAATCCTAATTCTCCTAAAGAACTAGCTATCCATCCTGTTCCATCACCTGCAGCAACATCTAACCCTAATTTAATATCTGCATCATTAGTAACATCTGATACAAAATTGGGTAACTCTTCACTATCTTTTACGACAGCATCAGCACCAATTCTCTCTAGTTCATCTCTAACTTCCAACCTTCTAACAGCACTTACGGTTTTTATACCTTCTGTTTTTGCAATTTGTATTACATATCTGCCGCAAGCAGAATTACCGCCATTTTGCAGAATCCAACTACCCGGTTTATGTTTTATAAATGCATAAAAAAGTAGCCAGCTTGTAACAGGATTTACAGTTGCCATAGCTAATTGAAAAGTATCACCATTAGGTGGTGCCGGAATTAACTTATCTGCATCTACAATCAGTTCGTCTCGACAAGTGCCTGAAGAAAGAGGCGCAAGAAATCTGTCGCCAATATTTATATTATTAATTTTATCTCCAATAGCGATAACTTTCCCAACTCCTTCTGCTCCAGGAATGCCAGGGGGAGGAGATGAAAAATCTCTAACACCGGTAACTTTGTATACATCAGCCAAATGAAGGCATGCTGCTTCCATACCTAATAAAACTTGATTACTTTCTGGTGTAGGTGTTTTCTCCTCTTCAATCTTTACTACTTTGAGAGGTTCTCCAAATTCATAATATTTAGCTACTCTATTCACAATTAATTCACCCTTAAAGTTAATACTAATAACATTTAAATCATTTTTTTAATATAATTATATTTGAAAAAAATTTTTTTGGTATTGGAATAGAAGAATGATCGAAAATAACGGTCAAATGAGTTCAAATAAATATAAATTAGGACAAATAGAAACTTCAATTCTTGATAGTTTTCCAGATCCCATAATCATTGTTGATCAAAATAGGAATGTCTTGGCTGCAAACTTTCCAGCTAGAGAATTAATAGGTAATGATTATTTTAATGAAGAAAAAAATTAAAAAATATTTAGAAAAAAATTTATTTTTTGATGTTGACATGTAAAAGGTAATGTTATATCAAGCGCGATAATAGATTAAATTTTTTTAAGGTATTTTCCGCATGCAAGGCGAAGATCCGAATAGAATAGAACAAAAAGATTTAGTTAATAGGTATGTGAATGACCTTAGAAGGTTTGCATTCTCCCAAGGACAAGTTTTAACCCAACGCTCCCAATGGTTATATTTGGGAATTGCTGCTGTTTTTCTGGCTTTGATTGGTATAGTTATTGGAAACTATTTTGCTTTAGAGAATCAACAAACTTTAATTTTAATTAGTGCGGCAATGATAGGTGGTTACATGGCCCTCAATATTGGGGCAAATGATGTAGCTAATAATATGGGTCCAGCAGTTGGAGGAAAAGTCTTAACTATTACAGCTGCGGTTATTATTGCCGCAGTTTGCGAGAGTCTAGGCGCTTTATTGGCTGGAGGTGATGTTGTAAAAACTGTTGCAAAAGGGATAATAACTCCTAAAGGATTCATAACTCTCAGTGAGCTAAGGTATGTGATGTTAAGCGCCTTACTCGCTGCTGCACTTTGGATAAATCTTGCAACTTTTTTTAACGCTCCAGTTTCGACAACACATTCAATCGTTGGAGGTATTTTAGGAGCAGGATTGGTCGCTGCAGGTTTCAATGTAGTAGATTGGAATACGATGTTGAAGATTGCATCTAGTTGGGTCATTTCTCCTGTTTTAGGTGGCGTGATAGCTGCTTCTATTTTGCTTATAATTAAATTAAAAATTTTAAATGTCCATGATAAAATTTCAGCAGCTAAAAGATGGCTGCCTATTTTGTATGCGCTGATGGGAGCTGCATTCGTAGCTTATATGTCTATGAAAGGTCTAAAAAAAATATGGAAACCCTCTTCAACAGAAATAATTTTTTATTCTTTTTTAGCTTTACCAATTTTTTGGTTTTTTTCAAAGCCTATTGTAAATAATCAATCTTTACACTTAGAGAATAATAAAAAAGATATTTATAATTTTTTTAATATTCCTTTAATCATTGGTGTTAGCTTATTATGCTTTGCTCATGGTGCTAATGATGTTGCAAACGCTGTTGGGCCACTGGCTGCAATTGTTGCTTCCTTGGGAGAAAATTCAGAAATAGCATCCAAAGTTACAATACCTTTTTGGGTAATACTTATTGGTGCTCTTGGCATTGCCCTTGGCTTGCTTCTTTTTGGGCCCAAGTTAATTAAAACTGTGGGTCAAAAGGTAACAAGGCTAAATGCGCCAAGGGCTTATTGTGTTGCTCTTTCGTCAGCTATTACTGTTTTAATTGCAACTAGTTTAGGATTACCAGTCAGCTCAACACATATTGCGATAGGTTCAATTTTTGGTATTGGTTTTTTGCGGGAGTATCTTGAAAATCCAAATAAAAAGAAATTAAGACCTGGGCATAAATTAAATAAAACTGCAGAAGATGCCTTTTTTAAGGTTGGTATTCGTCACAAAAGAAGATTAGTCAGAAGAAGATTTCTTTATTCTATTGTCGCAGGTTGGATTGGAACAGTTCCTGCGGCTGCATGTTTAAGTGGTTCAATATATTTTGTTCTAGTTAAAATTTTAAATATGGCATGAGATTTATAATCTAATTTAATTAAAATAGTTATGATTGATATAAAACATAAAATTGGTGTAATACCTTTTAGGACAAAAGGCTCACAAACTGCAATTCTTTTTGTAACGTCTCAAACAAGAGGTAGGTGGATTCTCCCAAAAGGTAAACTTAAATCAGATGAGAATCATGAGGATGGGTGTAAAAGAGAAGCTTTTGAGGAAGCAGGTGTTAAGGGAGAGGTACTAACTGATTTTCCAATCACGACTCTTATAACAAAGTCTATTAAAGGTAGAATTGAAAAGTCCCCAGTAACTTATTATCCATTTATTGTCCATAAGCAATTAGATGAGTGGCCAGAAAAACAAAAAAGAGAACGCCATTGGGCCCTTATTGAGGATGTTTCCAAAGTTGTGAGTAGAGAAGATTATCTTTCTTTAATTAATCAATTTATAGCCCTCAAGCCATGGATTGCAAAATAAATTTAAAAGTTGTTTTTTCTGTGGGAAAACATAAAGATTTAATTTTTAAGAATAATACCTTAAATACTAAATATGACTTTTATGGTTTTCTAAATACCATGTAGCAATTTCTTCTCTATTAGTTATCCATACATCAGGTTTAGATTGAGCATATTCAATAAATTCTTTTAATGCTCTAATTCTGTAGGGTAATCCGCTAACATGTGGGTGAAGGCCTACATTCATTATTTTTCCAGTGCTTGCTCCTTCTTCCCAAAGAACATCTAATTGTTCTTTATAAAGATTTAAAACTTCATCAGTAGTAAATCCTCTTCTATGAAAATGAGTAAAGTCATTAATTTCATTTGAATACGGAGTGGAGACTATTGGTTTAGTTGATGTTTCAATAAGATAAGGTTGATCATCATTCATCAAATCGCAATAAAAGATAAGACCTTCTTCTGCAATGATATCAGCTGTTTTTAGGGTTCCTCTAAGACTTGAAGAAAGCCAACCCTTTGCTTTTTTACCTACAACTTTTTCATATACATCTAAAGTTTTTTTAATAACCTCTTTTTCTTTTGATTCATCAAACATATAATTGACTAATAATTCCCCTTGTTCGTAGTTATGAGCAACAATTTCCCAACCTTTGTTTACAGCATATTGAACCATTTGAGGTCTTTCTAAAGCTGTTACAGCATTAATAGTACAACTTGCTTGAGCGCCAAGTTTATCAAATACATCAAAAATTCTCCAAACACCTACTCTTTGACCGTATTCTCTCCAAGAATAATTTGGCCAATCCACTACATTACCTGGCAGCATATCTGGAAGTACAGGAGGTCCACCAGCATAATAAGGTTCTTTTGTATCTTTAATCATATCCCAGTGCTCAAGGTTGATTGTTAAAATTAGAGCAACCCTGGCATTGTTAGGCCACTTTAAAGGTTTTCTCTCGATAATTGGGATATAGTCATATTTCATTATCTATTGCTCCGCTTAAATTTTTAAGTTTATATTAGACTATAGGATAAATAGTTATTCTTAAAGTTTAATTTAAAAAAAATATAAATGGAAAAAAAATATACAGAAAATAAGTATCCCGTCATCGGTCCCTGGGTTGCATCAACTATTGTCACATCAAAAAAAGACATAGTAGAAAAAAGCTATCAAGATTGGTTGGATTATACATTAACTTTCCAAGGTATAATTTCTGAAGAATTGGCAAATTCTTGGGGTGCAGAGAAACTTATAGGTTCAAAATTTTCCTGTCTAGAACCATCAAGTGGAAAAAATTTTCAATTAAGGATAATTGAGTACCCTATTAATGGTGACTATAAACCTCTTACAACTTATGGTTGGAATGCTGCAGAGTTAGTTGTAAGAGATACAGATGAATTATTTAAGAAATTATCAAATTCCCCATTTAAAATCATTGGTAAGCCAGCAGACTTGAAAATGACAAAACAAATAAGAGCTATGCAAATTGAGGGCTTAGGAAAAGAAATTTTTTATCTTACTATGTTCAAAGAAAAATTATCAAAGTATGATTTACCAGACGCAGAATCAGATATTGATAATATGTTTATAGCGGTTCTTGCAACTGATAATCCCGAAAAAGTTCAAAACTGGTATATGAAAAATTTTGGGATACAAAAACGTGAGGTATCAAAAACAAATATCAGTGTTCTTGATCGTTCGTTTGGTTTTCAAATGGGAACAGGGCAGTATGGTTTAACTGTTATACCTCTTAATGGTCAGAGTTTGATAGAGGTAGATGAGTATCCTAAAATAGCAAAAAAACGAAACTACCAAGAAGGGCTCCTTCCCCAAGGCAATGCTCTAATGAGTATATTTATTGACTCTATTAATTCACTTATTCCAATGTCTATTAGTGAGCCGGTAATGATTAATTTTCCCCCTTACAATGGAGCCAAAAGTATAACTGTCAAGGGAGCTGCAGGAGAATTAATTGAGTTTATTGAAAGATAATTGCAATATATTACAGTAATTTTATAAATTTTATAAATTTTCAAGTTTTTGTGTAACTTTTTATTATGTAAATTGTCTATCTACATTATATAATCAGCCAAAATTTTAAGTTTGAAAATAAAAAATTTAATGTATTTCAGCTTAGCATTGGGGAGGGTGCTGTGACTGATAAAATAGAAAAAAATAACCAAATAAATGATAATGAAGAAGTTCAAGAAGACCTGAGTCAAAACAGCACGTCTGCTGGTGATGTGGAAACTATACCTGTTGCGCAACAAACAGTTAGAACAATTTTAAGAAGGTTTGCTGAGCTTATCTTTTTACTTCTTTTTGTATCTACCTTGTTATTTTTTCTACTAAGGTTAACAGGAGATCCTGCGGCTATATTAGCTGGAGAAACAGGAGATCAAGAGCAACTTGAATTAATCAGAAAACAGTATGGTTTTGATAAACCACTATATATACAATATGGGGTTTTTCTGATGAAAATGGTTGTCTTTGATTTTGGTACATCCCTTGCTAATGCTCAAGATGCATTGGGTTTGGTATTAGAGAGACTTCCTACAAGTTTTACTCTTGTTCTTATTGCTTTCACAGCTAATTTGATTATTTCAATTCCTTTAGGTGCGTGGTTAGGAAGTAGACCAGATAGAACAGGACGAAAACTTGGCTCTACTGGAGTTTTTATTTTACAAGGAATTCCAGGGTATATAACTGGGCTAATTTTAATTCAAGTTTTTTCAGTTGAATTACGCTGGCTTCCATCTATAGGAAATCAGGGGCCTGAGAGCTGGATAATGCCTGCTATAACTCTTGCCTCGTTCCAAGCTCCACAAGTTATTAGGGTTATTTCTGCAAACGTTTCCGAAGCAATGCGAGAAGATTATATTAGAACTGCTCGAGCAAATGGAGCTGGATTTAATACTTTGCTTTGGAAACATGCTTTGAAAAATGCAATGTTAGGAGCAACAGCTTTAATTGGGGCCCAAGTTTCCTTTCTTATAGGTGGATCAATAATTACAGAAGTTATTTTTGCATGGCCTGGTTTAGGAAGATTGTTAGTTACCTCAGTCACAACTTTAGATTTTCCAGTTGTGCAAGCAGCTGTTTTTGTTATCTCTGTATTTGTTTACTTATCAATAACCGCTACTGATCTTGCTTTTATTTTCATTGACCCTAGATTGAGGAGGCAAAGAGCGTGACAACAAATACTTCTTCAAAAATTAAAATTCCTAGCACCGGTTCCCTGCAATTGGATCTTGGATTAGTCATGTTTTTTGTGATTGTTATTGCGTTATTAGTTCAACTAATTTTTTTAGGAGAAGATTTCCTTGATGGAAATTTGAGAGAGAGACTAAAACCTCCTGGTTATGATGGTCCGCAGGGAGGTTATCATGTCTTTGGAACTGATCAATTAGGGAGAGATTTATTTTTTAGAGTCATGGGTGGTCTTCCTTGGTCTCTAGGAATAAGCGGTGTTGCTGTTATTTGTGTTGCTGTTATAGGAACGACTATCGGTCTAATAGGAGCGTGGTATGAGAATTGGATTCGAACAACTGTTCTTTTGGGTGTATCAGCAATGATTGCTATGCCTTTTTTAGTTTTGGCTTTAGTCGTAACGGCTTTATTTGAGAGGGGTTTCTGGACTTTGTCTTTAACAATGGGGTTTATAGCTTGGACAGCAGTTTCTCGTGTTATCTATGCTGAAGCTAGAGGGTTGCTCACAAGGGAGTACGTCTTAGCTGCAAGGTTATTTGGTGTTTCTAAATGGTCCATATTAATTTTTCATATCCTTCCAGGTCTAAGGCCAACCATTCTTGTAATGGCTGCTTTCTTTTTTGCAGTATTACTTATCATTGAGAGTGCACTTTCCTTTCTAGGTTTAGGGGCTCCTCTAAATGCACCCTCATGGGGAAATATGCTTTCTGATAGTAGACAGTATTTAGTAATTGCACCTTGGATGATGCTTGTTCCAGCTATAACAATAGTCTGGTCGGTTATTTCATTAAATTTAATTGGTGATGGAATAGCAGAACTTTCAAGAAAACGTGCAAGGGCAGTTGAAGTATGACTTTACAAACTGAAATGGAGAATCGAGATATTGGTAATCTCGATAATGAAGTTATCCTTAATGTAAAAGATGTTGTTGTGCAATTTCCTAGACCTAAAAAGAAAACTCCATTTAATGCAGTTAACGGTGTTTCTTTTGAACTCAGAAAAGGGGAAACTTTAGGTCTTGTTGGAGAGTCAGGATCAGGAAAAAGTATGACTGCTTTAAGCCTTTTAGGTTTAGTCCCAGTTCCAGGCAGAATAATCGAGGGATCAATCAACCTTAGAGATCGAAGAATTGATAATCTTCCAATTAATGAATTACGGAAAGTTAGAGGAAATGATTTGGGTATGGTTTTTCAAGATCCAATGACAGGTCTTAATCCAGTGAGAAATATTGGTTCTCAATTATGTGAGTCAGTTATTCGTCACCAAAATGTTTCAAAATCTGAAGCTTTAGAAATTGCTTTTCAAGCTCTTGATGATGTTGGAATTCCATCAGCAAGAGATAGGCTTGAAGCTTTTCCCCATGAATTGTCAGGTGGTTTAAGACAAAGAGTAATGATAGCTTTAGCTTTAATCAATCATCCAGAAGTTATTATTGCTGATGAAGCTACAACTGCTTTAGATGCAACAATTCAAGCTCAGATTTTAGACTTGTTTAGAGAGAGACTTGCTAATGCAACGATGATATTAATTACACATGATATGGGAGTAGCTGCTGAAATCTGCGATCGTATTGCAGTTATGTATGCCGGCAGAATTGTTGAAACAGGAACAATTGAAGAAGTTTTATCTAGTCCTAGACACCCATATACAATGGGACTTCTCTCAGCTGTTCCAAGGTTTGATATTAGGCGTCCAAAATTAGTTCCTATTCCTGGTCAGCCGCCTACAGCAGAAGATATTGTTCAAGGTTGTGCTTTCTCATCTCGTTGCAAGTTTACTAAAGAAAATTGTGCCGAAAGGCCTTTATTAGAGAAAAGGGATAATAGGCAAGTAGCTTGTTGGTTCCCTAAAGGTGAGGTGTAAAATGAGTCATCAAAAACTAGATGATACTACTTCTGATCCTAATTATTTGCTTGAAGCTCAAGACCTTAAAGTTACTTTCAGAGTTCCAGGTGGAAAAAAACTACATGCTGTTGACAAAATTAGTTTAGGGGTTCGACCGAAAGAGACAGTTGGCTTAGTTGGAGAATCTGGATCTGGTAAGTCTACAGTTGCTTTAACTTTAATGAGAGCTCATGAGCCTGAGGGTGGCAAGATACTTTTTGCGGGTCAAGATATAACACATCTTAATCAAAAAGGTTTAATGCCAATCAGAAAAAAGCTTCAAATAGTTTTCCAAGATCCTTATTCAAGCTTAGATCCAAGATGGTCCATTAGAAGAGTTATATCTGAACCTCTTAAAGCGCACCGGTACGGATCAAGAAGAGAAATTAATAACAGAGTTGAAGAGCTTCTTGATCAGGTTGGTTTACCACAAGATGCTGCAGATAGGGTTCCTTCCCAATTCTCAGGAGGACAAAGACAGCGGATTGCTGTAGCTCGATCTCTAGCCCTAGAGCCTGAAGCGATAATAGCAGATGAACCTGTTTCAGCGTTAGATGTATCAATTCAAGCTCAAATAATAAATTTGTTAAGAGATTTACAAGATAGATTGAGTATTGGCTTACTTGTAATTGCACATGATCTGGCCTTAGTGCATCAAATTTCCGACAGGATAATTGTTATGTATTTAGGTGAGGCAGTCGAAGAGGGGCCATCAGACGAATTGGTTGGCAATCCTCAGCACCCTTATACAGTTGCATTATTATCAGCAACTCCTATTCCTGAACCAGGGGGAGACAGGAAGCGTATAGTTTTAACAGGTGATCCGCCATCACCAATTTATAGACCAAAAGGGTGTAGGTTTCACCCAAGATGCCCTATAGCAACAGAAAAGTGCACTATTGAGAAACCTCCTTATGTAGAAATTTCTAAAGATAGAAAGGTTGCTTGTTGGCGAGCAGGAGAGATGGACGCGCCAAGAGATCTGTGGGCTCTTAAAGATGTTCCTTTACCTGAGGGAGTTGAATCTGCAAAAAAAGGTTAATTTTATTTTTTGTTAATAGATTCCCAAATTCTTTGAGGTGTTGCAGGCATTTCTATGTGACTTATATCATAAGGTGATAAGGCATCAATGATTGCATTAATTACAGCACCAGTAGCGCCTGTTGTTCCAGCCTCACCAGCCCCTTTAACTCCTAAAGAGTTTGTTTTACAAGGAAATGAGTTCATAGAAATTTCTATTGAAGGAATATTATCTGCTCTAGGCATGGTATAATCCATGAATGAACCAGTAATTAGTTGTCCAGTAGTATCATAAATAGTATCTTCTAAAAGAGCTTGACCTATTCCTTGGGCAATTCCACCGTGAATCTGGCCCTCCACTATCATTGGGTTGAGAACAACCCCAAAATCATCAATAACTGTGTATCTATCAATTTTAGAAAACCCTGTTTCTGGATCAATTTCTACCTCTACAATATGACAACCATTGGGGAAGGTTGAACCTTCAGATGTGTATGAGTCAAATGATGTGAGTTTATTATTTTCTTCTTTTTTACTTGCTTCACCCAAAAATTGTTTTGCAATATTAAATATACTTATTTTTTTATCTGTTCCTTTGATTATAAAATTTCCTTCATAAAACTCTAGGTCTTCAGGTTTTACTTCAAGAATATCAGATGCTTTTGATCTAGACTTTTCTATAATACTATTTGTGCTTGCTAAAATTGCACCACCAGCTGAGTAAGAAGATCGAGACCCTCCAGTTCCACCTCCCTTTGTTAAAAGATTAGAGTTTCCTTGAAAAAAATTAATTTTGTTAATATCAATTCCAAATTTATCAGCAACAATTTGTGAGAATGTAGTTTCATGTGCTTGCCCTTGAGCTAAAGCCCCGGTATAAACATCTACAGTTCCATCTGGGTTTATTTCTATCTTACTAGTTTCAGGAACTCCACCAGCCGTAGCTTCAATATATACTGAAATACCAATTCCTCTTAAATACCCTTGAAGTTCACTCTTTTCTTTTCTTTTTTCAAATGAATCAATTTTAGATTTATCTAAACAATCTTGTAAGTTCAGCCCAAAATTACCCGAGTCATAGACAAGTCCAGTAGGTCCAGTAAATGGCATTTGATTTTCTTTTATAAGATTTAATTTTCTTATTTGTATTGGATCTATATTTAGTTCCTTTGCCGCTTTATCAACTAACCTTTCAATTGTGAATGATGCCTCAGGTCTTCCTGCTCCTCTATAGGCATCTGTAAAGACTTTATTTGTGATTACTACTTCTACTTCAGAATATATTTCTGGAATATCATAGCAACCTGGTAAAAGTTTTGTGGAACCTAAAGAGAGTATCATTGGTCCAAAATTTGATGCATAAGCCCCCATATTTCCTATTGCATATGATCTAATGCCAAGAAATTTACCATTTTTGGTTAATGCTAATTCCGCGTCAATTACTAAATCTCTTCCTTGAGTATCAGATAAAAATGCTTCGCTTCTATCTGAATACCATTTAATAGGATGATTTGTTTTTTTAGCAAGCCATAGTACAAGTGGTTGTTCTGGATAAGGCATTCCTTTCATTCCGAATGAACCTCCAACATCTGGGCATATGACGGTGAGTTGGTCTTCTTTGATTCCTAATTGTTTAGAACAAACTTCTCTATTTCTATATACACTTTGTGTGTTTGTATATAATTCATAAGTATCTTTTTCCTTATGATAAACACCTATACATCCTCTGGGCTCCATAGAATTACAAACTATTCTTTGGTTTATATGTTTAAACCTAGTGATATGGTCTGCTTTATTAAAAATTTCTTCTATAGCATTCTTATTACCTTGATTAAATAAGAAAGCAATATTATCCGTTGCTCCCTCTTCTTGGTAGATAGTATATGAATCATTTTTAATTGCTTCTTCAGGATCAATAACACATGGTAGAATTTCGTATTCTACGGTAATTAATTCTGCTGCATCTTTGGCGAGAATAAGGCTTTTCGCAACTATAATCGCAACTGGGTCTCCCACGTGTCGCACAAATTTAGAGGCTAAGACGTCGTGTTTTGGAAAGAATCTTTTTGATCCATTTCTTTTTTTAAATTCAAACATAGAGTCAACTGCGCAAGGTAAGGGTTCAATTTCTATGTCATTATTAGTATATATTCCAATTACTCCACTAGCTGATTTAGCTACGGAGGTATCTATTGAAATAATTTTTGCATTAGCATGAGGGGATCTTAAAACATAAGCATGTAACTGGTCTTCAAAATTTATATCTCCCATATAAAGACCGTTACCAGTTAGTAGCTTATCATCCTCTCTTCTTAGAACTCTTTTTCCAATTCCAAATTCTTTCATTACTAACCTGTGGTAAGATTTAAAACTATTGTTTGCTGTTAATTATTCCCCATAGTGACTCTGGTGTAGCTGGCATTTCAATATGAGAGACTCCAAATTCTTCAAGGGCGTTAACTAGAGCATTTACAATACACCCTAAGGCACCTACAGTTCCAGCTTCCCCAGCACCCTTGATGCCTAATGGGTTTTTAGTACAGAGGACTTCATTGAAACCTAGTGATATTTTTGGTGGAACATTATCTGCTCGTGGCATTGCATAGTCCATAAATGAACCTGTTATCAATTGTCCATTTGAATGATCATAAATACAATGTTCCATTAAAACTTGACCTAATCCCTGCACAATTCCCCCGTGGACTTGCCCTTCAACTATAAGAGGATTAATTACCTTTCCGAGATCATCAATAACTGTATAGTTAAGAAGTTTTACGTGGCCAGTATCTCCATCTATTTCAAGTTCACATACATGACAGCCATTAGGGTATGTTCCATTGCTTACATCAGAATTTGCTTTAGTATTCAGAGAAGCATCAATGTTTTCTGGAAGGTCAGATTGCTTTGTTTTGGCTACATCAGTTATATTTATTTTTTTATCAGTTCCTTTGATTGTGAAATAACCATCAGAAAAATTGATGTCTGCCTCTGACGCCTCTAAAAGGTGTGCTGCAATTTTTTTTCCTTTATTTATAATCTCAACAGACGCATGTTTCATAGCGGAAGCACCAAGCATAAGTGACTTTGATCCTCCAGTTCCTCCGCCTGTGGCAACTTTATCAGTATCGCCCATAATTATATTTATTTTTTCAAAATCTATACCTAGTAATTCTTCTAAAACCTGAGAGTACGATGTAACTATTCCTTGCCCGATAGCTATTGTTCCTATAAGAACTGATACAGATCCATCTTCTTCAAAGATAATTTCTACATCCTCATTAGGTCCACCTGCGGCAGCTTCAACATAACAACCAATTCCGATACCCCTAAATTTTCCTCTTTTCTTTGCTTCCTTTTTTCTTTCATAAAAATTTGACCATTTAGATATTTTTAAGGCATCTTCTAAATTTTTTATAAAATTTCCTGAATCATACTCTGGACCGAGAGGTGTTTTATAAGGCACCTTTTCATTAGGTATGAGGTTTATTCTTCTTATTTGATCTTTAGCAAAACCATGATCGCTGGCGGCTACATCTACTAGCCTTTCAATTATGTGAGATGCTTCAGGTCTTCCTGCTCCTCTATAAGCATCTATAGGAACTGTATTAGTAAATACCCCCAAAACATTAACATAAGCCTCGGGTATATCATAAAGTCCTGTTAACATGACTGTGCCGGCTTGAGTAGCAATCATTGGAGCAAAGTTAGATAGGTATGCGCCCATATTTGAAATTGTTTTAACTCTTATAGCTTTAAATTTGCCATTTTTATCCAGGGCTATTTCTGCTTTAGTTACGTGATCTCGGCCTTGAGTATCGCTAATAAAAGCTTCACTTCTATCACTTGTCCATTTAACTGTTTTATTTACTCTTTTTGACGCATATGGAAGCAAAATTTGTTCTGGATATATGAAAACCTTCATACCAAATCCACCACCCATGTCAGGGGAAACTACTCTTAAATTTTCTGACTCAATTCCCAATGAACCAGAAACTAATGTTTTCATTAAATGAACATTTTGACTAGGAGTGTAAAGTGTAAACTTATTTTTATCTTTATCAAACTGCCCTATAGCCCCCCTTGGCTCCATCGAATTTACAACTACTCTATTATTAATTAAATGCACTTCAGATTTAAGCTCAGAATTTTTAAATATATCATCAACCTTATCCTTATTTCCATTTTCCCAATCGAAAACTCTATTGGTATCTAAATTGTCCCAAACTCTTGGGCTATCATTTTTTGAAGCATCAACAGGATTTGTGATTGAATCAAGAATATCAAAATCAATTTCAATATATTCTAAAGCTGCTTTAGCTATTTCTTTAGTTTCTGCAACAACAAAAGCAATATAATCCCCAACATACCTAACATAATCTTCAGCGAGTATTGGTCTTAGAGGGTTAGCCATATCCTGACCATCACGTGATTCTACTTTTGCAAGACATGGAATTCCAGTAATGTTATCAGCCTTTAAATCCTTGGCTGTAATAATGTCCAGAACTCCATTTAAATTAACGGCATTTTCTATGTTAATAGATTTAATTTTTGCATGTGCGTGAGGTGATCTTAGAACAGCTCCATAAGCTTGATTTTCAAAATGTAAATCATCAAGATATCTACCTTTTCCTTCAAGTAACCTTATATCTTCTTTTCTTCTAATGGCTTGCCCTACACCAAATTGACCCATTTAATATCTCCGAAATAAATAATTAATAATCTAATATACGTTTTATGATACCTTATATTTTGATAAAATAAACAGTATTATTTTTTTAGAAAGGCTAAAATTAAAAAATATATATTTTCTATGGTTATATTATGGATTAAACTTATTTATCGTAATTTTGTATATTATTGCTCCAAAAAGCATCACAACACATACTCTAAAAAAGTGCATCACAGTTACAAATGCTGTCCCAGTCCCCAAAGCAAGGGCAATGAGGCTCATTTCAGCAAGACCTCCTGGGGCTATAGATAAAAATAAAGTTGTGGTATCAATTGGGATTAAATTTATTGAAATATAAGTTAATAAAACTGCTACTGTTATCATGGAAATTGCTGATACTATAGCTATAAATATTATCTTTACCATTTCTTTTAGTGATATTTTTTCAGTAAATCTACATCCAAGTGCTGTTCCAACAATTAATTGTGAAATTGAAATTAAAAGGTCAGGAACATTTGCTTCAGTAAATCCTAGGGAGTGAATCAATGCAGAGAGAATCATAGGCCCAATTAGCGGAGCCGCAGGCAGTTTTAATTTATTTGCTACCGGGTATCCAATAAGAACACAGCCAGATAAAAGTAAGATATCAAGAAATTCCCACACCTCCAATTTTAAATAGGAATTATTAATAACTTGTATGCCTTCAAAAAATTTAAAATAAAATGGAATTATAGTTACAATTATTAAAATTCTGACAGAATGATTAATTGAAATAATTCTTGTATCACCACCATAATGTTCCCCTGAAAGCGTCATTTCTGACAAGCCTCCAGGAGTACATGAAAAATAAGAGGTAACCCTATCATATTTTCCAAGCATTCTAAAAATAATATATGCAGTTAAGCCTGCAAGAAACATATATAAAATTTGGATTATAAAAGCCAATCCAAATTGGCTAGCCTGTCCCAAAAGTTGTGGGGTAAAAGCGCTTCCTAGCATTACTCCAAGTATACTTATAAATAAAGATCTTAGTTTGTTTGGCATTTCAACAGGAACCCCAGAAAGAGCTCCTAATGTTACGAAAATCATTGGCCCCATCATCCATGCTAAAGGAAAATTTAAGAAGTTAAATAAAGTTCCGCCGATGATACCAAGAGTTATAGATGAGATTAGTTTTTTAAATGATATATTTATTTTCATTAGACTTAAAAAGAATAAATTCTGAACTAAGGTATAAACTGTTCATTAATTATTCTTTCAGCTAAATTATGTTCAGCATCAAATAAAATTCTTATTTTTTTATTTTTTGCTAACTCAATTTCTACTGATGTAACGTCTCGAATTTCTGTATGGTCAGCAACTGCACTTACTGGTCGTTTGTTTGATTCTATAACGTCAAATCGAACTTTTGATTTTTTTGGGAGAAGTGCTCCTCTCCATCTTCTAGGCCTAAATGCACTTATTGGAGTAAGTGCGTTTACATCAGACTCTAGAGGGATAATAGGCCCATGAGCAGAAAGGTTGTATGCAGTACTTCCTGCGGGTGTTGATAAAAGCACTCCATCACATATTAATTCTTCAATTCTTTCTATACCATCAACAGAAATTCTAATTTTTGCTGCTTGTCTTGTCTCGCGTAAAAGAGAAATTTCATTAACTGCTATAGCAGTTCTTTTTTTTCCATTTTTTGTAGCTAACATTTTTAAAGGTTGTAACGATACTTCTTTAGCTTTTTTAAGTCTTTCCACTAAATTACTTTCATTATAATTATTCATCAAGAATCCTACTGTTCCACAGTTCATTCCAAAAATAGGAATATTTTTTTCCATATATTTATGAAGAGTGGATAGAGCAAAACCATCACCTCCCAGAGCAACAATAACGTCAGCCTCTAAAGGGGAAACACCAGAATACATCTTTTTGAGTTTTTTTGAAGCACTCTTTGCATCATTTGAGTTGCTGGCAAGAAAACAAATATTCAATTTATTTTTTTTTATCATTTTTATATCTCAAAATATAATAAGGACATAAATTATCCTCCGGTAACATTCATATTTCTTTCAATAATTGACGAACCTGAGAATTCTTTTGTGGTAAAGCTATGTTCTTTAGGTTTTTCAATAATAGATTGATCAATTAAATTTTCTAAAGAATGATAGCTTTTTTGGGACCTAAGAGCTTTTTTCAGGTCAACAGAGTTATTCTGACCGAGACACATATATATTTTTCCAGTACATGTAACTCTAATTCTATTGCAACTGGAGCAAAAATTATTTGACATTGGTGTAATCATTCCTAGTTTAATTTTTGCTTCTTTTATGTATGAGTATTTAGCAGGACCTCCTGAACTAAAATTTATATCTTCCATTGTCCACTTATTCATTAACTCTTTTTTCACTGTTGATAGAGAAAGATAATTATTTGATCTTAGAATATCTGTATCACCTAGGGGCATAGTTTCAATTAAAGTTAGATCAAATTGATTGTCACCACACCATGATATTAAATTATTTATCTCATCATCATTAATACCTTTTAGGGCAACAGTATTAATTTTAATTTTTAAGTTAGATTTTTTTGCTGCTTTTATTCCTTCAAAAACTGACTGGAAGTTATTTTTTTTTGTAATTAAATGAAATTTTTTTTCATCAAGGGTATCTAGAGAAATATTAACTCTTCGAACTCCAGAATCATATAAATAACTAGAATATTCTTTTAGTTGACTTCCATTGGTCGTTAAGGTCAGCTCATTTAAATTAGATGTATTTAATTTTTTTCCTAATTTCTGAAATAATTGAATAATATTTTTTCTTACTAAAGGCTCTCCACCAGAAATTCTTATTTTTTTTATTCCTTTATCTATAAAAACCGAACATATTGTCTCTAATTCTTCTAAAGTTAAAAGATCTTTCTTAGGCAGAAATTCTACATTTTCTGACATACAATAAGTGCATCGGAAATTACACCTATCAGTTACTGACAGTCTCAAATAAGTTATTTTTCTTCCAAATTTATCTATCATAATTTTTATCTTAATGTAAATTATATCATTATGGTATATATTTTAATCTTAATCAAATTCTAGAAAAGGTTTTATGCAGTATATATGCTATTCTTAAATTTACTAACATGTCATGAATGAAATAATTGGTGTACTCTTAGCTGGTGGGAAGTCCTCTAGATTTGAGGGTGGAGATAAAATTTTCGCAACTCTTGATGGCGAAACACTAATTGAGCGTGCGATAAGGAAGGCTAGTAAGCAGGTTGATAAACTAATTTTAAGTATAAATAACTATGAGTCAGATAATTTAGATTTTAAAATCCCGATAGTGCCAGACTTAAATTTCCAGTTGGTAGGTCCATTGGGTGGTATATTATCAACATTGGAGTGGATCAGCCAAAACCACAGTTATGTTAATAATGTAGTGTATTTCGCTGTTGATGTTCCATTTTTTCCTAATGATATTGTTAACACTTTACTGAAAATGAAAAAAATAAATTCTTGTAAAAAATTATTTTGTGTAAGTCATGAAGGTATTATCCAGCCCCTATTTTCCTTATGGGATGTATCCTTAAGGCACCAACTTAAAGAATATTTAGAAAAAGATGAATATAAGGTTCAATATTTTTTAAAAAAAAATTCATGCATTGTTGAAGAACTAAAAAGTATAGATGCTCACTCATTTTTAAATGTTAATACAAAAAAGGACCTTGAAAAATTAAGAGCCTATATTTAATTAAGTTTTTTCACTTAAGTTAATTATATCAAGTTTTATAACCTCTGTGTTAATTACAAGTTTTCCTGCATTTTCGAAATTTACAGTAACTTTATTTTTTACTATAGTTTGGACTTGTCCAATTCCCCATTCGGTATTTTTTTTGTTGATAACATAAGTTCCTGGGTATATCATTTAGTAATCTTTACTCATTGTATATTTTATAAATGGATAAGCTTAAATTTTCTTCATTACTATGTAGCCAAATTTTTCATGACTTAGCTGGCTCTCTAAGTGTTATTGATAACACATTAGATCTTATTAACCCAGAAGAATCAATAGCTAGTAATACAGAAGAATTTAATTTTATTTCGAAAGCTTCTAAACAATCAGTTATCCAACTCAAATTTCTTAGGCTTTTATTTGGCAGAACAACTGAAAATTTAATATTTGATGATGTATTTGAAGTATCCAATAGATATTTGGTATTGAGGGATATTGAATTAATATGGACTAAAGAAAATCTTCCAGTTGAAAATGATGCGATATTTATTAAGTTAATTTTGAGTTTTTTTTATGGTTCTAAAGTAATTCTCCCATTTGGAGGCAAAATAAAGGTTATTTATAAAAATAAAAATAATTTTGAAATAGAATTTAAAGGTAAAAAAATTATTGATGATGAAAAAATTCTTAATTTAATAAATGCTAACTCAATATATCAAATTCCAGATACAAAATTTACTCCTTTTGTGTTTGCGTGTCTTTTATCAAACGAACTAGAATTAAGGTTTAAAAAGTCTTTACAAACAAATAGTGTAACTTATAAGGCAAATAAGAAGTAGTTTTTATTTTAGAGGTCTGAGAAACAGACCCCTAAAATTATGCAGCAGGTGCTTGTTCTAGTGAGACCTCCTTTTGATCTCTTAAAACATACCCACGACCCCAAACTGTTTCTACAAACTCGTTCCCACCAGAAATAGCAGCTAATTTTTTTCTTAATTTGCAGACAAAAACATCTATTATTTTGATTTCCGGTTCATCCATTCCACCATATAAATGATTAAGGAACATTTCTTTTGTGAGAGTAGTTCCTTTACGAAGTGAAAGAACTTCTAAGATGGCATACTCTTTACTTGTAAGGTTTACCTGTTTATCATCAATAGTTGCGCATTTTGAATCAAGGTCTACGACCAATCTTCCTGTTTGAATTACAGATCTTGAGTGTCCTCTTGATCGTCTAACTATAGCATTTAGCCTTGCTGTAAGTTCTTCTTTATTAAATGGTTTGGTGAGATAATCATCTGCTCCAACACCAAATCCTCTAATTTTATCATCAGTTTCAGATAAACCAGATAATATTAAAACTGGAGTAGATATTTTAGAACTTCGCAATTTTCTTAATACATCAAAACCAGAAATATCTGGTAGGTTGAGATCTAGCACAATCACGTCATATTCATAAAGTTTACCTAAGTCCAGACCCTCTTCACCAAATTCTGTAGTGAAAACATTAAAACCCTCAGAATTAAGCATATTTTCAATGCTTTTTGCCATCATCTGGTCGTCTTCTACAAGCAATACACGCATATTAAGGCTCCTGTTTGTTATAAAGTTAATACAAAATGAATGATTAAGGTTAATAATAAGTTAATAATATTTATAATATTAACCATATTTTTAGGCTTTTTTATATAAATATTCACTAAATTACTGAGATAAAAAGGAATTTAACCAAAATTTAATAAAGATCATGTAATTATTAATTTACGATTAACTATAATTTTTTAGAGAAATTTAAGGTTTATGAATATTCTATCTCAGGACTTATTAAAAACTAGAATATATAAGTTTTATGGAAAAGTCTCTTCAATTCAGGGTCTTCTTATTTCTATCACTGGAATTGACCAAATAGTGTCAATTGGGTCGAGATGCGATATTGAAACTAGAGGAGGAGGGTCTTGCCCTGGAGAAGTAATTGGTTTTAGAGAAAACTTAACTTTAGTTATGTCATTTTATGACCTAGAAGGTGTAGGTTTAGGTTGCAGGGTTATAATTCAAGAAAATGACTCCGTTATAAACCCAGATGAAAGCTGGCTAGGTAGGATTTTAAATCCAATGGGTGAACCAATTGATGGCAAAGGTCCATTACTTTATGGTTCAGTTCCGTATAAACTTAGATCAAGTCCACCTCTTGCGAGTGAGCGAAATCGTTTAGGAGAGAAGATTGATTTAGGAGTGAAATCGATTAATACGTTTGTTACGTGTTGTAGTGGTCAAAGAATGGGAATTTTTTCTGGTTCAGGCGTTGGCAAATCAGTTCTTCTATCAATGATGTCAAGGTATACAAAGTCTGATATAAATATTATAGGTTTAGTAGGGGAAAGAGGAAGAGAAGTTAAAGAGTTTATTGAGGATCATTTAGGTCCAGAAGGTTTAGCAAAAAGTATTATTATTGTAGCTACATCAGATCAATCAGCATTATTAAGAAGACAAGCAGCATATTTGACACTCGCATTATCAGAATATTTTAGAGATAAAGACAAAAATGTTTTATGTTTAATTGATAGTATTACTAGGTTTGCGCAAGCACAACGTGAAATAGGTTTGTCAGGAGGTGAGCCTCCAGCTTCTAAAGGTTATACTCCAACCGTATTTGCTGAATTACCAAAATTACTAGAAAGAGCAGGGCCAGGAAAAAATAATGGGAATATAACAGGATTATTTACTGTGCTTGTTGAGGGTGATGATCACAATGAGCCAATATCTGATGCTGTTAGAGCGATAGTTGATGGCCACATAGTTCTGGAAAGAGAAATAATGGAGAGAGGAAGATATCCAGCAATTAATATATTAAAAAGTGTATCAAGGTCGATGCCAAATTGTAATACTGAAAAAGAAAATAAACTAATAGCTAAAGCTAAAACAATCGTATCACTTTTTGAAAAAATGTCAGAGATGATTCGGTTAGGTGCTTATAAGAAAGGGTCTGATAAGGATTTAGACGAGGCAATAGAAATTTATCCTTTGATTGAAAATTTCTTATCTCAAAATATTTCTGAAAGAGCAGATGTGCAAAATGACTTTAAAGAATTAGAAAAAATACTTAACACCAATAAATTAACTTAAGGGTTTTAGGTTGAAAAATATTGATTTATTAATCGAACTAAATAAGTCTATTCTTGAAGAAAAAAGAAGAGAGCTGGGTTTATTTTTAAACGAAGAAACATCTCTTGAAAATCAAATAGTATTTTTAGATAATGATTTAATAAAAGAACAAAATTTTAGTAAATTAAATATTGAATCAATTTTTTATTATGATAACTATGCAAGGTCAGTTAGTTTGAAAAGGAGAGATCTTGAGCAAAAACTATCACAAATCAGACAAATTATTTTCAAATCTAGAGAGCTAGTAAATGAAGCATATTTAGAGTTAAGGAAGTTTGAAATAACAAAAGAGAACGCTGATAAAAAAGAAAAAATTGAAATATCTCGACAAGAACAAGTAAGATTGGATGATATATCTATTAATATGTTTTTAAGAAACGCAAATGGTCATTAATTAAATCATAATTTTATACTTTAAGCCCTGTTTATTTGGTCTATATAGGTTTATAGAGTTTGAGGTATTGATTATTTTTTGAAAATGTATAGTTCCGGAAAAATAGTATTTTTTTAAATTTTTATAAAATAATTTTTTGATATCACTTTCTAAATCTTTGCTCAGTATTTCTGAGCTTGAAATTTTTAAGATAATTTTCCCAAGACCAAACAATCCCTCAATAATTATTTCTTTACCATTATTTAGTTCAAATTCTATTTTAAATCTTAATCTTCTAACTTTTTCATCAGTTAGATAAAAGTTAAAATGTATAATTTTTAAATTATCATTTTCAAAGAAGGGAATTATTAAATAAAACCAGTCACCATTTTTCTTTAATTTGTTAAGTTTATTTATTTCCTCTTGAAAATTAATTTTCTTATTTCTTTTCAAGAGCTCTACTACATTAGATCCAAGCCAATCTTGTATCTTCGAATTAAGAATATTTGTAATTAGGTAGATAATTTTACTTGGATCTTTGTTATCAAATGAAGGTAATTTATTTATAATGTGATCACTAAAAATATTTTTTTCATTAATTAAAATAAGATTTAAAAAATTTATAAAATATGTTGAGTTTTTACTTAAAACTAGATTATTAGTGTGATTTAATTTTAAATTAGATTTCTTTTCAATAAATTTTAGTTTAATATTTTTACCTAAAAAATTTTTATTTTTATTAATATTTAAAACATTTGCATTGATAGAATCTTCCATCAGTGAAATTATTTCAAAATATATACTAGATCCAATGTCTAAGTGTAATTCGCTGCTTAGTTCAAATATATCACTATTTACTTTTATTAAATATTTATTTTTAGACAATCTTTTTTGAACATTAGCTGTAAATTTATCTCCCAATTTATAACCCAGTAGGGCAGGAGAAATATTGATCACTTTTTTTTGTTTAAAATAATTTTGCGCGTTACTTTTTGAATGATTATATTCACTATTTGATATCGAGGTTATTCTATCAGTGTGTCTAAATGGAATTGGATTTATTGTATTATTGGTCATGCTTAATTATCTTGTTGCAAATATCATTAACATCCCTAGCTGCAGTAGATGTTGGGTATCTATTTAAAAATAATTTCTGATTTTTTATCGACTCATTCACATTTCTGTCAAAACTAATTATTCCAGCAAGTTTAATTTTTAAATTTAAAAAATTTAAACATGATTTTGATAGTATCTCAAATGTTTCCATGCCTTCAATTTTTGAAGAAACCATATTAATCACTATATTAATTTTTATTTTTGGATACTTAATATTTATTAATTTTATATATGCGTATGCATCTGTAAGTGATGTTGGATCAGAAGTTGTAATGACATAAACCTGTCCGTTTTCAATAGTTAGAGATACTACAGGACTATCTATTCCTGCTGCGAGATCTAGAATTACAAAATCATATTTATAAGAGTTTTGAATTAATTTATTTTTTAAATTGTCTAAGGTAGGTAAATTTAATGATGATAAAAAACCAGAACCAGATTTTCCAGCTAACAATTCAAAATTAGTATCTCTATATTTATAGACTGCCTCATCAAAGGTACATTTATTTAAAATTATATCTGAGATATCTCGTTCTGGAGTAATGCCTAGTTGCACATCAATATTTGCAAGTCCTAAATCGCCATCAAACAGGAGAACTTTTTTATTTTTTTTCCCCAAACAATCTGCCATTGTCGATGCAAGCCAGGTTTTTCCTACGCCACCTTTTCCTGATGCTACAGTAATTAAATTAAGTCCGGCATTGTTATTTTGATTAACAATATTTAAGTTAATATTATTCATTAATGATACCTATTTAGTTCAGGGTTAGATTGATTTTTATAGCTTTCTAATAATATTCTGGCTAATGAAAGTGGATTTAAAGGTTTGATGCTGTCTGTAATAAATGGATTACTGCTTATTTCGCATATTGACATTTTTTTTCCAATTGGAGGGGAAAGAATAACCCCTAATCTTTTTGAGCAATCTGTGTGAGTAATATGAATTTTGGAAGCGCCAAGTTTTAGAAAAGTTTCTGAGATATCGCTAGTTTCTAGAGGATTACTTAATGCTGATAAAACTAATAAGGTTTCTGATTGTAAATTTTCCTTGAAACTTTCGAAATCAATTATTTCTTCCTCAGAAAGATAGTTTATTCCAGGGGTGTCAACAAGTATTAAGGAGTCCTTTTTTTTATTAATTATATTAAAAAGCTCATTTGGAGTTTGAGCAATATTTAGATTAATTTTAAGAATCTTAGATAAGGAGTTTAATTGTTCATATGCCCCAGCTTTAACTGAGTCTGTCGTTACTACTGTAACTTTATTTCCCGACATAATCAATTTTGTCGCTATCCTAGCAGTTACAGTTGTTTTGCCGCTTCCCGGAGGTCCTGAAATAAATAATGGGACACCAATTTTTGGTTTTATCTTTTCAAATTTAAAATTAGTATCAATTGATCCAGCAAGCTTTAAAATATCTTCTTTTTCAATAAAGTTTTTAGCATTTTTATTTAATATATTTATTTTTTTCTCTTCCAGGCCATGAAATCTTAGGCAGGTAGTAAAATAATTTGATGAATCAGATTTTTTTACTTCCATATTAATAATATCATTTAAGTATTTATCAGAACTATCTTGTTCAATTGCAGCTGTGACATAAGATCCTCTTTTTCGCTTTGAATCAAAGCTTGAGATAATTATAGCATTATCTCCTAATTTTTCCCTTGCCTCAGATATAGCTTCAGGAATACTATCTGCGAAGAATTTTTTTAATTTCATTTTCTATATTTGGTCAAGAGTTTTTAACTTAGCTTTAGGGTGAATTTCATTTTGCGACAATACTATTGTTGAAGGTCTAAAACGTTCTATAATAGATCTAACAAAAGGCCTTATAGATGGACTTGTGAGAAGAACTGGAATTTCACCTTCCTCAGCAACTCTATCAAAATTAGATTTTACTGTTGAAATAAATTCTTGTAATTTAGATGGTGCCATTGAAAGTTGTCTTTCTTCACCTTCATTAATAAGGGATTCGGAAAAGTTTTGTTCCCATTCGGGGGATAAGGTTATTAGAGGTATATAGCCAGATTCAGTTGTATTCGAGGCACTAATTTGTCTAGAAAGTCTTGCCCTAACATGTTCTGTAATTAGAGTTATATTTTTAGTATATGCAACAGCTTCAGCTATACCTTCTAAAATTGTTGATAGATCTCTTATAGAAATTCTTTCAACCAGTAAGTTTTGAAGTATTCTTTGTAAACCTGATAAGCTTATTTGATCTGGGATTATATCATCAATTAATTTCTTCTGATCTTTCGGGAGTTCATCAATAAGTTTTTGAGTTCCGCTATAAGATAATAGTTCATTCATATTATCTTTTATTATTTCGGTTAGATGTGTAGTAATTACTGTTGAAGGATCAACAACTGTATACCCTCTGAAAGATGCCTCTTCTCTGAGTGATTCATCAACCCACATAGCAGGTAAACCAAATGTTGGTTCTTTAGTTTCCTCGCCATTTAATGTAATTTTCTCTCCCCTAGGGTCCATTACAAGTATTTTGTTTGGTCTTAGATCCCCTGAGCCAATTTCAATTTCTTTTATTCTAACTAAATAATTATTAGCTGATAATTGCATATTATCCAAAATTCTTACAGATGGCATTACGAAACCCATTTCAGATGCAATTTGTCTCCTTAATGCTTTGATTTGATCAGTAAGTCTATAGCCTTGGGTATCATTTATCAGAGGTAATAAGCCATAACCTAGTTCTAATCTTAATTCATCTAATGCTAATGTTGAGCTTATAGGTTCTTCAGACATAGCAGGGTCTTGTATACTTTGTTCAATCTTTTCTTGTTCTGTTTTTTGTTTACCTTTCTTTTTATATACAACCCAAGCTAAATAACCTGTACCAGCAGAAAGTAAAAAGAAAGGAATCATTGGGACACCTGGAAGCAAAGCTAGTGCTCCCATCAAAAATGATGCCATTGCTAATGCATGCGGATAGTAACTTAGTTGACCAAATATTGCTTTATCTGTTGAACCTTTAAGGCCTGACTTTGATACCAACATACCTGCTGCTGTTGATACAATTAATGCAGGTATTTGACTTACTAACCCATCACCGACAGTTAGCACCGAAAAAGTGCTAACAGCTTCTCCAAAAGCCATATCCCTTTGCCCGATACCAATAATAATACCACCTATAAGGTTTATGAAAGTGATTAATAAACCAGCAATAGCATCGCCTCTTACAAATTTTGAGGCTCCATCCATGGAACCAAAAAAACTAGCTTCATCTTCTAAACTTTTTCTTCTTTCTCTAGCTTGATTTTCATCAATCAACCCACTTGAGAGGTCCGCATCAATTGCCATTTGTTTGCCAGGCATTGCATCTAAAATAAATCTAGCTGCAACTTCTGCTATTCTTCCTGAACCTCTGGTTATAACTACGAAATTTACTATTACTAATATTCCAAAAACAATTAATCCAATCACAATATTATTACCCATTATAAAACCACCAAATGCCTCTATCACATCACCAGCAGCATTTGTTCCCTCATGGCCATTAGCTAGAATCAGTCTTGTTGAAGCTAGGTTTAATGATAGCCTAAGCATTGTTGCAATAAGTAAAATTGTTGGGAAGATACTAAATTCTAGGGCTTTTCTAATAAATAATACATTCATCAAAATCAAAACTGAAAAAGTCATAGAAACGGCAAGTGATATATCTAAAAGCCACCTAGGTAGTGGAAGAATAAGAACCACGAGTATTAAGACTACTCCAAAAGCTAAGGCTAAATCGCCTCTCATTATTGGAGAGCCAAATCGGCTAAATAAATCTCCAAAAGAAATAGATGGTCTTGTTTGTTCAGATTCTTGTTCAGAATTTATATCTTCAACTGAACTCTTTTCTGATTCTATTATATTATTTTCAGTATTATCTGTCATAAACTAAAAACTTATTTAGGCAGCACGAAATGAACTATTAGAAGATTCAACTTCTAAGCCATCATCATTATATTGCTTAAGTTTATTTCTTAGTGTTCTTATAGAAATACCTAAAATCTTAGCTGCATGGGTTCTATTACCTAGACAGTGGTTTAAAGTATCTAAAATTAAATCTTTCTCAACTTGTGCTACTGTTCTCCCAACTAGTTTATTTGCTTCTTGTTCCTCTATTAAGCTAGTTTCTGACGAATTTAAAGAATGCTCAATACTCTCTTTTTTGTTCACCCCAAGAGGGCTCCCGTCTTGTTGGATGACTGCCTCTGTTCCAATTTCTTCATTTTTTGCCAGTAAGACAGCTCTATGCATAGTATTTTCTAACTCTCTAACATTTCCTGGCCATCTATAATTTTTTATTCCATCAATTGCTTCTTGTGTTAAGGGTTTATTTTTCAGGTTATTTATTTTTGAGTATTTTTCAATGAAGTGTTCAGCTAAAATTTTAAGATCATCTGGTCTTTCCCTTAATGAGGGTATTTTCAAATTTAGGACATTTAACCTAAATAAAAGGTCTTCTCTAAATGTTCCTTTCTTAACTTCCTCGTCAAGATTTCTGTTGCTTGTTGCTAGCAACCTGATATCAACTTTAATTGGTTTATTTCCTCCAACACGATCTATCTCTCTTTCTTGAATAGCTCTTAAAAGTTTTGCCTGAAGTCTTGGGTGAAGCTCACTTATTTCATCTAGAAGAAGTGTGCCGCCATTAGCTTCTTCAAATTTTCCAATTCTTCTTGTGATTGCTCCTGTAAATGAACCTTTTTCATGACCAAATAATTCACTTTCAAGAAGATTTTCTGGGATTGCAGCGCAATTTAGAGAAATAAAGGCTTTATCTTTTCTATTACTTTTCCTATGTATATACCTCGCTAATACTTCTTTACCTGTTCCTGACTCACCAGTAATTAAAATACTTGCATCGCTAGGAGCAATCTGATCGGTAAGTTGTATCATTTTTTTCATGGAATGATCTGAAAAAATCAAGGTATGGCTCTCTTCACATACAGCTTCTAGCACTGCAGCTATCAGTTCTGATTCTGGTGGTAAAGGAATATATTCTTTAGCTCCAGCTTTAATTGCTCTTACTGCAACCTCTGTATTTGTTCCTATTCCATAGGCAACTACTGGAGCGCTTATTCTTTCTTCTTCAAGTGATTTACATAAAGTTTTAATATCTAAGATAGCGTCTATCATAAGTAGTTCAGCACCTTTACCAGACCTAAGTAAAGTTAAGGCTGAGGTAATATCAGGGGTATGAGAAACTTTTGCCCCCCTATCAATTGCAATTTTACTTGCAGCCCCAATTTGACCATCCATTGAACCAATAATTAATAAACGCATTTTATACTCCTTAAATCTTTTAGACTTATAATTTGATTATGATTTTTCAGTTTTAATAATTTCTGTCATTGTAACACCAAGCTTGTTTTCAACTACTACAACTTCTCCTCTAGCTACTAGTCTGTTATTTACGTAAATATCAATAGCTTCGCCAACTCTACGATCTAATTCGACAACTGCTCCTTGCCTCAATTTTAATAGGTCACTAACTTGCATACGCGTCTTTCCCAAGACTGCAGATACCTGTACAGGGATTTCATAAACAGGTTCCAAATCACTAGCCATTCTAACTTCATCATTTTCCATAGGTTCTGTTTGGGTATTTTCCAGGGACTCATCCTTTTCGGTTTTCTCTAATTCACTTAAACTCAGATTGTTTTCTTTATCCGAACTAGTATCCTTTTTATCAAGATCATTAGGCTTTGGATTCTCATCATTATTTTCAGTATCAGTCATTTTTTTTCCTTTAAGGATTAGTAAATAAATTTATCTAGTCATATTTTATAGACTTGGAACCACCAACTGTTTTGATATCATCTTCATTTTCTTTATCTTCTTCAATTTCTGAATCTACAGATTGATTTAAGTTTTTTTCAAAAGATTGATTATCTTCCTCGGAAGATTTATTTCGCTCTTCTTTATAATCGGAATCATCTAATTTATTATCTATTTCTGAAATAAAATTATTAATCTTGTTATTTATTTCTTTTTCAATTTCATGATAATTTTTATTTATTCCTCCTGAATCCCATTCAATTTTTGAGTCGTTAATATGTAGATTGCTATCACCAATTAATTCAAAGTTGTCACTATTTTTTAAATATAATGAATTATTTTCTAACTTGTGATTAATTTCTTCTTTGATTGAGTCATTGACGTAAATTTTAATTTTTTCTTTTAATAATACTTCCTTATACTTATCAAAAATCTCCATCAGAAATGAACTCACGTTTTCTTCAGGTTTAATATTTGAATATGCTGATGAAAGTTTTTTTGCAATTTCTAGAGAAATTTTTATTGAATCTTTATTAATATTTTTTAATCTCTCGTTATTTTTTTCTTCAATGGTATTGAATTGATCTACAAGGTTTGACACTAACAATACTAATTTCTCATTAATCTCATTTAATGCTTGTTCTTTCCCTTTGTTAAAGCCTTTTTCAAAGCCAATTTTTTCATGTTCTTCTTTATATTGATTAACCTCTAGTCTCGAAAAAATTGGTATTTCATCTGGATTCAAGGTAGGTTCAGTTTTTTTTGTAACCTTGGTATCAGTTTCTTTTTTTTCAAAATCTAAATCAAAGAGAAATTTTTTCAATTCTGGCATTATTCTATCTTACTGATTTAATTTAATTATATTATTACTAACTAATTTATTAGTCACTGCAATTATTTCAGACTGTGCTTTATCTACTTCTTTAATTTTTATAGGGCCCATTTGGTTCAATCTTTCATTTAAGGATTTTGAGGTTAATTCATCCATATTATTAAAAAATTTTTGTACAACCTCAGAAGATGATCCTCTTAAAGCTTTTGTTATCGTTAATTGATCAGAATTTTCAATAATTTTTTTAACTGTATGGTCGCTCTGATATTTGAAATCATTAAATTTAAAAATTAAATTATCTAGGTTGGATGATATTTTAGGATTTTTATTTTTTATATACTTAATTATGTTATTACTCTTGCATGGATTAGTATTTTTTATTATTTCCATAACACTATTAATATTATTATCTTGATTCATAGTATTTTCCAAAGAGGAGAGTATATCTCTACTTAGACTTTGTTCTATATTATTTAGTATATTGCTTTTGATAGGTATTGTTTTTGCTATTCTTGTAATAATCTCACTTGCTAGTTCATCTGGAAGCAAATTAATAATTTTCCCAGCTCTTTTTGCATTAATTTTTTGAAGAATAATTGCAGCTGTTTGAGGGTGTTCATTTTGTATATACTTTGAAAGTATTTCCTCATTAACATGTTCAATCTGGTTCCAAAGTGTATTATTTTTATTTGTTCTAACTTTATCTTCCTCAAAAATTGGTTTTCTCATAAATGATATTTTTTCATCAAATACGCTTATTACTTTTTCAACTACTGATGAGGAGACTTTTCCTAGATTTTTCATGGCATTAGATATTATTTCAACATCGCTTTCATCAAGTTGATTTAATATATTTTTACTTCTTTTTTCTCCCATTGTGATCATCATGATACATGCCTTTTCAGGGCCAGAAAGTGTTTTAGGAATTGTTTCTTGTAAAGTATTCATTTAATTAATCCTCTCTAACCCAACCCTTGAGAACAGAAACAGCTGCATCTGGGTGTTTATCAATTAGTTCGCCTATCTTATCTAGTGTTCCTGATTTAAGCTGTCCCTCTACTGCACCGAGGCTTACAAGTGCTTCTTCATCTGCTTGTGCTTTTAATTGAGCTTGTGCTTCGATATCGGCAGTAAGTTGGCCATCAGCAACTCCCTCTTGTCCTTCTATGCCTTCTAACTCTGTTTCATCAGCTGTAACAGTTTGAACAGTTGAAAATGCTCTTGAAATTAACGGCCTAAGGACAAATAAAATTATCAATATACCTATAATTAAGAACATTACTATTTCAGCAATCCTGAAAATATCTTTCTTTGTTAAACCCATAAAAGTAGCTTCTGTTAATTGAAGTGGAACATCAATAGATGCAAATTGCATATTAATTACTTCTATCTGGTCACCTCTTTCTTGGTCATATCCGACTGTTGTTCTAACCAAAGATGCAATTTTATCGAGCTCATCCTTAGTTCTCGGTGTATAAGTTATCTCACCATTTTCATCAATTTTTTGAATACCATCTACTAGAACTGCAACTGTTAATCTTTCTATATTTCCAGATTCTTGTATACGAGTAGTAGTAGATTTAGTTATCTCATAATTTATTGTTTCCTCAGTTCTATTTGTTTCAATACTATTGATGGGACCTGCTGGATTCTCTTCTGCTTGAGTTTCAGGTAAATTATTTGCAACAGTTACTGTATTATCACCGCTACCTTCAATTTCTTTTGAATTTTCAGTAATTCTTTGTGTTGATCTTTCTACTTGGCCTAATGGATCAAAAGTTTCGTCACTTTCTGTTACCCTATCAAAATCCATATCTACGGAAACCTCAGCTCTTACTTTTCCAAAACCTACTGTTCTTTCAATTAATCTCTCAATATTTGAACGTAATCTTGATTCTGTTTCTAGCCTAGCTTCTTCAAGTGTAGCGGCACTTGCAAGGCCATTCTCTGACTCCTGACTCTGGGCAAGAAGGTTTCCACTATCATCGACTATTGAGATTTTACTTGTTGAAAGACCATCAACAGCTGATGCGACAAGATGTTGTATTGCTCTTACTCTACTTACTTCAAGCCTTCTATTTGAGCGAGTTTTTACAATTACTGAAGCGCTTGGTGTTCTAGTTTCTCTGCTAAATAGCTCTCTTCTTGGAAGAACGAGATGTACCCTTGCGCCTTCTATAGTATCAAAAGATCTTATAGTTCTAGCTAGCTCACCCTCAAGTGCTCTTACTAAGTTTACATTTTGAACAAAATTTGTTGTACCAAGTGCGTCACTTCTATCAAATATTTCATACCCTAATGATCCGCCTGAAGGAAGTCCTTCTTGTGCTAGAGACAAGCGAATTCTTTGAACATTATTCGATGGTATATAAATTTGACTGCCATTATTTCTTACCTCATAGGGAATATTTCTTTGTTCTAGTATAGTAACAATTTGTCCAGAGTCTTTTACATCTAATTCACTATATAAAAGAGACATATCCGGACTAGATACCCGGCCAATAATAAAAATAAAAAAACCTAAAGTTAATATTGCAGCTGCGGCCATAGCCGCAATTCTAGTTGGTCCAAGGTTATTAAAAAATTCTAGCAATCTCACAGTTTTTCCTTACTTATTAACTCATTAATAAAAAATTAATATTTCTGTTACTGTCTAACAATATACTAAAGATAGTGAACAGAAGGTTAATAAGAGGAAAAAGATGCCTAGTTTATTAAATTAAATTATTATTTAGGTTTTAATTCGCCCTATTTTCTCTAGGATTTCTATAATATTGGATTCTAGTCGCTCTTAGGCCCCTAGAACCATGTTTTTCCATGGCTTCTTGCCAAGAGAAAAATTCTTCTAATGATAGAGAATATTTTGAACAGGCTTCATCTAAAGATAAAACCCCTGATTTTACTGCATTAACAACAATAGCTTTTCTTTTAATAACCCATCTTGTTGTGTTTGAGGGCGGAAGATCACTTATGTTAATATTTTTTCTAATTGAATTATAGCTTTTCATCATATCTTGCCTTAAAAAAACCCTCAGTACAGCTTATTTATTTCTATACTGAGGGAGTTGAAATTAAATTTATCTTATAAGTCTTATTACTTCATCCATTAGTTCTGTTCCTACACTAACAACTTTACCGTTAGCTGAGAAAGCTTGCTGAGTAATAATCATGTCTGTAAACTCATCCGCAAGATCAACAGTTGATGCTTCAAACGATGCTGGTGATACACTTCCTGCTCCACCTGTTCCTGCTTCCTGCAAGTTAAATGCTCCTGAAGTTGTTGTTTGTTGAAAGGTATTTTTTCCTAAGTTATCAAGACCATTAGAGTTTGTAAAAGTAGCAAGTGGTAATTTATATAAATCCCTGCTTGTTCCGTTATCAAAAAGGGCGGTTATGGTTCCTCCATCGTTCACACTTATTGATGCTAATTGTCCAAATATAGCTCCATCAACTGTAAACTCATCTAGTGAGGATGCTGCAGCAAATTGAGTAACTCCATTAGCTGTTCCATTCGCTCCTAAATCCAACTTGATGGTTTGAGGGGTTGTTGCTCCTTGAGCCGTAGAGTAATTTATAGTTAAATCATTTCCACCGTTTTCTGCTCCTCGGAATGCTGCATCAGTATTAGGAATGTCAATTGTTCCATCAGTATTGAATCTTATTCTACCATGAGCAACAATACCATCAACAATAGCTAAATTAGTATCGCCTGCTGGTTCAATAAATACTTCAGTATAATACGTATTTGCATGGTTAGATTTGAGAAAAGCAAAAGATAATGTGTGTGCTGCACCTTTGGAGTCAAAGATTTGAACACTTCTTTTAAAGCTTGGTGTTATTGCGCCAGAAGCCATATTTGTTGCACTTGCTGTAGGAACATAAGTGGCAGCAGTTGTACCTGCTGCTAATAACCTAGCTCCGTTACCAGCTCCAACTGCTGTTACAAGAGTAGATCTTGGGTCCCCAGTAACAGTAAGAGTTCCACCAACAACTGAGGCTGACATACCAACATTTGAATCAATCAGAGCTTTTAATTCATTTAAAGTTGAAAACTGATTAGCTGTAGCATCCGGTGTAGAGTTAAATGTAAATGTAATTGTACCTGATGTTTGATCATTTCCTGCTGCTAAATTTGTTGCACCAGCATTAGTAACTGTAATTGTTACAGCATCACCGTTAGCAAGTTGAGATCCTCCTGCGACAGCCGCACTATTTAGTGCAGTTGTTCCTGTAACTGTTTGCCCAGTTGCTGCAGCTATAATTGTATTTGCTGTAGGTGCGCCTGTTATAATTTCTTCAGAGTTTAGGTTCATTTCTAATGAAACGTTTGATGTTATAGTTGCGCTACCTGCTATATCAGCAACATTAACGGTTTCAGTCGCTGTTAAACTTCCTCTATCATCTGTTATAGTTCCATTAGTAGGATCAATTGCCCAGCCTCTTAGGAAGAAACCTGATGTATTGACAAGGTTTCCATCTTTATCTGGTTCAAATTGGCCCGCTCTCGTAAATTGGAAGGTTCCAGTTGTATTTGTTGGGTTTGAGATATCTGCCACCACAAAAAAACCATCACCTGTAATACCCAAATGGGTAGAAGTAGAAGAAGTTTGCATCAAACCTTGCTGATCAATTAGGTTCCTTGCTGATGGAAGAACCCCACTCGGCTTATTAAGTCCACCCAAGCCAGGTGAAACTAATGTTTGAAATCTTGTTTCATTTCTTTTGTATCCAACTGTATTAAGGTTGGAAATATTTGCTGATATTGAACCCAAAGCTTGTGCGTTTGCATCCAGTCCTGTCATTCCAGCAGCTATAGCTCCAAAGAGACTCATCTCTTACTCCTAAGGTTGCGACCATAAATAATTAGGGTCAAAGTTACATTAAATTAAAATACTAATTTTACTTTTTACTCTATTCTTTCTTATTAACTGAAATTACCTGATCTAAAGGTATTGATATACCACCTACATCAAGCATATTTGCTCCATCTTTTGTAAATACACCGTCAACAGTACTTATCATGTTAGTTGATGAATTTACTGTGTTACCTTTCTTATCTACTGCGGTAACAAGTAAAGTATAAATTCCATTAGGAAGTTCTTTGCCTTCTTTATTTTTACCATCCCACTGAAATTTATGTAGGCCTATGTCTTTTTCTCCATTTGTTTTAAAGACTGCAACATTTGAACTGTCTAAAACTCTAAGACTTACATCCTCTGCAGATTCATCTAATTCGTATTTCCAATTAGCCTGTCCATCTTTAAGTATGCTTCTGTTATCTTTTGCTTCAACTTGTTTTCCAATGAATGAAACAGCTCCTGAAAGTTCATTTTGCGTAGCTAAAGAAACTAATTGCTCAAGTTTTTTGTTTGTTGCAATTGATTGCTCTACTTCGGTAAATTGAACTAGCTGATCTGTAAACTCACTCGGATCCATCGGTTCAAGAGGATCTTGGTTTTGGAGTTGAGTTGTTAGAAGAGTTAAAAAAGTTTCAAAGTTATCTGTAAGCTTTGTAGAGGCATTAGCTGCCTTACTTGCTTCTGCAACACTTACTGGGTTAATTTCTACCATTTTTTATTTCCTTAAACACTTAAATCTATTGCTCCATCCGAAAAACCAAATGGTCTCGGAATCGACTTAACTGACCCACTTAGAGTTTCCACTACAGAGTTTTCTTCCTCCAGTGAATTCTCATTTGAGTCCTGATTTTCAGGATTTAATTGACCGTTCTGGTCATCTCTCAGACCAAAATTTAAACTTTCAGAATTGGTCTGTAGCCCAGCCTGTTGCAAAGCTCGTTCCAAACTCTTTGAATCCCTTTGAAGATTTTCTAGAGTTTCTGGTTTATCAGCTAAAACTGTAGCAATTACGCGACCTTCCCGCGAAACATCTAATTGAATTTCTACTTTTCCCATATCAGATGGCTGAAGTTGAATTTGTATTTTGTTAACACCTTCACCGACAGCCTTAGAGATATTTACGGCAATTTGTTCATGAATAGGCAGAAATGTTTGTGTATGAATTGCTCTATTAACCTTAGGAGAGCCACTATTATTTAAAATTTCGTTAATTGTGTTGCTAGTGTTGGAAAAGCTCAAACTATTATCTATGTTTGTTGATAGAAAAGAGGAACTTTGAAAATTATAGTTTTCAGCTTTAGCAATAGCTGGGTTCATCTTCATATCTATATTTCTCGTCAGAGAAATTTCACCCTCAAGTTGTGATTTTTGAGGATTAAAAGTTGCTTCAGAGGTCTTAAAAAGATTATTTCCATTTGGTGAAGAGAGTTGCTTGTTTAAATTTTGATTTTCAGAGTTAAAAAAACTATTTTTATTACTATTTCTATTGGAGTTAAAACTGTTTTCAAATTCACTAAGCCTACTATTTAAAGCTATTCCTTTTGAGTTATTATTTAAAGTTTCAGAAATTCGACTACTTTCAGGTATTACTTTTGGAGTTTCTTTATTAAGAAGCATTTCATTGATATTAGTGAACTTGTTTGAGTTTGCTTCTAAATTACTTGGTAAAGGGGTTTCTGAATTATTAGTTAATTGATTTATATTAATATTTGAGATAACGCCTAAAGTATTGTTACTTAATTTTGAATCTCTTATTAAAGCTGTATTTGTATTAAATATACTCTTGTTGATTTCATTATTTGATAAGGGTTTAGATGTGTCCTCATCATTTGAATTATTTATATTTATGTTGTTATTAATAATTGGCTGTTCATTTATGATTGGAGTTGTTAGCTGTTGTTGAGCTTGATTAAGTAAATTTACGAGTTGTTCAACAGGTTTAGCTGTTTGATTTTCTAAAG
>PBKD01000013.1 GCA_002722055.1 Rhodospirillaceae bacterium | reverse complement strand
TTCGCCTTCCTCTTCCTCCTCTTCTTCTTCTTCCGCTGCTTCCTCAGTAGCCGCAGGACCTTCCGTCTCTTGAGTTTCTTGAGTAGCCGCAGGTGATGGTGGCAAACTTTCCAATACACCACCAAAACGTTGTTGTACTTGATCCGGAGTCAACTGCACAGCTTGCGGAGGTGTAAAAGCACTCGTTACCTGCACAGATTGATTTGGTTGATTCAATGTCAATGCAACACCTGATTGATTTGTAACTAAAATCTCTCCTTCAAGAAGAACAATCGTATTCTCCTCTCCCTCTTGCGCTGCTTGACCTGCCACCTTCGTACCCCGAATACCTAACGTTGCAACCGGAGTTGATACCTTCATCGAATCTGGACCGGATTGTGCAATCTTTCCACTCACAAAAGTAAATGCACCCTGCACAACTGTTAGTGATGACTTTCCTTCCGTTGATTGAGGATCAAAAATTAATTCATCCAAAACCATGCGACCATCTTCATCTAATGCAAATGTGCTATCATCAATAAAGACAATACCAACCGTACCCTCTTCTCCTGTCTCCAAAACATCTCCTTGGAATACAGGATCACCTTCGTTGAGTTTTATCTCAGTTCCATCCGCACGCGTCACCGTTACTTCACCTTCAACAGACTCCACAGAACCAATAGGACTCGCTTCCGCTCCCTCTTCAGCTTGCGCAAATAAACCCGGGGCAATCGGACCTGCTAATGCTTCAACCGTATCAGCAGTTAACATTGCACCCCCTTCCGTCAGAAGATCAGGTGGTGGGTCCATCGTAAAATAATCACGTACTAAAATTTGTTCGCCGTTCGGTCCTACTAAAAGTAAATCTGTTCCTTCTCGAACAAAATCAGCCTTAAGCAAAAGAACACCAAACGGTATCGTCAGACTAGAATGGCCAGAAGCATCAATAACAAGGTTATACTCTTGCGCTGAAGACGCAGGGGTCCCCGGACGTACATCACCCATCTCACCCTTTCCAAACGTCAGCGATTCAACCATAAATTCCTCTAAATTTTAGTAAATAATAATTTATTTTAGAAAAATTATATATGATTAAGATCACAATCTAGAGATAAAAAAATATATTTTGATATTTTAACTAAATAAAATAATCTAAATAGTGATACTAAATTATGCCTTTTTTCTCAAAATCTATTAACATTTTTTCATCAAAATTCAGGATTTTGGAAAATATTTCATGGTTATGAGAACCTAAATCTGGCCCAGCCCAATCTGTGCAACCAGGAGTTTCATTTAAAAAAGGGGTAATAGCTGGAATTTTTAATTTTTTATTTTTTATATCAACTGTCTCAAATAGTTTTCTAGATTGGAAATGAGGGTCATTTAGCATATCTTCAACATTATAAATATGGCCACAAGGTACTTCAGCATTTTCGAGAGTTTTGATAACTTCTGAGGAAGACAAATTCTTAGTCCATTTATTTATAGCAAGATCAATTACCTTTTCATGCTCTACTCTTCCTGCATTTTCTGAATACCTGGAATCTTCTGCCATGTCTTCTCTACCAATTGCAATCATAAGTCTTTTAAAAATTGAGTCACCATTACCACCAATAATCACATAAGAATCGTCATTACATAAATATGTGTTTGTAGGTACTATACCAGTTAGTGTTGAGCCAGATCGTTCTCTTATACTTCCATTTCCATCAAATTCAGGAACTAAGCTTTCCATAACATTGAATACAGCTTCATAAATTGCTACATCAACAACCTGTCCTTTTCCCATTTTTCCCTGTTTTAAAATACTAAAAAGTGCTAACAAAGTTCCAATAACTGCATTTAAAGCGGCTAACGTATCACCTAAACTTAGATTAGGTCTAACAGGAGGCTGGTCAGGAAAGCCATTTAAATATCTAAAACCACCTATACCTTCACAAACAGATGCAAAGCCTGGCTTATCTTTGTATGGACCTGTTTGTCCATAGCCTGAGACTCTTGTATAAACTAACTGAGGATTAATTTTTTTTAGATCTTCAGGACCAATTTGCCATTTTTCCATTGTTCCTGGCCTAAAATTTTCAATAATTACATCAACTTTTGAAGCAAGTTTTCTTACAATTTCTTTTCCTTCATCTGACTTTAAATTTACAGTAATAGATTTTTTATTTCTTGCCATGGATTTCCACCAGAAGGAAGAACCTTCTTCATCAAGCTCTCTCCATCGTCTAAGAGGATCGCCTCCTAGTGGCTCTAGTTTTATAACCTCAGCTCCGAAATAACCTAAAACACAACCAGCAAAAGGCCCAGCAATTAGCTGACCCATTTCAAGAACTCTTATTCCGTCAAGTGGTTTTTGTTTTCTTTCCATTAAACTATCCAATAAAAAAATTATCAAACATACTTTAACATAGTAAAAATTAATTATACGTTTTATTCTTTTAATATAGCTCTGCTTTATTTATAACAAAACGTAAATAATTCTCATTAAAATTTGTAAATTAAAATAAAAAAAATTAATTCATAATTCAAAAATCATCACTGAGAATATTCTATTATAATAAAAATTTTTTTTAATATAATCTTTTACTTTTTAAAAATACTAATTAATTTTTTTATCTGACATTTGTTTTTCAATTGCTGCAATTATAAACTCTAACTTTGGAGCATGCAATAAAAAACCTTTGGTATCTTCTTCATCAAAATCCACATAAATCTTTAGAGCATTCTCTGATTCTTTAGGAGATATTCTTTTATATGCGAGATATTCAAAAAATAATATATCTTTCAATAAAGAAGCGGCCGTTTTTAAATCTTCATCAGATTTATACGCCTTACTAAGTTCTAATACTTTTTTGTACCCATCATAAATAAGCGAGTCCATTAACTTCCATTTATCTTTAACTGGTTCGATACCCAATTTTTCCATTATATTATTAATAGTTCTTGTCTCTTCATCTGTTAGTTTTATCACTAAGTACTCCTATTGATGCTTGCTGTTAGTCTTATCACTAAGTACTCCTATTGATGCTTGCTAATAATTTTTTCAACTATAATTTTTTATAATTTATGTAAATTCATCTAGTAAAATTCATGAGTACAGATATTAATAATTAATAATTAATTATCACTTCCAAATTTTCAAATAATTTTTTTAATATAATTTAATCATACTAAATCACATTTATATCTAAGTTGGTCTATAAGATATTTGATTTCATACTGTTACATTTAGCTATATTATTTTGTTCCTTATAAGGAAAATTATTTATCTTTTGATTTAGTTAAGATTAATGTTTTTTTAGATACTAAAGATTCATCCTAAATTTTCTATCATTGTTCCTCTTAAAATTATAAAGTAAAACATTTAGTAGAATGCTCTAAATTAAACTAAATGTTCTTTTTTTGTTCTATTAATTTTTATCAATGATAATCTAAATACATTTTTCAGAAGTATATAATTAAATTAATCATGTAAAAATAAAGATATTGGGATGAAATTATCTTAATGAGAATGATAATGATTTGCATTATCAATAAAATTATATATTATCTCTCTATAGTTTCAGGATAATTTGGCTTCTGATTCTTAAGTTTATAGTATTTATTAATTAATCTGGATTTAATTACTATGTTAAATTGGATAAAAAACATAGTTAATGTTTTTAAAAAACGTATATTTCTGGTTTATCACGCTAACTCGGGTTCCATACTAAGAACAGTAATATATACAGTTGGCCACTTCATTATTGCCGCAACGTGTGTATGGTATTTTACTGGTGCTAGTTTTTTTATAGCAATTACTGATGCAATTGTAGAGCCTATTATAAATGGAATATGGTATTACATGCTTGATCGGTACTGGGCCAGTAAAGATAACCTCGGACTATCAAAAGAAGCTTAAAAATTTCCTCCTAGTCTATTTAAATTAAGAAATTTCTATTACTGCTTATTGTTCTTTATTCATTGATAATTAATTATAAAATACTTTTTATGACCAAAGTAACAAATTATTATCAGGCAATCTTCCAATGAAAGAACCAATTTGTAATCTCTCATTATCATTTAAATTTCCCGGCGATACCTCATGTGGGTTTCTACTATTAAAAATAACAACATCTCCAGAAATTGGTTTGTAAGAAAATTTTTCTGATCCTAAAATATGTTCGTCAGAAAGACCATAACTCATAGGTGGATCTTCACCTTTAGTAATATTTACATTCCATGGCCGGTTGTAAATTGTTGTTATACCTCCCTCTTCCGGTGAATCAACAAAAAGATTCCAACCTAACTGGGAATTTATATGCGCTATATCATATTCTGGTGAGTTCATTGGTGCAAAATCCACATGACGACCTATTCCATTTGATGCTTTACGGATAATTCCTGCAAATAAATCTCCGTAGTTCGTCTCTTGAGCAATTTTAGCATCAAAGCCAGATATACTACTTAATAGATTTATAAACTTTTCAAGTGGATTCCAGGAATGACCTATAACCTTTTTCCAATCTCGCCAAGCTTCCCTGACAGAATTAAAGTAATTTGATTTTTTATGACCCCATCTATATTCTACTTGAGCAGTACCAATATAACCTACCTTAGGTTTAACAGAATAATATTTCATTATGTTATTTTCTTCTGCCCAGTTAATCGCATTTTTAAAAGAATTACATTCATTTAAATCTGCAAATTTTTTAACCCTTATAGCTGGTATCAAATTATTAAAAAGTAGTTCTAAATTTTTTTTTGTTAAACTGTATTCTTTTTGTGAAATCCAAACCTTTTTTTCCATTAATTTCTTCCTTCAGACAGATAAAATTTATCAGGTGCTAATTGATTTACAAAACCAGTCTCTTTTTCGAATGCTCTAGCAAGGTTCAAAACCGTATTATCACAACCATAATTTCCTATAATCTGTAATCCAACAGGTAATCCACTTTTTGAAAAACCACAAGGAATACTTATAGCAGGATTCCCTGTTATATTAAAAGGAGCAGTAAAACATACTGTAGTTTTCCAATTATCATTCTCTTCCGGAACTGGCTCCCTAGTTCCATGAGGATATGATGTCGTGGGATTTGTTGGTAGAATCAATAAATCATATTCTGAAAAAAATTCCGACACTATTCTCATAAAGTTTTTTCTTTCCCCAAAAGCTTTTCTAAGATCAACTGCTGTCAATTTACTACCCCTTTCAACTGCCGCTGCAAATGTGGGATCAAATTTTTCTTTCTGAGCATCATTAAATTGACTTGCTGTATGCATCCAGGCGCTATCTAATATTACTCTATAAGTTTTCATCGGGTTAATTATTTCTGGACATACATCAAATAATTTCACACCTATTTTTTGGAATAAAGATTTTGTGTTTTCTATAATATCTGAGACCTCTATTCGAGGTTCTGAACCCCCAAAAGATAATGAGAAACCAACCTTTAGTCCTTGAACTTGTTTTTCAATACCATCAAAGGTATTTACTTTATTGTGAAAGGTTTCTGGATCCCGAACATCATTTTGAGAGATAATATCCAATAAATATGCTGCATCCCTTACACTTCTAGTCATAGGGCCGGCACTTGATAAAGGCCATAAATATGACGCAGGCCAACTAGGCACCCTTCCTTGAGAAGGTTTCATTCCAACAACCCCACAATAATTTGCTGGTTTTCTGCAAGATCCTCCTCCATCGGTCCCTAACGCTAAAGGACCTAACCCTGATGCTAATGCTGATCCTGCACCACCAGATGAACCTCCTGCATTCATATCTATATTCCATGGGTTATTTGTTATACCGTGAACTAAATTTTCAGTTACTCCTTTATGCCCAAATTCTGGAGTATTAGTTTTGCCTAAAATTATGGCACCAGCTTTTTTTAAATTTATTACAGATGGAGCATCTATATCCCATTTTTGATTTATATCTACTGCTTTAGATCCATGAAGGGTTGGCCAAGATTTAACATGAATTAAATCTTTTATTGAAATAGGCACTCCATCAAATAAACTTTTCTGCTCATTATTTATCCATCTATATTCTGAATCCTTAGCTTGTTTCAGCACATTACCTTCATCACAAAAACAAAAAGCATTTAAATTTTCATGAGTTATATTAATTCTATCTAATATAATTTTACTAACCTCTAAAGGTGAGATAGATTTTTTCTTATATAGTAAAGATAATTCTAATGCTGAAAGTTTATGAATCTCTTTTATCATTATTATAGCCATCTATTATTTCTATTAACTTATTCAGTCCATCAGTTAAACAAGCCGGGCCTGGCTGAAGAATAATTGAAGATTTTATTTCATATATTCTGTTACTTTTTATAGCATTTATTTTATTCCAACCTTCTCTAGAAATAATTCTTTCTTTATTAACTTTTTTTCCGCACCATGAGGCAATAATTATATCCGGATTTTCATCAATTACCATTTTTGATTTAACAAATCTTTCTTTAGCACTTTTTTTTAATCTTAATTTTGAAAATATATCTACCCCACCAGCTATTTCAATTAGTTCAGAAACCCAACCTATTCCAGAAATCATGGGGTCATCCCATTCTTCAAAATAGACCTTAGGAGGATATTGTAATTTTCTTTTTTTAGATTTATTTATTTTTTCTCTATAATTATCAATTAGATCCACAGCTAATTTATATTTGTTCACAATAGAACCTAAAATTAGGATCATTTGGAAGATTTCATCGATACTTCTTTGGTTGAAAAATAGAACCTGAATACCCCTTTTAATCAGGTTGGATGCTATCTCAGCTTGAACATCAGAAAATCCAATTACTAGATCAGGTTTCAAATCAATTATTTTATCTAAGTTTGCAGAAATAAAAGAGCTAACCTTGGGTTTTTCTTTTCTTGCAATAGAAGGTCTAACAGTATAACCAGATATTCCAACTATTCTATCACTTTCTCCCAACGCATAGATAGTCTCAGTAGTTTCTTCAGTTAAACAAACTATTCTTTGCGGAAGCCTCATCAATTATTTCTCTTATAAATAAAAATGCTATACTAATCTATTAAAAAATAATATTTTAATATAGTAATAAATTTTATAGAATATCTTAATATGAAAATAAATAATCAACAATATAATACTATTTGGTTTAATTTTGAAAAAAAAATTGTTGAGATAATTGACCAAAATCAGCTACCTTTTTCCTTCCAAATTAAATCATTATCTACTTTCGATGATTCTTTAAATTCAATTCGAAATATGAATGTAAGAGGCGCACCCTTGATTGGAGCCTCAGCAGCTTTTGCTCTATATTTATCCTATAAAAATAATAATGATATTAATAATTTAAAAGAAGATGCAAAGAAATTAATATCTGCAAGGCCAACTGCAATAAACCTATCCTGGGCTGTACATAGAGTTATGAATAAAATTCCAAAAAAAAATATTAAACTTGATGAAGATTTTTTTCTAAATGAAGCTTTACTTATATGTAAAGAAGATATAGATGCTTGCAGAAAAATCGGCACTTATGGTCTCAAATTAATTAAAGAGATTATTTCAAAGAAAAAAATTAAAAAAGTAAATATACTTACACACTGTAACGCTGGTTGGCTAGCAACTATAGATTGGGGCACAGCTCTATCACCAATATACTTAGCACATAGAAGTGGGATAAATGTTCATGTTTGGGTAGATGAAACTCGTCCAAGGAATCAAGGGGCTTCACTTACAAGTTTTGAACTTAGCGAGGAAAAAATTGAAAATACAATAATAACTGATAATGCAGGAGGATATCTAATGCAAAAAGGAATGGTCGACTTATGCATTACCGGAGCAGATAGAGTCACAAAATCAGGGCATGTAATAAATAAAATCGGAACTTATTTAAAAGCCTTAGCAGCAAAAGATAGTAAAATTCCATTTTATGTTGCCGCACCCATATCAACAATAGATTGGGAAGTTTCAGACTATTCTAAAATAAAGATTGAGAATAGAGATTCAAAAGAATTAAGCCTTTTAAATGGGTTAGATGATAAAGGCAATAAAGTCTCTATAAATATTTATCCAAAAAATAGTAAATCTATTAACCCTTCATTTGATATAACACCTAACCACCTTGTTGATAAATTAATTACTGAAAAAGGGATAGTTAATCCCATTGAAAAGGAAATTAATAAATTAAAATGAATGAAATTGAAAAAAGACAATTAATCATAAAATATAGTAACTCCTTCAACAGCTTGAACCTTTCCCCCTTGAGATCAGGAAATATTTCAATAAAGCACAAGAAACAAAATTATGAAGGTTTTTTAATTACACCTTCAGGTAAGAAATATGAAAATTTAAGTGATTTAGATATTGTCTTTGTCGATTCTGATGGTAAAAATCACCATGAACTTAATCTACCATCATCAGAATATAATTTCCATTTGGATTTATATAAAGAAACTGATTGTAATGCTATAGTTCATTGCCACTCAAAATATTCACTTATTTTATCATGTCTTAGAAAAAATATACCATCATTCCATTATATGATTGCTTTAGCAGGAGGAGATAATATCGTATGCGCAGAGTACGGGTTATTTGGAACAAAAGATTTATCTAATTCTATTATTAGAGCAATGAAAAATAGAAAAGCTTGTTTGCTATCTAATCATGGCCAAATAGCAATAGGTAATGATATTCATGAGGCTTTTGAATTAGCACAAGAAGTAGAATTTCTTTGTGAATGTTACTATAAATGCATACTTTTAGGTAAACCTGAAATAATTTCTTATGAAGAAATGCAAAAAGTAATTGAAAAAATAGGTAATTATAAAAAAAGCTAATTTAAATACTAACTTGAAAAACCATATTTTTCTTCAAGATTTTTTTTATTTTTAATTTCTTTAAAATAGTTGTTCATAGCTTTAAATTTAGAAAACATACCCATTTTTGCAACAGTAGGGTTTTCCAAAACTTTTTTATCAGGGTAAAAAACTGAAATAGGAACTTCACCTAAACCCTCGCATTTTTCTATTCTTTGGTCAACGTTTCCTAAATAATTTAAATCACAAATCTCTTTTACACTATCTGTAAATAAAATATACTCATCTGCATCAATTGTATTTTTCATTAGTCTATGTGCAAGAATCACATTTTCACCAGCAATTTCTTCAAACCTACTTACTTTCTTAATAAGAAAATCACCATAATGAACAAAAGATTTTAATCTTAGATTTCCCATCTGGTGGCAAGCATCACAAGGGCAGGTCTCACAAAAAATAATATCATTTAAACGTTTAATGAACACTTCAAAACATCCATTAATTTTATCGATTAATAATTTTGGATATTCATCAAGGTTTTCTGGGTTTGAATAGAATAACACTGCATCTCCTTGAAGTTTATTTACAGTTAAGGTTCCTTCAAGTTCATCTATAACTTTTTCAAGTAGATCACTAATTATATGCTCGGCATGAGACTCACTGGTTTTCATAACTTGTTTACCAACAAAAGGTATCTTGCTCATATTATGAGACCTAACAAATTTAGTATACCCACTAATATCTGCTAATACTATAAAGCCTTTGATATTATCCATTATTATTTTTTCCTGTGAAAGTATTAATCAATTTATAAAAAATTACAAAAAAACTACCATTTATAAGGGAAAGTAATAACTACAGTAATTTTAGCTTTACCCTAATATTAAATATTTAGATTAAAAACTATAAATATAATAGCAAGAAATGAAACAATTAAAACCCAAATTGATAAATTTTTTAAAAATTCACCAAAATTTATTACTTTAATATATAAAAATGAACTAGCTAAAAAAATGACAAGTAAAAATAAACATAGAAGTTGTACTTGCTGATTGATGGTATTCATATTTTCATGAAAAAGAAAATTTAACAAAAAAATAAGCAAAATAATCAATACTAAAAAAATAAAAAATAATTTTTTAGATAAATTAAATGACTTTATATATAATTTATTTTTTTTTCATATAACTAGATTTTACATTTAAATAAAAAAGAATATAACTAAATAATTCTTGAATATATTTTACTATTTCCTTTTTTTCCAACAACTTTTGTGACACTTGCCTCACACAAACAGTAAGCTAGTTTTTGGCTGATACTTAACGGCTTTCCCATTAAAATTGATAGTTGTTTTGTGTCAAAAGTATCAGGTAAATCTAAAGAAATAATTTTAAGCAATTCTTGAATTGAATTTATACGCTTTATATCTATGATATTTTTTAATTGACGATTTATAGTCCTCCAACCACCCTTTTTTCTTCGAATTTTTGTATCATAAATTCTATTTATCTGCTCATCTATTATTACTACTTCAATAGATAAATTGGGATGATTGATAAGCTTAGGGATATAGATTAATTCCTTTATTATATCTGAAAATTCACCTTTTTTTGGCGACCTTCTTAAAACAAACTTTGTTTTATCATCTAAAATTGTTTTTTTAGATATCATAGAAGAAGCTGCTATAGGGTGAACTAGAACTACATAGTGATCCTGCAGTAACACATTTAGTTTTTGGGATAATCCACTAAATGTACCTGTTTGAATTTCGTAGATTACTCCATTAGAGATTATATCTACAACATATTTTCCCACCGAAACTTCTATCTTTGAATTTTTAGAAGAATAATAATCTTTCAAAAATGAATGAAGAGGGCCCTCATTTAGAGTTCCTATTACCATCTTTTTTATTTACATAATTTGCTATATAAATCAGCTAAAACAATAATAAATTTCCCTTTATTCTCAAACTCTACCCAATCGTTATCTTTTGCATATATTTTTTGTTTTTTATATTGATGTTCAATTATAGCTACTATATCTATACAATATTCTTTTAAAAATTTATCTGCATCTTTTTTTGAATTTATTTCTGCTACAGAAAACGAAGTAAATAAAAAAGTAAAAATTACTCCTACTAGTATTGATTTTATTTTCATATTAATTTTCCAATATTTTTTGTTATCGTTAGATTAATCTATATTTTTTAATTTATTATATCTAGTATTATTAATATAAAAGTAATATAAAATGTATATCAATAATGACTTATTTAATTTAAGGAAAAAAAATGGCTATAATTGTTTTTAGTAAAATTACTATTACTAAGGGATTTCAAACATGGAAAGAAATGGTTTATGAAGCTGATGGTAAACTAGAAGAGCATGGTATAAAGTTTATTTTTGCAGGAACTCAAAAAGATGATCCAACTAAACTTCATGTAATCATGCAATTTCCAAGTATGGATGCTCTAGAAGCTTTTAAAGGTGATGAAGAACTTACTAAGAAAAGGATACAGGCGGGTGCTGTTGTAGAAACTATGGAAATGACACCAATGTCAGATGACTATCTTACAAATTATCCTGAACCACATATAAGACATTAGCATAAGAACCTTGTTAGTATAAAATAAATTTAAATTTGAAATGATAACTAATTATTTTTTTATCTATTATTTTTTTGTTTAGAGTTTAGGAAAAGACCATTTTTTTCTTATTTTTTCAATAAAAAAAGCAAAATTTATTAATGCTTGATCTTCCCCTTTTTTTCCTAAAATTTGGATAGATGTTGGTAAACCGTCTGCCATACTCCATGGAATAACAATAGATGGAATTCCTACAACATTTGCTACTGTTGTAGGAAGAGGATTATTTAAAAATAAATAAGGATCTTTGGTATTTATAAATGGAGAGAGTGTCATTGCAGATGGTAAAATCATAAAATCATATGGTTCCATAATTTTATTAAACTGATTTATACATTTTTCTCTTGCAGTTAAAGCATATTGATAATTTTCTTTGGTAACAAATGCTCCTAAAGATAATCTTGACCTAGTATAAAAACCAAGCTGCATCTTACTATTGAGATATTTTTTATATTTTTTATAAGCCTCTGAAACAGTAATAATTGACTGAACTGCTGCGTAATTTTTTAAATCAAATTCATTAATTTTTTTTAAGTAAAAACCGTTTTTTTCTAATTGGAAATAAATATCATCATAAATAAAAGTAATATTATCATCAGCATGTTTGAATAAATTATAAGCTATAACAATTTTTTTTCCGTATTGTATCTTAGGAAATGATAATAATTTTTTTTTGTCAGAAATTATATTCGTTAAAATTGTTGCATCTAAAATAGATTTGGTCAGCACACCAATTGAGTCTAATGAATTAGATAGCTCAAAAACTCCGGCTCGAGATATACTTCCTGGTGTAGGCATAAAACCTACTATTCCACACCATGCAGCAGGTAAACGAACTGAACCGCCTGTATCAGTTCCAATAGCCCCAAAACATAATTGGGAAGAAACAGCCGCTGCTCCTCCTCCTGAGGAACCACCAGTCCATCTATCTATATCCCAAGGATTTTTAGCTGGTAAAAAAGCAGAGTCGGAGGATGGGCCACCAAAACAAAATTCTGTTGTTTCATTTTTTCCTAAAATAATTGAACCAGCATTTAATAATTTTTTAACTACAGTAGAGTTTTTAGAAGGAAAAGAGTTTAAAAAAACTTTTGAACCAACTGTAGTTGGCATACCAAGCATATCAAAAGCATCTTTAATTGATATAGGCACCCCATGAACTAACCCTCTATATTTCCCATCATTTATTTCATGGTCTAAAAATTTTGCTCTTTTAAGAACTTCTCTTTCGTTAACACATATAAAACTATTTAAATATTTATCATAGGAAAGAATTCTCTTTAATGATAATTTTGATAGCTCTAGTGAGGTTACTTTTTTACTTTCAATAAGACCACTGATTTCACTTATATTTAGTTGATGAAATTTTTTCATTTGAAAAGAAACAATTTACAAATCATCTTTAATAAAAATATTTATATTATCATTAATTTTATAAATTAAAATGACTCCTGCAAGAATAATTTCTATTTCGTCTTCCGAAATAAAAATTTTTTCTTCTAGTGTTTTGTGAATAATATAATCTTTATCTAAAATATTTTTCAATTTCAATCCAATACAAAATTAAAAATTACTTTTGCATATGATTCTGGATTAGTCCAACAATATTGCGGCAAAGAATCAGGAATTATAAGCTCATCAGCATGCTTTACAAATGATGCCGCTCTTCTATTCGAAGTTGCAAGTTTGTCATTTTCCAAGGTAAGAAAAAGAACTTTTTGATTTATTAATTTTAATTTTTCTTTAAAATTGCTATTTAATACAGCTTCTAAACCAGAGTTTATTTTACCTGTAGCTGACAAAGATTCTTCTAAAACCATTTGTATTTGATCTATTCCTCCTTCAGAACCATAAGAATTAATCCTATTTTTCCATATTTCATTTAAATGAGAACCATCTAGCCTAGGATTTATATCTGGTAAATTTTTTGAATAGAAATCTATTTCCGTATCTGAAAGAATAGGTGTTCCGGATAAAATAAGATGTGTTACTTTATTACCTAAATTACTAGCTAACATAATAGCTAATGCAGATCCAGTTGCAAAACCGGCTAAAGCAAACTTGTCAAAACCTAATTTTTTAATCGCAGATGTAATTCTTTTTGCATAATTATTTAGACTTATTTTGTTAATTAAAGGCGATGAATTTCCATAACCGGGAGTATCAAAAGCAACAGCTTGCATTCTCTCACCAAGATAAGGAAGCGTTAGTTCATACATTCTCGAAGATAAAGGGGTTTGATGAAGTAAAATTATTGGAGGTCCAAAATCACCGGACCTTCGCAAGTGGATTTGATAATCAGAGAAAGTTAAATACTGTTTTATTATTTTCATTATAATAATATATCATTTTATAATTTTGTATAAAAGTAGGATTGGAAAAGAATTAAAAATTAAATTATAAATTAAATAATATATGAAAAACTAAATGATAAATGTATTAGCAACATTTACATTTATTTACGGGTTTGGCTATTTGTTGTTTTTTTGTTTTTCTTTTTATACTAAGCTCTCTAAGATTATTTGCTTTAGTTTCTATTTCTGTTTTCTCTTTTACAATTTTGTCTTCAAAATAATCATATAAAGAGCTGAAACCTAATTTTAAGGCTTTTTTTTCCTCATAATTTTTCTACCTTTGAGGTTTACAATTCTATCTAAAACTTGCTGATTTTCCATAAAGTTTTATACCATTAATTTTTTTATCAAACTATCAAGTTATCACTATACTAATGATACCATTATAATATTACAAGAATTACTAAAAAACTTCTAAAATTAAGTATAAATCTTAATTATGTAATAGAAATTTTATAATTTTCCAGACATTAGAGAGGAATGATGATGTAAAATGGGATTAGCTTTAGAAATATCAAAAAGATAACTAAACCGTGCCTCAAATTTTTGCATTACTGCATCTACCTTAAAATGCCAATAATAAATACCACTTAAAGAAAATATACGATTTTCAAGGTCTTGAATAATCAAGTTTTCTTTATCTTCAGTAATACTTAGATTGTCACGAGTCCCCAAATTTTCAAAATATTCTCGTAATTTATTAGGTGTATTGAGGATATTATTTGAAAATGTCGGAATCAAAATAGCATTACGATCGTATAAGTTAAGTAGACTTTCAACATCACTATTATTTACATATTCTATCCAATCATTGAAAATTTGTTTTGCTTCTTTCATAAATATTTTCCTAATGTAGCCAAACTATTCAAAAAAATAATTAAAGTAATACCTAGTTCAACGTTATGTCAAATAACTAACGTATTTTAATAAAAAGTAACAGACTTTTATAGGTTTTTCGTTATCCTTAAAAAGGTAGCATTAAACCAACCCACAAAGATCCACCCTTACCTAGTCTTGATTTTTCAATTTGAATTTCAGCTCTCTTCATACCGTCATGTTGACTAGACAAATAGATACCAAGTTGCGAAGTACAGACATTTGAAGTTTTTACTGCGTCTATGATTTGGCATCGGCCACCGGGAGATATCGTCCATACATCACCCAGTAAAAGAGGCTCACCTCCTCCAATTTTGATTTTAAAATCTGGACTAAAGCTTGCTTCCATAACTCTGACCGGTGCACTTGAAACAATAATATTTTCTGAAATAGAGCCAATTGTAACTCTAGAATATAAATTAGTTGTCTTAACAGAGCCATAACTCAAATTAATTTTTGGCCAAATTTCAACACTACTAATCTTTTCTTGCTTTGATCTTAATTTAGTTAGGACTTTACCAGTTGTAGAGATCCCTGAAGTAAATCCTTCTGTATCATAATTACTTTTCCATTGAAGGGGTTTAGTATCTGAGTTCAGTTCACCTTTTCCAAACAAAAATGCTGAGTACCATGAGAAGATTAAATTTTGTGAAGCACTTGATAGACCGTATACACCTAAAGAAAGTGAACCGTGTTTATTATGGCCTCTCTCAGGAAATTTCTGAATAGTAGTGTTGTATTGAAAACCCAAAGAGGCTCCTAAAGTGCTTCTTTCTGTTAACAATCTCTCTAAAGCAATGGTAATATTTGCGTTTTTTGATAAGTTTCCATTATCACTATCAAACCAAAATAAATTTTGGCTGATAATTAAATCAGTATCGTGGAGTATTTTTTCTTTATTAATCATTTTAGAAGCAAATTCTAATTTTGAATTGTCATAGACCATGAATATCTTAGGTTTATTATTTGAAATATTAGGTTGTGTAAATCCTGTCTGGTGTACTTTAGGACCATTATTTGAAACATTAGCTTGCTGAAATCCTGTCTGGTATACTTTAGGATCAATATTTGAGACAATAGGTTGTTTTAAATCACTATAATAAGCTTGTTCAGGGTCTACTCGCAAAATATGCCTCTCAACAGCACCTTCTATTTGATTACGACCACTTTTCATAAAATTTTGGATTACGTTTCTTAAATCCAAATCTACAGCTTGGGTAATATCTTCAGCGGCTTCTACAACTACAGGGTCATCTTGAATACTTCCAACAAAAACTGGTTCGCCAAAAATATAAAAACGAGCACCATCTGATACTGTTCTTGCAGGGCTAAAAGATGTGATTACTATTTGAAAAGTTTTACCACCTTCTAAGTTTGCAGTGATTAGAGGGCAAAATCTTGCAAAATTACCACAACGTCCCATAACAACTCCACCCGCGCCTAATCCATTAGAATCATCATTAACAATAAGGGCATTTGTACTTGGATCTAAAGGGTCAAAACTATTTTCGTAAAGTATGAGTACAGTGTCCTCATTACTCTCAGCTAGACCAAAAATATAAGTTCCTGTTACACTAGGCCTGAAGGTTTGGGATACAAAATTTCTATTAGGGCTTGATGTATCTGAGAGATTTCCAATATTTCTTAACTGATTACCGCCACCATCAAAACTACCCACTGTTACACCATCAGAACCTGCATCTATGTTAGACTCGGTCAAAACTGGGGCTGCAGATAGACCAGAACTACAGAATATAAAAATTACAAGAAATTTCGTAAACAGAATTGAAAGCTGCACAGAGTTAAGAGTGTTTTTTACTTTCATACTACTTAGCATATAACCTCTGCCTTTAAACAAAACAACATGTTAAGTGGTGAAACTCCTCACCCTCTTTGATTTTTATTTAGGCACGAACTTAGATGGCGGGAGTGACGTAGCCCGAACCCGACACCAACCTAATAGAATCAATGACTTATGTCAAAAAGTACTGAATCTCAGCAAAAGACATACATCAGATTCATTAAATCTATGTAATATTAAGGGTTATTTTAAAAATTCAACTATCTAAGTCACAGTTCTTTGCATACCTTTGATGCTTTATCTATTGCTTCGCCTAAATTTTTATTACTCCAGCTGTTTTGAGTAATGTCAAAATACTCTGTTATTGTAATCTTTTCGGAGTCCAAAAATTCTATTTTTATTGGATTCTCTTTTATGAGTTCTCTCTTGAGAACTTCTTTTGGAATAAAATTTAAATCTATCCAGGAAATATGACCCGCAAGAAATGGCTGTGTAAATAATACTAAAGCAGTGACCTTAATACCCATAAAATTAGCGACAATATACTTATTTTTTTATTGTAAAATATTTGGATGATTAGACATTGTATAAACTGTTGTTAGAAGATTACCCATATCACATTTACCTTTGACAAACCGTATACGCAATTTATCACCGTGAGTAACCTTTCCATTGACTGTTGCATAAACTGTAGATTTTTCTATTCTACTAACAACCCACTTGTTATCTATTTCTTTTTCTTCAAATCGACCTATGTCAGCGGCATATGAAAAGGGTTTAACCAAAAAAAGAAGTAACAGGTTTAGTCCCATTTTTTTAAACCAAATCATTAATTCTGCTTTCTTTGATAAACTTATTAATCATCGTTTAGAAGCCCTCCAACCAGCTATTTCAGCTTCTTTTATACTACAAAACCATCTTTCCCCCTTAGAAACGTCAATAACCGTTCTATTATAATAAGTACCTCTCGGCACATGATATATCTTTATTCCCTTAGAAGAAATATTTCCTTTAATTAAACAATTAGATTTATCAAAATTATTATTAGTATTCACATTAGTATTTTTTTTTGATTTTCTCCACCTCCATGGCTCGACAAACTCACCTTCCCACAAGCCTATTTTATTTAACTTAGCACTTTCTTCTTCCCTAACATAGTCTGAAGAATTGGCACGATATGCAACAGCATAACCTGACTTAACTAATTCTCTAGCTATATCAACTCCATCAACAAAACATACAGCAACAACTCTTTTATATTGATCGATTGATTTCTTTTTGCAATCAACATTCTTTCCAGCAATAAGCTTTACTAGTTCACTAGTTGCTACTAATCCACATGGCCACGTTTTATTATTTTTTTTACATATTTGATTTTTTTCAGGTGCATCTATTCCATATATTCTATAAGTTACATTATTTATTTTTATCGTGTCACCATCAACCACACTTTGTGAGAAAGCTGGTGATATATAAAAAACAATAAAGAATAAAAAATTGAATATTATAAATAGCCTGTGAATCATAGTACTACTTTATGGAGTAAAGCTCACTCTAACTTATAAGAGTTATAATTTAAAAATTATGCATTATATCGGGCAGTCTTTAAATTTAGAACCAACCGCTTCAATAACTTTTGGAATTTTGCCTACGTTATTGCATATTTCCATTAAATTATGACAACCTTTAAAAGGTTCTCCATTGCACGCTTCTCTCAGTATACTAAAGCCACCAGTCTCTAAGACTGTCTGCACGCATGTATAAATAAAAATATCTGCATAAGAACATTCATCGCCCGTTACATATTTATTCATATTCATTTTTTTTAAATGATTTTCAATATACTGAATTCTTTTTTTATGAAGGACAGTTAGATTTGAAACACCAGTTTCTTTCCCTCCCTCTGCTAATGTATCCGTAAGACGTAAATTCCTCCAAAATGGATCGTTATTACCAGTAATAATGTCGTGAAAAGGAGAAAGGACAAATGAATAATAGTCTTGCGCCCATGACCAATACATTGCAGTTAAAGAAGCATTTTCAGGTGATTTAGGTGTAAGTGGTCCAGGATATTTGGTTACTAAATATTGAACAATTGCTAATGAATCATTTAATTCTATTCCATTAGAATGATCCTTTAGAAATGGTATTGTTCCAAAAGGTGCTTCAGTATCTTTATCAAAGTCTTCTCCCATTGGTTTGCTCATCAAAAAATTTGCATCTATACCATGCATAGCGCATATTATATTTATTTGAAGACCTCTACCTACTATAGGTATATATACAATATCAACTTTACCCATTTCCCTCCCCTTTATTTTATTATTATGAATATAACTATCTTTTCATATGTAAGATAAATATCAAGTTTTTTGTAAATATAATGACATATATTTTATAAAAAAATTCTCATTAATAGCCAGTAACAATCAGAGATGAAAACCGTTAAAAAAAGTGAAAATGGACCATGAAATTTTTTAGGCAATCTATTTTAATTTTACTATTTTTTATAAGTTTACTGAGGTTTTGTATTGAAGATAATGGCGGGAGTGACGGGGCTCGAACTTGACACCACCCTAATAGTATCAAGGACTTAGCTAAAATAGTACCAGATTTAGTAACAGAAAAATTATTTTTTGCGGGTTTAAGGGTAAAAAACCATCACTCTTAAAAAGAGTTTTACCCGCAAGTTAAAAGTTAGTAAAATTTATTTTATTCATATAATCAAGCCACCTAGATAATCTTTTATCATAATATTTTAGAAAATGGGTACAGGCTATTTTTGCAGCAGTCTTCATGTCACCATCAGGTACTCTCAAAATTACATCCATAGGAATTTTATCAACTTCTTCATAAAACCCTATTTTTTTGCAATGAGCAGGCATGTATGAATTTGGATCTCGGTTATATTTTACATTATAAAAAAATGATTTATTGATATTATCAAACTTATAAATTTTAAAAAAAACTGGATTACTAATAAATTTTTCTATTGTTTTATATATACATTTTTTAAAGGTCTCTTTTCTATATTCATTATTTTTACAGAAAAGTTTATTTTCAGATTTTATATCTCTCATCTCTTTATTTGAAATTAATAAATCTTTATAATAAATATCGACTTGGTGTTTTATATTTTCTAACAAAGAAAAAGGCATTTTAGTTATCAAATGAGGTGTAAATTGAAACCATTCATTTTTATTTTTTTTGAAATAAAATAATTCTTTTTTTTGCCAGAAACTGTCCTCAAAACTTTCTCTGTAAAAATCATTAAATTTTCCACTTACAGTGATGTGAAGTAAATGCGTATTCAATTGAATTAATTTTTTTTCAATATCAATACCACCTATATCTATCAACCACCAATCGTACCCTCTCTTATTATAATGATTTCCTACTATATTCTGATTTCCTAACATTGTAGCAAAGTAGAACTGATCACCAGTAGAATATATTATAATTTTTTTTTCAAAATAACATGATGTTCCGCAGGAAATAGAAATTGGTATTATCACAATGCTTTCACCTGATGGAGAAGCTAAAAAATATTTATCATTTATATTAGGTGTATATTTGTAAAAGTGACAAAAATTAATTTTCCTACCCTGGAATTCAAAGGTTGATAGATGCATACCAATATCTGAGTTCCATACTGGACATACCTCTTCTGAAGATTCTAAATAAATATAGATATTAGCAAATAATTTGGGATTATATTCTTTTTCAACATTAGCCGATACTGATGAATGAAAAAAAAGACATAAGAGTATTATCAAGGAAGACAGGTTTTTAAAAATCAAAATATGCTTTAACATGCGAGTAAATATCTATCTTAATTATATATAAATAGAGTAAAAAAGAACTTTGTCCAAAAGATGTCTTTGACATTGATTAAAAATATTGGTTTTAATTTTGAAATATAGTTATTAAATATTACATTTATATCATATTATCTTTCCATAATAATATCTTGATATTATCTTTAGCAAATAAATTGAAATGTTAATTTACCATTCTATTCGGAGGTCAATCCCCACCATAGAGTCCAGAAGTGCTTTTAAAATAAGGTGTAATACAAAAAATATATTATAAAAGTGTGGGTAGAATTTGCAAATTGATATAAAATGTTCATAGAAACCAAAAAGCTTTTCTGGGGGGATCAATGACGACATCTCATAATGAAATTTCATCATTTATCTGGAACGTCTGTGATGACGTTCTGAGGGGTCTTTTTAGACCTCATGAGTATGGGGATGTGATCCTCCCGTTCACGGTTCTTCGACGTCTCGATTGTGTGATAGAGGACCGTAAGGATGAGATCATCAGTCTGTTCGAGGAGTACCGGGACCAGACATCAGACCCTTCTCCCATCATCATGGGTAAAGTCAGGACATCCTTCTTCAACCACTCTCGTTATGACCTCAATCGTCTGAGACAAGATCCCCAAAACGTCCACATCAATTTTCAGAATTACCTCGGTGGGTTCTCAGAAAACGTTTTGGAGATTGTCGAAAACTATCAACTGGACAAACCAGTTGAGAGACTTTCCAAAACAGGTCGACTGTTCCAATTCATAGACAAGTTATCCGAGGTCGACCTCCACCCCGATAAAGTCTCCAATCACATGATGGGACAGATCTTCGAGGAACTCCTACGAAGGTTCTCGGAAATGTCCAATGAGACCAGTGGTGAACACTACACTCCCCGTGATGTGGTTCGTCTCTTGGTTTCACTCGTGTTCTCTGAAGATAAGGAAAACCTTCAAGGGGATGGTATCGTCCGGAGTATCTTCGATCCCTGTTGTGGTAGTGGAGGTATGTTGACGATCGGTAAGGAGTGGATTCAAGAGAACGTCAATCAAGATATCCAACTCCGTCTGGTGGGACAGGAGCTCAATCCCCAGACTTTTGCTTTATGTAAGTCGGATATGATGATCACGGGGGAAGACCCTGAAAATATCCGTCTCGGAAATTCCCTGTCTGAAGATCGGTTCTCAGGAGATCGTTACGACTACATGATCACCAATCCACCCTACGGTGTGAGTTGGAAATCAGATAAGGAGTTCGTCGAAAACGAAAGTGAAAATCCCAACGGACGGTTCTCAGTTGGAACTCCACGAACATCAGACGGACAACTCCTGTTCCTTCAACACATGATCTCAAAGATGGAAGACAAGGGAAGTCGGATCGGTGTCGTCTTTAACGGGTCACCCCTATTCACGGGGGACTCCGGAAGTGGAGAGTCAGAGATACGTAAATGGATCATCGAGAATGATTGGTTGGAGTGTATCGTCTCTCTACCCGATCAGTTGTTCTTCAATACAGGAATCACGACCTACCTCTGGATCCTGACGAATAAAAAGTCAGAGAAACGACAGGGGAAAGTCCAGTTGATTGATGGATCATCCCTGTTTGTTGAGATGAAGAAGTCTCTCGGTAACAAACGGAAAGAGGTATCCCCGACCCAACGGGATCAGATCCTCGATCTCTATCTTAATTTCGAAGAGGGAGAGAAGACACAAATCCATCCAAATGAATTTTTCGGATACACCAAGGTTCAGGTTGAACAACCCGTTGTCGAAAACGGATCTGTCGTTACAAACCGACAAGGTAACCCGAGACCCGATACCTCCAAACGAGACCATGAGAGAGTGTCCTTACTGGAGGACATTGATCAGTACTTCGAGAGAGAGGTCCAACCTCACCTGCCAGACTCATGGATGGATCGTTCCAAGGACAAGGTCGGGTACGAGATCAATTTCACCAAATACTTTTATAAGTTCAAACCCCTTCGATCCTTGGAAGACATTACCCAAGACCTCCTGAGACTGGATGAGGAGATGGAAGGTCTCATGAAGGAGACACTTCAGGGATGAGAACCTATCCAGAATATAAAGACAGTGGTGTTGAGTGGATTGGGGAGATTCCGAAGGAGTGGGACCATATTCGATTGAAATATTTATCAAATATCAAAACAGGAGATAAAAATACTGAGGATTCTGAAGAAGAGGGTGAATTTCCATTTTTTGTTAGATCACAAACCGTTGAAAAAATATCAACTTATTCTTTCGACGGAGAAGCAATACTGACTGCTGGAGATGGGGTAGGTGTTGGTAAAGTCTTTCATTATTTTGACGGTCGGTTTGATTATCACCAAAGAGTATATAAATTCAGTGATTTTTATAAGCTATCCGGTAAGTTCCTTTTTTATTACATGAAAGAAAACCTTTTTAACGAACTGTTACGGTGGAATGCTAAATCTACTGTAGACTCGGTTAGATTACCTTTCCTTCAGAACTTTATGGTTCCTCTCCCCCCCCTCTCCGAACAAAAGCAAATCTCCGACTACCTTGACCGAAAAACTCAACAAATTGACGACCTGATTGAAAAGACGGAACGGAAGATCGAACTCCTAACGGAACAACGGTCCTCCCTGATCAATCAGTGTGTCACCAAGGGTTTAGACCCCAACGTCGAGATGAAAGACAGTGGTGTTGAGTGGATTGGGGAGATACCAACACATTGGTTACGTGGTTCATTTAAATATTTTGTCAAAAATATTACGGATGGAGCACACGTTTCTCCAGACCTTTCAAGTCCAGATAAATTTTTCGTTTCAACTGTAGATATTAACAATGGGATTATTGATTTTGGTAGGTGTCTCAAAACCTCTTCTGAGTCATACGATTATTTAGTCCAAACAGGATGTAAACCAAATAAGAATGATATCCTTTTTAGTAAAGATGGAACTATTGGAAAAACCTCTATTGTTAAAGATGAGGATTTTGTAGTTGCTTCCTCACTAATAATTATCAAACCTATTTTCGATAAAGTGGGTTCTGGTTTTCTAAATTACATACTTCAAAGTTCTGTTGTTCTAGACCAAATTGAAGGTTTGGTCAGGGGTGCTGCTCTACGAAGGGTTTCACTGAAAAACATTAAATCTATCGGGATTATTGGTCCCCCACTCTCCGAACAAAAACAAATCTCCGAACACCTCGACACAGAGACTTCTAAAATCGATCAGATGGTCGACACCGAAACCAAACGTATCGACCTCCTCAAAGAATACCGTCAGTCCCTGATCTCCAATGTCGTGACCGGTAAGATCGATGTCCGTGATGAGGTTATCCAATGACCTACACGGAGAGGAAATTCGAGGATCACATCGAGTACGAACTCGTCGAGAGTGGGTACCAGAAACGAAAGACCGGTTCTTACAACAAGGACCTCTGTTCGATCCCCGAAGACCTCATCGGTTTCATCAAGGACACTCAACCGAAACAATACGAAAAACTGGAAAACCAGTACGGACCCCAGACTGAGGAAAAACTCCTTAAACGGATATCAGATGAGATTGAGAAACGGGGTCTGATCGACGTCCTACGTCGGGGTGTCAAAGACCGAGGATCGAATTTCCGACTTGTT
>PBKD01000012.1 GCA_002722055.1 Rhodospirillaceae bacterium | reverse complement strand
TCCCACTCAATAGTAACCCAATTTTAAACCCTTATAGCATATAGGTTTCAAGGGTGTTGAAAAAAATGTGTAACTTTTGTGTAACTTCATTTTAGTATTTTAAAATTCCACCAAAAAATAACTGGAGTTATCAGAACGGTTGGAAGCACCCACCATACCCATTCAGGTTCAAAAGGAGGATTAACAACTAAAACAGCTGTGATCACTGCAATAGTTCCTCCCATCATATTTGTTAAGTGTCTTGAAATTCTCTCTTTTCCTGTAGCAGAATTGTTTTTATAACTCCTAAAATCAGCATAACCCAAAGTAATAGATAAAAATCCGAAAACCAAAAGAACGATATACTGCGTATTACTATTCAAGAAATAGATTACAGCTAATACCCACATTCCTATTCCTGAAAAAATCATTAAACAAATAGCAATCCAATCCAAAATAGTTGCAACTCCTTTTCTATTTCTTGCAAAGCGCATTCCCGCAAAAGCTAAATAAAAAGAAAAGATAGCTATGAGAAACAAAAAGATATTACTGCTGATAATAGACATTGGAATGGCTGTTAAGAAGATAGTAGCCATACCCCAGAAGTATGCTCTACCTGAAAGAACATGAACCTTTTTGCCTTTCTCTGATAGAACTGACATAGCTGCGCAAAACAAAGCAATTGTTCCAGCTATAATATGTATGGGTAATAGAAACTCCATACCCCCCCCTTTTTTTTAACTTTATATCTTTTTACTTGTCAATTTTGTCATTTTCTATCCTAAATACAATATATCTAAGTTATTGATTTTATTTACATTATTCCCACTCTATAGTTCCAGGTGGTTTTGAGGTAATATCATAAACAACTCTATTTATACCTTTAACCTCATTAACAATTTTAGTTGATACATTCCCTAAAAAACTTGTATCAAACTTATAGAAGTCAGCAGTCATTCCATCTTGAGATGTTACTGCTCTTAAGGAACAGACATATTCATACGTTCTTTCATCTCCCATTACACCAACAGTTTTAACTGGCAGAAGCACTGCAAAAGCTTGCCATATTTCATCATAGAGACCTACTTTTTTAATTTCATTAATGTATATTTCATCAGCTTTCCTAAGTATATCTAATTTTAATTTGTCAACAGGGCCAATAACCCTTATTCCAAGACCTGGTCCTGGGAAAGGATGTCTTTGTATAAAATCTCTTGGAATATCTAATTCTTCCCCAAGCTTTCTCACTTCATCTTTAAATAAATCTCTTAGTGGTTCAATTAGAGAAAGTTTCATTTTCTCTGGAAGTCCACCTACATTATGATGGGATTTGATTTTCGCACTAGGAGCTCCTGAAAAGGATATAGACTCGATTATATCTGGATATAATGTTCCTTGAGCAAGGAATTCAACCTCATTTAATTTTTTTGCTTCTTTTTCAAAAATTTCAATAAATTTTCTTCCAATAATTTTTCTCTTATCTTCAGGATCCTCTACATTTTGTAAAGCTGATAAAAAATCTGAAGAGGCATCTACAAAAATTAGGTTAATATCATAATTTTTAGTAAATAAATTAACTACTTGTTTAGCTTCATTTAACCTAAGAAGGCCGTTATCAACAAACACACAAGATAGATTTTTTCCTATAGCCTTATGTAGTAAAATTGCTGTAACAGTTGAGTCTACACCTCCAGAAAGACCACATATAACATGCTTATTCCCAACAATTCCCTTAATCTTATCAATCGCTTGATCCTTATAAGATTTCATATTCCAATTATTTTTTATTTTACAGATTTTTTTGGAAAAATTTTCTAATAGTTTAATTCCATTATCTGTATGTATTACTTCAGGATGAAATTGAACACCATAAAATTTTCTTTTTTCATCAGCAATAATTGCAAAAGGTGCATTCTTACTCTCACCTATTTTAGAAAATCCGTCAGGTATTTTTTTAATTTTATCACCATGACTCATCCATACATTATAAGAATTTCCTTCAAACCAAAAATTTTTAAATAAATCACAATTTTTTTTAACTTTTAAGGCTGCTCTTCCAAATTCTCTACTTGATGAATTATCGACTTTACCTCCTAAAATTTTACACATCAATTGTTGACCATAACATATACCTAAAACGGGCTTACCAATTTTAAATATTTCTTTCGAAACTACCGGTGAATCTTCTTTAATTACCGAAGCAGGCCCCCCTGATAAAATTATACCAGAAACAGATTGTTTTTTTATATTTTCAATAGATTTATTAAATGGTATTATTTCACAATATATATCACAATCTCTTATTCTTCTTGCAATTAATTGGGTATATTGTGATCCAAAGTCTAATATTAGTATCAAATTATTATTATCTCTTGTATTTAAAATTAATTATCACTACCAACCCACAAATAATCTTCATGAATTATTGATTGATAGGTTTTCAAATTCCTTTTTTTATTAACACCACTAACATTTGAACCAATCCATTTTTTTACATCACCAGTTTTATAACAAAATTCACTATTGTGATAAGGACATAAAATAGAATTTAATTCTGTTAATTGGCCCACATCTAAAGGTAGATTCATATGAGGACAGTTATTTTCAATAACAAAAAATTCTTTATTTTTAATAATAAGAAGTTCCTTATTTTCATTAATTTTAAATTTTACTTTTTCATTTTGATTAATTTCTGAAATAGGTATTGTCTTTATCCAATTCTTACCGTTGATTAACTTTTTACTAATTGAATTATAATTTTTTAAAGAACCCTTCTTAATGCTATTTACTTCATATAAAGATAAAAGTTTCGATGAACCTCTTAATTTAAGTCTTAAATAGTTATTTATTTCTACTGATGTTTTTATATGTTCATACGCTACTTCTGAAACAAGCAATCTAGTATCAGAGTCTTTATTAATTTGTTCTATTCTACTAGCTATATTAACAGTATCACCTATAAAAGTAATTTTTTTATCTTTATCTTCTCCTACACTTCCAACAATCACTTCCCCATAATGAATCCCTATTCTAATATCAAAGTCTTGTTTATATGACATATACAAATATTTTTTAAACTCATCCATTGCTTTAATCATGTGAATAGCAGCATTTACTGCTCTCAAAACCTGCTGTCGGTTTTCCTCCATTCCAAAAATTGCAAGAATCGCATCTCCTATATAATTATTGACCTCACCACCATTTCTAATAATAATCTCTCTCATAATTGAAAAATATTTATTTAAAATAAAAATTACATCATATGCTGATAAAGACTCAGAAAATTTAGTAAAGCCTTTAATGTCACAAAACATAACAGTTAAATTTTTTATATTTCCAACTGAGGTTATTTTATTTGATAAAATTTGATTATTTGAACTCAAATCTCTTTTGTCTAATATTAATCTTTTTAGTTTTACATTTCCTAATATGTTTGTTTGACAAGCAAGTCTGATATCATCAGGAAATGATAGTTTCTTAGATATTTTTTTTTCTATTTCATTTGGTGTAGAGCAATTTTTTATTCCTGAAATTATCTTAACTCTGCATGTTGAACATTTACCATTACCTCCACACGCACTTGAATGAGTAATATTATTTCTTAGTGATGCAGTAAGTATTGACTCATCTTGGTTTATTTCAATTTCTTTATTATCAGGCTCAATTAATAATTTAAATAACTTTTTTTCATGTGAACCGTCACAAAATGGGGGTTTTTTGGTTTTTTTACAACCACAGAAAAAAACATTTTCATTTTTGGATGAGGAATATTTTAGAGGTTCAAATATAGTTGATTTATGACTTCCATCACAAAAAGGTTGATTAGAACTTTTACCGCATGAACACCAAAAGTAGTCGTTTCCCTTTTTTACTGAAATTTTAATTGGAAAAGACATAGTTCAACTTTTTGAAAAAGGATAATTGGGTGATTCTTGTGTAATATCAACATCATGCACGTGACTTTCTTTAAGACCAGAACTTGTTATTTTACAAAATGATGTATTAGTTTTTAGGTCAAGTAAGTCTTTAGATCCCGTATAACCCATTGCAGCCTTTAATCCTCCAACTAATTGTGCAACCACAGTACTAACTGAACCTTTATATGGAACCCTACCTTCTATACCCTCTGGTATTAATTTATTAGTTTCACTTACATCTTCTTGAAAATATCTATCTGCTGAACCTTTTGCCATCGCTGATAAGGAACCCATGCCTCTGTAGGACTTGTATGCACGCCCTTGATAGTAAAATATTTCACCTGGAGATTCATCAGTTCCACTAAAAAGCGAACCAATCATTATAGTATCAGCACCTGCTACAAGTGCTTTAGCAACATCGCCTGAAGTTTTGATACCCCCATCAGCAATTAAAGGAATACCCTCATTTCTACAAACTTTGGAAACGTCCATAATTGCAGTTAATTGAGGCACTCCAACACCTGCAACAATTCTTGTTGTACATATAGAACCAGGGCCTATTCCAACTTTAACAGCATCTGCACCAACTTTAATCAAATCAGAAGCAGCTTCTGCAGTTGCAACATTTCCAGCTATAATTTGAGTAGTATTTGATATTTTCTTTAACTCTCTAACATTATCAATAACTCTAGTAGAATGACCATGAGCTGTATCAACAACTAATACATCAACATCTGACTCAATTAATGCTTTACTTCTCTCCATACCATGACGACCAACAGTTGTTGCAGCTGCAACAATTAGTCTTCCCTTTTCATCCTTACTAGCATGAGGAAATGTTTGAGACTTCAAAATATCTTTTACAGTAATTAATCCAATACATTTATTTTCTATATCTGTAATTATTAATTTTTCAATTCTATTTTTATGTAAAAGTTTTTTTGCTTCTTCAATATTTACCCCATCTTTGGCTACTATCAAAGGCTGTTTTGTCATTAGTTCATTAACTGGCTGATTTTTATCAGTAGCAAACCTAACATCCCGATTTGTTATTATACCAACAAGTGTATTATCTTTATTATTTATTACAGGGATACCAGATATATTAAAATTTTTCATAATATCTAAAGCATCTGATAAAACTGTGTTATCTTTAATTGTTACGGGATTAATTACCATTCCTGACTCAAATCTTTTAACTTTTTTTACATCTTCACACTGAGAAGATATATCCATATTTCTATGAATTACCCCAAGCCCTCCTAATTGAGCCATTGCTATTGCCATCTTGGATTCAGTTACAGTATCCATAGCAGATGAAATAAGAGGGGTATTTAAATTAATTTTTTTTGTTAAATTAGAATTAATATTAGTATCTTTGGGTAAAATATTTGACTTTGCAGGTACTAATGTAACGTCATCAAATGTTAATGCTTCACGAATTTCCATCTAAACTCCAAAAAAAAAGTCGCAAAAAAGCGACTTGTAAATTAAATTTTTAAAATTGATTTTTGGTTTTGAATAAACAAAATTAACATATATTTCCATGTGTTTTTCTATACGATCATATTAATTTAATCAAGTAATAATTTAAAAAAAATTATAATATTTCATCTCATAACATCCCCGCCATTAGGACTAATACATTGACCGTGAAAATGAGAATTTTCATCTAATGCTAAAAAAATGTATGAAGGAACAATATCTTGAACCTGTGCAAGTCTTTTTTTTGGAATAGTTGAAACAACTTCATTAATCATACTTTCTGGAACACCTTCCAAAATATTAGTATATGTACCCCCAGGTGCTACACAATTTACATTTATATTTTTATTACCAACTTCCCTAGCAAGACTTCTTGTAAAAGAGATTATTGCACCTTTTGAGGCAGTATACAATGTTAAACCTGGCCATCCAGAAAAGGCATGTTGCGAGGCAGTATTAATTATTTTACCATAATTATTCTCATACATATAAGGTAGTACTAATTTAGTTACAAGAAAAATACTTTTGACATTTACATTGAATATTCTGTCAAAATCCTCTTCATCATAATCTATTAATTGTTTTCCAGGAGCTATACCTGCATTATTTATTAAAATATCAATAGTCTTATATTGTTTTATAATTTTTTTAATAAGTATTGTGACTTCTTTTTTATCAGATACATCCGCACATACACAAATAGCTTCTCCCCCTAACGATTTTATATCCTGTAAAAGTTCGAAAGCATTTTCTTCTTCTGATTTACTTGGGTAATTAATTACTACTTTTGCACCATTAAAAGCAAATTCCCTTGCTACAGCTCTCCCAATACCTTGAGATGAACCTGTTATTAATGCAACTTTATTTTTAAAAATTTTTTTTTCTTGCATATTAAATTTTTCCTCTAAAATTTGTTGCAATAACATACATTTCTGAAGATTCCTTTCTACTTGATTTAGGTTTAGCATGTTTTACATTTACAAAGGATTCTTTAAGTTTGATTAATAGATCATTCTCTGTTCCACCTTGTAATACTTTTGAAATGAATGTACCACCATTTTTTAAAAAATTAATTGAAATATCATAACTAGCTTCGCATAACGACATTGTTCTCAGGTGATCAGTCCTTGAGTGACCCGTGCTAGAAGCAGCCATATCACTTTCAATAATGTCAACTTTTTGCTTAATGAATTTATCTAATTTTTCAAAAACCATTTCATCTAACACATTTATTTTTTCAAAAAAAGAACCCTCGATTAATTCCATCTGATTCTTATCGATACACCAAACATTATTTTTACCTAAAATATTTACATTGACTTGAGTCCATGCACCAGGAGCAGAACCTAATTCTAAAACTTTAAGACCAGGTTTTAAAAATTTAAATTTTTCATTTAATTCAATCAATTTATATGCCGCTCTAGATTTATAGCCTTGTTTCTTTGCAGCAATTACATATGGATCGTTAATCTGTCTCTCTAGCCATCTAACTGACGAATTTTTTCTTTTTTTTGCTGTTTTAACTTTTTCATGTAATGCCCTTGAAGCGGACTGTGGAAATTGATTTTTCAAAATATAGTTCCTATAATTTTAATTTATTATTAAATTTACCCAGGGTAATAAATATATAATTTTGATTATAATTCAATTACTTAATTCTTAAACATATTTCTCTTGCAATTAAATTAAATGTACGTACAATTATGGGACTATAGACAGTTCCTTGTCTCCGTAACTGTCCCTATGAGCCAGGGTTATCCCAAACTACACATTCCTCCCCCTTGGCTCATAGGATTTTATTAATTTCGATTTTCTAGAAAATTTAAACTCAATTAATTAATTATTAATTTATAATCATTTATATCCTATTAATAATTGGAAAAATTTAATGAATACTACTCAAGAAATTATTAAAATTATTAATAGAATAGTTTTATCAGAAGATTATAAGGTTTCTAAAAAGGTCATTTCAGAAACACACTCTTCTTCCCTTTTAAGTATAGAATCTAGAGCTTTTTTATATCAAATAATAATTCAACTTGGTTTTACTAAAGTTTTGGAAATTGGAACATATTTTGGAGGAGGAACAAAAAATTTAGCAAATGCATTATTTAAAAATAGTGGTTATTTAATTACCATTGATCCTAGTAAGGATAGAAAAGATATTATTGAAAAAGAAATAAAATCTTGGAATGAAGAATTAAAAGAATTAACATATTTTTTCCCAATAACTTCATCTGATTTTTTTTTGATGAAAAATTATGCCGTATTACAAGAAGGTATCTGGTTCGACTTATCTATAATTGATGGTGATCATTCTTATACTGGAGCATTTTCAGACTTATTAAATTGCTCTCAATACGCTGGTCCAAATGGTATTATAATTGTAGATGATTATAATCAACCACCTGTTTTTAATGCTGTAAAAGATTTTTTAAAAATTAACTCTAACTGGCATGAAATTAATAATTTAATTAAATCTGATTTAATTGGGTTCTCTGAAATTAAACCATCAATAAATAATCTTCCTTTTTTAATTTTGATTGGACCAGAATACCCTTCTATAAATCAAAAATTAAGTACTCTTGGTAAAAATATATTGGGCACTGTTAAAGGTATAAGTATAAACTTAGCTAAACCATGTTATGAAGGGACATTAGAAGCTCGGTGGCTTATTTCAATTATGAATGATGATAAGACACTATCTATGAAAACATTGGATTGCAAAAAAGAAGTAAAAAGTGGAAGGGTAAATATTAATCTAAACCTTCCCTCTCCAATAACTTCTTCAAATAAATATCCAATGACTATAGATGCTCATTTAGTATGGAAAGATAACATATTTAATAATTTGGAACTAGCATCACCACCTAAATTTATTATTCAATAATCAAGATAAAAACCTTTTTTATTACTCTCTATTGTTCCAACTTTTGGAAAATGTGCAGGCAAAATAATTGTTCCGGTATCACATAACTTGTTAAGTAGTTTTTCTCTAGTAATTGATGACTGAATTGGATCTTCACAAAACCTTGAAGATATCTTAGGATAACTTAATTGAATAGCATGATGAATAGTATCGCCGCATAAAACAGCTCGATTATTATCAGAAAATAAATTTATAATTAAATTTCCAGGTGTATGTCCTGGAGCTGATTCGAAAGATAAATAGTCTTCAATTGCAAAATCAGAAGAAACAAGTTCATAATTTCCACGCTCAATAATAGGTAGCACACTATCCTGAAAAGAACCATGATTTGTCTCTTTATTTAAATTTATTTTATTCTTCCAAAATTCATATTCTTTTTTTGAAAAAATATATTTAGCATTTGGGAAAGTTGGAACCCATTGATTGTTTTCTAGCTTCGTATTCCAACCAACATGGTCAGCATGCAAATGCGTACACATAACATAGTCTATATCATGAGGATTTAAACCAAGTTCTTTCAACTTATTTAAATATGGTGTTCTTTGTTTATGCCAAAAAGGTCTGTTGTTTCTGCACTTATCATTACCTACACAAGTATCTACCAGAATATTAGAATTCTTTGTTTTAATAACATAACTTTGGAAAACCATTATTAAATTATTTGATTTCACATCCACAAAATCAGGAATCAACCATTTAAATTGCTCTTCAAATTGATTTCTTTTTAATTCTGGAAAAAGAAAGTCTGGCTTATGCAGACCAATTGTTTCAATTACATTCTCTATTGTAAGTGATCCTAAAATAATTGATTTCATTAAAAAACCTCAGATGCAAAATTTTCTAAATCTTTATTAAAAATATAAGGGTTCTCAATAAAAGGAGAATGGCCTACTCCTCTGTATAATTTCATCTTTTTATTATCATGTTTTACTTGATTAAATGTAAAATCACCTGCAAAAGGAAGTACAACTCTGTCTTCTTCTCCATGGATTTGTAAAAATGGAATATTCAAATTTTGAATAATATCCGAATTATCTGAAACTCGGCTTAAAACCCATTGACGTATTTTTGGTGTTACAATCATATTATATGATAAAATATCTTCAAAATCTTTTTGTTTATATTTTCCTGATCTACATGCGTAAATAAATGATCTTGTAGCTTCTATATTTATTTTTATATCAGGATTAAACAGATTATTTAAGTTATCAATAGCCCCTTTTCCAAAAAATTTTTCTGTAATTGGTGTACCTTGTTGTGTTGTTGCACCAACCATAATAATTCCTTTCAATTTATCTTGGTCAAATTTTCTAAGATAATCACATATCCAATTACCCCCCATTGACCAGCAAACCGGTACAATATTTTTTAAATCTAATTTTCTGATAACCGCGTTTATATCATGAGCAAAAGGAATATAATTATTGTAAGCGTCAGGGTATTGTGGTTTACCTGAAGCTCCATGCCCTCTCATATCAATAAAAATCAACCTAAACTTTGATAGCAAATCGCTACTAAATTGATATTTCCAGCATAATGAGGATTGAGAAAAACCATGAATAAAAAGGAATACTGGGCTACTTTTATCACCTTTATCATAATAAGCTATTTCTGTTTCACTATAACCTTGACAAAAATCCATTGATTGTAAACCTAACTATATTGCTTAATTTAAAACTATTATTAATATACCTTTCCTAAGGTAAGTTACAATAATTTAATATTCGCAACTACTTAATAATGTTTTTTTTAAACAACATATTTACATATAAGTGTTTATCACTATATATAAGATGTGTAGTTTTCATGATATTATAATAATTTTTCATAGGTAATATATATGCTAAAATCCATTGTTATTGCAGCTATAATTGCTATTTCAATAATTATTTGGGTTGCATCAGGTCAATTTAATAATAATCAGCCCACTAGTAAGTTAAAAGATGGTCCAAAAGTTTCTAAAACTCTAAAGAAACCCTTTCTTGTTGAAACAAAGATTTATAAATCTTCATCTAGAAAATCTGAAATAGTACTTCGAGGAAAAACAGATTCAGCAAGAAAGATTGATATTAAAGCTGAAACTGATGGTAAAATAGAAAAAATTTACATCAAAAAAGGTAGCAGTGTTACAAAAGGTCAAGTCTTATTTAAAATAAATATGAAAGACCGAAATGCTAGATTAAAAGAAGCTATATCTCTAGTTGAGCAAAGAAAATTAGAGTATGACGTAGCAATTAAACTTAAATCAAAAGGTCATAGGTCAGCTACAAAAGTCGCATCTGCTGCTGCTAAACTAGAATCTGCAATATCTAGACAGAAAGCAATAGATTTAGATATTAAAAATACAATAATTAAAGCTCCTTTTGCTGGTTATGTTGAAAGTAAATTTGTGGAGCTAGGAGAGGTAATTAGCAGGAATGTAAAAGTTGCCCATTTAGTTGATAAAGATCCATTCCTAGTAATTGGGCAAGTTTCTGAAACGGATATTTCTAAAATTAAAGTTGGAGATAGTGCAAAAGCAAAACTAATTGATGGAAAAATTATTACAGGTTTCATTCGTTATATCAGTTTAACAGCTGAACCAAAAACAAAAACATTCAGAGTTGAAATAGAAGTACCAAATAAAGATAATTACTTAAGAGCTGGATTAACTGCTGAAATTTTTATAGAAGTTTCAGAACAACAAGCTCATTTCTTATCTCCAGCAGTTCTAACACTAAGTGACTCAGGTTTATTAGGTGTAAGGATTGTTGACAATTCAAATAAAGTAAAGTTCATAAACATTGAAATTGTTGAGGATACTGAAAATGGTGTCTGGGTCACAGGGTTACCAGATGAAGTTAAAATAATTACAGTTGGTCAAGAATTTGTTAGTAATGACGAAACTGTAAGAACAAAGCCTAGTGTTCAAAATGAATAGTATTATTGACGCTGCTCTAGATAGATCAAGAATGATAATATTAGCATTTATGCTAATATTAATTGCTGGTTTTTCAACATATATTTCAATTCCTAAAGAAGCTGAGCCAGATGTAAATATTCCATACGTATATGTATCAATGTCGCATTCAGGAATATCGCCTAGAGATGCAGAACAACTTTTAGTTAGAGTAATGGAAAAGGAATTGAAAACTATTGATGGTATAAAACAAATGACAGCAAGTGCAGCTGAAGGATATGCATCTGTAGTTTTAGAATTTGATGCAGGAGTTAACCCAGATCAAGCCTTAATTGATGTACGTGAAAAAGTTGATGCAGCTAAGGGAGAACTACCAGATGATACAGATGAACCTCATGTACAAGAAATAACAATGGCTGATTTCCCAGTTATGGTTGTTACAATTTCAGGAAATATTCCAGATAGAACTTTATACAAATTAAGCAGAGACCTCGCAGAAAAAATTGAGTCTATTCCATCAATTATGGACGCACGAATTGTTGGAGATAGAGAAGAAGTACTTGAAGTTATAGTAGAGCCCCTAAAACTTGAAAGTTATAATATATCTCCAATGGAGCTTTTAAATACCGTTAATTTAAATAATAAATTAATTGCTGCAGGAGCTTTAGATACTGGACAGGGAAGATTTTCAGTAAAAGTACCTGGTTTGTTTGAAACTGCAAAAGATGTTTTAGATTTACCAATTAAAGTTAGTAATGATGGAAACGGCGTTGTTACATTAAGAGACCTTACTACAGTAAGAAGAACATTCAAAGACCCGAAGAGTTTTGCAAGACTTAATGGTAAAAACGCAGTTGCTATTGAAGTTACAAAAAGAGTTGGTACAAATATAATCGAAAATAATACAAAGGTACGTTATTTAGTTAATACTATAACTGAAAACTGGCCAGGCGCAGTGGAAATAACATATAGCCAAGATAAAATGCGTTTTATAAAAATTATGTTAAATGATCTGCAAAATAATATAATTAGCGCAATAATTTTGGTAATGGTACTTGTAGTTGGAATTCTGGGTTTACGTTCAGGTCTTTTAGTTGGAATTGCAATTCCAGGTTCATTTTTATTTGGTATTCTTGTTTTATCAATTCTTGGACTTACTATGAATATGGTTGTAATGTTCGCCTTAATTTTAGCTGTGGGTATGCTTGTTGACGGTGCTATAGTTGTTACTGAGTTTGCTGATAGAAGAATGTCAGAAGGTAATGACAAAAAAACAGCTTATGCAAAAGCAGCAAAAAGGATGGCATGGCCAATTACAGCATCTACTGCTACTACACTTGCTGCTTTCACACCTCTTTTATTCTGGCCAGGTATAGTTGGTGAATTCATGAAATATTTACCAATTACTTTGATAGCAACACTTTGCGGTTCATTACTTATGGCATTAATATTTATGCCTACATTAGGTTCTTTTTTTGGCCGAGCAAGTAATTTATCGGATAAAACTATAAAAAAAATTAAGGCCACTGAAACCGGAGATATATTCTCTGTACCAGGTTTTGTGGGGCTTTATATTAAAATACTCAACGCGTGTATTAAGAGACCACTATTAGTTTTATTAGCATCCATTTTCCTTCTTATCTCTGTAATGTTTGTATATGGCAATATTGGTAAAGGTGTAATTTTTTTCCCAGAAGTTGATCCAGATGCAGGAAGAGTAATAGTTCATGCACGAGGAAACCTATCAGTTTATGAAAAAGATAAAATCATTAGGAATGTAGAAAATAAAATTTTACAAATTGAAGGTATAAATAGTGCATATACTAATAGTGGCGCTAGTAGTCCTGGATCTAATGACTCTGCCGATACTATAGGTTCAATATTTGTTGAATTTGAAGACTGGAAAGATAGGAATCAATCAGGTAAAAAAATTCTTCAGCAAATAAGAGATATAACTAAAGATATCCCAGGAATTAAAGTTGAAGTTAGAGAACCAGAAACCGGCCCTCCCACTGGTAAAGCTATTCGATTAGAATTAGCCTCTGAAAGTTTTGATTCTCTAAATAAATCTGTTAATTTAATAAATAATTCTCTCAAAGACCTCCCAGGCTTAATTGATTTAGAAGATAGTAGGCCTATACCTGGCATTGAATGGAGACTTTCTGTTGATAGAGCTGAAGCCGGAAGATTCAGCACAGATATCGTATCTGTTGGCAATGTAATTAAGCTCGTTACGAATGGAATAAGAGTCGGAGGTTACAGACCAGATGACGCTGATGAAGAAGTTGATATTTTTGTTAGGTTTCCTGAAGAATATAGAAATGTAAGTATGCTAGATCAATTAAGAGTTTTAACATCTAATGGACAAGTACCAATTGGAAACTTTGTAAATAAAACCCCGGAAAATAAGCTTGGACATATCACAAGAATCAACACAAATAGAATACTTAAGATTGAGTCAGAAGTACTACCAGGTGTGCTTGCCGATGACAAGGTAAATGAAATCAAAAATTTACTTAAAACAATAGACCTTCCAAATGATGTTTTTCTAACTTTTAGAGGTCAAGACGAAGAACAAAAAGCTGCAGCAGATTTCTTATCAAAAGCATTCTTAGTAGCATTATTTATTATGGCTATAATTCTAGTGACCCAATTTAATAGTTTTTATCATGCCTTACTAATACTAACTGCTGTAATTTTATCAACTATAGGTGTTGTAATTGGTCTACTAGTTATGGGACATCCATTTAGTATAGTAATGACAGGAGTTGGAATAATTACATTAGCTGGTATAGTCGTTAATAACAATATTGTACTAATTGATACATACCAAATCCTTATTAAGAGAGGTATAGAAGGAACTGAGGCAATTCTAAGGACCGGAGCTCAAAGGCTTAGACCTGTTTTACTAACAGCTATAACTACAATTATTGGTTTATTACCGATGGTGACAAGAGTAAATATAGATTTTGCATCCAGACAGATAACTTTAGGTGGACCATCTACTGATTGGTGGGTGTTACTTGCTAGTGCAGTAGCATTTGGCCTTGCATTCGCAACACTTTTAACTTTAATTGTTACACCATCATTGTTAGCTCTAGGTATAAAAACAAATAATTTATTTTCGCGAAATAAAATCTTTCCTAAAAATAGAAAAATAGTTAATATTCAAAATTAAGTAAATCGATACTATTTATTGAAAGAAAATATGATTTTATATAATCATAAAAAAAAAATATTAATAATAATTATAATCTTTTCCCTTTTTTTTATTGGTGACAGATTTTTATCATTAGTTATTAGTAGTCTAATAAATTTTAGTAGCAACCAGCAAGCCATGCTTCATTCTAAAAAATTAGAGGGAAATATAATAATAATTGGAAATTCTAGATCATATAGAAGTTTTGATATTAACTTTTTAGAAAAAAAATTTAATAATAGGAGTGTAATTAATTTAAGTAATGTAGGGAACCCTACTATAGTTTCTGAAGTAAATTTAAAAAATTTTAATAATTTAGTTGGTAAACCTGATATAGTAATAATGGAATTTTCTAACCTATTTAATGATGAACAAGCTATTTTAAACTTTAGACCTTTTCAAGGAAAGAACCTTTATATTGATGAACTAATCAATTTATACTTTCCTAAATATTTCTTATTTGGTGAAATTTTTCATTTATTTAGATTTAATTCATCTCATACTATTTTGCTTTTATACAAAATAATTAATAAAAGTTTAAATAATAAGTTATATGGAAACACTAAATTTGCAATAGAATCTGTTATAGAAAAGAATTATAAAACAAAAAGCTTTAGACATTCAAGAATATTTGAAGATAACTTAAATTCGTTTAAAAATATTATTTCATTCTGTAAAAAGTATAATATTGACTTAAAAATTGTTATTTCACCTATATTTAAAAACGATTTTAAAAACCAAAAACATAAAAAAATTTTTCTAGATTTATTTCCTTATATTAATGTTTTCGACTTTAGTGAAATTGATAGCTTAACTAAAAATGATTTTTACGATATTAATCATTTGAATTCAGATGGTGTTGATAAATTTATGCAAGAGCTAGAAAATAGTACATTTTTTAACTAATTTTTGGGTAATTTAAAAACTTGACCTGGAAATATTAGATCAGGGTTTTCAATTATATTTTTATTAGCCTCAAAAATAATTGTATATCTGAAGCCACTTCCATAAACTCTTCTCGCAATTCTCCATAAACTATTTCCTGGTTGAACAATTATATTATCTTTTATAAATTTTAAATCTTTTTTATCTATTCTAGTAAAAGGCGTAGTAGCTAATCCAATGGCTTTACCATCCTTAACTGCTTCTACTGTAAGTTCATAGTTTCCTGGATTAATCTGTTTTTTTATATTAGAAATCCAAATACCTGAATCATCAGAATTAGCTTTATCAATAATTTTTTTATCTAAATAAATATTTATTTGTAAGTCAGGTAAAGATCTACCTGATATTATTATATTACCATCATCATCATAGTCAATTATATCAATAACTATATTCTTCTTATTATCTATAACAATGCTATTTTGATTTTGGAGTATCTTACTAGGTGATAATGTATTTTTTTTTGATAGTACTGCTATCGGTTCTACTTTTTTATTATCTTTCTTAGGTATAGAAATAATAACAATTTCATCAGATTTTAATTTAGTTCCATCTTCTAATATACTTTCAATAGTTAATTCTATATTCCCCTCTTTAAATTCATTTTTTGGAATTAATACCCATTCACCATTTTCATTTGCTTTTGTTTCTCCAATAAATTTGTTATCTTGATAAACTTTAATACTTGAAGATTTAGGTGCAGTTCCAGCTATAACGCTTGAACCTTCACTGGTTACTCTAACTATATCAAACTTAGGTTTTTCATTAGGAGCTTCCGGAAATAAATCTTTAGATGGCTCAGATCTTAATTCACTGTTTTTATTTATATTATCTATAACATTAACATTATCATTTTTTTTTGAGAATATACTATAGACAGTATCAACAATATTAGGGTTCACACTTGAAAATATAGTTACAGCAACTAAAACTGATAATATAAAAAATATTATCAAATATTTCACTTTAATACCTTTTTATTAGCATCATAAATATATAATAACAATATTTTATCAAAATGTATATTATTTTATTTTAATAGATTTAAGATATTCGTAAATTGAAATAATATCCTCAAAACTGAATTTTGAAGTACTATGTATAATAACTTCATTCATAGAACCTTGAACATTATCAAAATCAGGTTTAATTCCATTTAACATAAAATTAGTAAACTCATCAGAAGACCAACCTCCTATTCCTATACCAATATCACCGGTGATATTAGGACTATTTTCTCCAATTCCATTAGAATTAGATCCAGATAAAAATTTATTTTTAATTGTTGCACCAAATAAATTTCGTGGGGTATGGCATTCACCACAATGAGCTAGATGGTTAACTATATAATTACCTCTATTCCATCTTTTAGAATAACTGTCATTAAAATTAAATGATATCTCAGAGAAATATAGTTTCTTCCAAATTATTTTTATTATATTAGTATTAAAAATAAAAAAATTCTCATGAGATTTATTAATTTTATTAATAGGTTTTATTGAAAAAAGATATTTTTTTAAATTTAATAAATCACTCTCTTTAATACCAGTATATGAGGTATATGGAAATACTGGAAGATAGTGAAATCCTTTTGGAGAAACACCTTTTTTAAAAGCATTTATGAAATCAGCATCTGTCCAATCACCAATACCTGTATTAACATCTGGGGTAATATTTGGAGAATAAAAAACTCCAAATTTAGTAATAATAGCCCTGCCACCAGAAAAGGGTTCATTAGATTTTTCTTCAGTATGACATGAATAACATCCAGCTAATATTGAAATATATTCACCTTCTTTAATTTTTTTATCTTCTGAGAAACATAATGAAGGAAAAAAAATTGATAAAGAAATAAACAAAAAATATAAAATAAATTTTGGGTATTTATCTAAGGTAAATCTAAACATGTTTTAAAAAAGAATATTCACTTTTAAAATAAATATGTTATAAATAATAAATTTTAATAAACAAAATTTCTGTCCATGAAAAAAATTAAATCAGTTTGTGTTTTTTGTAGCTCAAGCAATAATATTGAAGAAAAATATCGCAAATCGGCTAGAAAATTAGCTACAATTTTGTCATCAAATAATATAACAACAATTTATGGCGGAGGCAACACTGGTATGATGGGTGATTTAGCAGGTGTATGTATCTCAAAAAATGCTAATATAATTGGTGTTATACCTCAATTTCTTAAAGAAAGAGAGAATCTTCACGATAACCTAACTAAAGTATATATTGAAGAAAATATGCATAATAGGAAAAGGAGAATGTATAATCTTAGTGATATGTTTATATGTCTTCCAGGGGGTCTAGGAACTTTAGATGAATTTGCTGAGGTATTATCATGGAAACAGCTAGGGATACATAATAAACCTATTGTTTTAATAAATATTGATAATTACTGGAGTAAACTTTTAAATTTTTTTGATGAAATTGATAATAAAAGGTTTACTTATAATAATAAGAGTAGTTTATTCAATATAATTGATAATGTTGAAAAAATTGTTTCTATAATCAATTAATTTTAATTTTTAACTATATTTAAAAGGTAGATAAATGTCTAAAATCAGAGTAAAAAATCCAGTTGTTGAGCTTGACGGTGATGAAATGACACGCATTATATGGAAGTTCATCAAAGAAGAATTGATACTTCCCTATTTAGATTTAGACATAAAATATTTTGATTTGGGAGTTCAATCAAGAGATAAAACTAACGATCAAATTACTATTGACTCTGCAGAAGCCATTAAAAAAATAGGAGTTGGTATTAAATGTGCAACAATCACACCAGATGAAGATAGAGTTGAAGAGTTCAAACTTAAGGAGATGTGGCGTTCACCAAATGGAACAATAAGAAATATTTTGGGTGGAACAGTATTTAGAGAACCAATAATATGTAAAAATATTCCTAGACTTGTTCCAGGGTGGACGGATCCAATAATTATTGGCAGACATGCATTTGGTGATCAATACAGAGCAACTGATATAAAAGTTAATGGCAAAGGAAAACTTAAAATTATTTTTGAAGGTGAAGATAAAGATCACTCTTTCGAAAAAGAGGTTTTTGATTTTCCTAGTTCAGGAATTGCATTATCAATGTATAACCTAGATGATTCAATTAAAGGTTTCGCTCGAGCTTGTATGAACTATGGTCTGCTAAGAAAATGGCCAGTATATATGTCAACGAAAAATACAATTTTAAAAATATATGATGGTAGATTTAAAGATTTATTTGCTGAAATTTATGAAAGTGAGTTTAAAGATAAGTTTCAAGATCTAGGTATAACATATGAACATAGGTTAATTGATGATATGGTAGCATGTGCTTTAAAATGGAATGGTAAATTTGTATGGGCTTGTAAAAATTACGATGGAGATGTTCAATCAGATACAGTAGCTCAAGGTTTTGGTTCATTGGGTTTAATGACCTCAGTTTTGATGACACCTGATGGAGATACTGTTGAAGCAGAAGCAGCTCATGGTACTGTTACTAGGCATTACCGCATGCATCAGAAAGGTGAAGAGACCTCAACTAACCCAATAGCATCAATTTTTGCTTGGACAAGGGGGCTTATGCATAGAGCAAAAAAAGATAGTAATATTGAACTAGAAAATTTCTCTAATACTCTTGAAAATGTATGTATTAGTACGGTTGAGAAAGGTTATATGACAAAAGACCTTGCTTTACTTGTTGGCCCAAATCAAAAATGGTTAACAACAAAAGAATTTCTTAATAAACTTAATAACGATCTAAAAAAAGAAATGGTTTAATATTTTTAAAAATTATTAACTTTATAATTAAAAATAATATTACCTATTAATTATTTTATATATTTCTTTTTCGACTAAGATAACTGTTTCATCGATTTTGTTTATTTGTGTACCACCAGCCTGGGCAAAATCTGATCTTCCACCACCACCTTTGCCCCCAACATTTGCAGAAGCAATCTTTGCTATTTCTACTGCATTGATTTTTTTTGATAAATCACTAGTTACACCAACTACAAGAGAAACTTTATCTTCATTGATATTAAAAACTAAAACAACACCAGATTGAATTAATTTTTTAGCATTATCAACAATATTTCTAATTTCTCCTGAATTTACATTTATTAATTTTCTATTATAGAAATTTAAACTATTTATTTTTCTTATAAATTCATTTTCGTCATCATTAATTTTTAATTTCTCAATTTTTAATTTTGATATTTTATCTTCAAGTTCTTTTTTTTGTTTAATAATATGCGATATTTTACTTTTTATTCCTATCTTTGAGGTTTTAAGTTCATTTGAAATATCTAATATTATGTTTTGATCTTTTTGGATTGCCACAATTGCTTTTTCTCCTGTCAAAGCTTCAATTCTTCTAACACCTGATGATACGGAGCTTTCATTAATTATTTTAAAAAAACCTATATCTCCAGTTCTTGTAACATGGGTTCCTCCACATAATTCTGAAGAATAATATTCACCATCAGAATTTTTATTTCCCATTGTAACAACTCTAACTTTATCACTATATTTCTCTCCAAATAGTGCTAAAGCACCTGATTTAAATGCCTTATCATAATCCATAGTATCAGTATTTACTAACTGGTTTGATCTTATCTCGTGATTTACGATATTTTCAATTTTAATTATTTCTTGAAAGGAAATTTGATTTGGATGACTGATATCAAATCTTAATTTATCATCAGTAACTAATGAACCTTTTTGATTTACATGGCTACCTAAAACTTTTCTCAATGCAGAATGAAGTAAATGTGTCGCTGAATGATTAGCTGCTAAATTTAAACGTCTCTTTTTATTAACATAAGAAGTTACCATATCACCTAATATCAATTCCCCATTCCTAATTATACATTTATGTATATATAAATTATCCAAAATCTTAATTGTGTCTTCTACATCAACAACACAATTATTTTTAGTTTTTATTTCACCAATATCACCAATCTGACCACCTGATTCTCCATAGAATGGCGTATTATTTAAAATCAAATCTACTTTATCACCTACACTAGCTTTTTTATTTTCTTTTCTATCAATAAGTATAGCTAGTACTTCTCCATCAGATTGAATTTCCTCATATCCAGAAAATATTGTTGAACCAATTTTATCTTTAACTTTAAACCATATTTCCTCATGAGTTTTATCTCCTGAACCTTTCCATGATGCTCTAGCTACTTCCTTTTGCTTTTTCATGTGAGTATTAAATGATTCTAAATCAACTTTTAAACCTTTTGGTTTAAGAGCGTCTTGAGTTAAATCTAGAGGAAAACCATATGTATCGTAAAGCTTAAATGCTATTTCGCCTGGGAGTACATTTCCTTGACTTAAATTATTCAATTCATCTTCTAGGATGTTCAGTCCTCTTTCTAATGTCAGGTTAAATTGTTGCTCCTCTTTCTTAATAATTTTTTTGATTGAATCTTCAGCTCTTTTCAATTCTGGAAAAATGTCTCCCATCTCTGAAACTAAAATAGGTACTAGTTTGTAAATAAATGGATCTTTAACACCAATAATATGAACATGTCTCATTGCTCTACGCATTATACGCCTTAAAACATAGCCTCTTCCTTCGTTTGAAGGCATTACTCCGTCAGCAATTAAAAATGAAGTTGATCTTAGATGGTCAGCTATAACCCTATGTGATACTTTTTTATCTCTATTCACAGGTGAATTAGATAGTTCTGAACTTTTAAGAATAATTTTTTTAATTAAATCAATTTCATAATTATCTGTCTTCCCTTGTAAAATAGCAGATATTCTCTCTAAACCCATTCCTGTATCTATTGATGGTTTAGGCAATAACACCCTTCCATCATTCTTTTCCTCATATTGCATAAAAACTAAATTCCAAATTTCTACAAACCTATCTCCATTCTCATCTTTAGAACCAGGTGGTCCTCCAAAAACTTTATCACCATGATCAAAAAAAATCTCTGAACATGGTCCACATGGACCAAATTCACCCATTCGCCAGAAATTATCATCACTTTTAATTTTAATAATTTTTGAGTCGTCAAATCCTGAAATTTTTTTCCAAATATCTTCTGATTCATCGTCTTCATCAAAAATTGTTATCAATAATTTTTCTTTAGATAAATCATATTCCTTAGTAATTAAATTCCATGCTAATTCAATAGCTTCATCCTTGAAATAATCACCAAAAGAAAAATTACCCAGCATCTCAAAGAAGGTATGATGTCTTGTTGTATAACCGACATTATCCAGATCATTATGTTTACCTCCCGCTCTAACACACTTTTGAGTGGTTACAGCTCTATTATATTCTCTTACTTCTGAACCAGTAAATACATTTTTAAATTGTACCATTCCAGAATTAGTAAACAGTAAAGATGGATCATTTTGAGGTACTAATGAGCTTGAATTAACTATTTCATGCCCATTTTTATTAAAATATTCCAGAAACTTAGAACGTATATCTCTGACGCTGACCATAAAAATTCTCTCACAACAAATATTTATAAAACTCTCATAAAATGATTTTTTATACAAGCTAAATTATTTTTTATTAAAAAAAAAAAGGCGCTTATAATGCGCCTTTTTTATATATATTTAATTCCTTAACTTAAATTTAATCTTCTTGCTCATCTGAATTATGACTAGATGAATCCACTTCATCACTTACTACAAGTCCTGCATTCTCCCTAATTGCACTTTCTATTGAAGAAGCAACCTCTGTATTTTCTCTGAGAAATTGTTTTGCATTTTCTCTTCCTTGTCCTATCCTCTGATCTTTGTATGAATACCAAGAACCAGATTTTTCTACTACGTTTGCTTTAACTCCTAAATCTATAAGCTCACCTAGTTTTGAAATACCTTCGCCATACATAATATCAAATTCAATAACTTTAAAAGGTGGTGCAACCTTATTTTTAACAACCTTAACTCTTGTTTGATTACCAATAATATCTTCTTTATCTTTAATCGCACCTATTCTTCTAATATCCAACCTTACTGAAGCATAAAACTTTAGTGCATTACCTCCTGAGGTAGTTTCAGGATTGCCAAACATTACACCTATTTTCATTCTTATTTGATTTATAAAAATAACCATACAATTAGATTTAGATATTGAGGATGTTAGTTTCCGCAATGCTTGGCTCATTAACCTAGCTTGAAGACCCATATGTGAATCACCCATTTCTCCTTCTAATTCCGCCCTTGGAACTAATGCAGCAACCGAGTCAATAACTAGAACATCAATTGCACCAGAACGAACTAACGTATCAGCTATTTCAAGTGCTTGTTCACCAGTATCAGGCTGAGAAATAAGCAATTCATCTACATTACATCCTAATTTTCTTGCATAAGCCGGATCTAATGCATGTTCAGCATCTACAAATGCACAAGTTCCGTTAATTTTTTGAGCTTCAGCAAGTACATGAAGCGCCAAAGTAGTTTTTCCTGAACTTTCTGGCCCATAAATCTCAATTATCCTTCCTTTTGGAAGCCCACCAATACCCAGAGCAATATCTAAACCTAAAGAACCAGTAGGTATACTCTCTACTTCAATATTTTGTTCTTGCCCAAGTCTCATTATCGATCCCTTACCAAAAGACCTTTCGATCTGAGTAAGTGCTGAATCTAAAGCTTTTGTTTTATCCATATTATCTTTCTCTACTAATCTTAATGCGCTATTTGACATTTTCTCTATCCTTCCATCTCACAATGGCCCAGTTTGGGCAAGTAAAGATTTTGTACTTGTTTTGTTCTTATTTATCAAGTGTTTTTTTAAGTTATTGATTTATTTGTATTTTTTTGATTTTGTTTTGGTTATGTTCTAATAATTTTTAATTATTTTTTTTTGCCTGAAATTTTCTTCTAGCAGATTCTCCCTTAACTTTCATTACATAACCTATTACTTCAGCAACTGCCTTATAATGCTCAGGAGGCACTTCTTGTCCAATTTCAACTGTTGAAAAAATACCTCTGGCTAAAGGAGGATTCTCTACGATAGGAATATTATTTTCATTTGCAATTTCTTTTATTTTTTCAGCAATTTTATTTTTACCTTTAGCTAATAATTTAGGTGCTTCCATAGAGGAACCTTCATATTCAAGTGCAACAGCATAATGAGTAGGGTTTGTTATTATTACATCTGCATTTGGAACAGATGATATCATTCTTTGTCTAGATCTTTCCGCACGAAGACTTCTTATTCTAGCTTTAACTTGTGGATCACCCTCACTTTGCTTGTTCTCATCTTTAATATCTTGTTTTGACATTTTTAAATTTTTTAAATGTTCATATTTTTGAAACGAAAAATCAGCAATTGCTAAAAAAAACATAATTATTACGACAGATAAAAATATTTTTAAAGTTGAAAATTTAATTATATTAAAAAGTTCAGATGATTCTACTGTCATCATTTGGGATAAAATTTTTCTTTCTGGTAAAACAACTAAAATTATCACACCTCCAATAATAAATAATTTTGCTAAACTTTTTGAGAATTCAACTAAAGACCTTGGTGAAAATAATCTTTTAGCTCCTGCTATAAGAGAAATTTTATTAAGTTTTGGTTTAATTTGTTCTGAAGTAAATACAGGTTTATGTTGTATAAAGTTACCAAGAATTGCAGCTAAAACAAAAAAAACTATTGGTATAGAAATTACTGCAACTAATTTTATTCCAACTTCTTTACTAACTCTAAGTAAATTTCCAGGATCACTTGCTATATTATGAGGACTTTCAAGAAAAGGTATTATAATTTCCCCAATATTTTTCAAAAAACTATTAGAAAAAAATAAAATCACAAATGTTACAGTTACTAGCATAAAAAAATGATTAATTTCTTGTGATTTAGCTACTTGTCCTTTTTTTAAAGCCTCTTCAAGTCTTTTGGGTGTAGCATCTTCTGTCTTTTGCGATTTATCTTGATCTTGATCAGCCATAATAAAAATTCCTAAATTTATCTATCAGCAATCAATTCAATAAACCTAACTTCGAAGTGATCCAAAAACCAAATCATAGCTGGAGCAATAACTATTGATAAGATAGTCAATGCTAAAAATATTTGTAATGGTATACCTATAAAAAAAACTTGAATTTGTGGTAATAATCTAGCTAATACACCTAAACCAACATAAAATGTTAAACTGAATACAATAAAAGGCGCAGCTATTTGAATTCCCACTTTAAATGATGAACTTATATACTTGACTGCAAGGGCAGAAAAGTCTCCTACATTTGGAAGTGATCCAGGAGTGAATAAAATATAAGAGTCTGCTAAAGCTTTTAATGTGAGCATATGAAGACCTGAGGCAAAAATAAGAACTAGACCAAGTAAAGTCAAAAAAGTTGCCACTAATGCTCCTTGAGTTCCTTGAGTAGGATCAACAAAAAGTGCAAAACCTAAACTTGATTGAAAAGCAATTACAGTTCCAGCAACATGTAATGCAGACATAGTCAATCTAGCAGCTGCACCAATTAATAAACCAATTACTAACTCACCCAATATCAAAAAAAATAATTCAATCGGTAGATCCGGAAGAGTTGGAACTGTTGGAAGAACAATTGGAGATATAGCAAATGTAAGTATAGCTGCAGCTCCAAGTCTAATTTGAACTGGTATATATGCTTCACCAATACCAGGCATTATCATTAGGGCTGAGCCCATTCTAACAAAAACTAGGAAAACTCCAAAGACATCAATTGGTAGTAATTCTGACAACATAAATATTGCCTTTTATGACCCAGTTACAATTATTTGAGCCAATCTATCCATTAGAGAAGTAAGCTGGCGGATCATAAAAGGAAGTAATATTATTAAACCAACAAAAGTTGATAATATTTTAGGAACAAAAGTAAGTGTCATTTCTTGAATTTGGGTTAGTGCTTGAAATAAAGCTACTGTCAATCCAACTGCAAGACTTATACCCATAATTGGACCAACTGTAAGCAGCAAGACTGTTATACCATCTCTTGCTAAATCTAAAAAATCACCAATAGTCATTTCATTATCCAATCATTTATATAGGCATTCGCATTATTGTTTGGTAAGCAGAAATAATTCTATCTCGAATAGCAACAGCTGTTTCAAGAGTAACCTCGGCATTAGTAACCGCAGTAACAACATCAACAATATCTGTGCTTTTATTTAGAGATTTTGTTCCTTGAATTTCAGTATTATTTCCTGCATTAATACCATCGTTTGTTACCTGACTTACTAAAGCTGCAAAACTTTTACCATTTGCAGTAGGCGCTTCAACACCTTTTGGTAAAAACTGTTCTACTTTTTTAGTCGTATCAATTTTATTTGGAAATGCAGTATTTAAAATAGGTTCAACCATTATTTACCTCATTAAATTTATCTATTAATTATACTTATTGTTCTCATTAACATTGCTCGAGCAGTTTCTAATGCTGAAATATTAGCCTCATAGGAACGTTGGGCCTCTCTCATATCCATAGCCTCAATTAATGAATTGACATTAGGCTCTAAAACATAGCCATTTTTATCAGCACCTGGATGACCAGGATCATACCTACTTTTAAAATCTGACTTATCTAATCCAACTTTTCTAATTTTTACTATGTCTACACCAGCACTTCTATCAAGAACACTTTTAAAATCTACTGTTTTTCTTCTATATGGACTTTCATTAGGAGATTGGGGAAGTGAGTCAGAATTTGCTAGGTTCTCAGCTATGACCCTCATTCTCTCACTTTGTGCTCTCAGACCTGAGGCTGAAACCATAATTGATTTAAATAACTCTACTTCACTCACTATCTTTACTCCTTATTAATTTTAATTACCTCTGCCTAAAGCAGTTTTTACCATACCAACATGTTTCTTATATAGCCTTGTCATAAGTTCATAATCTACTTGGGTTTGAGATTGAAGCATCATTTGTTCTTCTAATATCACTGCATTACCAGATGGTTCAGATGTAAATGATTTATCCTTTTTACCCCTGTATTGTCCATTTTTTATATTTGGATCTTCTATATGTTTTTCACTAGAAACACTCATTTTTAATTTTTTGGTTTGGGCTCTAGCTAAATCTGCAAAATCTAAAGGAACTAAATCATGAGGAATATAATCAGGCGTATCTGAATTAGCTATATTTTGAGAAATTACTTTTTGTCTCTGATTTAACCAATCCATATGTTTAGTAACCATACCAAGTAAAGGAATTTTCGATAGATTCATAATATAACCTCTATAAAATTTAATTTTTACATTATGTATATACTTAATTAACAAATGGTAAAAAATTTCCGGGAGGAAAAAAATACTTAGAAAAAATTTTCCTTAAAATTAATTTATTTTAACTATTTTTTATTAAGTTATTGATATAAAACATTTTTCTTGAAATTTAAATTAACTATTTCTTAACTATAAGTAGTGATAATTAAATTTATTAATTAATAAAAAATTGATCGTAAAGAAATATTAATGTTAGAAAAAAAAAATTTAAATAGTGAAAAATTAGTAAATACAGGTAAGAGTTTTATCTCAAAAAGTATGCCTATTGAAATCATGGAGTTGATAACTGAAATAATTAATCATATTAAAAAAAATGAAAAAAAATTTTGAATTAGGAAAAATAAATGATCAATAAAATATCCATTTCAGCAGAACAAGAATTAGAAGCTTTGAATATAGCTATTACTGATGCAATAAGTAAAGTTAGAGAAGGTATTTACGTAAGTATAAATCATCTTGAAACTTGGTGTGAGAGAATATGTAAGTCAATTTTAGAACTACCAACTGGTCAATCAAGAAAAATTGCAAGTAAATTAGAAAATATAGTTAATGATTTAGATATTTTAAAAGATTTAATTCTAAAACAACTTACTGCTATGAAATATAAAGCTTCCAAAAATAAAACTATATAGAGATTTAAATGGATTTTGATCAATTAATTAGGGGTTTTTTAGCACTTTTATTTGTCTTGGGATTAATTGGAGGTCTGACAGTTATCGCAAGGAAATTTGGTTTCACCGTAAGACCAAGTAAAATAAATACAACTAAAAATAATAATTTAAGTATTAAAGAAGTTATGAATATTGATGCAAAGAGAAAACTAGTATTAGTAAAAAATAAGGAAATTGAGCATCTACTACTTATAGGCGAAAAAGATTTAGTAATTCATTCAGGAAATAATAGCAGTGAAAAAATCATCTAATAACAAAATAATTTCTATGAAAATATTTAAAATACTATTTTATATATCAAGTATTACTACTTTTTTAGTTATATATTCAAATCAAGCTCTTGCTCAACAATTTTCACTTGATCTTGGTTCTGAAACTGGTCCATTAACTGGAAGAATTCTGCAACTAATAGCTTTAATCACAGTGATTGCTATTGCACCTTCATTATTGGTAGTTTTAACATCATTTACTCGGATTATAGTAGTTCTATCTTTATTAAGAAGTGCAATGGGTGTTCAGCAAACTCCACCAAACACTGTTCTAGTAGGTTTAGCTTTATTTCTGACAGCATATGTTATGGCCCCAACTTTAGAAACAGCTTATCAAGATGCAATCGTCCCATTAATTAATGAGGAAATTGAAGAACCAGAAGCAGCAAGGAGAATAGGAGAACCTGTTCATGCATTTATGTTAGGTCAAGTTAGAGAGAAAGACTTAGGACTCTTTCTAGACTTAACGGGGGAAGAACTTCCAGAATCCCCTCAAGCAACTCCATTTAGAGCTCTTATTCCTGCTTTTTTAATTAGCGAACTTAGAAGAGCTTTCGAAATAGGATTCCTATTGTTTATACCATTCATAATCATTGATATGGTTGTTGCATCTATTTTAATGTCTATGGGAATGATGATGTTACCACCAATACTAATTTCTCTCCCATTTAAACTTGTATTTTTTGTTTTAGTAGATGGATGGCACTTAGTGACAAACAGCCTTGTACTTAGTTTTGGTTAGAAATAAATATTTTTTATAAAAAAGATTATGACTAATTTCTTTTATATCTTTTCATAAATGCATCTAATGTGTCAATTTGCGCTATTCTTCCAGCAACTTTTCGGAAATCAACTGAATCTGTATCAGGACTCAATGTAAGTATATCAAATGGTTCAGCATCTTGTGAATTAGTCATTAAGTTTAACCATTTGTCTCTTACTAAATTTAAATTTTCCCAGTCATCTAATAAAGCTAATGAAACAGTCATTTGCATTACTTGGTTTCTTTCCTCAAAATTTAGAGGCTCATTAGATTGCCATCTTAGGTCCAAAGCCTTTTCGAGCTCGCTCACAGTATTAACCCAATCTTTACTTTTCCAAAAAACCTCAGCTCTTATAATGTTACTTTCCCTTGAACTATTATTTTTTAACAAATCTAATACTTTATCGTAATTTTCGTCTAATAAGTAAGCTCTTGCTCTTAAGAATAACCTCTCTAATTTAAGTTCTTGAGGTAATAATTCAAATTCACTATTATCTAAAACTTCAATACATTTTTTTGTTTCCCTATCAAAAAGATAAACTGCAGCTAGTTTAGAAGCGATTCTTCCCTTTTCAATACCTTTAAGTCGAAAAGATACTTGATAATTTAATAATTGAGCAGCTTGTTCCAAAAGATCAACTGAAACTAATCTTTCAGATAACTTGTTTATAATTTTATCTCCAACCTCACCTTCAGGAGTTAATTCACTAAATTCATTATACAAAGCTAATGCTTTAATAGGAGGCATTTTTTCTGACTCACCATCTAAGTAAAGTCTTAAAAATAAATTATTTAAATCTTTCTCAGCTTTTTCGCTATCAATTGTTCCTTTAAATGCAGTCTTTATTGTTCTTAGAGAGTTCATTGCTCCTCTAAAGTTTTCATTTTCAAGATAAAGATCTCTCAAATTTTTTAATAATGATAATTCAAATTGCCCTCCTCTCCATACAAAGAGTAAAGACTCAAGGTTATCAATTGCATTTTCAATATTCATTTGTCCTAGTTTATATTTTTCTATACTATAAACAATCTGTGCCTCAGCCCATGTTGGTCTATATTTTTCATTTACAACTTCATTTAAAATATCTAAACCACCTACTTTATCTCCTGTTGCCATTCTAGCTAAACCAATAATTAGTTTACCTCTACTTATACTTTCTAAAGAGGCCTCTTCAGGATCAATAGATTCAACTTCAAGTTCAGCACTTGCTACTTCACCTGCCTTAAAAGCAGTTTCTGCAGCCAATAATTGAAATTTAACCCTTAGTTCTGGAGTTAAATCTGACAATGCAATAACACCTAATTGAAATTCTTGTCTTGACTCTTGCCATTCCTTTCTTGCTGCTAAAATAGCCCCTTTCCATAAAGAAACTGAAGGATCTACTCCGAAATCTGGTTCTAATAGATCTTTAGAGGCTTCATCGATTCTACCTAACAAATATGATGAAGCACCCCTTATCGCTTTATATTCAAGATTTTGTTCAATTGAAGGATCTATATCATAAGCTAATCTTAAATACCCTAATGCCTCAGCACTAAGACCGTAACTTATATATAATCTAGCAATATCTATATAAGACTCAATTTTTTCATCTTCAGCAGCTTTTGAGGCTGACAATTGAAGTTGACGACTAAACTGATCAAGGTTTTCTATATTAGTTTCTCCTCTCCATGCAACAAAATCTAAAATTGAGCTAACATCTTCAAATAAATCTTCTTCTCCTGAGACTTCTTTATCTTCTAATAATTCTTTTTTATTATTTGATAAAGCTAAACCAATATTGGGTGAAGATATCTCAACACCATAATTTGCAGTAGCAACTCTAATATCATCAGATCTTCTCTCAACAACAATGCCTTGAGCAGACTGAAGTAATTTAAATTGTGCAAAAATTCTTTCTTGAGCCCTCCCTCTTCCATCCTGCAAAATAGGAATTACTGCTAAATCATCTCCTACTTCTGGATCTGCTATGGCTATTCTTGAGGAAGCACCTTCTACTGGAATAAATACTCTAGGACCGGTAGGCCAATTAGGTTGGCCTCTTGCAAGCAATGGCCTATTTAGCTGTCTTTTATTTGATTTAAATTCTACATTCCAATTAGAACCCCTTCTTGTCACATTTGCAAACAAACCTTCTCTTACTTTCAACCGAAAAGCCAATCCTCTCATTATTTTAATTGATTCAATTGATATTAAATCTTTCGCAAATTCTTTCCCTATGGGAGATATATTAAAAGGGCCACTACCACCAAATAAAATCCAATTATATCCAGCTCTTTCAAAAACTGCTGCAGTTGTTGGATTCTGCCACTTAAAAGAAACTAACAAACCATCATCGTTTTTTAAGAAATCAATATTTAATTTACCAGGCTTTTCAATTGTAAACTTATTATTATTTTTTTCATCATCTTTAGTTGATTTTTTTTCTTTGCTTTTGTTATTCCCATCATTGATCTTTTTTTCTTCTAATTCAATTTTTAAATCATTATCAGTAATTACAGATTTTGTTATATTTTTTTCATTTATATTTTTATTAATATTCTTTGAAGCAATATTTACTTTAGATAATTTATTATCGTGAATTAAATCTATTACGACCGATTTATTATTTACAAAGTCTCTAATTTTAATTTCATCAGAAGTTTTTATTTTAATTAAACTTTCATTACCATCAATTTCCTGGGAGATATTATAGATATAAGATACTATATTTTTATAATTTCTAGGAAAAGTAAATTTTACTTTTTGACTAAATCTTACTATTACAGTATCTAGATTTTTTTCTAGTTTATATTTAACTTTGTCATTCCAATCAAAAACTATTCGACTATATTTTTCATGTTTTCCTAACCTAACCCTTATGCCAGAAGTTTCTTTGAACTGGGGCAATTCTTTATCTATTTTAGGAACTGATATTTCTTTAATATTTTCAGAATTTTCTAATTGTTGGATTTCAAATATTACTGAAGATTCATTTGCAGTAGTTTTAATTTCATAATTATTATTTAAAATTATTTTTATTTCTGTATTTTTTGAATTATAACTTGAAGAATTTACAACTTTTGGTAGAAGATTTTTTATTTTTTCTATTTCAAATAAACCAGGACGATCAAATCTAATCGTCAACTCTTTACCTTGAATTTCTGCTTGATACTCTACAGGGCTCTGCCAATTAAATACTAATCTAGAAAATAGGTCTGTATCAAATCCTTTGATATCAACTCTTTCCTGAGCGTTTAAGAAATTTAAATTTAAAAAATAAACAAATATTATATAAATATATAAATATTTATATTTTATTAGTTTCTTAAAAAAATTTATATTCAAAAGCAAGAATGACATAATTATAACTAACATATTTTCTATAAATATAAAATAAAATAACTAATTAAATTTACAGTAAAATATTTTCTATATTATCAACTTGAAGGAAGAGCTTCTTCTTCTTTTTCTATTGACTGATTTTCTTCAGTTATTTGGTTTTGAACTTTCTGTTTTACATTTATTGACTCAGGAAGCTTCCTCCTCGTTCTTATTTCAATGGTTATTGTTTTTGCTTTGAGAGGGTCCATAGATGCTAAAACTGGAGCTAAACGTCTCTCCTCCATTAATTCAGCAACATCCACAACGACATTTAAGTCAAGTTCTTCAAAAATTCTAGCCGCATCCTTAGGCTTCATCGATTCATATACCCTAACTAAACTTAAAAGTTTCTTTTTCTCTTGTTTATCATGTTGACCTAATAAATTACGAATTGTAACTTCAATTTTTTTTAATTCATTAATTTTTTCTTCTACACTTTTTTGCGTAGCGACTAATAAGTTTTCTCTTATATCTAACTCAGATGACCTAGCATCAAGTGATTTTCTTCTCTCAGATAAATTTTCTAAAATATCTAATTCTGCAGCAGTAAAAATTGGCTTTTTGGGACCATCTAATGATTCTGAGTCTTCATCAAGAGCCTCCTGCAACGTTGCTTCTCCAGATTCTTTTAAATCAGATTTCTCAGTATCTTTTGATGTTCCATCTTCATCTTGTGCTATAGCAATTCCTATTGGTTTAAAAGTAAAGTTTTCATTAGTTAACTTTACACAAAGTGAAACAGCAGCCAAAAAAGCTACTATAGGTAAAAATCTAATTGTTATTTTTGGTAATTTTTTCATTATTACTTACCTTGATTGTTCCAAAGCGTTAATCAATTCCTTTTCCATTTCAGATCTGATAAGTGATGTTGGTTCAGAATTATAAAGGTTTTTTTTAGAAATAATTTCATTTGAATAGTTATTTGTTGAAAATTTATTACTATTTGATTCTATACTGTCGAATTTTTTATATACTTTTAAACCCTGATCATTTAAAAACTTTAAATCTTCAATAACAGTTTTAGCCTCTGAAATTTTATCCTGCATGAAATTAGTTAAATCTGAGCTACTTTTCTTTAATGTTAAGAGACTTGTATTAGCTCTTTCAGTTGCTGAAGTAAATTCAACTATAATTTTTCTTATTTCATTTTCAGACTTTCGTATTTCTCTTAATTTTCTATAAAGAAATAAGCAGCAAAAGATTGTAATAATTAATGATAATATTAAAACTATATCAAGCATAAAAAAATATGAAAAAATCATTATACTACCTCTTCATTTTGATTTTTTTCTTCTAAAAGATTATTTTGATCATCAATTATATTCTCATCAATTGAATGATCTTGTAAGTCAATTTTTTTTAATAAAATTTCTGAAATTTTTATTGCAACTGTTTTATCTACTTTTCCCATTTTTCCATGCATAAGAGGAATATTACCACAGTTTAAATAAACATCAGATTCGCTTGTTGAGTTAAACATTAAAGTGTCACCAATTTCAAAACTCATTACATCACCAAGATCCATAATTTTTTTATCTAAAACTGCATCTATTTCAACTTCAGTAGACCACAACTCAGTTGCTAAATGACCTTCCCAGATTGAGTCTCTACCAAATTTTTCCCCAAGAAATCTTTGAAGTAATAGTTCTCTTACTGGCTCTAAAGTAGCTAGCGGTAATAATAATTCTATTGAACCTCCTCTATCTTCCATAGATATTTTCATTTTTACTGTAATAACTGCATTATCCGGCCTTGCAATTGTAGCAAATCTAGGATTTGTCTCTAATCGTTCATATTCAAAATTAATTTCACTAAGAGGCCTAAATGCTTTACTTAAATCTTTAAGAACAACATCTATAAGTGTTTCAATTAAAGATCTTTCAATAGTCGTATAACCTCTATCTTCACCGCTTACGTCTGATATTCCAACTTTTCTTCCTCCTAGTAAAACATCAACCATTGAAAAAATTAACTCAGAATCTAGGATTAATAATCCAAAATTATCCCATTCTTTTGCAGCAAATATTGCTAAAATTGGGTTTGAAGAAATTGAACTTAAGTGGTGCCCAAATCTTGCATTCTTTATTTCATCCATAGTTACTTCTACATTATCCGATGTAAAATTTCTTAAACTAGTGGTCAACCTTCTTACTAGACGGTCAAAAATTACATCAAGCATTGGTAGTCTTTCATATGACACCGCAGCAGAATTAACAATTGCTTGAATACCAGCTTCTGTCTTTTCTTGAACTAGACTATCTATTTCATCCTGATTGATTATCCCAGTTTGTTCATTAGTTAGATCGTCTTTAATTTCAGCCATAAAATAATTCTTTCAATATAAATATAACTTTTATTCAATTACAAATTCACTAAATAATATATCTCTAACTTCTATTGGTTGAACTGCTCTATTTACTCTTGATAATAACTCTTGCTTTAATCTATATACACCCGCAGAACCATTAATATCATCTAATCTCAATTCCCTCATATATATTTGGAGGTTATCAATAACTCTTGGCATAAGAGTTTGTAACTTTGCATTCCTCTCTTCCATTATTTCTGGTAAATCAGATGCTAACTCCAGGCTTACTATTACCTTTAAATAGGTTAATGAATTGTTATCAGTATTTAAATTAACTCTTATTTCGGGTAATTCAAAAAAAGTTGGAGGAGGTTCAGACTTTACTACTTCCTCCGTTTCATCACCATCTTTCTTATCTGCCTCTTTTTCTCCAAATGGACCTAGTCCAAGAAAAAATGCTACTACTATTAAGATAATTATTAAAATAATTGGAGCCCCAATAAAAATTAATAATTTCTTAATACTTCTCTTTTTTTTTGGTGGCGAATCTTCACCTTCTTTAGTCTCTTCTTCTTCTTCAGCCATTTATCTTCCTTAACAATTGGCCCCTAACTTTGTAGGCCAAATTATAGTAAAATAAGGTTAACAACTCATTTATTGTTATTTAGTCATTAAATAAAAACATAACTTTTATTGCAAATAATATAAAAATCTGAAACTTTTTTCCTACTAGAAAAGCACAAATTTCCTTGTAAATTATATCTATATTTTTAAGTTATTGAAATTAAATGTTTTTTTTTGGCATGCATTTAGCAATATAAATATTCAACTACATTGGGTAGTTCCTTCAGAGTACAACTAGCTAAAAAAAGCTATGTAGGCAAAGGAAGAAGGCAAAAGTTATGGAAAATAGTTCTTATATAGGCCTATCAAGGCAAATTGCTCTTGGCCGAAAAATGGATATTGTATCTAACAATATAGCAAATATTGATACAGCTGGTTACAGGGGAGAAAGACCAATATTTGAAGAATTTGTTGTTAAGGCAACAAATAAAAGAGAGGTATCTCTAGTTCAAGATTTTGGTGTTTGGAGAAATAATGAACCAGGACCACTAAAAAAAACCGGGAGTCCATTTGACTTCACTACAAGTAAAGATACTTATTTTACAATAAATACTGATCAAGGTATTAGATATACAAATAATGGAAGGTTTCAACTGGCTGCAGATGGAACTTTAGTCAACCTTAATGGTCTTCCCGTTTTAGACAATAACGATAATCCGATAATAATTACTGAGGAAGATGGAAATATTACTGTCACTGACAATGGAATAATTAATGGAGAGCAAGGAGAAATAGCACAATTTAAAATTGTTAGCTTTGATGACTTACAAACATTAAAAAAAATTGGTGGAGGATTATATGAAACAGATTCTAATCCCATAGATCTTACTGGAGACAACCAAAATGATCTAATTGTCAAAATAGATTTTACTGTAAAGCAAGGATTTTTTGAAGGATCCAATGTTAAAGGGATTTTAGAAATGACAAGAATGATGGAAGTAGTGAGATCATACGTAAGTACAGCAAATATGTTAAAAACAGACCATGACTTACAAAGAAAAGCTGTTGATAAATTAGGGCAAGTAGTTTCAGCCTAAAAAATTAAGAATGAGGAGAATTAAATGACAAAATCGCTTTCTATTGCAGCAACAGGTATGATGGCACAGCAATTAAATGTTGAAGTTATTTCTAATAATATAGCCAACTTAAATACTACTGCTTTTAAAAGACAAAGAGCTGAATTTCAGGATTTGTTATACCAAAACCAACTAAGGGTTGGTTCAACATCATCTGACCAGGGAACTATTGTTCCGTCTGGAATACAACTAGGTTCAGGAGTAAACGCAGGTGCTGTCTATAGAATAATGGAACAAGGTTCTGTATCTCAAACTGAAAATGATTTTGATATGGCTATTCAAGGTAAAGGTTTTTTCAGAGTAGAGAGACCTAATGGAGAAGATGGTTTTACAAGAGCTAGTGCATTTCAATTAAGCCCAACTGGGGAAATTGTAACTCAAGACGGTTTCACAGTCGGACCAGGGATAACAGTACCAGCAGATGCCGTTGCTGTTACTATAAATGCTTCTGGTGAGGTTTTAGTAAAAATAGATGGCCAAGTAGAGCCCCAGAACGTAGGTCAATTTGAATTGGTAACTTTTCCTAACGAAGCTGGCCTTGAAGCTATAGGTGATAATCTTTTATTAGAAACACCGGCATCTGGACCTGCAACAGTTGGAATACCTGGAGTTGGAGGAGTTGGAACAATTCTTCAAGGGTTTCTTGAAACTGCTAACGTTAATGCAGTTACTGAAATAGTCTCAATGATTACTGCTCAAAGAGCTTATGAGATGAACTCAAGAGTAATAACTGCTTCAGATGAGATGCTAAGAACTATTTCGAACCTAAGATAAGAAAGTGAAATTTTAATATGAGATTCAATCAAATAATTTGTTTTGTATTATTTTTATTAATTACTTCTAAAACATTTGCATCAGTAAGTATTCAGGAGAAAGTTTTAATTGACTCTCCTATTATTAAATTAGGTAATATTTTTAATGGTTTACCTGAAAGTATAGCAAATGAAAAAATTGGCAATTCTCCTGAACCGGGACAACAGAAAATTATACGATTAAAATTAATAAAAAAATTAGCAAGTAATTTTAATATAGATTGGAAATCTAATTCAACAATTGAGTCAATAACAATCAGAAGATCTAGTAGAGGAATTACATCAGAAGAACTTGAAAATGATATAATAAATGAAATTAATAAGAATAGAATACCAAGTGAATATATAATACAAATTAAATCAAATCATTTAATTGGATACATTCCCATAAACAGTGACTACAAAGTAGAAATAATTCACTTAAGTTACAATGAAAAAACAGAGAGGTTTTTTGCAAATATTAAAATTATGGGAAATGATTTTAGTCCTTTAATAACTAATTTAAAAGGTTTTGCTAGAAGTGTGGTAAATATTCCAATACTAAATAATAAAATAAGTAAAGGACAAATATTAAATAATAACGATATAAAAATTATTAAAATTGCTAAAAATAGAATTAATATAAATTATTTAACAAGCATCGATGATATTATTGGAATGGAAGCTAGCAGAAATTTGAGAAAGGGATCCCCTCTAAAAAAAATTGACTTAAGAAATATTCGTTTAGTTGAAAAGGGAAAAGCAGTTTCACTTTTTATTAAATCAGAGTTAATGACAATAAAAACCGTTGGTCAATCTTTAGATCATGGCAGTTTGGGTGATCATATTAGAGTATTAAATCCAAGAAGTAGAAAAATTATAAGTGGAATAGTTACTGGAAAAAATGAAGTAAGAATACCATCAAATAATAATATAAGTTTTTTACAAAGTAAAAATTAGAAAAAGGCATAGTATAATGAACTACAAAAATAAAAAGAATTTCTATTTATTAGTATATATTTTTATAATTTCTATTTTTTTATCAGGTTGCAATGGTATAACAAGATTAGCATATGTTGGAACAAAACCTCCCATTACTCCAATTAATGACCCCACAAAGGATAGAAATTATAAAGTGGTTAGTCTTCCCATGCCTCAACCTGAAAAAAATCAATATATGGCTAATTCTTTATGGAGAAAAGGTGCTAGGGCATTTTTTAGAGACCAACGAGCAGCTAGGGTTGGTGACATAATAACAGTATCAATAAATATTGATGAAAAAGCAGCACTAGCAAACACAACTAAAAGATCAAGATCAAATGCTGAAGATTCTGATATAACAAATTTACTAGGACAGGAAGGACAATTCAAAAAAATACTTCCTGAGTCACTAAATTTAGCACCAATGATTAGTCTCGGTACTGAAAGTAAACATACTGGGGCTGGAACCGTTGATAGAAGTGAGAAGTTAACACTTACTGTAGCAGCTCTAGTAACACAGGTTTTACCAAATGGTAATTTAGTAGTTCAGGGAAGACAGGAAGTAAGAGTAAATTTTGAAGTTAGAGAATTTATTATTGCTGGCGTTGTCAGACCAGAAGATATCACTGCTTCTAATACAATTACGCATACTCAAATCGCTGAACTTAGACTTTCGTACGGCGGACGTGGACAGTTAACTGACGTTCAACAACCTCGTTATGGTCAACAAGTATTGGATGTTCTTTTTCCTTTCTAGTTCGTCTTTGCCTGAGGAGGCTGATATAGAATATTTAAGCCTCCTCATATAATTCAAAAAATTAATTATTGAAAATTAATCGTCCCTGTATACTCTCTCTCTTCTTTCATGCCGTTCTTGAGCTTCCAAGCTCAGGGTTGCAATAGGTCTAGCTTGAAGTCGCTTTAACCCAATAGGCTCATCAGTTTCTTCACAATAACCATATGTACCCTCTTCAATTCTCATTAAAGCTTGATCTATTTTAGTAACTAATTTTCTTTCTCTATCTCGAGTTCTAAGCTCTAAGGATCTTTCGGACTCTACTGTTGCTCTATCAGTAAGATCAGGAGCTGTATTAGTTGTTTCTTGCAATGAGGCTAGAGTTTGCGTTGTTTCCTGCAGTAATTCATCCCTCCAGTCAAGTAATTTGTTTTTAAAATATGCCTTCTGTTTCGCACTCATAAATGGCTCGTCCTCAGTTGGTTGATAAGACGAGCTAACTTTTGCTCGTTTAAATAAAAGAGAGCGAGATAATTTGGATTTTGATTTATTCGATTTTTTTTGACTCATTTGTTACACATATAAAAAATTATTAGTTAAAATTATAGAAAATACTAGGGTCAGGATTATATGAGGCAATCAACACCTCATCAACAATAAATTTCAAAGAAAAAAAAGAATTGATTTATTTACCAAGTTTAGCTAATTCTACTGAAGCTCTTAACTCAATTTCATCTAAAACCTCAGCTAAATTGGGATTTGTGTTATTGTTATTTTCAAGTTTTACTGCATTTAATAGCATATCTAATTTTGATATGGGTATTTTGCCGTTAAGTAAACCTAGTTTTAGTTCATCCAATAAATTTAATATTTTTTTCCCTTTAAATATAGCTTTTTTATTTGAATTAGTTTGATCGTTAACTTCTTGAATAGCTAATAAAGAATCAAGTGATGACAAGCTTCCAACAGAATTTACACTATTGATACCCTCATCTAGGTTATAATCTTCATCAGACTTGATGGAAAAACTCTGACCAACAGGAAAATTTTTTTTAATTTTTTTTTCAGAACTTACATTATAAGATCTTGTTGACTCTATTTTCATTTTTCAACCTCTTATTTGAATGGTATTTAGGTCAATAAAAGTTAATAGAAATTTAATTTTTTAATAAAACTAGGAAAATTATTCCTTTTTTAAAAAATTAAAATTTAAACTCAAAAAATTTACTAACAATATCAATAAGTTATTATTTTTAACTTGGCATATATTTCGCATATCTAGTTGTGTATTTGTAGGAAGAAATCCCATAGAGAATAAAATGAACAAAATTAATCAAAATATTTTTAAATCAAATAAATTTAGTTATTTACTTAAGTTTTTTACTATTTTTATTTTTTTCACATTTTCTATTAATTACTCTCATTCATCGTCGCGAATAAAAGATATAGTCAATTTTGAAGGTATTAGAGATAATATTTTAGTTGGATATGGTCTAGTAGTTGGTTTAAATGGCAGTGGTGATTCACTTGGTAATTCTCCTTTTACTAAACAAAGTCTGGAGGGAATGCTTGAGAGACTTGGTGTAAATACCAGAGGGTCAGGATTAAACACTAAAAATGTTGCAGCTGTTATGGTTTCTGCGAATCTACCTCCATTTGCGCGACAAGGAAGCAGAATAGATCTAAATGTCAGCACACTCGGTGATGCAAAAAGTTTACTTGGTGGAACATTACTAGTAACTCCATTAGTTGGGGCAAATGGTCAAGTTTATGCTGTAGGCCAAGGACCAGTTCTAGTTGGGGGATTTGAAGCTCAAGGAGCTGCAGCATCAATAGTAAAGGGAGTTCCAACTGCTGGAAGAGTTCCTCAGGGAGCAATAGTTGAACAAGAAATAGCTTTTGAACTTAGCAATCTAAATCAAATTCGTATATCAATGAAAAACCCTGACTTCACAACAGCTAATAGGATTGCAAATACAATAAATAATTTTTTAGGTAAAGAAGCTGCAAATGTCGAAGACCCAGGTACAATTAGTTTAACGACCCCGGAAAATTATACTAATAAGATGGTAAAATTACTTACAGATATAGAGCAATTAAGAGTTGATACAGATCAACCTGCAAGAGTAGTGATTGATGAAGCAACAGGAGTAATTGTTTTAGGTAATGATGTAAAAGTTAATACAGTCGCTATTGCATTAGGCACACTTTCAATAAGTATTACCGAAACTCCACAAGTTTCACAACCTCAGCCATTTGCAGCTAAAGGTGAAACAGTTACAGTTCCTAGAACTACTATAGAAGTATCACAAGATGATAAAAAACTGGCTGTAGTAAAAGAAAGTGTTAATTTACAAGACTTAGTAAATGGACTTAATTCACTTGGAATTGGCCCAAGAGATATGATTTCTATTCTTCAAGCATTAAAAACAGCTGGCGCTCTTCAAGCAGATATAAGGTTAATGTAATGGAAATAAATAATTATGAAAATATTATATTAAACAAACAATCTAATTATTTAATTAACAATTCTAATAGTAGATTTATAAAAGAGGCAAAGTCTGCTGCAGAATCTTTTGAGTCCGTTTTTATTTTTGAATTTTTAGAATCAATGTATTCCGGGGTTGAACCTGGAGAGTTTAGTGGTGGTTCATCTGAAAAAATGTACAGATCAATGTTAAATGAGGAAATATCAAAATCTATCAGCAAACAAGGCGGTATTGGCATAAGTAGTGCAGTATTTAATGAGATAATCAAATCACAGGGAATATGATATGAATTTGCCTAAAAGAATTAACGATTTATTAAATGTAATAAATAAACTTTCAAAAATTATTATAATGGAAACAGAACATTTAAAAAAAAATAAAAGACCTTCTGAAATTAAGTCACTAGAAAAAGATAAAACTTCCCTTAGTAATTATTATGAGAAAGAAATAAAAGAATTAAGTCTATTACCCAGAGATTCATTTACTGATTCAACTTCAGAATTAGAGATATTAAAATCAACCTTAAATAAGTTCAAAAAAATATTAGACGATCATAATAGAGCATTATTCGCAGCAAAAACTGTCACTGAACGTATGATAAAATCTATAAGTGAAGAAGTTGCTAGGATTAATAACCCACCTAGAGGTTATAACAATTACTCTATGAGTTTTTTAACACCAAAAAGTAATCAAAAACCTGTTTCTATAGTTCTTAACGAAATAATATAGTACTTAATTCTTTTCTTCTTTAACTAATTTTTTTAAAGCTACCTTCTGGATTTTATTCAAGAAAGCAATTCTTGCTAATTCACTATCTCTGGGATATTGTGTTATAATAGAATCTGTTCTTTTATCAATATATCTATATACAGTTCTACCACTCTCAATATCTTGCAGAATACTCAAACTTTTATTCTGCATATAATTAAGACCAACAATATTAGATTGTGAATTAAGATAAGACTTATCAACTGATATACTTTGTTGGTTTTTGTTTATTAAAGAATTATCTCTTTTATTTATAGATTTATCTAATTGTAAATTTTTATAATAATTTATTTTGTCAATATTTATTTCCATATCTAGCTACCCTGATTAAATTAAATTTACTAAATACAAAAATTAACTAAGCTGATATTACTTTACTCTCTTCAATCTGTTTTTCTTCTATTTTTTCTTTATTGCAATCACTACTACCATTGGAGAAATATTCAAGCCTTGATCTTTCAAATGGCAAAAGCTTTTTACATATTGTTAACCCATAATAATAGTTGCCATTATTTACGGCATTTAAAATTTTACCACATTTGTTAAGTGCATCTTTATCAACAATTGCTGACATAAATTCTTGGATTCTCTTTGCGAATTCATCATAAAAAGAAGAATCATTTGTCTCATCTAAATATAGCATTTGAATTGCAAAATATATGTGTTTTACAGGTGTATTTGCCTCGGATTGTTGCATAACATCTTTTTCTCTTAACATAGAAACTTTGTTTTGAATTAATAGATGCGACCTTCTTTCTCCATTAACTATAACAGCACCGTTAATTACAAACTTCTCTCCTGGTTTTAAGGTTAACTTTAAAGCCATGTTAACCTCTAAAACAAGTATAAAAAAAGTTTATTGAAAAACTTATATTATTTCTAATATTTTCTAACATATTAATTTTTTAACTTCCAATATATAGGTAGGGGGCATTTACCCCCTACCTAATTTAATTATCTTATTCCAAATAGACCGAGTAACTGCTGCGGTCCAGCGTTAGCAATATTTAAAGCTTGAACACCTAAAGCTTGCTGAATCTGCAATGCCTGAAGTTTTGCTGACTCTTCTGCTAAATCAGCATCAACAAGTGTTCCCAAGGCTTCTTTTAAACTATCAATTGTTTTACTGGTAAAATCTGATTGAATAGTTAGTGATTTTTGAGATGCACCTAATGCTGCAAGCTTATCACCAGCTAATGCTATAGCAGTTTCAATAGCCGTCCTTGCTGCTGCTGCACTCCCACTAGTAGTTAGATTTGTAGCATTAATTTGTAAAGTAGTTGAATCCATTATTTGAGCTGAAACTGTAATTGTACTTCCATCCTGTGTACTCAAAACAGCTAATGTTGTAGCTCCTGATTTAATAATGTTATTCTCATTAAACTCTGCTGAAAGAGCAATAGTATTAATTTGATCTCTTAATGCAATAAAATCATTATGTAATGCTGTCCTTGAGTTAGTATCCAAACCTGCTTGATTAGCCTGAATTACTTTCCCTTTCATCTCTATAGCTAAATCTTTGATGCTTTTACCACCTTCTATAGCTACGTTAACAGTAGTCACCCCGAGATCAAGTGAGGTTCTTACAGCTGTGATTCCTACAATATCCCCTCTTATTCTTGTGGAAATTTGAAATCCAGAAGAGTCGTCTTGTGGGTTATTTATCTTTAATCCACTTGTAACTCTAAGCTGAGTGTCTTGTAAAACCCTGTTTGTTACCCCCAAATGACTAAGAGCAGCTAGTTGCCCAACGTTCGTATGAACAGATAGACCTTTAACCATTTTGTTTTCCTTCTTCTAAGTTAATTCCCCGCCTTCTGCAGAGGTGAAGAGTTTGGGCTACTTAAAAAATGGAAACTAAGTAGCCCTATAAACCCTTATTGAAATAGCCCCAAGATCGTTTGTGGACCAGCATTTGCTATTGCTAATGCTTGAACACCTAATTGTTGTTTGATCTGGAATGCTTGTAATTGGGCACTTTCTTTTGCAAGGTCAGCATCTACGAGATTTCCTAAACCTTCAGTAAGAATGTCCGCCAAAGAACCTGTAAATTCTAATTGAACATCAACTCTTTTTGATGCAGCACCAAGAACAGCAAGTTTATCAGCAGCTAGAACTATAGCACTATCTATAGCTGTTCTAGCAGCAGCTGCACTGCCGCTTGTTGTAAGATTCGAGGCATTAATGGCCAAAGCAGTAGTATCCATTGATTGAGCACTAATTGAAATTGTACTTCCATCTTGAGAACTTAAAACCGTGAATGTAGTTGCACCAGATTTAATCAGGTTAGCATCGTTAAATTCAGCAGTTAAAGCAATAGTAGAAATTTGGTCTGCTAAAGCTCTGAAGTCATTGTGAAGAGCGGTTCTTGAGTTACCATCGATACCTGCCTGGTTCGCTTGAATAACTTTTCCCTTCATTTCAATTAGGAGATCTTTTATGTGTTTACCAGCTGTTATAGCTGTTTGAACAGTAGAATCACCATTTGTTAATGCAATTTTAACAGCATTAACACCAGAAATATCACCTCTAAGACGCGTTGATATCTGGAATGTTGAAGAGTCATCTTTAGGTCCATTCACTTTAAGACCTGATGTAATTTTCAACTGAGTATGATTAAGTAGTTTATTAGTCTTATTCAACTGTTGCAGCGCTACATGTGCTGCAGGGTTTGTATTAATAGATAATCCTTGTACCATTGTATTCTTGCCTCTTTCTAAGATTGCGAATCCAGCTTTTTGCTGGCGCCAACATTTTGCTAGCGGTTAGTTAAAAACAACTTATAATAAGCAATGGGTATGCCAATTAATTAACAAAAAATTAATTTAATTTTAAGTAATTGTTAATAATTTAAATTAACTAATTAACCATATTAAAAAAAATATACAATTATGCTAAGAAATATAATAAAGGCAAATTTTACCAGGCAATTTTTGCCATAATAGGAAATTTTTGCCTAATAGCTGTAAATTAAATAATTTTATCAGAATTTGTTTGATTTGATTTTTCAGAAGATTTTTTTTCCTGAGATGACGCAAGTAAACCTTCCATTATTGTCCTGTTTATCGTGATAAGCGTTTCAATTTGAGCTTCACCTTTCATGACAGACCTAGTTTGCTTATCAACCCATAAAGAAATAGATATAAGATTAGCCTTCAATTCCTCGGGGAATCTATTTTCTTCATGAGCTAAATCAGTTTGAAGAGCTAACCAAAGACGTCTATTCCAATCAAGGGTTTTAAAAAATTCTGGTCCTTTATATTTTGAATTTAGATCCTTAATTGATATTAATGCTTTAGTAACATCTGCAAAAAGTCTATATTCTGTCTGTCGGGGATTCTCAGTAGAGTTTTGTGCTGCTTTATACTTATTTATCGACATAGTATTTAGACTTTCTGTCTTGAATAATAACGATAGTTATTGAATATTTTTTGAAATATATACCATTATATGTTCTTTTTAAATATATAAATAACTATCGTTAAATATTTTTATTCTCTTTCAGTTGAAGCTATTAAGCCCTTTACAATTGATTGATTTACTTCGATAAGTGAATCAACCTTAGCTTCACCTTTTTCAGCAAGTAAAGAATGTTTTTCAACCCACATAGCAACTGAAATTAATTTTGCTTTTAGAGCATCTGGAAGTTGATTTTCCTTTGATGCTAAATCAGTTTCTAGTGTTCTCCACAAAAGCTTATTTAACTCTATTGCTTCTATAAAGCTTTGATTAGTAATTTCTTTCTCTTTATTTTTAATTAGGGATTGAGTAGCCTTTTCAAAAGCTTCTATTTCAGTTTTGCGTGCATCCACAACAGCTTCTGGTGGAATTACAGATTCACTTTTACCTAACGTTGCTTCATTACTACTGTACGACATATTCTAATCTCTCTTTCTCAAAGGGAAGAAGTGACTTACAAGTCATTAATGCTGTATAAAATCTTTGTTCGTGTACTTCATCCAAGATATGTTGACACTTTTTAAGTGCACTTTCTGTAGTTAGTAAACTCATAAAGTCAGTCATTGTTTCAGTAAAATCATTATAATGGCCACTCTCTAAGCCACCATCAAGATACATCATCATTATTGAAAAATATATTCTCTTTACTGGTGTATTTGCTTCAATAGGTTGAAGTACATCTCTTTCTCTTAAAAGAGAAACCTGATTTTCTATTATCAAATCTGCTCTTCTATCACCGTTGATCAAAACACCACCATTTAGAACAAATTTCTCGCCTGGTTTTAATGTTAATTTTAAAGGCATACATTTTACGGAACTATTTCTAGCTCCCTCCTCAATTAATTATTAATTTATTACCTAAATAACCCAAGCACTGATTGTGGTTGAGCATTAGCAATTGAAATAGCTTGAATACCAAGTTGTTGCTTAACTTGCAAAGCCTGAAGTCTTGCACTTTCTTCACCCATATCAGCATCAACAAGGTTACCAACACCATCTATTAAAACGTCTGTTAATTTGACAATAAACTCACTTTGTACATCTAACCGTTTTGCTGAAGCACCTAAGCCCGCTAACCTTTCAGATGCTATCAAAATAGCAGTATTAATTGCTCCTAGTGCTGAAGCAGCATTAGCACTTGTTAATAAGTTGATTGCATTTACTGCAAGTGATGTAGTATGCATCTCTTGAGCACTAACCTTAATTACACTTCCATCAACATTACTTAAAACTGAAAATGTTGGTGCACCAGATTGAATTAAGTTCACATCATTAAACTCAGCTGTATTAACAATTGAAGTAATTTGATCTCTTAATGCTTTCATATCATTATGAAGTGCAGTTCTTGATGCAGCATCTAATGTGGATTGGTTTGATTGAACAACTTTTGCTTTAATTTCAATTAATAAATCAGAAATTGCCTTTCCAGCATCGATAGCAACATTTACTGCTGACTCTCCGCTTGCTAAAGCACTTCTAATAGCTTTGAAACCAGCAACATCACCTCTCTGATTTTGGGCAATAGCATAAGTAGATGCATCATCCTTTGGACCATTTACCCTTAAACCAGTAGCAATATTAAGTTGTGAACTATTAAGTAGTTTATTTGTTTTATTTAAATTTTGTACAGCTACAGCAGCTGCTAAGTTAGTATTTATAGATATAGCCATTTTTCTCTCTCTCACGAGGCGGCTCAAAGCCTGGGTTTTCATGTGGCATAATCGCCGACATAACATTCGCAATGGTTATGCCAACCCAAATTAAAAATATAATTATACAAGTTATTGTTTTAATTGCTTTTTTTTATTAAAATAATTTCTTATAAATTAATTTTTTGTTAACTAGGCAAAAAAAATCATAAAAAAAGAAATTTTTGTTTTTCTGCAGAAAAATATGCCTATAAATTTTTTTTGTATTTAAATAAATTATTAACCTTGAGATATATAAATTATTCTCATGGAAAGTACTGCAAGTGACCAATTTACAATAGGATTATCACTTCATCGGTCCGGAAGGATTGATGACGCTGTATATTTTTATAATAAAGCACTAGAAAAAGATCCAAAACTCCCAGAAGCTCTGATTAATTTAGGTGCTGTCTACTTGGAACAAAATAAATATGATAAAGCAGAACCTATATTAAAAAATGCTTTAAAAATTAAACCTAATGATCCAAAAATTTTATCTAATCTAGGTAATTTATATCAAAACCAGAAAAGGTTCGATGAAGCAGAAGAAATATATCTAGAAGCAATCGAAATAGATCCAGATATTAGTACTACGCTATGTAATTTGGGTTCATTATATTTAAAACTAAATAAGTTAGAAGATGCAATTATCACTCTTCAAAAGGCTATAAATATTAATCCAAAGTTAATTGAAGCGCATCTAGCCTTAGGAGCAGTATTAATAAAGTTTAAAAGATATGATGAGGCAGAAAAAAGTTTAAGAGTTGCTATTACCCTTGATAAAAACCATGCTGAGGCATACCTGCATTTAGGTCTAATATTATATTTTAAAGGTTTGTACAAAAAAGCTGAGGATAAATTCCGTATTGCAGTAAATTTGAAACCTAATTGGGTAAACGGAATTATTGAACTAGCTAAGTCTATTGAAAGACAAAATAGAAAGGAAGATGCTGAGACGTATTATAAAGCAGCTATTAGATTAGAGCCAAAATCTATCGCTTCCCTTACGGCTTACGGTTTTTTTAAAATAAATAATGGAGAGTATTTTGAAGCAAAGAAATTATTCGATAAAGCTGAAAATATCGACCCAAAAGATATAAATATTCAAATGGGAATTGGCCAAATTTTATCTGGACAAAATAAGTTTAAGGATGCAGAAGAAAGATTTAAAAAGGTCATAGAAATAGATCCAAAAAATATTGATGCTAATTTACATGTTGGAATATCATTACAAAATCAAAAGGAACATTATAAAGCGATAAGTCACTTTGAGAAAATTATTAAAAAATTTGGAGAGTCTGCTGAGACTTATAATAATATAGGCAATTCATATAGTGAGAAAGGTATTTTTGAAAAAGCTTATGATAATTATAAATCTGCTATAAAATTAGCACCTAAACTTTCAGTAACTTATATTAATTTAGGTAATTTACTTAGAAATCACGCTAAATTTAATGAAGCTTTAAAATACTTTAAAAAAGCTATAAATATTAATCCTAAAGACCCAAGATCTTTTAATGGTATCGGTTTAGTCTATCAATCATTAAATAAAGAAGAACTAGCAATAGATGCATATAAAAAAGCATATGACCTTGAACCTGATTACCCTGAAGCATTAAATAACTTAGCTGTATCACTTCAAAATTTAGGTAAATATTACGAAGCGATTTCAATATATAAAAAACTTATTGATAAACATCCAGAAAAATCTCAGATATATTTCAACCTAGGAACATTGCTTCAATTATATGGAAGACATGATGAATCAGTTATAGCTTTTAGAAAAGCACTTGAAAAGGATCCAAAAAATAATTTAGTTTATCCTTTTTTTGCTCATGCATTGATGCAACAATGTAATTGGGAAAATTTAGAGGCAGTTGTATCAAAGGTTATTGAAAATACAAATAATGAACTGGAGAAGGAACAAGTACCTTCAGTTTCTCCATTTGGTTTACAATGTATGCCGGCTAGTAAAACAATTAAGAAAAGAACAGCTATATGTACTTCTGAAAGAGCGCAAAGGTTTGTAAGTTCAAAAAAAGATTTAATAAAGAAAAGAAACTATATAAATCCTAAAAATAAATTAAAAATTGGTTTTATCTCACCAGATTTTAGAAGACATAGTGTGGCAATAGCTTTTAAAGGTGTTTTAGAAGCAAGAGATAAAAATAATTTTGAATATCATGCATACTCTATATCTACATATGGAAAAGATAATATTACTGAAGATTTTAAAAAAGAGTTTGATAAATTTACTGATATTACTTATCTTTCACATGAGGATGCTGCTAAAATAATTTTATCGGACGAAATAAATATTCTTATTGATTTAGCTGGTCATACAAGAGGTTGCAGGTACGAAATTTTTGCATTAAGACCAGCTCCAATTCAAGCCCATTGGCTTGGTTTCTCTTCAACAACAGGTGCAAAGTTTATTGATTACCTTATTACTGATAAAGTGCAAAACCCTTTAGAAGAGGAACAATTTATAACTGAAAAAATTGTCCACCTTCCACATACCTTTATGGCTACTTCTATACCTAATGTATCAAAAAAACAATTTAATCGTAAAAGTCAGAACCTTCCTGAAGAAGCATTTGTTTTTACTAATTTCAATTCACATTATAAATTTTACCCTTCAATGTTTTCTATATGGATGAGACTATTAAAAATTATTCCAAATTCAGTGCTATGGTTGCTTGAGGGAAGCATTTCAAGTAGAAAGAATTTAATTCTTGAAGCAGAAAAAAGAGGAGTTAGCAAAGAAAAACTTATCTTTGCTAAATCGTTGCCACACGATGAACATTTATCCAGGTTAAGTTTGGCAGATTTATCATTAGATAACCAATTTCATGGTGGTGGTGTAACTTCAACAGACACACTATGGGCAGGTGTTCCTCTAATTACCTTATTTGGTGACTCTCCTCCAAGTAGGAATGGTGCTACAATTTTAACTGCTTTAGAAGTTCCTGAATTAATCACATATTCTTTACGTGAATATGAAGAAAAAGCACTTTATTTTTCTCAAAATATAAATGAGTTAAAGAAATTAAAACAAAAAATATTAGAAAAAAGATATACAGCTCCCTTATTTGATAATAGTAAACTTGCAAAAAACTTGGAAAAATCATTTATTAAAATGTGGGATTTATATAATCAAAAAAAGAAACCAGAACATATTATAGTAAAATAGAATTTAAAAATTTTTTAATTGAGAATTGAATTTATTGAAAATTTTGAAGTAGGTTGATCAAAATCAAAAAATAATTTCTCTTTACTCATTTCCAAATAAGAATATTTAGGTATACAATTTAGACCTATTTCAACTGGTCTTGCATTTATACCTTCTATTAAGTGATTATTTAAACCTAAATTTTCAACATACAAATTAGCCATATCAAAATAACTTATCTGATCACTTGATGAAAGTTGATAAATGCCTTCTTTTTTTAATTTTATAATTTTTAGTATTATATTACATGTTAAATCAATTGTTACAGGTGAAATAAAATAATTTTTAAATACTTTAATTTTTTTACCATCATTTAATTTTGAATAAATATCATGAAATATAGGTAAAGATTTATTAATAATTTTTGTAATTCTTAATATACATTTATTAGATATATCTTTTATAATTTTTTTTTCTACAATATACTTATGTTCACCATAAACCGATAATGGGTTACAAAAGTTTTCTCTTGATGAATTTGGTATCATTCCATTAAATACCTGACTTGAGGATAGGAAAATTGTAAATATACCATCTGCTGTTAATTTATCTATCAATTTGATAGTTGAATTAACATTTATTGTATATGATTCTTTATTAAGATTACATTTTTCTATGGATGTCACGCCTGCACATATTATAGCTACTTTTGATTTTATTTTGGGCCATTTACTTGAACTATCTAATAAATCTAAATGTATAAAATCTTTTTTCTTTTTATGGGATGTACAAAAAACTTCCAGACCTATATTTTTAAGATAAATATATAAATTTCTGCCAATAAAGCTATCCCCTCCGATTATAGCTACATCAGCAGTGCTATTCACTTTTTACCCCACTACAAAGAGCGAAATAGTAATGAGCCATTGGATAAAAACCAGTATGAACAACCTCATCATTCATTGAAAAAATGAAAACATTATAAAAATACTTTTCTAGTAAATATTTTAATTCTTCAGAAGATTTACAATTTATATGCCCTTCCCTACTTTGTTTTGAGGCATAATCTTGTGAGTAAATACTTGGTGTTCCAATTATTAATACTCCATTTATATTAAGAGACTTTACAATATTATTAAGAAAAATATCTTCGTGCTTTTTATTAATATGCTCTAAAACATCTAAACTATACGCTGCTTCATATGGAGCAAAGGGTATGGGCCCATCAAGAATATCATGAACCATCGCGTTTAATGGCCAATTTTTATCTAACCTATCTTTTACATCATTTATAAAAATTGGATCAAAATCTAATACTGAAATATTTTTTACTTCTTGTTGAACAATTCTTGTGCCAAAAGCATCTGCACAACCTATTTCAACCACACTACCCCTACCACTTAACATTTTAGAAACAAATTTATATCTAGATAATATTATTGCTAATCTTCTTGGGTCTTCATGCCAAACCTGATTAGTCATTAGACCTAGTGAAGATAAACCATTATTATTTGCAATATTTAATAATTCATTATATTGATTTTCTTTTGTAAAGTTATCCATTTTAAATCTCATTTATTCAAAAAATATACAGCCGTAGTCACCTTTGTAACCGTATTCTGAAAAAACCCACTCCCATTCTTCAGGTTTCATAAATGACCTACAGGTTAATTGCCAATAAAGTAAATTAACTTTCTCCCTTTCACCTCTATATGACTCAATAGTAATATGTGAATTTTTAGAACTTACTCTATTTATCTCTTTTATCGCATTGTATAAATCATAATTATATAAATTATGAAGTGTATTTATACTTATAACTAAATCAAAAGAATTATCTTCCCAAGGAAATTTATCCCCTGCTGAACCCAATAAAATATTTTCTCTTATTTCTTCTTTTGAATTATTTACTGCATAATCTGAAATATCTAAGCCATTTACGGTAATACCTGGAATAAGCTTTGTAAATTCATAGATTAAAAAACCTTTACCACATCCAACATCTAAAATTTTAGACTCTTTATTTAGTTTGTAATGATCAATCATTGCTTTAGCAACTACAGACCATCTACCATCATATTTATACCCTCCAAAACCGAATGATCTTTCACCATCCCAGTAGTCAAAACTAAATTTCGAAGCAATTTTTGCGCACTCTGCTTTATCATGAGAGACTACTCTCTCTATATAATCTCTCTTTGTTTTATTATGTAATATTCCAACAAAATCAATGTACGACATTTTTAATTTCTTCTATATTATCTGGAATAATTTGAGAAAGGATTAGAATCTCCTCCCATTTCACAATATCTGAATCATCTATAAGCATATTATTTTCTACTGCAGCATGTAATGTACACTTACTCTCAATGATTTTTTTATAAAAATTTGTTCTATAAATTCTATCCGAAGGTAACTGAAACATAGAATATAAAATTATACCCTCTAATTTATCTAATTCACAAATAAGAGATTCTAATATCATAGTAGAATTTTCCATGATATATTCTGAAGAGGATAATTTATATAACAAATTATTTTTATTTGCATAATCTCTAATTACTATATTTTGAACATGTTGTGGAATAAAATGACCATTGATACGTCCACTAGCAACATACCCTCTAAAACCATATTTTTTTTTGGATTTTTTCAATATTAAAAACCTTTCGGGAATTTATAATTCATTCCTAATTTTGTTACTGGCTTAATAGACAGGGGTTCAAAAAATTCTCCTAACTTTTTTGAAGAATATGGTGAAAATAAACTTTTGAATCTACAATTCATAGACCACCTCGTTTCATTTTCTTTGTTTATAATATTTCCGTGCATTAAATTTTGTGAAAATAATAAAACTTCTCCATACTTAATATCTAGCCATTTAATATTTCCTTTTATAATATCAAATAAATCTTCACTACTTTTAGTTCTAAATGATTTAATACTTTTTGATATTTTATTTTCTTCTCCGATTGGCAATATAAACATTGACTTAGAATCATAACAATCGACAATTGGAATCCACATGACTAACTCGTAAGGACTATCTCCATTCCAAACATCAGCATGAACTGGCAATAATGAACTATCATCATTAGGTAGTTGTATACTTAAATTTACTCTTTTTTGAATAACTAGCTCATTACCTACTAAAGATTTAATATATGATTCTGCTAATGAATAAAATAGAGATTTAAACCAAGGAAAAGAGTTTAATTTATTATAGATAGATAGTCTAAAATCATTTAACTTATTATAATCAATTAGATAATGAAATGAGTTCAAAAAAAATTCTTTATCTTTAGGTATATCAGTTTCTAATATATCTGCTGCTACCTGAATAACTGTATCTCTAATTTTATTTAATGCTTCGAGATTAACAATAGGTCGTATAACATAACCTATTTCCAAAAATTTTTTTGAAAATGCATCGAAATCATTAACCCTATTTTGAACTTGTTTATCCATATAAATAAGCTTATTTAATAAGGATTAACATATAGTTAAAATATTAAGCAGCCTTTAGCCCTTTTGACTTTATAAATCCTAATACACTTTCATATATTGATTTTGAATCTAAAGAATAATATTTAAGTAAATCTTCTTGAGTTCCATATTTATCAGGAAATTGATCAGGTATTCCTAATTTAATGAGTTTAGGCATTTTATGATAACAATTATCATTAAGAACATCACCAATTGCACTACCTAATCCATTATTTTTTATATGCTCTTCAACTGAAACAATAAGTTTTACCTTTTGTGAGTACTTAATAATACTTTTATAATCAAATGGTTTAATTGTATGCATATGAAGAACACCAGCCTTTATACCTTCTTTAGATAACTCTTCTGATGCATAAATTGCTTCTTTTGTTGTAATACCTGAAGAAACAATCAAAACCTCACCAACATCTTTAATAAGAATAGATTCTCCAAATTTGAAACCATTTTTGGGATCAGAAACTATTTCATCTCCTCCTTTGGCTAGTCGTATATATACTGGTCCCTTAATTTCTTTGGATTGATTCATAAACCTTTTCATTTCTTCTGCATCTGAAGGGGATACAATATTCATATTAGGCAGAGATCTCATTATTGCTATATCCTCTATTGCTAGGTGAGTTGGGCCCAAAGGGGCATAAACTAGACCTCCTCCATTTGCTATTAATTTTACAGGTAAATTGTGTAAACATAAATCAATTGCAATTTGTTCATAACATCTTCTAGTAATGAATGTTGAAATTGTATTTACATATGGAATAAACCCATCCATTGCTAAACCTGCTGCCATACCTATAATATTAGCTTCAGAAACACCCTCCATAAAAAACCTTTCAGGCATATTTTTTTGCATTTCAGATAAAGTGCCTGCCCCTAAATCAGAACCAATAAAAACTATTCTATCATCAGCTTTAGCTAGCTCATAAACCATATCTAAACATGTTTTTCTCATAAGTTTAACTCCAATTCCGAATATAATTTGTTTATCTCAGACTCAGTTATTTTTGATTTATGATGCCATTTAGGGTTTCCCTCAGCTTCTTTAATACCTTTACCCTTAACTGTATGTAAAATTATTGCCGATGGTGAAGACTTTTTTAATGGAAGGTTTGAAAATAAATTTTCAAGTTCTGTAACATCATGTCCATTTACTTCCTCAACCTCAAAACCAAAACTTTTCCACTTATCTGATAGAGGTTCAAGGTCTTGAACAATTGATGTTTTATCGTAAGACTGGAGCTTATTATAATCAATGATAGCCGTTAAATTATCTAGTTTATGCTTACCTGCAGATAAAGCAGCCTCCCATATTGATCCTTCATTGATTTCACCATCCCCCATTATAACAAATACCCGAGAATTTCTTCTTTGTATTTTAGCTGAGATAGCTAACCCAACACCTATCGAAAGGCCATGACCTAAAGCTCCTGTTGAAGCTTCCACCCCAGGTATTTTAGATGCTTCAGGGTGTCCCCCTAAAATACCATCAAAATGACAAAATTTATCAAGTTCAGATTCAGGAAAAAACTTTTTATCTGCTAATAAAGAATATAAAGCTAGACAACCGTGGCCTTTACTTAAAATACATCTATCTCGATTTATATTATCCGGATCATTAGAATCTATATCAAGAATTTTATCATATAAAACTCTTAAAATTTCTATTAAAGAAAAGGCTGAACCTAAATGACCTCTTTTACCACCAGCAAGACCTTTAATTGCTAAATGCCTTAAATAAATTGATCTATTATCTAGTTTAATATTTTTACTTTTATGCATTATCAACTCTTAGTTAAAAGATTTTAAATAAAAATTATCAATATAATTTTCTGATAAAAAGTTCTTTTCATCACTATTGATTGACCACCTTACTAAACGTGTATACTTTCTTGCTTTTTTTAACTGATTTTTTAATACAGTAGCCCTCGATTTTTTCTCGCCCGAGAAAACCCTTCTTTCCCAGTTATTAGGTAAAAATTCATTTAATAAAATTAAGGACCATCTCATTGATAAAAGTGGTAAGTTTAAAAGAAGCCTTGAATGAAATTCGTTATCAAAATCAAAAATCTTTTTAATAAATTTATAAAATAATTTCCATTCATTTAATTTAAAATTAATATCTTCAATAGCAGGATGTAATAAAAAATCACCAACAAGTTTGGCCGGATCATCCCATCCAAAATACTCGAAATCAATAAAATATAATTCTCCATTTAAGTTTCTTATAGAGTTATGAAAGCCAAAATCAGATGGAGATAAAATTTTATATTCGTGAGGGATTTCAGTATTAAAATTTAAATTTAAATATTTATATTTTTTTTTGGTTATATTAACTAAAGGAGTTAACAAAGGTTCAAAATCATCTCTTAAAAATTCTGCTAAATCATTATAAAAAGGTGAAACCTTATTTAATAAGTTATATCTTGAAAAAATTTGTCTAACCATTACGTCTGCAGAAAAACAAGCCTCTTTGGCATTTGGCAGATTATATGATTCTTTTTTCCTAGATACCTCAAATAAATTACTAATAAAGTTTACTACTTGATGTACATCTTTTTCACAAATGTTATTAACTTTTTCACCGTTAATCCATGAGTATATCCCACAATTTTCTTTATTATTTCGAGCTATTGGACGAGGAATATTAAATTTACCATAATTGAATAAATAATTTAAGGATTCAAACTCGACATCCAACCTCTTAGTTTCATGTAATTTATCTTTAGAATAAGATTTAAGGGCATATTCTTTATTGTCATTAGCTATAAAATAATATAGGCGGTTATTTTTGCTGTGGTTTTTTAATTTTAACTGACTAGAACTAAATTTTGATAGTGACATGCCAATTAATTCTTCAGCTATTTTTTTTAATTTTGAGTTATTAACCATATTATTTATACCAAAATATTTTTTTTAAAAAAAAATTTATAAATATTATTCCATGAATTACATAAAATAATTTTGTCACTTTCTACATTTGATTTTTTATTAAAAAGAATTGGAGTAGTTTTATATGGCCATTTTTTATTTAAAAAAATTTCCTCTAAATCATCAATAAAATAATCAAAACCTATAAAGTTAATTCTATCTATTTTTTTAGACTTTGTATTTTCAAAATGTATATCTGAAATTTTAAATCTAAAATTAGAAAAAAACTTATTTCTATTCATCCACTCAATTGCATTTTGTCTTAATCTAGGGCCATTGTTTGTAAGATTTGATACTTCAGTTTTGTGACTTACAATTTGTAAAAAATAATTATTTTTTCTGCATTCTTTTATAAAGTTACTAAAATTATTAAATAATTTAGCTCTAAATATTTCCTTACCATAAATTAATGACTGAATTTCTCTCCATTCCCTCTCTTTATTTAAACTTATTAAGTGCTCCTTTATAAATTTTTTATCTTTTTTAAAATTTTTATTTATTAAATTTCTTTTCACAGCTATATCGTGTACAAGATAATTGTAATTAACAATCGTATTATCGAAATCTAACCCTATTCTCATAATCTTATTGTAAATTTATATTCTGCATTGTTTTTATATTATAATATCTACTATCAATCATAGAATTTGGAATAATATTTTGAATAAATGCTTGATTGATACTTTCTACCGCCTCATTTATTGTTCTTTTTGGAACAAAACCTAACTCTCTTTCTATTTTTTTAGATGACACATGGTAAGAACGTAAATCATCTGTTTTTTCATGCACAATATCAATTTTTTTCTTAAGTGTATTTTTAACAATTCTAGCAATTTCATTTATTGAGTGGTTTTCGTAACCAACATTAAAAATTTTACAGTCAATTTTATCTAAGGGATAATTTATACAATTGACATATAGATCCGTCATATCTTCTATATTTATATTTGGTCGTTTTTGGGATCCGCCAAAGACCTTTATCAATCCATTATTTATTGCATGATTAGTTAAAATATTAACTGTAAGATCTAATCTTAGTCTTCTTGCATAACCACAAACAGTTGCAGGTCTAATGATTAATGGATAAAACCCCTTTTCTTTGTTTTTTAAAAGAATTTCTTCACATAAGGCTTTATATTTTGAATAATCTGTAAGAGGTTCTAAACATAAATCTTCAGTTACATCTAATTCATTTTTAACTCCGTATACACTTGAAGATGAAGCATATATAAATCTTTCAACACCATTTTCTTTAGATATTTCTACTAATGGTGTAAAAGCATCATAGTTAATTGATTTACCTAGTTCAGGGTTTAACTCAAAACTTGGATCATTTGATATACAAGCAAGATGAATTACTGTGTCACAACCCTTTATATTATTACTAATATCTTTTAAGTTTCTTATATCTGATTTTACTAGTTTGAGTTTAGGATTACTTTTAATATCAAAAAAAACATCACCATACATGAATAAATCAAATACTATGACTTCATGTCCTAATTTCAAAAGCTTAGGAACAAGGGAGCTTCCAACATACCCTGCACCTCCAGTGATAAGTATTTTTTTATTTTTCATCTATATTGCTACCTTTATAGGATTAATATTTAAAGATTTGCCTTTCCAACCCAATGCAATATCTAGTGCTCCATGGCAAATAGATAGATGTGCAATTTCAACAAAACCATACTGGTCAGATGGTACAAAAACATTTCTATTTCCAAGTTTATTTAATCGGTTATTTTTATTGAAACCTGAGAGAGTTAGGACCCAACACCCTATTTCTTTTGCTACTTTTACTGCATTAATAATATTCATTGACTCCCCTGAACTTGATATAGCTACTAGTATATCTCCTTGCTGGGCAAATAATTCAATTTGTTTAGAAAAAATATATTCATAGCCATAATCATTACCTAAACATGTTATAAATGCTGGGTCGTTAAAAGCTAATGACCTTAAATTTGCTGCTTTACTGAAATCTTCAGCCATATGACTTGCAATGGTTGATGAACCACCATTTCCAATAAACATTAATTTTTTTCCATTCCTTGTAGACTCATACGATTTATTAATAAATAAATCTATAGTTTCAGATAGATTGTAAATTTTACCTTCATTGCAATTAACAGTTGATAATGATGATAATTCTGAGATTTTTTCAAAATATTTATTTATTAAATTTTTCAACTTTAACCTCTCTTATTTAAGCAATGTTGTTAAATATTTTTGAACTGGAATTTTTTCTACAGACTTTCTATGACCAACAATGCCAACTTTCAAAGCACCAACCGTATTACCAATAAAACCAGCTATATCAATATCATTACCAGCTGCAACAATAGGTGAAGTTACTGATAAAAGTGCGTCTCCGGCACCTACAGTATCTACTACTTGAGAGGTAAATGCTGGAACATTATTTGCTCCTAATTTTTCGGACCAAGTTACACAACCTCTTTCACCATGTGTAACAATAAAATTTTTACAACTAATAGATTTACTTAATTTACTCTCAATTAAATCACCTAAGTCAGTGTATCTATCAGACATAGCAAGACGTGCTTCAGGTGCATCAATACAAATAAAATCAGATTTTTTATATTTAGTGATTAAATTATAGCCAAGATTAGCACTATTACTCTGCGCATTTACTGCTAAAAATTTAGAATTTGTTTGTAAATGATCAATTGATTTTTGAGTAAACATTCCATGACCAAAATCAGTAACTATAACTAAATCATAGTTATTGGCTCTATCATGAATCATTTCAGATAATTGATCTTCAATCTTACCAAATAAAGGTGTATCATCAAAATGATATACCTCAAACATTTTCTTCATATGCCCAGGATCAACATATCTACATTTTCTTATTGTAGGCATACCTGAGCGCCATAAAGTATTTATATTTACATTATCTCTAAGTGTGTCATTTACTAAATTTAGATAAGGTTCTCTTTCCCCAAGAATAGTTATTATATCAACTTTTTTTACAAAATCTGCTACATGATTGGCTGCAGCTATTACTCCTCCAGCAAAAACTTCTCTTCCAACATGTGCGGAAGAAATTATATTTTCTTTAGCAGATTTTCCCATAGGTTTAGCATATTGATATTCGTCAATAATTGTTTCACCGATAAATAGAACATTCATATCTTTAATTGAATCTATAGCATTTAGAGATTTTTTTAGATGCAAATCTCTATCTATATTTGATAAATATTCAACAACAGGAGGTTCAAAAATATTTAAATTTTGATTTATTAATGATGATGAAGAAAAGGTAATTTCATCTGTGAAAATCACCTTACCACCGTTATTTTTAACAGCATCCTTTTCAATTTTAATTTTACCAGTAATATCCTCACCCTCATTAGTATAATCAGAACCTTTTACATATATATCTGGTTTAATTATATTTATTAATAATTCAGAACTTGACCATTTATTTATCCCTACCCAATCAACACATTGAAGAGCTGCTAACATTTCAGATCTTAAGTTAGCATTGAAAACAGGTCTACCGGGTCCTTTATTAACAAATTCGTCGGGGGTGATTGTAACAATTAAAATATCGCCTTCTTTTTTTGCTGTCTCAAGATGACGAACATGACCAAGGTGAACCAAATCAAATACACCATGAGCTAATACAACCCTTTTATTCAATCTTTTAGCAGAAGAACTTATATTAGAAAGATCCTCAATAGACTTTATTTTTTCCTGATAAGAGTTGGGTTCTCTAACAAGATTTATAGGAATTGCAGCATTTTTTGCACTACCCATAATTACTCCTATATAAAAAATTTGTTAACAAACGTCTGCTAATTTGACAAATTTTGATTAACAAATTCCTAATATTTTTATAATTAAGAGAATTTTAGCTATTTTTTTAATTTATTAATAAAAATTAACCATTGGCCTAAATATTGCATACATATTTCATTATGAGGTTTATATGGTTGGTCCAATTACACAATTTGATTTTTCAACAGTATTAACAGATTTTTTTATAAATGGTGGAGGTATGTCCCAAAGCCTGAGAGCTGAAGTTCTTAGAAAAGGAAAATTGTCATCATTATTAAAAACACCTGCAGTAATTCCTCCCTGGGAGCTCCCACCTAAACCTGACGTTTCTCCTTTAGAGAGGAGGGCAATAAAAGGTGAAAATTTAATTAATAAAAATGATCCTCTTTTTGATAGAGATGATCTAAATTCTGATGACAAAGTACTATTTGCAGTATTTAAAGCTCTAAATAGACTGGGTGATATGGCCGATTTTATTCAAACAAAAAAGGGGGAACCACTTGCAAAAATTTTAGATACTCAATTCCAAAAACTAGTAAAAGAGTTGAAAGATTTCATAGATAATGCTCAATATGACAGACTTTCTCTAGACCTAGGTCTTTTATCAAGTGAAATAAGCTCCTTATTAACCTTACCTCAAGAGGAAAGAGCTCCTATTTTTGTAGGAGCGACTATATTAGAGGATAGAATAACTCCTATATCTGGAATTCAAACAACTGACCAATTTACAATTCAATCAACTGATGCTTCTGGAACTGTAAGAACTGTTACTATTACAATGAGTGACATTAGTTCTGACGTAAATGATTATACTTTAGATAATATATCAAATCACGTTAATGATGAACTAGTTGATGCTGGTATTGCTACATCTTTAAAAGTTGAGAGACATAGCGAAACTAGGTTTGGTTTCAAGTTAGATATTGGTTTTGATGAAACTGTAACAATAACTTCAAACTCTAACGAAAGTGAATCTGTTTATGTTGCTGGAATTAGAGGTGAAGATAAGCTTGGCAGTGGTTATCTTGCAAAAATAGATAACCTTGGTGATACCGACCCTGACGAAGTGTTCTTTAATCAAATTGACACAGTAAATGCTGGAGATAGAGCTGAATCTGTTGCTATAGATAGTAATGGGGATGTATATGTTGTTGGCACAACAGAAGGTGATCTTGGAGACCAAAAAATTGATCCCGTTGCAAAAGATATCTTTCTTCAGAAGTATGATGCTGCAGGAAATTTACTTTTTACAAGAAGATTAGGTGCACCTTTTGATGGCACAGCATTCTCAGTTAAAGTTGATGCTAATGATAATGTTTTTGTTGCTGGTCAAGTTCATGGTTTGTTGGATGCTGACGGACATGGAGGTAATTATGATACCTTCGTTTCAAAATATGATAAAAATGGTATAGAAATTTTTACAAGACAACTTGCTCCTTTTGCAGATGATGGTGCTTTTTCAATGTCTCTTAATACTGATGGCGATGTATTCCTCGCTGGTTTTACAAAGTCTGCAATTGCTCCTGATAAAGCACATGGAGGAAACTCTGATGCTTACATAACTAAACTCGATAATAATGGTAACCTTATATATAATAGACAATTAGGAGGATTTGCAGCACAAAATGATACTCCTGACAATAGTGAGGAACACTTTGATGCTATAGCCATAGCTCCTGATGGCTCAGTATGGGTATCAGGCGAAGAGGATGAGTCAATATTTATAGCTCATTACCCTGATGATGAGAATGGGGCTATAAATAAGAGAACAATTGGAAATGCTGGTGATGATAAAATAACAGATCTAGCTGTAGATAACGACGGAAATGTATACGCAACAGGTTTTTCTGACGTCCCTTTTCTAAATGTAGGATCACTTCAAACTCATCGTGGAAATAGAGATGCATTTGCTTTTAAACTTCCAATAGACGGAGGTTTTGTTTACAGAACTTTCCTTGGAACAACTGAAGATGATAAAGGTTTTGGAATTACAGTAAACCCAACCACTGGTGAAGCATACGTAGCAGGACGTACAACAGGAACACTAGATGGAGAAACAAGTTCTGGAAGAAAAGATAACTTTGTTATTAAATTAAATGCTAATGGAACTCAAGCTTGGCGCCATCAATTTGGTGGAGGTTTTGACAGTAAAGCAAAAGGTATTGCGTTTGACAATAACGGAACAAACATTTTATCCCGTTTTGGGTTGCCAAATGGACAAGTACCACCTGATTCTTCGGAACTAGTTACTGCAGTAAGTTCTGCTAGGGCTGGTGACTATTTCTTTATGTCAATTAATGATGGTCCAAATGAACAAATTATCATTGAAGATGATGATACATTTGGATTTTTAGCATTTAAAATGCGACAAGCCTTAGGATCTAGAATTACAACAAGTGGAACAGTTCAATTTATTGACGAGGACCTTACAGGAAGATTCCTAAAGGTTTCAGCTTTAAATGGAAATAAAGTTGAATTAATCAAGGGAGCTGAAGGGTCTGATGGGCTGGAAGCAATTGGTTTAAGAGAAAAAACGTTATTTGGAGAAATTAATGATGATGGATCCAATGATTTTGTTCAAACTGCATTTGGTTTAGGTTTTACAAATGATATTACAATAAAATCAAAAGAAAAAGCAGGAGAAGCAACAGCATTAATTGACTTTGCAAAATTAACCGTCAAGAAGGCTCATCGCCTGCTTACTCATGGCCCTGACCCTGAGTTTAAACCCCAAGGAAGAGCTCCTCAAAGAATTCTTGATCAAATAGCAACACTTGAAAGTGCCTTACAAAGATTACAAAACTCTACAGCTAACGCAAATGCAGGTTTATTAAACACTAATAGTAACTCAAATCTTGGAATTGCAGCAGGAATACTAAGCCTAAGTCCTAATAAAAATAATACAAGACTATTCTAGAATATTAAAGAAATTTACTAATTAAAAACAGGAGGTTTTGTATGCCAATCAGTTTCCAATTGATAAGCATGACCAAAGTTAAATAATAAGTCCTCTGAAAATGGCCGTCCAATTAGTTGAAAGCCAATTGGAATGTTCTTTGGGGTAAAGCCACATGGAATTGAAATACCTGGAAGGCCAAGATAGTTTAAAGGTCTTGTACACCATGGAACTTTTTCATTAATTGAAAGAGCATCTTGTTGAACAGCAATGTCTATTTCTTCAAGAGTTGGAGGCTCTATGGGAATTGAGGGTGTAAAGAGTAAATCACAATTACCTAGAGATAAATCAACAAAATTTTTTGTTAATTTACTTCTCAATCGCATAGCTCTCAAATAATCTACTGCAGAAACAAATAAACCTGCTTCAAGTCTTGCACGAACTTCACTTTGATACTCATTAGGTTTATCTCTTAGCCATTCTAAGTGCGTATTTGTAACCTCAGCTTTCAAAAGTATATTCGTCATATCTCTTAATACTATTTGATCAGTAACCTCAACCTCTACAATTTTAACTCCTAATTTTTTGAAGATAGATAAAGCACTTTGAAGAGAGGCATTGATTGACTCCTCAACATTATCAAAAAAATAATTTTTAGGTATACCTATTGTTTTGCCTCTTAAATCAGCAGATTTAATTATCTCTTCATAATCAGGTACTGACTCAGTACTTGTTAAAGAGTCAAATTTATCATAACCAGCAATTACTTTAAAAAGCCTAGCACAATCCTCAACTGTCCTTGCCATTGGCCCAGCATTATCAAGAGAATAAGAAAGAGGCATAACTCCATACCTGCTAACCCTTCCATATGTAGCTTTAATACCCACAAGCCCACATGCAGAAGCAGGAATTCTTATTGACCCTCCAGTATCAGTTCCTAATGAACCAAAAACATTTCTTGCTGCAACTGCTGCTCCAGAACCACTAGATGAACCTCCAGTCATAACTTTTGGATCCCATGGATTTCTACAATGGCCATAATGTTCGTTCCTTCCGGTTGCACCAACTGCAATTTCAGCCATGTTCAATCTTCCAACATTTATAGCTCCAGCCTTATTATGTAATCTGTCTATTACTGTAGCGTCATACTCTGATACATAACCATTAAGAACTTTTGAACCACAAGTTATAGGTTGGCCTTTTAAATAAAAAAGATCTTTGTGAGCTAGAGGAATTCCATGCAATATACCCAAAGGGTTTCCTTTGCTGAGAGCTTGATCTGCTTTGCGAGCGGCAGTTACTGCATTATCTTCATTAATTTTAATGAATGCATTTATAATTGGATTCCATTTTTTAGAAGATTCAATTGAAAGTTTAACCAATTCTTCTGAAGAAATTTCTTTTTTGATTATTTTTTTTGAAACATCAGTCAAACTTAAGTTTAAAATTTCTATACTCATTTCAATTTACTTCTTCAAGCTTAATAAAGTATTGCTAAAGTTAAATGCTTCAGAGTCATAGTCCAAGTATTTAGCCTGGGAAAGAAGAGAAAATCTCAATGAATTAATCTCTTTCGATAGAGCAAATGACTGCTGATTATCAATATTTTTTTGGAAATAAATATCTGATATCCTAATTATGTCATTCTCATCTATTTTAGTTATATTTTTTTTCATATCATTAAGTATAATATTTTTTTTTGAAAAATATACTATTTTTATTTATTCATCAAATTATACTAGGACAAATGAGCAAAGATTTTGATTATATAATTGTTGGAGGAGGAAGCGCTGGCTGTGTTTTAGCTAATAGACTTTCAGAAAGACCTGAAATTAAAGTATTATTAATTGAAGCAGGACCCAAAGATTGGAATCCCCTTTATGATATTCCCATTCTTGCAGGGTCATTATATCGTTTTAAGTACAACAATTGGTACTATCAAACAGAATCTGAAAAATATTTAAATGGAAGAAAAATTTTTTGGCCTAGAGGTAAAGTGTTAGGCGGATCTTCCTCAATAAATGGAATGATTTATACTGTAGGTTTAACGTCAGACTATAATACTTGGGCACAATTAGGTAATAATGGCTGGGGTTGGGATGATGTTGAAGCGTATTTTATTAAATCCCATAAGTATATGAATAAAAACAAAAAAGAAATCAATCCATATGGTTATCTTCCAATAAACAAATCACCTTTCTCTCACCCAATTACAGAGGCATTTATTGAGTCTGGAATGGCGGCTAATGAAAATTATTGTAATAATTTTAATAATGGTGAAGCTTCTGGAGTCGGTTACTATGAATTTACATGGGAAGCTGGAAAAAGAAAAAGCACATCCAAAACATTTTTAAATAAATCAAGAAATAGAAAAAATCTTAGAATCCTCACTAATTGTCATGTTAAAAAAATACTATTTAATAAAAAAAACTGTACTGGAGTTAGAGTTATAATTAGAAATAAAGAAGAAAACTTTTATACAAAAAAAGAAGTAATCTTATCAGCGGGAACAGTAAATAGCCCTTCATTATTATTACGTTCAGGGATTGGCCCTGGTAAAGAATTACAAAAAATAGGAATCAAGGTTATTAACAACCTAAATGGTGTAGGTAAAAATCTTCAAGATCATCTTTTAGTCAGAATTCAAATTGCTTCAGACTATAATGACACACTCCATAAATATTTACGGTGGGATAAAATTACATTAAATATTTTAAAAGCATATATATTAAAAAAAGGAATAGGATCTATTTTTCCACTAACAGCAGGTGCATACTTAAAATCAACAAAAGATAAAGACATACCCGATCTTCAAAGTCACTTTCTGCCTGGTCTTTCTACTGGTAAAATAAGATTTCCCTGGTCAAAGAGTGATAGACTCAATCAACCAGGTTTTTTTGCAAACATTTATCAACTAAGACCAGAAAGTAGAGGTAAAATTACTCTAAACTCAAAAGATCCATTAGGGGAACCAAAAATATATGCAAATTATTTAGAAAAAGAGAATGATATAATTTGCTTGAGAAACGGTGTTGAAGTTATAAGAAATATTTTTTCACAAAAACCATTATCAAAATATTTTTCTCATGAAATTGAGCCAGGAAACCTAATTAAAACTGAAGAGCAAATAGATCACTGGATACGAAAAACTGCTGAAACAGTCTTTCACCCTGTAGGAACATGCAAAATGGGACCTAAAACAGATTTAAATAGTGTTGTAGATAATGATTTACGTGTAATTGGAGTTGATAACTTAAGAGTAGTTGATGCATCAATAATGCCATTAATAACAAGTTCTAATACTAATGCACCAACAATTATGATTGCTGAGAAGGCATCTGATCTAATTTTAAATAAACAATAAATTAATTCACAGTTATACTTCTGCTTTGGGTAACGGAGTTTTACCTAAAATCATATCTGCGGCTTTTTCAGCAATCATAACTGTTGGAGCCTGTGTGTTTCCTGAATTAATTGTAGGCATTACTGATGCATCAACTACTCTTAAGTTATCAACTCCATGAATCTTTAATGAATTATCAACCACACCCATTGGATCTGATGAAAGCGACATTTTACAGGAAGATGTAGGATGAAAAACTGTTTCTGCAGAAGACCTAACCCAATCTTCTATCTCAGAGTCATTTTGCTCAAATTTATCAGGTGAAATAGGTTTACCTAGGTAGGGTTTAAATGGTTCTTGTGAAAAAATTTTCTTAATTATCTTTACCCCTTCCCTAGTAACTGCTAAATCAGGATCAGCAGAGAAATAATTTGGTTTCATAAGTGGCTTATCATAAGGGTTATTTGAATTTATTATAATCTCCCCTCTACTCTCAGGCCTAAGTTGATAAACGTGTATTAAAAAACCATGCTTTTGCTGTCCTTTTTGAGATGCTGAAAGGTTCAAACCTGGCACCATTAGTATGTGAATATCAGGTCTATCTAAATCTGGATTACTTTTTGCAAACATGCCTGCTTCTAGTGGTAAACTTGTAGCAATACCTTTCTTAAAGAGTAGAGCATTTATCATCATTGTTACTGCTCTATCTGGCCTAAACCATTTGTACATAGTAACTGGTTGCAAACATTCATGTTGTACATATACTCCTAAATGATCTTGGAGGTTTTTTCCAACACCTGGCAAGTTATGGTTAACATTAATATCAAACTTTTTTAGTAAATTAGCCTCTCCTATTCCAGAATGCATTAAAATAGCAGGTGAGTTAACCGCACCACTAGATAAAATAACTTCTTTATTTGCCTTAAAAGAACTTTTTGTTCCATATCTGTCAAATTCTACCCCAATAGCTTTTTTTCTATCCATCAAGATCTTAGTTACATGAGCTTGTTTTATAATATGAAGATTTTTTCTATTTAAAGAGGGTTTTAAAAAAGCAACAGCAGTACTTTGTCTTCGACCACCTGCAATATTAAAATCATGCCATTGAAAACCCTCCTGATTGGCACCATTAAAATCATCAGTCATTCTGTACCCAACATTATAACAAGATTCAAAAAATGCTTTATAAAGTGGATTATCAGAAGTACATCTTTTTATTTTCCATGGCCCATTAGATCCATGAAATTTACTATCTTTTTTCTCTAGGTTACATTCTGACTTTTTAAAATAGGGTAAAACGCTGGCATAATCCCATCCATCAAGGCCAAGTTGACGCCACCCGTCAAAATCATGAGAGTCTCCTCTAATATACATCATACCATTAATTGATGATGAACCTCCAATAACCTTACCCCTTGGCCAATGCAATTGCCTGTCTTTTAAGTGCTTTTCTGGTTCTGTGTCGTATCCCCAATTTATAGATTTATCAAAATAGGCAACCCCAGCAAGAAGGGGAATATGTATCATTGGAGACCAATCTGAACCACCAGCCTCTAATAATAAAACTTTATTTTTTGGATTTTCTGAAAGCCTATTGGCTAAAACACAACCAGCTGAACCAGCACCAATAATGATAAAATCATAATCACTCATATAAAACTCCAGAGGAAATTGCTAAAATTAAAAAAAACATAAAATTAAACATTTAAGTTACATATATTATACATTATTATACCAATAAATTTATATCTTCTTTGACCTATTTTACATTGGGAGAGAATTATGGCAAGAAAGACTAAAAAAAATAGTAAAAAAAAACCAGTTAGGCGTAAAGCTGTTAAAAAGAAAATCGTAAAAAAATCCGCAAAAAAAACAACAAATAAGAAGTCTGCCAGAAAAGTAACAAAAAAAGCTACTAAAAAAATCTCTCGAAAGCCAAAAGCTAAAACACAAAAATCAACATCTAGTTGGATACCTGGACATCCCCACCCTGAACCGAAAGTAAAAAGAATCAGAACAGCTAAAGGCAGAAGACCCTACTTTTTTGATGACCCAAATATAGATAAATTACTTGCTATGATTATGGCACTTACAGGAGAAGTTTCTGTTTTAAGAGAGAGATTAGATACCCATGAAAGATTAGCACAAAAAAAGAAATGGGCGTCTCATCAAGCTATAGAAGATTATGAACCTGATGATATAACTGAAGCATTTAGAGCACAGTGGCGTTCAGAGTTTATAGCAAGAGTCCTAAGAATTGTTCAGGTAGAACTTGATCAGATAACTAGGGAGAAACAAGATAAAGAATACGATGATATTGTAAAAGAAGTTTCAAAAGAATAATAAAATAAAAAATAAAGATATCCCTGCCCATGCAAATTTTTGCTTATTTTTTTGAATGGGTATTAAGATTTTTAAGTAGATAAGTTAGTAAATAAGGAAATTTAATGAGTACAGCTGAATCCTATACACAACAAGGCCCTGATGACATAGATCAAATCAGAGAATCCGTAAAATCATTATGTAATGATTTTCCTGGAGATTATTGGAGAGAAAAAGATAAAGATAATTCATACCCTACAGAGTTTGTTGAAGCTCTCACTAAATCGGGATTTATATCATGCTTAATTCCAGAGGAGTATGGTGGATCAGGACTAAAAATTACACATGCAGGGGCCATATTAGAACAAATACATAGGTGTGGATGTAATGGAGCAGCAGTTCACGCTCAAATGTATATTATGGGAACCGTTTTAAGGCATGGCAGCGAAGAACAAAAAAAAAGATGGCTTCCAAAAATAGCATCGGGAGATTTAAGACTTCAAGCCTTTGGTGTTACTGAACCTACTAGTGGGACAGATACTCTCAGTTTAAGAACTACAGCAGAGAAAAAAGGTGATAAATACATTATCAATGGTCAAAAGGTATGGACCAGTAGAGCTGAGTATTCTGACTTAATGCTTTTACTGGCAAGAACAACTCCAAAAGAAAAAGTCCAGAAAAAAACTGACGGATTGTCTGTATTGGTAGTTGATATGCAAAAAGCTAAAAATAATGGTCTAACCATTAGACCTCTTAGAACAATGATGAATCATTCTTCATGTGAGGTTTTCTTTGATGATATGGAAGTTCCAGTTGAAAACCTTATTGGTGATGAAGGAAAAGGGTTCAGATATATTTTAAGCGGAATGAATGCAGAGAGAATTTTAATTGCTCATGAATGTATTGGTGACGGGGATTGGTTTATTGAAAAAGCAGTTAATTATGCAAATGAAAGACATGTCTTTGGAAGACCTATTGGTCAAAATCAGGGTATACAATTTCCTATTTCCAAAGCTTATGCAGCATTAAGAGCTGCAAACATGATGGTTGTTGAGTCGGCAAGAAAATTTGATGCAGGTGAAAATTGTGGCCCTGAAGCTAACATGGCTAAAATGCTAGCATCTGAAGCTGCTTGGCAGGCAGCTGAAATGTGTGTCCAAACTCATGGTGGATTTGGTTTTGCTGCAGAGTATGATATCGAGAGGAAATTTAGAGAAACCAGGCTATATCAAGTAGCGCCGGTTTCGACCAATCTTATTTTATCTTATTTAAGTGAGCATGTTCTAGGTCTTCCGAGGTCATATTAGTGGAATTTGCACCTCTTGAGGGAGTTTTGGTTGTATCCCTTGAACAGGCTTTAGCTGCTCCTTTCTGTAGCTCAAGACTTGCTGATGCTGGGGCAAGAGTAATCAAATTTGAGAGAAAAGAAGGTGATTTTGCTAGGAATTATGATACAGCTGTACTCGGACAATCAGCTTATTTTGTTTGGCTTAATAGAGGAAAAGAATCAATTGTAATTGATATAAAAAATAATGAAGATCTTCAGCTAGCACACAATATTTTAAGTAAGGCAGATGTATTTATCCAAAATTTAGCACCAGGAGCAACTGCCAGAGCAGGTTTAGGTTCTGAGGATTTACGTAAAAAATATCCTAAACTTATTACATGCGACATATCTGGTTACGGAGAAGAAGGACCATACAGGGATATGAAAGCATATGATTTTTTAATTCAATGTGAAACAGGCCTGGCGTCAATAACTGGTGGACCCGACGAACCTTCTAGAGTAGGTGTCAGTATATGTGATATAGCTGCGGGCATGTATAGTGTCCAAGCTATATGTCAAGCACTATTACAGAAGAAAAAAACTGGACTAGGTACTTCACTTAAGATTTCACTATTTGATTCTTTAGCTGATTGGATGTCAGTTCCTTTACTTTTATCACAATATTCTGGAAAACCGCCAAAAAGAGTTGGCCTTAGCCATCCAGGTATAGCACCATATGGAGCCTACTTGACTGGTGATGAAAAAATCATAGTAATTTCAATACAAAATGAGCGTGAATGGGAAAGACTTTGTTCAAAAGTTTTTGAAGATCCTGATCTTGCGGTTAAAGAAGAATTTTCTAATAATGAGAAGCGATCACAAAATAGAAGAGAACTTGACAAAATTATTAATAATTTTTTTCAAAAATTTAAAAAAGATATTATCGCACAAAAATTGAAAGATAATGATATAGCTTTTGGCTTCCTTAACTCAATTGAGGATTTTAATAATCATCCACATTTAAAATTAAATGATTTTGAATCTCCTAATGGTACAGTCAAACTAGTAAAATCACCTATTATTACTAATGATAAACAAAAAAAACCAAAAAGTATTCCATCACTTAATGAACATGGATCTTCCATAAGAAAAGAATTTAGTTTATAGATTAATTTCTTTTAATTTAATAATCATATTTAATTATGGCAATTCAAACAAACTTAACTGACAAGACAGCTATTATTACTGGTGGTTCGAGAGGCATTGGTTGGGAAACTGCTAAAGAAATGATAAAAGAAAATATGAACGTAGTCTTAATATCACGAAATAAAAAAATACTACAATCTAGAATAGACGAACTAGATCAATATAAGAAACAAGTTAGAATTTTTCCTTGTGATTTAACAAATCCAACTTCTGCATTAGAAATATCAAAATATTGCATTTCAGAATATAATAAAATTGATGTTTTAGTAAATTCTGCGGGAGCTGCAAAAGGAGGAATCTTTTCAGAAATTCCAGATAAAGATTGGGAAGATTCTTTTAACTTAAAGTTTTTTGGAACAATAAGGGTAATTAGGACTGTCATTCCTTACATGAAAGAGCAAAAAGATGGAAGAATAGTGAATGTTATAGGAGATACTGGAAAAAAACCAAATAAACTTATGCTTCCAGGATCATCAGTAAATGCCGCTTTACTATCTTTAACTAAAGGATTAGCTGACGAACTAGGACAATATGGGATTAGAATAAATGCAGTCAGTCCTGGCCCAACAAGAACAGAACGTATTTTAGATATGTTTAAATCTTTAGCTAAATCAACAAATAAATCCATTCAAGAAATTGAAGAAGAGTTTTTAAATGAAAATATAATAAAAAAACTTGCTGACCCAAAAGATATTGCTAACTTAATAATATATCTATCATCAGATATCTCAAAAAATATAACTGGAACAACAGTAACAAGTGATGGAGGGAGGAGTAAATTTATATGACAAACCCAAGGGTGCCTTTCAGTTTTACTGATGATTTAATAATACCACCTCCCAATGGTAAATCAATAATTGTTAATGTTGTTGTTAATGTAGAATCATGGAATTTTAATAATTCTATGCCAAGAAAAATACTTACTGCTCCTCACGGCAAGGAGTCACTACCTGATATACCTAATTTTTCATGGGCTGAATATGGTCTTAGAGCTGGCATACCCAGATTAATTAAAATAATCGAAGAAAAAAAAATACCAGCAAGTGGTTTTTTGAATGCTAGTATTATTGACGATTACCCTCAAGTAGCAAAAAAAATAAAAAAATCTAACTGGGAAATTGTGGGTCACGGTATGCACCAAAAATCAATTCAAGCAGAAGAGAATGAAGCTGAGTTAATTAAAAATTGCCTTGATAAATTAGAAAATTTCTTTGGATACCGTCCAATAGGCTGGCTTGGTCCAGGACTAAGAGAAACAATCTCAACTCCCGACATTTTAAAAAAAGAGGGAATCGAGTATGTGTGTGACTGGGTAATAGACGACCTTCCGCGTTGGATGAAAACAAAATATGGCCCACTAATATGTATGCCATATACTTTGGAAATTAATGATAGCCCTATGTATGCAATACAATATCAAAATTCATATGATTATTTTCAAAGGGTAAAAGATACTTTAATTACCTTTGAAAAAGAAATATATAAAAATCCAAGAATACTAACCATTGCTACTCACCCTCATTTAATTGGAGTACCTCACAGAATTGGTTCGTTTGAAAAAATTATAGACGAACTTTTAAATAGAAATGATACAATTTTTATGACCGGTAAAACTATTTCTTCTTGGTTCAAAAAACATATAAAGGAAGGTTAGAAAAAATGAATAAAGGTTCTTCTGAAATATCTCTAACTAAAGAAGCCTCAACATTTGTTGACAAATTTAATTATGATCAAATATCTAATGAAGCACTTAATATAAGTAGAAGATGTATACTTGATGGTATTTCGGTAATGATCGGTGGAACTGAGCAAGATGCACTAAGTGTAATGTATAAATATATAGAAAGTACTAGTGGTTCTCCAGATTCAAGACTAATCGGAATAAAAGGTAAAAAATTTCCAGCACACCTCTCAGCCTTATGGCATGGTTTAGCTGGACATGCAATGGACTGGGATGATACTCAATTATCTTATGGACCAGGAAGAATGTATGGACTATTAACTCATCCAACAGTTCCACCATTATCTGCCTGTATATCAATTGGAGAAATGATTGGAGGTGTTGATGGTAAACAATTCCTCACAGCATTTAATGCTGGTTTTGAAGTTGAATGTAAAATTGCAGAAGCAATAAACCCTGATCATTATGCTAGAGGATTTCATACTTCAGGAACAATTGGAACTTTTGGTTCAGCAGTAGCAGCAGCAAAAATGCTTGATTTCAATGAAGAACAAATAGCTATGACAATTGGAATTGCTTCATCTATGGCATCAGGTATTAGAGCAAATTTTGGAACTATGACAAAACCTCTACATGTGGGAAGATCATCTGAAAATGGTGTTACAGCTGCTTTACTTGTAAAAAATGGTTTTACTGCAGATGTAAACTCGTTAGATGGTAAATGGGGCTACCTTGCAATCGCCGGACCGGGAGCAGATTTAGATCATGTCTTAGGTAAATTTGGCAATCCTTTAACTATTGAGAACCCTGGAGTAAGCATAAAGCCATATCCTTGCGGAGTTTTAACACATCCAAGTATGGATGCATTAAAATATCTTATGGAAGAAGAAAAAATTCAATTTAAAGATATTCAAGAAATAAAACTCTATGCTGCACAAAATATTCTTGGACCGATCCGTTATCAATTTGCTAATACAGAATTAGAAGGAAAATTTTGTATGCATTTTCTTTTATCTGCAATTGCAATTGCAGGTAAGGCAGGAAAAGCAGAATTTACTAATGCCTTTGTAAGAAAAAAAGAGGTTCAAGAAATGCAAAAAAAAATTACAACAATACAAGATAGTGAAATTGAGTCTATGGGTTTTGATAAAATTAGAAGTAAAATTGAATTGATAACAAATAATGGGACTAAACATACCCGTTGGGCTGATGAAAATTATAGAGGCGGGCCACTAAACCCACTAAGTAATATTGATCTTGAAGAAAAATTTAATGATGCTTCATTTGGTCAAATATCTGATCAACAAAAAGCTGATTTTCTTGAAAAATTATGGAATATTGAACAACTAGATAATGCTTGTTCAATATTAGACCCTTTTTGTGAATAAAATTAAAGGTTTAATAATAAAACTAAAGTTGATTAAAGCTATGTTTTATTCTATAAATTTAATATGAAAAAAGTTAGCCATTCATCAGACGCCTGCTCATTAGCAAAATCTATGGAAATTCTAGGCGAGTGGTGGACTTTACCAATTTTACAAGAAGCTCTACTTGGAACAAAAAAATTTAATGATTTTTATAATAATTTAGGTATTGCAAAAAATATTCTTTCAGTCCGTCTAAATAAACTTATTGAAGAAGGTTTGATGGAAAAAAAAGCTATTAATCCTAATAGTAAAAGATCTTATTATTTATTAACACAAAAAGGTTTAAGTACAGCTACAATTATAATTGCTCTAATTCAATGGTGTGATAAATGGATTTTATCTCCAGGTGAAATACCAATGATCCTCAAGGATAGATTAACAAATAAAAAAATACCTAACTTAAAAATTCAAAATGAGAGTGGAGATGAAATAAATATTTGGGATATAATTACGACACCAGGACCCGGTGCTACTAAATCAATAGATTACCGGTTTAAGTAATATAATGTAAAGGAAGGATAAATTATGGAACTTCAAGGCAAACATGACATGCTACCAGAAAATACACATGATGAAGCATCTCGTCAAATGTATGTTTCAAACCTTAAATTACATTTGGCTAATCATATTTCACCAAAATTAAAATCAACATACCAAAAAACTATAAATTTAAATAAAAATAAAAATTTATTTCCTAAAAGCCGTCATGAAGTAAGAAAAGTTATGAATAAAGAAAGTTCTTACCAAATATGGAGTTCTCTACAAAGAACTAGCCAAGAAATGAAACAAGATATTCAAAGTGAAATTGCAGAAAGACAGATATATGTATTAGCAAAAAAAGCAAAAACTATCAAAAACAGATCCTCTTTAGGTTCATTAAAACTAAACAAAAAATTGGAAGTTCCTAGGTATATGAGTGCTGTAGATATACATTGTATACCTGGCGGATATCATAATGAACTAATAGAAGATGATGTACTCCCTGGTGCAGTTTATGATCCTGGTGTTTTTTTATATTCCATGGGAAGAATGGGGGCATATAATGAAGATATGGGTAAAACAATAATTAGTTTTATAAAAGAAAAATATTCTAAATTAAATCCCAAAAAAATACTTGATATGGGCTGTTCTGTAGGACATTCAACAACTCCATATGTAGATACTTTTCCTGGTTCTGATGTTCATGCAATCGATATTTCTGGTCCATTTCTTAGGTACGGCCATTCCAGAGCAAAATCAATGTCAAAAAAAATTCATTTTTCACAACAGAATGCTGAAAAAACAAATTTTAAAGATAGGAGTTTTGATTTAATTGTTTCTCATATTCTTCTTCATGAAACTTCTCACCCTGCTTTTAAAAATATTATGAAAGAATGCAATAGGCTTCTAAAACCCGGAGGGTTAATGGTGCATGCAGAAACACCTGAATTTGAAGGAATGGATTTTTATGATCAATTTATCTTAGATTGGGATACCTACAACAATAATGAACCTTTCTGGGGCCCATTAAAAGAAATAAATTTAAAACAAACTTTAAATGAATGTGGTTTTGATACAAAATTCTTTTTTAAAAATGTACAGCAAAGCGCAATTCAAAATGAATACGCTCAAGGAAGAACAAAACTTTTCCAAGGAGGTGATTTTGGAGGTGCTGGTGCTTGGTTTCTTTTTGGATGTAAAAAAAATTAATGAATTTTTATATAATTCTTGCTCACCCTGAATCAAAATCATTCAATTCTTCTATTGCAAATGAACTTCGTGTTTTTTTAGAAAATAAAGGACATAAAGTAAAATTTAATGATCTGTATAAAAATAATTTTAATCCACTACTCTCAAGAGAAAATTTCAGTAATCAAAGTGATACAGATCTAGTTCAATTTCCAAAAGCACAATTAGATTCTATTATTAATAACACAACTTCATCTGATATAGAATATGAACATAAGAATATCCAATGGTCAGATATTATAATTCTTCAGTTCCCTTTATGGTTATATGGTATGCCTGCAATCCTAAAAGGCTGGTGTGATAGAGTTTTATCTGAAGGTTTTGCACATCAACCCTCAAAAAATCTTTGGTTTGATAAAAGTTTATTAAATAAAAAAAAAATACTTTTATCAATTACTACTAATGGCAAAAGAGAAACCTATTCCAGCAAAGGGAGACATGGAAGTATAAACATAATATTATGGCCAATTATTAATGCCTTTGCCTTTTCTGGTATAAATATTATTAAACCATTTATTTCATTTGATGTAATTAGGTGTGGGCAAATTCAAAGAAAGTCTATGATTGAGAAATTAAAAAAATATACTGAAAATATTAATAATGCTGAATTAGTAAAAATTCATAAATTAAATGATTATGAAACTAATGGGTTGTTAAAAAATAACATTTCTCCGATGACTGCAGGTCAACAAAAACCTGATGATTTTATTCACTAATATGAATTTTTTTAAGATGGCTCACCAGGCAGAAAAACTGGTGGCCTTTCAATTTTTATTGAGATAACTTTTTCTTTTGTATCATTTACAACTCTTTTGTTTTTTTCTATAACACTAACTGGGTTCGGTCTTTTTTGAATTACAGATTCTATTTGACCCTTGATCAAAAGCTTTGATTCATTGTTTGGTTGATTTTTATTTAGTATTTTACGATCTTCTATATTTTCTTTTGGTTTAGAGCTGTATACTTTTTCTATTTTTCTTGTAACTGGTTTTTTTGATATTTTTAATAAAGAACTATTATTGATTAATTTTTTTTGTTCTTTTAGGGCGACTGGCTTCAGTAAAACTAATTGATTGTAGTTTTTTTTGATTAAGTTCTGAATATTAGATATTTTTTTTGTTTCAACTAAATTAATTGGTTTTAAAATCTTATTAATTTTTCCAGGCTTTTTAAACATGGCGTATTGATTATAATTAATTATATTTCCCTTTTCATTTATATTTTTAGTAGGATTAAATGCCATAACATTTTTTGGATCCGATATCTTTTGAATTAATTCAGGAACCTTCTTATCTTTTTTAGTTACTTTAGAGTTTTCTATTTTTAATAAAGATTTATCTTTTTCAATATTTACAAAATTTTCATTTTGTTTTCTTCTAAGATTATTAGAATTATTTGGTGAGATAACTGATTTTATTCCATTATCTAATTTACTTGTTTGATTTAAATTTTTCTTATTAATAAAAGTTTTTTCTTTATTACTATCATTAGTTTCTTTATTAATTTTATTTGTTAATTTAGTATTATCTATTTCTACTGGATCGTTTGATTGGCTTTCATTAGAAATACTCTCCCCATTTCCAAAAACATCAACTTCTAAATAATTTGTTAACGTACCAGTTGCAGCTAATACTTGATATTGGGCTAGCAAAACAGTTGCACTACCTTCAGCTAATGCAGATCTAGCTCCAAAAACTTCATTTTCTGCATTTAGAACCTCTAGCAAAGTTCTTTTTCCTAATGTAAATTGTTCCTTATATGAATCAAGTGCAGCTTGCGAAGCTTCCACACGACTCTCTAACGATGGTAATTGTGACCTTGCCGTATTCCAGGCATTAAAGCTAATTCTTAAAGTCTGTTCAATTAACCTCTTTGCCTCCATTAATCTAGCTCTTGACTCAGCTAAAGAAGCTTTACTTGACTCAAGTCTGGCCGTATCACCACCACCCCTATAAAAATTATATGTAAAATTAAAAGTTGCAACATGATCCGAACTCATTCCTGGGGACCCACCAACATTTTGTGTTCTAGAACCTAATAACTGTAAATCAACTCTTGGTAAGAATGGTGATTTAGCTGCTTTTCTAGCAGACATAACAGAATCAATTGTTAACCTAGCCGAATTAAGAGAATGATTACTTTCCATTGCTAAATCTATAATTTTTTCAAGTGCTGAATTATACTCATCAGAAGTTTGAACTAGAGATTGAGGTTTATCCTTATCAGAGTTAGTTTGATTATCTTTCGAAAAACCAAAAACTTCATTATCAGGTTTAGGAAAAATTATATTACCTGGCAAAGATCCTACTGCTTCCAAATAACCTGCTTCTGAGTCTCGCAATCTCCCCCCCATTTGCATATATATTGCTTTTGCACCTTCAATTCTAGCTCTTGCTTGATCAAGATCAGCAGCAGTAGCACCACCAGAATCTACTTGAACCTGAATTTGCTTAATGATGTCTGAATGTCGCTTTATATTTTTTTCAGCCAGACTTAATAACCTTCTATCTCTTGCAACTCCTACATAAGCTGCAGATAACCTAAGACTTACGCCTTGTGCAATTTCTAATATTTGTTCATTAGCAAGTTCATATCTAGAAGCTGCAGCTCCTACAAGATTTTTAGTAGCGAATCCATCAAAAATCATCTGGCTAACAGTTAAGCTTCCTTCTTTTCTTGTAAGCACTTTACTTTGCGAACTTCTATCTGTAGGCCTTGTAGCTCGACCTCTGGTTGTTGAACTATTTGTTCTTGCCCTTGAACCACCCAAACGCATATCAACTGATGGAAGGTAACCAGCTTTAGCTTCACGAATACCAATTTTAGCTGCTTTTAAAAGTTGTTTTTGAGCAATTATTGATGGATGATTGGGTACAGCTTTTTTAGCTACTTCAGTTAAAGACTCAGCATTAACAGAATATAGAAATAAAATTTTACTAATGAAGGAAATAAAAATTATTTTTAATAATTTATTTATATAACGTTTTATCAAAATTTTACCTATTGCTACTTACCATAAAGACAATCACTAGATAATTTAAGAATTATTCCCAAAATTATCTATTTTTCCCACAATTTTGAACAATTTTCAAGAAAGTATATCAAAAACTGGTTATTTATATATGGTTAATTGGTTAAAAAGTTTATTAGAAAAGGCTAGTTTGGTTAATACTGACTGAAATATCATTGTCTACAAACAGTGTAGTTGAAGTCCCTTCGAAAGATATCTTAGTTGCCTCCACTGAGCCTTCCATCAAAATAGAGCTTAATTCCACTTTTTCAGAGAGAGAATTTATTACCAAATCATCACCTTTATCGCCGAATATGGATAATTCTCTTGGGGTATTTCCAGAAGTTAAAATATCTTCAAGGTTAATAATAGTTCTTTCATTGGAATTATTTGTCGTATCCAACCTTTCTAAGTCTGCAATTTGAAGACTAGAAATACTTCCTAGGTCAACTGTTGGTATATCAGATTTATCATCATTAGTAACACTGAATGCAACTTCACCTAAAGTACCTTGTTCACCATCCTCCGTTTCAAAATTACCAGAAGATAGCAAAACACTATCACCAACAATTTGAAAAGCATCTTCAGAAGCAAGGTTTAATGAATTTATTCCAAAATCTGAAATATTATTTAGTTCACCTTGATCAGTTTTTCCATCTGAGTTTTTATCCTGCCAAATTAATAATTTAGAAAAAAGTGAATCCTTGGAATCAATAACTCCATCATTATTTTCATCAAATATTTTTAATGCTTCCATTCCAGATGAGACACCGTCTGCAAAAAACTCTGAGAATAATTCTGTTATATCATCAACTTTATTATTTTCGTTTTTATCAAAAACAAGGAAACCATCATCAGGGCTTAACCAATCGTTTGGACTTATAGTGCCAGTGGGATCCATAGAAAAGTCAACAGAGTTTCCTTGAAGATGAATAAACTCAAGACCATCTCCATCTAGATCCAAAACGATTGGGTCAACTAATTCTGCAGCATAAGCAATTACATTTGGAGCATAGACTTCCCTCAAGTTTTCTTTTGGTTGACCTGAGCCTGCTCTAAGGTAATGATCAAGTGGAATAGTTGAGTATATTGCATGACCATCTCCATGCGCATAAGAGAATGTAATAATCTTACTATCTGTTGTAGAGCTCAGTATTTTGACGGCACCAGCAGGTAATGATGCTTCGTGAACAAAACCATGGTTGGAAGAACCTCCATTATCAAGAGAGGTATCATTTAGTACTCCACCAGGACCATCGGTAACTAAAGTTGTATTGTCTAGAATATCAATGGCTCTACTTTCACCAAAATCTCTAGCAGACGTTATACCGTTATTTCCTGGTAAAATAGTTTCAATATCTCTAACATTTCGATCGTGGTAAATTAATACTTTACCACTAGCAACAAAAGCTTCGATAGCTGGCATTGCATTTACGTATTCTGACCCTCCACCTGTATGGTTGGAATTACTTGGATTGTTTACATATAAAACATCAATTTGACTTAATTCAGTTGCTGATAGGGTTGTCATATTTTGGGGTGTATGACCTGCGTCTATAATATTTTGAATTTGTACTGAATTTCCCTGACCATTTGATATATTATAATAGCCAACAACCCTAGGACCGGCTTGATCAGTAACTCCATTAATTGTAATCACTAAATTTGCTGAGGTTGTTGCACCTTGAGAATCAGCAAGGGTATAAGTAAATGTATCAGTTAAGGTTTGACCTGTTCCCAAAGCATCCACTGTAGTATTAGAATCATTAACTACATATGTGAATGCTCCATTAGATGCCATGGTGATTGTGCCAAAGTTACTAGTGGTAGTCCCGGTTACCGCTGATACTACCGATGAAACAACCAAGTTTCCAGTTTCAGCGTCACTATCATTAGTTAATACATTACCCGTTGCATTCACTGCGGCTTGACTTGCAGTACCTTCCGTTGCCGTAGCAGTATCACCAACAGCAATTGGTGCGTCATTAGAACCTTTTATTTCTATTTCGAGAACCCCAGTATCTGAACCAGACTGGTTAGTAATAGTATAATTAAAAGACTCCGTTAGAGTTTGGCCAGTTTGTAAAGCATTAACAGTAGTATTAGAATTATTTACTTCGTATGTATAATTACCGGATGAATTTATTGTCAGTGTTCCGAAGTTACCTTGAATTGGGGAACCGACCGTCCCAGCTGTTCCACTTCCTTCAGCAGAACCTGTTCTTATAGCAGTTAAAGTTATTCCATCTCCAGTATCATTTGCTAAAACATTCCCTGAACCATTCACACCAGTAATACCCGCACCTGCTTCTATTGCTTCATCGCTAATATTATTTACTGCTACTGGTCCACCAGCACCAACACTAATAAAGATTGTTTCAACAGTAGTTGCCCCATTTATATCTGTAGCGGTTACATTTAATGTTAATGATTGATTTTGAAAACTATTTGCTACTTGTAAAAGTATCATATCAGGAACAAATGCTTTGGCAGCTTGAACTGCAGCATTTATTGCATCATTTGGAGACGATCCTGAAGTAATAGCAGCTAGAAAAACAGTATCTATAAGTTCATCAGTCGGTCCATGATTGGGTATCCCAAGTTCTAATGCTTTTGCTTGAGCAGCTGCCGAAGCTGCGTTAAATGCACCTGTTACAAGACTAATAGTTTCCTCAGTGACGGGTTCAGATGGACTAATACCCGCTTGGGTTAATCGATCAATAAAAACAGGGCTGGCTGCACTAAATATCTGGTCAATCCCATCGTCAATAGTCACTGAAATAGTCGATTGTGATCCACCGGTTACGGCAAAGGTAACTGCATCGCCATCTGGATCAGTTGCTATTAAGCTTAGCGCCATTCCCTGACCTGGAGACAAATTTAAAGATGAAAAAGGAGTCAAAGTTGGTGGACTATTTCCTAAATTATTACCAGCATTATTTTCAATTGGAATCACTCCAGGAGTTGGCTCAAAAATAGGATCAAAGATTGGATCAAAGATTGGGCCTGGTTGGAACCCAATAGGTTCAAAACCTCCACCAGGGGTAAAAGGACCAGGATCAAAACCTCCAGGGCCAGGAGCAAAAGGACCAGGATCAAAACCTCCAGGGCCAGGAGCAAAAGGACCAGGATCAAAACCACCAGGGCCAGGAGCAAAAGGACCAGGATCAAAACCTCCAGGGCCAGGAGCAAAAGGACCAGGATCAAAACC
>PBKD01000011.1 GCA_002722055.1 Rhodospirillaceae bacterium | reverse complement strand
TTCTAAAGGTTGGCTAACTTCTGCTGGAGTTGTTAGCTGCTGTTGAGCTTGATTAAGTAAATTTACGAGTTGTTCAACAGGTTTAGCTGTTTGATTTTCTAAAGGTTGGCTAACTTCTGCTGGAGTTGTTAGCTGTTGTTGAGCTTGATTAAGTAAATTTACAAGTTGTTCAACAGGTTTAGCTGTTTGATTTTCTAAAGGTTGGCTAACTTCTGCTGGAGTTGTTAGCTGCTGTTGAGCTTGATTAAGTAAATTTACGAGTTGTTCAACAGGTATATTTATCTTATCAGATTGAATGATATTTAGGTTTTCCCCTTTAATTTCATTGCCAATGTTTGATTCTTTCATAAATATATTTTGTTGGTTTATACTATCAGTAGGAGTCTTTTTATCAATAGAACCTTTATCAATAGAACCTTCTGAAGTAGTTATATTTTTACTTTCTTTCGCTTGGTTTTCATTATTAGTTTCTATCTTTTGACTATCATCAGATTTATTAGTCTTTAATTTATTTTGGGTATCGTTAATATTTTTTTCACTGATTATATTATTATCTTTTTCATAATAATTTTCTTCATTAGAAATATAGGTATTTTCTTTTTGAATAGATTGGTCGCTTTGGTTATCTTTTTCATCTGATAAAGAGCCTTCTTTTGATTCATGACTTTTATCACTAATAGTAATATTTTCTAGACTTACTTCTTTGTGAGATGGGTTTTCTCTATCAGTATATTTATGTTCTTTATCTTTTTTATTTTCTCTAATGTTTGAATATTTAGAAGAATGACCATTCTCTCTAAGATTGAAATCATTTTCTTTCAAGATATCCTTAAATTTGTCATTATTTAAGTCATCAGAAAAAACTGATTTCTCAGTATTTTTAATATTTTTTTTACCAAACTCTGGTATATATATATTTTCGATAGTCATTTCATAAAATCATAATTAATTAAAAATATCGATGTAATATTAGCAATTGCTGAGCCAATAATTAGTTAACAAATTTTAACTATTTTCTTAATTGAAATATAAACAATTTTTTTTGAATTATTTCTTTCGTATCAATTTATTTTCTTTTGTTAAAGAATAAATAATAATTTTTTTCCTAGGTAAGGAAAATTTTTCTTATAAAAGTTTTGTTAACTTTTTTAAAGTTTATATATATCCATTAGTCAAAAAAAATTTGATTTAATATATTCTACTTGCAAGTTGGCATGAAATTCGCAAGTAGTGATTAGTTTTTGATTTATTAGTCGAAAGGATAACAAAATGCTTGCCCATGAGGAAGCCCAAATAAATTTTGATAAAGGTGCAAATGCTTTTTATGCTAAAGACTTTGAAAAAGCCCATTCTGTATGGGAAAGAGCTGCTGAAGATAATAATATTGAAGCTTGCTATAACCTAGGTTTGATGTATGCAAATGGTACTGGTATCGAAAGATGTTATGAAAAAGCCCATTACTATTTTAATAAAGCCGCAGATGAAGAGCATACAGAGGCCGAATACAGCCTAGGGGTTTTATATAATATGGGATTTGGTGTTGAAGAGGATCCAGCGGAAGCAGCATACTGGTATCATCGAGCAGCAGAAAAAAATCACCCACAGGCTCAATGTAATCTTGGTTCATTATATGAAAGTGGAGAAGGTGTTACACGAGATTATCTTCGTGCCGTTGAACTGTATAGTCAAGCAGCTGAGCTAGGTTATGTTGTTGCGATATTTAATTTAGGTGTTTTATGTGAAAATGGAACAGGCCTAGAGACAGATATAAAGAGAGCAATAACCCTTTATACTATTGCTGCAGATGCAGGACTATCACCAGCTCAATACAATCTTGGAGTATTATATGCTACGGGAGCAAATGGATCTGCAGATATTGAGAAAGCTTATGACTTGTTTTCTAAGGCGGCAGACCAAGGGCATGAATTAGCTAAAGAAAACCTAGAAACCTTAAAAGAAGTAATAAACGATTTAGAGACTGAGTAAAACTTTATACTAGACCAAATAAAACGCTGATTTAGGTCAGCGTTTTTTTTGGCCTATAGATTGCAATATATAAATATGATTATTATTAGGAGTTTTTATAATGAGATTCTTCTTGCTTTTTCAAGTTGTGATCAAAAATAAATTTATGAATATTTTACCTACTTTATCTATTTTTGTAGGTAATAATTGCAGGTTTAAATAATGGTTAGCCTTGACTCTGTTTTAAGGACAGGTGTTTCAGGGTTGCAAGCCAACCAAGTTGCCCTAAACACGACATCCAATAATATTGCAAATGTAAATACTGATGGTTATGTTAAAAGAAATGTAGGTTTTGAGTCAAAAGTTTTAGGTGGAAATCCTGTAGGAGTCTCAGCTTCTCCTGCTACAAGGGCTATAAATAGATTTCTTGTAAATGAAGAAAGAACTGTTATTGCTCAGGAAAAACGATTTGAGTCTATGAAATTGATACACGAACAATTTCAATCACTTTTAGGTTCCCCTAAGGATGATTTAACATTTACTGGTCAACTGGATAGAGCTTTTCGAGAAATAACTGGGCTTGCCGTTGATCCTTCAGGAGCTGTGCCAAGAGTTACTGCGGTAAATAAGTTGAAAGATTTTAGTGATGAAATAAACCGTGTTTCCAAATTACTTCAGGATTTAAGACGTGATGCAGATGTAAGGATTGAGCAAGCTCTTGCGAAGATAAATTCTGAGATTAATGTCGTGAGTCAACTAAACCCAAAAATAGTTAAAGGCCTGAGTCTCGGTGATGATACAACTACACTTATTGAACAAAGAGATATTTCTATAAAAAAATTATCTGAATTTGTTGACATAACAACTTTTGAGATGGATGGAGGTGCTATAGGAATTACCACTGGAAGAGGGCAAGTTCTCTTGGATCACCTAGACAGAAAATTAGATTATTCATCTGTAGGCACAATTACAAGTTCTACAGAATTTGAGCAGATAAAAATCCAAAAAATTAATACTGACGGAACAACTGCTCAAGTAGATGTTCTTGATCCATTTATTACCTCTGGAAGTGTTTTTGGCCTTCTTGATATGAGAGATGTGCAAATTCCGAATATGCTATTATCTTTAGGAGAATTATCATCAAAAGTTATTGATAAATTTAATTCAGTTCATAATAACAGTTCTCCTGTGCCGCCTCCTGCGCTTTTTACTGGAAGAAATGTTGGTTTACTATCCACAGATAACCATAACTTTACAGGTTCTGTTACCATAGGAACTGTAAATGCAAATAATACTCTTGTAGACAGAGTACTAATTGACTTCACAAATGGCACAGTATCAAAGAATGGTGGCGCAGCAGCTGCAATAGGTGGGAATACTATAAATAACGTTATCACTGCTGTGAACGCTCAATTTGGTGCAACAGCACTTTCTCTCGTAAGTGGTAAGTTATCTCTTCAAGCTGCCACTGGAACTGGTGTTGCAATTTTACAAGATACAGATTCCCCAAGTAGTAGAGCAGGAAGAGGTTTTGCAGATTATTTTGGATTGAATGATTTACTTCAATCAAACTCACCATCACATTTTGAAACAGGGTTTCAAGGTTCTGATGCCCATGGATTCGGTTCCACAGGAGTCATGACTCTAGACTTAATAGGCCCGAGGGGTCAAAATATAAAAAGCTTTAACTTCGACTTTGCAACGGCAGGTGCTACAACATTTGAAGACATAGTCAATTCTCTTAACTCTGCATTTACAGGTTTTGCAACATTTTCTTTAGATTCAAATGGAAAACTTAGTGGAACACCTGCTGCAAATTTAAAAAATTATCATTTTTCTTCAAATACTGATACTAGTTTGAGAGGAGGAACTAATAAGTCATTATCAAATTTATTTGGCTTAGCAAGAAGCTCTAAAATAGATCAGGCCTTTGGAGTATCAGTAAGATCAGATATTATTGATAATGCAACTAATTTATCCTTAGCTCAATTAGATTTAAGTGCTACTGCATTAGCAGGAAATGCTCCAGCTTTAACAGTAGGTGATAATAGAGGGGTTAAGGCTTTTCAAAATATATCAGATTTAAAAATTACATTTAATGAAGCTGGCGATATTTCAGCTACCACAAAATCATTACAAGAATATGCAGCTATGGTTTTGTCAGATTTATCCATAAAAGCAGAAGAAGCTGAAAGTCGTTATAAGGATTCAAGTGCACTGAAAGCTGAACTATCTGCAAGAGTAAAAAATGACTCAGGTGTTAACATCGATGAAGAATTAGCAAATATGATTCTATTTCAAAATGCGTTTAATGCATCTGCAAGGTTAGTTGCTACAACAAGAGAAATGTTTGAAGAGCTATTATCAATAGCAAGATAAATATATAAGGGAATAATTATGACTAGGATTTCTACAGTAGGTCAAAACGATTTTTTACTTACAGATATTTTTGATATCCAGAAAAGAATCGCTGAAGGTACGAGACAAATTTCTAGTGAAAGTAAATCCTCTAATTATCAAGGTTTAGCCTTAGATGTTCAAGCGCTAGCAGCTGCAAAATCAATTAAGTCTAAATCTGAACAATTTTTAATTGCCCATAGAGATCTCTCGAGAATTACGGACGTTCAAAATATAGTTCTAGAAGGTTTAAGTGATATTGCTAAACAACTAAAAATAGAAATGATTACTGCTAGCCAGCCAGGAGGAGGTGTAGGTTTTAAAACTGTAATCGATAATCTATATACTGATGCAGTAAATTTACTTAATATAAAAGAGAATGGTAGATTCTTATTTGGAGGTACCAGAACCGATGTTGCTCCTGTACAAAGTCTTCTTCCTGCGAATTTAGAAGCTCTTGGTGCAGGTAATCATGCTCAAGCATTTGTTAATAACTCAATAAGGCCAACAGCTCTAATTGATGATGGATTAGAAATTACACATGGTGTAATTGCCAGTGAAGTTGCTACAGATTTATTTAACATATTTCAAGATTTAATGATTGCAGCGACTGCATCTCCAGGAGGTTTTGAAAAGCCTTTAACTGATAGTGAAAGAGAATTTGTCATCAGTAAGTTTCCAGAGGCAGACATAGCTTTTGATACAATAAATTTGATTCAGGCTCAGCATGGAGTTGCGGCTCGCTTGGTAGAAGAAACAGCTGCTAGGCATGAGAATGAAATAATGTTAGTAAATAAATTTATTTCAGATATTGAAAATATAAACGTTGCTGAGGCAGTGTCCAAATTGAACAATGATCAAACTGCTTTAGAGGCATCTTTTAGAGTTTTCAGCCAACTAAATTCACTTAGTTTATTGAGATTTATATAAATTCTTTACCTATTCTCAATTGTTACAAAAAAAACATTAAAAGTAATAATATTTTGTAGAAATTGAGTTTGTAATGATTTAATCATTAGTCTATGAAAAATTCTTTAGGTATACCAAAAAAACCTTCAAACACCAGAGTGGTGGTCGCAATGTCAGGAGGTGTAGACTCTTCTGTAGTAGCAGCTATACTAAAAGATGAGGGTTATGAAGTTATTGGTATAACACTTCAATTATATAGTTCTGATAATTCTAAACAAAAAACAAAAACTTGTTGTGCTGGTCAGGATGTAATTGATGCTAGGAGAGTTGCTGATACATTAGGTTTTAAGCACTACGTTTTTGATTATGAAAAAGCTTTTAAAAATAAGGTTATTGATGAATTTATTTCATCTTATCAAAAGGGTTTAACCCCAATTCCATGTATTAATTGTAATCAAGAAGTAAAATTTAAAGATTTATTGGAAACCGCAAAAAAACTTAATGCTGATGCTATGGCTACGGGACATTATATTAGAAGAGTTACAGATAATAATATTACTACACTTCATAAAGCTGTAGACTGTTCAAGGGATCAAAGCTATTTTTTGTTTAGTATAACCCAAGAACAACTTAAATTTTTGAGATTCCCACTAGGTGACTATCATAAATCTGAAGTTAGATCTCTAGCGGCGGAATATGGCCTATTGGTTGCAGATAAGAAAGATAGTCAGGATATATGTTTTGTTCCTGATGGTAATTATGTAAAAACTATTGAAAAAATTGCTAAAGATAAAAAGAAACCAGGAAACATCGTTGACCAAAATGGAAACGTTTTAGGAGTTCACTCCGGTATTATTAATTTTACTGTTGGCCAGAGACGGGGTATAAAGATTGGTAATTCCTTCCCTTACTATGTATTAAAGATAGATGCTATAAAAAATCAAGTTATAGTCGGTCACAAAGATTTACTTTTTGTAAATAAAGTAAATTTAAATAATGTTAATTGGATAGGTAATTTAAACAAAAATAATTCAGACATTAAAGTGAAGTTAAGATCAACCCAAGATCCAGTTGAGGCAAATTTAGAAAAAAATAGAGATGATTGGCAGGTAACACTTAAGAAGTCTGAGAGGGGTGTTTCTCCTGGGCAAGCTTGTGTGTTTTACAAAGGAGACATGTTGGTAGGAGGAGGTTGGATAACTGAGGCCTATTAACTATTATTTTAATCATACAAATCTGTAGTCAATTAAAGTTTAATAGTTTATAACTTTTTTATTTGGCGGGGTAGCTCAGCTGGTTAGAGCACGGGAATCATAATCCCGGTGTCGGGGGTTCGAGTCCCTCCCCCGCTACCATAACAATTTTAATAATTATATTTTATATATCTAAAAATTTTGAAGTTTTTTAATTAATGGGTCAATATTACCACCTGACCTTTGTATTATAGATGAAAACTCATCTCTCTGAGTAATTACCATACTGATACCTTCAATAACTACATCATAAATTCTAAAAGCATTGTTAATTTTTTTCACTCTCCAATCTACTTTTACCTTAGTGCCATTGGGAGTTTCTATTAAGCTATTTACAATAAAGCCTCTTTTCCCATCTTCTCTTACACCAACAGCAGAAAACTTTTCTCCTCCAAATTGACCAAGTCGTGATGCATAGGAATCTATAATAAATTTTCTAAATGCAAGAATATATTCATCTTTTTTATCTTTTTGAGTTTTTCTCCAATATTTTCCAAGTGCATACCTAGCTATAAGTTGGACTTCAAAACCTTCATCTAAAAGTTTTTCAAAATCAGAAATTTTTTGAACTTTAGTAGAATTTTTATTTGAGAGCATTGCTATAGCTTTATTACCTAAGCTTTGTATAAATTTTTGAGCATCATCTTTTTCTGCACTATTTGAAAAGTTTAGAAATACAAATTGTGACAAAAAGAGAATTAAAAAAGTAAAAAATACGTTTATGCTAATATTTTTCAATGATTAACCTATTCATCTTTAGAAGTTTCAACATAGACACAACAAGTGCCATCATCATTTAAATCATCATCATCGTCTAAATCAAGTGAAGGAATAGCATAATTATCATTATTTTTAATATTTTTTCTTCTTTGAAGGTACAGACTTCTTAGTGTGGCATAATAATCTAACGAGGTTTCTTTTAAATTATCAAGTGTATCAAGGTTTCTCTCCCTAAAATCAATTCCCCTAATAGATGTTTTGGTTGGTTGTAACCAATTATTTTGAATATTTTTCGTAGATATGTTTAATGGATCAATAATTTGGTCTACACCAATTCCTATTGCATCTCTGAATGTTGAAGGCCCCAGGATTGGGAGTACTATATAAAAGCCAGGTCCAAATCCATATTTTTCAAGTGTTTCCCCGAAATTTGTATCGTTTCTTTCAATGCCTAGTTTACTTGCTGTATCAAAAATCCCACCTAATCCAAAAATAGTATTTATAAAAAATCTTAGAGTAGTAGTTTGGGCATTATATATATCTACTTGCAAAATATTATTCGTAAGAATAATTGGGGTTTCAAGATTTCTAAAAATATTTCTTAAGGCATTTCTACCAGGCTCTGGTACATTTGAATAAAGAGTTGCTATCGGTTTCAAGAATGCAGTGTCGATAGAGTCATTAAAAACAAAGACAGCTCTATTAATTTTTTCAAAAGGATCAGGTGTTTGCTCTTCGGCATGAGAAACGCTTATTTTGCAAAACACTAATACTATAATAATAGTTATTGTAAATTTAATTAATAAATTTTTCATTGACCAACGCACGACTAAAAAATTTAGCGATATGTAACACATATAGTGGTTAAATCTTATAAAACAACAAATTATAAGATATATAAATAAGCACCATTTTATTCATAAAAAAAGATTGGAAAAAAAAAATTATGAGGATAACTTTTTTGAAGAAGAGTTTTGCTTCAATATTTTTTCATATTACCTTACGTAATATTAATAATTTATTTAATTTTTTTATTGATATTAATTAAATATTAATATATATGTAAATATAAAGATATATTTATATGTTTATATCATGGATAACTTAATTCAAAATAATACCATCGCAAATGTAGGCCCGGTCTCTACGCTAAATGTATTAAAAGCAGCAGGTGAGCCAACTAGGTTAAGACTGCTAAATTTAATTACAAAATCAGAATTAAAAGTATCAGATATTACTAATATTATAGGCCAGAGTCAGCCAAGAGTTTCCAGGCACTTAAAACTGTTATGTGATGCAGGTCTAATACAGCGTTTTCAGGAAGGGACATCAGTCTTTTATCGAGCTGTTCCAGATGGTCCTTTTGCAAATTTAGTTAAAAGCATAAATGCTTTATCATTCGGAGGTTTCTCAAACACATCGGATTTGAGTAAATTAGATAAATTAAAAGAGACTAAGGCTATACAAGCACAAAAATATTTTGATGATATTGCAAAAAGTTGGAATGATATTAGATCTCTCCATGTACCTGAATTGGAAGTTGAAAAAAATTTACTGAAACTTTTTTCGGTCAAAAAATTTAATAATTTTTTAGATATAGGTACTGGTACGGGCAGAATTCTGGAATTGCTCTCCCCAATTGTAGATTCAGCACTGGGTATAGATACATCAAAACAAATGCTATCTATTGCAAGGGCGAATATTGAAAAAAAGAATCTAAAAAATTGTCATGCAAGATTAGCTGACATGTATAACTTATCTCTTGAAGATAGTTCTATGGATGCAGTCACCTTACATCAAGTATTACATTTCTCAGAATATCCTATAAATGTACTTAAGGAAGCCTCAAGGGTAATAAAAAGTAATGGAATGTTGGTTATTATCGACTTCGTATCTCACGACGTAGAAATTTTAAAACAAGAACATGCCCATATACGATTAGGTTTTTCTGATGATGAAATAAATGAATGGTTCAAAGAATCAGATTTAAAATTTTTATCTTCCAAACATTTAAAGGGTGATCCACTAACTGTTGGGATATGGGTAGGGGAAAAATTATGACAAATTTGAATACATTAAAGCCAATTATTAATAGAGTAATAACCGGAGAAAAGCCTGGTGTATCTTTTGAATTTTTCCCTCCCAAGACAAAAGAAATGGAGAAAACTTTATGGTCATCGATAGATAGACTTTCAAACTTTAGTTCAAATTTTGTTTCTGTTACCTACGGAGCTGGGGGTTCAACAAGAGAGAGAACTCATAAAACTATAAAAAAAATAATTGAAAATACTGATCTTACTCCAGCAGCGCATCTAACATGTGTTGGTGCTAGCAAATTATCTGTTGATGAAGTAGCGAGTTCCTATTGGGATTTAGGTGTAAGAAAAATTGTAGCTTTGAGAGGAGATCCGCCTGAACAGTCAAAAAAGTATGCGCCTCACCCAGAAGGTTATATAAATGCGGCAGATTTAGTTAAAGGTATCAAGGGTATTGCTGATTTTGATATATTTGTAGCTTGTTATCCTGAAATGCATACTGAGTCAAAAAACTTTGAGGATGATTTAGATAATCTTAAGAAGAAAATTGACTCAGGTGCAAGTCATGCCATTTCTCAGCTATTCTTTGATGATGAAATTTTCTTAAGATGGTTAGAAAAAGTAAGAGCTTCAGGAATAAGTATCCCTATAATTCCAGGCATTATGCCCATTACTAATTTCTTGAGTACTGTTAGATTTTGTAAACTATGTGGTGCTTCTATTCCAGGTTGGCTTAAAAGCTTATTCAACAATTTAGATGAGGATCAAGAAACTAGAAAGCTTGTTGGTGCAGTTGTTGCAGCTGAACAGTGCAGAAGACTTCAGGCTGAAGGTATATTGGACTTTCACTTTTATACTTTAAATAGAGCTGACCTTACATATGCAATTTGTCATATTTTGGGCTTAACACAAAATTCAAATAAGAAATAATGTCCCAAAAGAATCGAATTAATAATTTACTTAATTACTTAAATAAAAGAATATTAATTATGGATGGTGCAATGGGCACAATGATTCAAAAGAAAAATTTGAGTGAGAGCGATTTTAGGAATTCAAGATTCAAAAATTGGTCAATTGATCTAAAGGGAAATGGAGACGTATTAAATATTACAAATAGTAAAGTTATAAGTGATGTTCATAGTGCGTTTCTTGATTCTGGTGCTGATATAATTTTAACTAATACGTTTAACTCAAACAAAATTTCACAATCTGATTATGGTTTAGAGGATCACTCAACAGAGATGAATTATAGTGCTGCATTACTAGCTCGAAAGGTTGCTGATAAATTCTCAGACAAAAATCCAGAAAAAATTAGGTTTGTTGCTGGTGCTATTGGTCCAACAAATAAAACTGCATCTATATCTCCTAAAGTTGATGATCCTGCATATAGAAACGTATCTTTTGATGAGCTTAAGGATGTATATAAAGAAGCAGCTATTTCTCTTATTGATGGGGGTGTTGATTTCTTAATTCTGGAAACAATCTTTGATACATTAAATGCAAAAGCAGGAATATTTGCGATAGGGGAAATAAACCAGAAAAGAACCTATAAGATTCCACTTATGATTTCTGGAACAATTACAGATTTTTCAGGTAGAAATTTATCGGGACAAACAGTAGAAGCTTTTTGGAATTCGGTTAAACATGCTGAGCCATTATCCATAGGTTTAAACTGTTCATTTGGTGCGGAACGCTTAACACCTGCTTTAGAAGAGTTATCGAGAGTTGCAGATACAAATATTTTGGCTTATCCAAATGCGGGTTTGCCAAATCCAATGGGGGAATATGATGAAACCCCTGAATTAACGGCTTCATATCTTGCCCAATGGGCAAAAAATGGAATTATCAATATTGTAGGCGGTTGTTGTGGGACAACTCCAGAACACATAAATAGAATCTCTAAAGAAGTTTCTAGATTCAGCCCAAGGGCTGTTCCCAAAATAGAAAAAACTTTAAAGCTTTCAGGTTTAGAACCTTTTGGAATACTCTCATGACGATAGGTAGTTTTATAAATATAGGTGAAAGAACTAATGTTACTGGATCAGCAAAATTTAGGAAACTGATTGAAGAAGAAAATTATTTAGAGGCACTTAAGGTTGCTAGAGATCAGGTAGAGAATGGTGCTCAAATAATTGATATAAATATGGATGAGGGTATGTTGGACTCGGAAAAAGCCATGAAGAAGTTTTTAAATCTAGTTTCTTCAGAACCAGATATATCCAGAGTCCCAATAATGATTGATTCATCTAAATGGAATGTTATAGAGGCAGGTCTTAAATGTTTGCAGGGAAAGTCTATTGTTAATTCAATTAGTTTAAAAGAAGGTGAGCAAATATTTAAAGAACAAGCGAATCTAGTAAAACTATATGGCAGTGCAGTTGTTGTTATGGCTTTTGATGAAGAGGGTCAAGCAGAAACGGCTTTAAGAAAGTATGAAATTTGTGAACGCGCATATAATATTTTAATTAATGAAGTAAACTTCTCCCCTCAAGATATAATTTTTGATCCTAATATTTTTGCAGTTGCTACGGGTATTGAACAACATAACAACTATGCGGTAGAATTTATTGAAGCTACTAAAAAAATAAAAAGTAATTTAGATTTTAGTTATGTCTCAGGTGGTATTTCAAATATATCTTTTAGTTTTAGGGGGAATAATCAAGTAAGAGAAGCTATGCATTCTGTTTTTCTTTACCATGCTATTGGAGCAGGACTTGATATGGGTATAGTGAATGCAGGTCAATTAATTGTTTACGAAGATATACCGATAAAATTAAGGGACAGGGTTGAGGATGTTATTTTAAATAAACGTCCCGACGCAACTGAAAGACTGCTAGACATTGCTCAAGAGTATAAATTAAAGGGAAAAAAATCAAAAAAAGAGAGTTCTTTGTGGAGGTCATCAGAAATTAAGGAAAGAATTTCGTATAGCTTAATAAGGGGTATATCTGATTACATAATTGACGATACTGAGGAAGCTAGAAAAACCAGTAATAATCCTATAGAGGTTATTGAAGGCCCCTTGATGGATGGTATGAATGAAGTTGGTGATCTATTTGGTTCTGGAAAGATGTTTTTACCTCAAGTTGTAAAGAGTGCGAGAGTAATGAAGCAAGCGGTTTCATACTTGCTTCCATTTATTGAGAAGAACTCAACTTCAGCTAAAAAAACTAAAGGTAAAGTGCTTCTGGCTACAGTTAAAGGTGACGTTCACGACATAGGTAAAAATATTGTTGGCGTAGTTTTGCAATGTAATAATTTCGAGGTAATTGATCTTGGGGTAATGGTGCATGCATCAAAAATTATTGAAGAAGCAATTAAAAATGATGTTGATATCATAGGTTTATCAGGGTTAATAACACCATCCTTGGATGAGATGCAATATGTAGCTTCTCAAATGAATTTAAAAAAACTTAGTATACCTCTTTTGATTGGAGGGGCTACCACATCAAAAATTCATACTGCAGTTAAAATAGCAGATAAATATTTAGGACCTACTTTACATGTTGTTGATGCATCTAGATCTGTCCCGATAGTTAATGACTTAGTTAGTGATGAGAAAAAGAATAGTCTTATTAATTATCATAAAAATGAATATGCAAAACTAAGAGAGAAATATTTAAATAGAAATATTAAAAAATTAGCCTCTATAGAAGTAGCTAGAGAAAATAGTTTCAAGATTGATTGGAAAGAGACAAAAATTACTAAACCTACTTTTATTGGAACAAAAATTTTTGAAAGCTATGAATTAAGTGATCTTGTGAATAGAATAGATTGGACTCCATTTTTTCGCACCTGGGAACTAGTTGGTAAATTTCCAAATATTCTTAGTGACATTAAAGTAGGTGAGGCGGCTAACTCCCTCTTCAATGATGCGCAGAAAATGTTAGATCAAATAATTAATGATAAATGGCTTCACGCAAAAGCAATGATTGGTTTTTTTCCTTCAAATTCTATAAATGATGATATTTTAGTTTATTCAAATGAAGGTAAGAGAAAAAAGAAGATGGTACTTAATTTCTTGAGACAGCAAATGATTAGAAATTCAGATAAATCAAATTTGTGTCTTGCTGATTTTATTGCACCAGAAAAATCGGGCATAAAAGACTATGTTGGTTTTTTTGTGGTAACCACTGGAATTAACATTGAAAATAAAATTGAAGAATTTAAAAGAGATTACGATGACTATAATGATATTATGATTAAAGCCTTAGCTGATAGACTTGCAGAAGCTTTTGCAGAAAGAATGCATGAAAAAGTTAGAAAAGAATTTTGGGGATTTTCAAGTGAAGAAAACTTCAATAATTCTCAAATTATTAATGAGGATTATGTTGGAATTCGTCCAGCTCCAGGTTATCCTGCTTGTCCAGATCATTATCAAAAAAAGCAAATATTTGATTTTCTAGATGTAGAAAAATCTATAGGTGTAAATTTGACTGAAAATTATGCGATGTATCCTGCCTCATCGGTAGCTGGTATTTATTTTAGTCATCCAGAATCTCGTTATTTTGGTATTGGCAGGATTGGTAGGGATCAAATAGAGGATTATGCAAAACGTATAGGTTCACCTGTTCAATCTATAGAAAATAGGCTTGCTTCTAACTTAGGATATTAAATTCATAGGTTGAAAGGTAACATATGGAATTATTTAATCAAAAGTGTATTATATTAAATACCTCATCTACTTCTTTGAAACCAAAAGAGATAGATTCTTATTTATCTAAAATTAATTTATGGAAATTAATCGATAATAAATATATTGAAAAAAAATTTGCCTTCAATAATTACAAAGAGTCACTTATATTTATAAATTTAGTTTCCGAATTAGCAGAGCAAGAAAATCATCATCCAGATATATCTTTTGGTTGGGGGTATGCTAAAATATCTATTCATACTCATGATCTTAATGGGTTACACAAAAATGATTTTATATTAGCATCTAAAATTGATAAAATTTCATAATTAAAACTATTCCTCTTTGCCGTAACCTCCACCTGTTGGAGTTTTAATGATAATACTATCTCCAGGATCAACATCAGTCACCCAGTTTCCTGATAAATTTTTTATTACTTTACCGTCTTTTTTTTCTATCCAATTCTCTCCCTTTTGACCACTTTGTCCTCCATTTAAACCAAATGGAGCTATTTCTCTATGACTTGACAAAATGCTTACAGTCATTTTCTCATTAAATTTTATCTTTCTTATTGCTCCATCGCCACCACACCACTTCCCCTTTCCTCCTGAGCCATATCTGATCTTGTGATACTCTAAAATAACTGGGAATCTATTTTCCAATATTTCTGGGTCAGTAATCTTTGTGTTTGTCATATGAGCCTGCACAGTTCTGGTGCCATGAAAGCCATGCCCAGCCCCTGTTCCTCCAGCAATAGTTTCGTAATATTGATATGTTTTATTCCCAAAGGTTAAATTATTCATAGTTCCCTGCGAACCTGAAGAAAGCTTTAGTGCTCCAATTAGCGTCTCTGTAATATTCTGAGATGTTTCTACATTACCTGCAACAACCGCACTTGGAAATGATGGATTTAGGATTGAGTCATCAGGAATAATTATATTTATTGGTTTTAGACAGCCTGCATTAAGTGGAATGTTATCAGCTACCAGAGTTCTAAAAACATATAAAACTGCAGCAGTTGTTACCGCTATAGGTGTATTAAAATTTCCTTTATCTTGTTTAGAACTGCCGGAAAAGTCTATGTTAATTTTTTCATTTCTTTTGTCTAAATCAATATTTACTGAAATCCTTCTGCTATCATCAAACTCATAAGTGAAGGAACTATTGGTAAGCTTTTTAATTACATTTTTTATAGAATTTTCAGCATTATCTTGAACAAAATTCATATATGCAATTACAGTACTTATACCATATTGATCTATTATATTGTGTAATTCTCGTATACCTTTTTTGCAAGCAGCAACTTGAGCTTTAAGATCTGCAATATTATTGTCTACATTTCTTGAAGGGTATTTTGAATTTTTGAACAATTCTATTGCTTCATCTTCATAAAAGTGGTTATTTTCTACTAATAAAAAATTTTCAATAATTATTCCTTCTTGAAGTATATTTTTAGAATTTGATGGCATTGAACCTGGTGTTATTCCTCCAATATCTGCGTGATGGCCTCTACTACCTGTAAAAAAAAGTAAATTTTTACCTGTCATGTCAAATACAGGTGCAATTATACTAATATCTGGTAAATGAGTTCCTCCGTTATATGGAGAGTTAAGCATATAAAAATTTCCTGGCCTAAGTGATTTTTTATTTTGCTTTAGAATTGATTTTACACTTTCACTCATTGATCCTAAATGAACAGGAATATGTGGAGCATTAGCAATTAAATTTCCTCTTTTATCAAAAATAGCGCATGAAAAATCTAATCTTTCTTTTATGTTTACAGAACTTGAGGTTTTTTGGAGAGTAACGCCCATTTGTTCAGCTATTGACATAAACAAATTATTAAAAACCTCTAACATGATTGGATCTGACTTATTCTTTTGAATAGTTGTTTTAAACTCAGATTTATATCTATTCAGTAGAAGTTCAGAGTTTTTATTTAGGGCAACTTCCCACTCGGGCTCAACAACTATAGTAGCATTAGGCTCTAATATTATTATGGGTCCTTTATATATTTTCCCTAATTCCATATCGTCTCTATTTATTTGACTTGTTTCATACCATTTACTTTTCATATAAACTTTTATTTTTTTTTCACAAAATATTTTTTTCTTATTTATTTTTTTTAAATCTTCACTCAAAATGGTATCTTTATTTTTGATCTTCAACTCTACAACAATAGATTCTATTATCATTTTTTTTTCTGGAGAAAAGAATCCAAATAATTTAACATGCTCTTCAGTAAAGTTTTTCTTTGTGCTATCTAAATTTGTAAACGGAATATTTAGAGTTGAGTCAGACCCATCATACTTAATATTAAAACTCACATTTGAAATAATCTTTGGTTCAGATGAGTCTTGTTTATATATTTCTTCAATTCCATCTTTTACTAATTCATTAATATTAGAATTTACATCATTTAAATTAATTTTATCTAGAAGTAATTCTATTGTTTTTTCTTTGATAATTGTTAACTTTGAATTACCAATTCCTAAAGCAGAAAGGACCCCAGAGAGAGGGTGTATAAAAACTTTATTTATGCCCAATGCTTCAGCAACTAAGCATGCATGCTGACCACCTGCTCCTCCAAAGCAACAGAGGGTATAGTCTTTTACGTTATAACCTTTTTCAATTGAAATTTTCTTGATAGCATTAGACATATTCTCAACTGCGATTTTTATAAAACCACTTGCTATCTCTTCAATACTCATTTTTTTTCTTGAAATTTTTTGTATATCCAATGATAGAGTTCTAAACTTTTTTTTAACTATTTCTATATTTACTGGACTTTCACTATTTGATCCAAATGTTGAAGGAAAGAATTCTTTTTGGAGCTTACCTAAAATGAAATTAGCATCAGTTACAGTGAGAGGTCCTCCTTTGTCATAGCATGCTGGCCCTGGATTTGCTCCGGCTGAGTCAGGACCAACTCTAAATCTTGAACCATCAAAGTGAAGTATTGATCCCCCACCTGCAGCAACAGTATGAACAGCTATCATAGGTGTTTGCATTTTTATACCTGAAATTTCTGAATTAAAAGTTCTCTCTATTTTACCATTATAATGACATACATCCGTAGATGTTCCTCCCATATCAAATCCAATTATTTTATCAATATTTGCATTTTTAGATGTAACTATTGCTCCTATGACTCCTCCAGCTGGTCCAGATAAGATAGAGTTCTTGCCCATAAAATATTCCGCAGCTGCTAAGCCACCATTAGATTGCATAAACATTAATTTTGTTTTTGGGAACTTTGATTTTAAAGTACGGGTATAATTATAAATTATAGGAGATAAGTATGCATCTAAAACTGTAGTATCGCCTCTGTTAATAAATTTGATTGTTGGACTTATAACGTGAGAGCAGGAGATTTGTTTAAATCCAATTTCAGATGCGATATTTGACACTTTTTTTTCGTGGTCAGGGTATTTATATCCATGCATAAATACTATTGCTAAGGATTTAATTCCTTTTTTAAATAATTTAATTAATTCATCTCTAGTTTTATTTATTTCTAAATTTTTTATTTTTGTTCCATCCGATAAAACTCTTTCCTCAACTTCAATAACTTCTTCATAAAGTTGATCAGGTAACCTTATATTTATATCAAATAAATTTGGTCTATTTTGAAAACCAATTTTTAGAATATCTCTAAAACCTTCAGTTGTAATTAGTGCAGTTTTTATTCCTTTCTTCTCTAGAAGTGCATTAGTTCCAATTGTTGTTCCTATTTTTATTACTTCTATATTTTCGATTTTTGGATTTAATTTCTTATTTTTTTTAAAAAATATTTCTATTCCTTTTTCTATTGGGTCCGAATATGAATCTAAATTCTCAGATAACAATTTTAATGAATCAATTTCTCCATTTGGTTTTTTTGCAAGTATATCTGTAAAGGTTCCACCTCTATCGACCCAGAACTGCCATGCATTATCTTTTTTCAAAGTTTCGTTCATTGTAATAGACTCAATTAAATTGGTTAATTTAAATATTTTTAATGATTTAGCAAATAATATAATATAAGAATATTATTAATAATAATATTTAAATTGGAGTAATTTATTGAGTATTTGGAGAACATTAATTGGTGGTGCTGCCGGTTTTGCTATTGGTGGTCCTTTAGGAGCAATACTAGGGGGTGTTGCTGGCCATGTTTTAGATAAAAAATCTAGTTCAAGGAAAAACTCAAATATTCAATCTGATCAGGTGGCATTTACAGTAGCTATAATTGTATTAGGTGCAAAAATGGCTAAAGCTGATGGTTCGGTTAGTGTTGAAGAAATAAAAGCCTTTAAAGAAGTTTTTCATGTTCCAGAACAAGATATGAGAAATGTTGGTAAAATTTTTGATGAAGCAAAAAAAGACTCTAAAGGTTTTGAGCCATATGCCTCACAAATAGCAGAATTGTTTAAAAGTAGAAGAAATGTTTTAGAAGATTTACTAGATGGACTCTTTCATATAGCTAAGGCCGATAATATTTTACATCAATCTGAGATAGATTATTTGAGACAAGTTTCATTGATTTTTGGTTTCAATGAATCTGAATTTAGTACTATTAAGGAAAGACATAATTCACAAGAAATTTCTGATCCCTATAAAATATTAGGTATAGATAGTGAAGCTAATTTTGATCAAGTAAAAAAGAAATATAAAAAATTAATAAAAGAATATCATCCCGATAAGTTGATTGCGCAAGGTGTGCCAAAAGAGTTAATTGATGTTGCTAATAAAAAAATATCAGCAATAAATAATGCTTATGATAGAATAGAAAAAATACATAATAATAAATAGAAGATTATTTCATTGAAACCAATTCATTTATTTTTTGCAATTTTAATAGCATCTGGAGCTGGAACTAATTGGGTCGGCGCAAAAATTTCTGTTGACTATTTCCCTCCCTTTATGACTATAGTTATGCGTTTTCTTATAATTGCAATTTGTCTACTACCGTGGCTAAGGTCAATTAAAGGTCAAGTATTTAATGTTTTTATGGTTGCAATAACATTGGGTGTATTCCAATTTGGCTTCATGTTTCTTGCTTTAAGGTTGTCAACAGATGTATCAACACTTGCAATTACTAATCAAATATATGTTCCTCTTTCTGTAATACTTGCTGTAATCTTTTTAGGAGAAAAAGTAAATTTCTTTAGGTGGTTAGCAATCATTATTGCTTTTTCTGGAGTAATTTTTATGGGATTTGACCCAATAGCTCTATCTCATATAGATGCAATTTTAATTGTAATTTTATCTGCTTTATTTTTATCAGTTTCTTCAATTTTTATGAGAAGGTTGTCTGATATTAATGTATTACAGCTACAGGGTTGGATAGCAATCATTGCTTTAATTCCATTATTTCTAATTTCTTTATTATTTGAAAGGCATCTATGGTATGAACTAGAGACTGCTTCTTGGGAGGGGTGGGCTGCATTAATATATGGTATTTTTGCAGGTTCATTGATCTTTCACGGTGGTTGGTATTACCTAATAAGAAGATATCCAGTTAGTATTGTTAGTCCGCTAATGCTTCTTATGCCTATAGTAGGAATTTTAAGTGGTGTTATTGTTTATGGAGATGAACTGACTTATAGGATAATTATTGGTGGTATACTTACAATGGTTGGGGTTACAATCATAACTTTCATGAATAAAAATTCAAAATTATTTTAGATTATATTTTTAGGTCATAACTTTTCTCCTTTTCATTTTTTTTTGATAGTAATAATTAATTTAGCATGGGGGTTTAACTTTCTTGCTGCAAAAACAGCTATGAATTATTTTCCACCTTTCTTGGTGCTTTTATTAAGATTCTCTCTTTTAGTAATTATTCTATTACCTTTCTTAAAGATTCCAAAAAATAAAATTCCTTCTGTGATATTATTATCGTTTGTAAGCAGTGTTTTATATTTTTCGTTAAATTTTGTAGGGCTTGATTTAGCAGGTGAGCTAACCTCGCCAGCAATAACAACTCAATTATTTGTTCCATTTGGGGCAATTTTAGCTTTCTTTTTGCTTAAAGAAGAAATTAAATTTAAAACTTGGATTGCCATTTTTATTGCTTTTTCAGGGGTTATTATTTGAGGGTTTGATAATACAGTTTTTAATAATTTAATTTCCCTAATATTGATTACTACAAGTTCAGTTCCCATGGCTATAACTACAATATTAATGAGGAAGCTGGACGGAATTAATACGCTTCAAATTCAGGCATGGACTGGTTTTGTCGCAGTTGTTCCATATATATTTTTAACTATAATTTTTGAACATGACCAGTTATCGTTAATAATCAATGCACCAATAGAGCCTATTTTATCAATTATTTACTCAGTAATAGCAGCTTCACTTATTGGTCATGGACTCCTCTATTATCTTTTGAAAAGGTATGAAGTAAGTCTAGTCAACCCTTTGTTATTATTATCACCTATTTTTGCTTCTCTATTTGGTATAATCTTTAGAGATGATATTATAACTTGGTATTTGGTTTTTGGAGGAGTTTTAACACTAACTGGAGTTGCTGTAATATCATATGGGTCAAGGGTCGATAAAAAGAGATAATTGATGAAAATAATATATGAAAAATATTCACCGAATTTTAATGATAGGAAATCAAAAATAGATATAATTGTAATACATTACACTGGGATGAAATCAGAACAGGAATCTTTAGAACAATTATGTAATACATCTTCTAAAGTTAGCTCACATTTTCTAATTAACTATTCAGGGGATATTTTTTCTTTAGTAGAGGAGGAAAAAAGAGCATGGCATGCAGGAGTTTCTTTTTGGAATGGTGAAAATGATATAAACAGCTCTTCAATTGGCATAGAGTTAGACAACCCAGGTCATGAATATGGTTATAAACCATTTACAGAATCACAGATGGTATCTTTAGAGAAACTAATTAGTTATTTAATTAAAAAATATAATATACCATTATATAACATAGTCGGTCATTCTGATATAGCTCCGTTAAGGAAAAAGGATCCTGGAGAATTTTTTGAATGGAAAAGACTTGCAAAAAAAAATCTTTCAATTTGGCCGAAGAAAATTTTACTTAATCCATTTAATAATATTTCAATAGGAGAAAAAAGTAGGAGCGTTTTGAAAGTTCAAAAATCGCTGTCAGAAATTGGTTATAAAATAAATCAAGACGCTTACTATGGGGCTGAAACAAAATTAGTGTTACAAGCATTTCAAAGAAGGTTTAGAAGTAATAAATTTGATGGTTGTTTTGACAACATAACTGGGATGATGATACATAGTGTCAATAGTTTAATAAATATCTAAAAGTTAATATTTATGTTATCTTTCTTATCTAATTAGACTTTATATTTGATTAGAAGTTCTTGCTTAGTTAATTGCAAAGTTGTATTTTTATTTTGTGTCAGATGGTTGGATGGCTGCAGTAATTACTGAGGAAAGTCCGGGCTCCACAGAGAAACAGTGCCGGGTAACACCCGGCAAGGGAAACCTTAGGGAAAGTGCAACAGAAAGTATACCGCCATAATAGGTAAGGGTGAAAAGGTGAGGTAAGAGCTCACCGATTTAACGGTAACGTTGAATGCTTGGTAAACCCCACTGGGAGCAAGACCAAATAGGAGTAAATGTAATTTTTTTACAAAAGTATTTCTCTGAACTTTACTCGGGTAGGTCGCTTGAGGCATTTGGTAACAATTGTCCTAGATGAATAGTCATCACCATCAATGGTACAGAACCCGGCTTATAGACTATCTGGCACGTTTTTAGAACATAAAGTGAACATATAATTTTTAATTAAGTTTTTTAATAAAGAATTGAAAAACAATTAACTGATTCCATTGACGACCATTAAAGACCATGATATCCCATATATTCCCATTATTTTGATAATTTTTATCGGAATATTATACTAAGATAGGGGGCAGCGGTGGCATTATTCCTGTCCACCTTTTTGAATAAGATTGATAAAAAAGGTCGCGTATCTGTTCCTGCAACCTTTAGGTCAGCTCTATCTAATCAGCACTTTCAAGGTATTGTTCTATATCCATCACTAAAACATCCTTCGATTGAAGGAAGTGGAATGGATAGATTTGAAAAAATAGCTGATGGAATTGATGATCTAAACCCATTTAGTGAGGTGCATGACGACTTTACTAAGGCTATTTTTGGACAAGCTTACCAACTTCAGTTTGATAGGGATGGAAGAATAATAATACCTGACTCACTTCTTCTACATGCCAATATTAAAGAACAAATGGTATTTGTTGGTCAAGGAAGAACATTTCAAATCTGGGAGCCATTAAAATTAAAAGAATTAGAAATAGATGTTTTGAAAAGAGTTAGGGATAAGCATACATCCTTAAAAATAAAAATTTCGGATTTTAAAGATGAATGAAAGTAATCATACTCCTGTAATGATAGAAGAGGTTATTAAATTTCTTAATCCAGTTGATGAGGGTCTTTATGTTGATGGTACATTTGGAGGAGGTGGTTATACAAAACATTTATTAAATAAGACGGGTTGTAAAGTTATTGCTATTGATAGAGATCAGACAGCTATCGAAGGAGGCTTTGAACTAAGAAAACAGTATTCTAACAGACTCAAACTTGTAAATGATTGCTTTGGTAATCTAGAGGGAATTCTTAAGAAAAATAATATTTTAAAAGTTAATGGTATTGCAATTGACCTTGGAGTTTCGTCGTTACAGATCGATAATGCGGACAGAGGTTTTTCTTTCATGAGAAATGGACCTTTAGATATGAGAATGAGCTCATCAGGTATGAGTGCATCTGAAATAGTAAATAACCTTGATCAAAAATCATTGTATAAATTAATAAAGAATTTTGGCGAGGAAAAATATGCAAATAAAATATCAAGAGCTATAATTTTCTACAGAAATAAAAAACCAATTATTACAACTGAAGAGTTAAGTTTAATTATATCAAAAGTTGTTAGGAGGGGTAAATCCAAGATTCATCCTGCAACTAGAACATTTCAAGCATTGAGAATAGCTGTAAATGAGGAGCTAAAAGAATTGAAAAAAATACTTCTTGCTGCTGAGAAAAGTCTACTACCCGGTGGTGTTATTGTAGTCGTATCATTTCATTCTTTAGAGGATAGAATTGTTAAGAAATTTTTTTTAGAGAGAAGTGGTAGGATTTCAAATAATAGACACCTTCCTCAATTAGAAAAATATCTACCAACATTTAGTACTGTTACAAAAATGCTTAGGCCTTCTGAAAAAGAAATATTAATTAATCCAAGGTCAAGTTCTGCTAAACTTAGAGCAGCAATGAGGACAGATGCGGAGACATTATTTAAGGATGATTTTGTATGAATAGAAGGTTCTATTTACTCTTTGGACTAATATTAATTGTAATAGTAGCTTCATTATTTCAATTGAAGCATCAAGTTGTAAAACTTGAAAGAAATTTAATTGTTAATCAATCTTTGATACAGAAAGAGAAAGAATCTCTCAAAGTCTTAAAAGCGGAATGGAGTTATTTGACTAACCCATCAAGAATTGAAATTTTATCAGAAAATTTTTTAGATCTAAGAGTTTTAAATATAAAACAAATAGGAGATATAGAAAAGATACCTTTTTTTATTGAAAAGAATGGTGAAAAAAATTAATAAAATGATAAAAAATATAATTGAAAATAGTAACAAAGATAATGAAAAAAATTTGATAGATTTAAGTCAAGTAAGGCTAGTTGTTATTTTTGGAATTTTTTCTATATTGTTCATTTCTTTATTTTTAAGATCGGTAGATTTAATTCTTCTAAATCAAACGCCAAAAAACAATTTTTCTTCCAGTAATTCTATAATTAATGAGAAAAATAGAGCAGATATATTTGATAGAAATAATATGTTGTTAGCAACAAATGTTAACTCAGCCTCAATTTACGCAAAACCAGCAGAAATAATTAATAAAACTGAAGCTTCCATCAAACTTGCATCAGTTTTAAATAATCAAAATTTTTCAGATATTGAAAAGAAACTTACTTCTGGAAAGTCTTTTATTTGGATCAAAAGACAAGTAAGCCCAAAAGAACATTTTGAAGTCAATAAGTTAGGAATACCTGGGATTAAATTTCAGGAAGAACTAAAAAGAATTTTTCCTCAAGAATCTTTATTTGCTCATGTTATTGGATCAGTAGGTGTAGATAATCAGGGCTTATCTGGGGTAGAAAAAAAATTAAATAAAAGATTGCTAGACTCCACTAAATCTATTTTCCTTACAGTTGATACAAGAGTTCAACATGCTTTAAGACAAGAGCTTTATTTATCTATGAAAAAATTCAATGCTATTGGAGCGGCTGGTGTTGTAATGAATGTAAATAGTGGTGAAATAATAGGACTTGTTTCTTTACCAGATTTTAACCCAAATATTAAAATTAAACCATCAGATGATGCAGCATTCAGCCGAGTGACATTAGGAAGCTATGAAATGGGTTCAACTTTCAAGCCTTTTACTGTAGCTGCAGCTCTTGAGAATAAAGTTATAAGTTTAAAAGATGGTTATGATGCTACTAAGCCACTTAAAGTCTCTAGGTTTATAATTAGAGACGATCATCCAAAGGAAAGATGGTTAAGTGTCCCAGAAATATTTAAATATTCATCAAATATTGGTATGGCTCAGATGGCTAAAGATCTAGGTGTGGAAAAGCAAAAAGAATTATTAAAGAAACTCGGCATTTTAGACCGCTCTAAAGTAGAATTGTCTGAGGTTGGTAAGCCGATAATTCCTAGAACGTGGAGAGAAATTAATTCTATGACTATCTCTTATGGACACGGTATTGCTGTAAACTTACTTCAAGTAGCCAACGCATATGCAATACTTGTTAATGGAGGAAAAAAAATTACTCCTACAATACTGTTAAATAACGACAATGAATCCAATGGATATGTTAATAATGAAAGAGTTATTTCTGAAGAAACATCAAAAAAAATAAGAGGTCTTTTGAGATTAACTGTCAAATCTGGAACAGCTAAGAAAGCCGATAGAATAGGGTATGAAATAGGTGGAAAAACAGGAACTGCTGAAAAGCCAACTAAAGGAGGTTATCAAAAGGATTCAATTATTACATCTTTTATTGGTGTTTTTCCCATGGATAGGCCTAGTTACGTAATTGCAATAATGTTAGATGAGCCAAAAGGCATAAAAGAGACACATTTTTATCGTAGTGCTGGATGGACTGCGGCACCCACAGTAGGAAATATTATTGAGAGAGTTGGTCCATTATTGGATGTCATGCCTACTAAAACTAAGAATTATTGGAAGAATTTTGAAGCAACATATATTTCGGTAAAGTCTAATGAGTAAATTTTTATCAGATTTAATAAGCGCTGAAGAAAATATTTCTTCAATAAAGATTAATGGTCTTACTTCAGATAGTCGTGATGTGTTGCCTGGATTCATTTTTGCAGCTTTACCAGGGAAAAAAAATAATGGAAAAAGTTTTATTTATGATGCAATAAGAAAGGGTGCTGTTGCTGTTATTGCAGAAACAGGAACACAAATAAATGACTCGGATACTGTTCTTATCACTTCTGATAATCCTAGATCTAAATATGCAAAAATTGCATCAAAATTTTATAAAGAAAAACCTAATTGGTTAGGAGCTGTTACAGGCACAAATGGTAAAACTTCAGTAGCTAATTTTACATTTCAGTTATGGAAAACAATGAGTTTAAATGGCGCTGCTATTGGGACTTTAGGGATAAATAGTATTAATTATAAATCTGATTTAGAACTGACCACTCCAGAACCCGTAACTTTGCATAAGGAGCTTTCTGAAATATATAGCAGAGGTTTAGATTATGCTGTCATCGAAGCTTCAAGTCATGGCTTAGATCAGTCTAGATTGGATGGAATTAAATTTGACGCTGCAGCTTTTACAAACCTATCACACGATCATTTAGACTACCATTCTACATTTGAAGAATACAAGAAAGCTAAAATCAGATTATTTAAAGATTTAGTTAATAAAAATGGTGTTGCAATACTTAATAGAGATAGTAAAGAGTTTTATGAATTCCAAGATGCAGCAAAACAAAATAAACTATCCATAATGAGTTACGGTAGGAGTAATCAATCTGATGTTTCTATCTTATCAATTAAAACTAAAAATATAGGTCAAGAAATATTATTAAAGATCAATGGAAAAAAGGAGAAAATATTATTTCCATTGTTTGGGGATTTTCAAGTATATAATGCAATTTGTGCGCTTTGTTTAGTAATTGTATCAGGAGCAAGGATTGAGTCTGCCCTAGATTCATTAGGTCACCTGACAGGTGTAAAAGGAAGGTTAGAATTAGTAGTAGAGTTACCAAATAGGTCAAAAATTTTTATAGATTACGCTCATTCTCCTGAAGCATTAGAAAAAACATTATTATCACTAAAAAATCATACTAAAGGAAATCTCAATTTAGTTTTTGGATGTGGAGGTGATAGAGATGAAGCTAAAAGATTTACTATGGGAAAGATAGCCTATAAGTATGCACAAAAAGTTTATATTACCGATGATAATCCAAGAAATGAAAACCCTGAAAGAATTCGTAAAGCAATTTTAAGTGGCTGTAATAATGCTCAAGAGATAGGAGATAGGCGTCAAGCTATATCTATAGCAGTTTCTGAATTAAGCCCTGGAGATATTTTACTAATAGCTGGTAAAGGTCATGAAACAGATCAAATTTATAATAATGATGTTAAACCATTTGACGATAGGGATGAGGTTAAAAGAGCGGTGATTTTTAGGAGGGAAAAATAACTTGACACCATTATGGACATCTAACGAAGTTTTAAATGCTATAAAGGGGACTCCTTCAAGTGAAAACTTTTGGGAAGCAAATGGAGTCTCAATTGACTCAAGGACAATTATGCCTGGAAATATTTTTATAGCTATTGATGGTGAAAAATTCGACGGTCATTCTTATATTGATGAGGCTTTTCAAAAAGGAGCAATTGCTGCGGTTGTTTCTAAAAAAATAAAAAATTTTGCAAATAAAAACTATATTTTTGTTAAAAACACACTATTGAGTTTAGAAGATCTTGCAAAATACTCAAGATCTAGAACAAAAGCTAAAATTATTGCGATTACTGGAAGTGTTGGAAAAACAACTACAAAAGAAATTTTGTATACTGCTTTGAAAAATCAATTTTTAGTATATGCAAGTCAGGGGAATCTGAATAATCAGATAGGTGTTCCATTGTCTTTAGCAAGAATACCCGCTCAAACAGATTTTGCAATCTTAGAACTTGGCATGAATAATTCTGGAGAGATTCGTGAACTCACAAAGATTGCTAAGCCTAATTATGCTTTAATAACAGCTATTGAAGCAGCTCATCTCGAGTTTTTTAGTTCAATAGATGGAATAGCTGAAGCAAAGGCAGAAATTTTTGAGGGTGTTGAAAATAAAGGAATCGCTATATTAAATAGAGATAATAATTTTTTTAATAAATTATCAAAAAAAGCTAAAGAACATAATTTAAAAGTAATCTCCTTTGGTGCAAATAAAAAGGCTGATGTAAAGCTTCTTAGCTATGTTTTGCATGATGAATGCTCTTGTGTCAAATCTGATATCAAGGGGCAAAATATGGTTTTAAAAATTGGATCTCCAGGTTTGCATGTTATAAATAATTGCTTATCTGTTCTAGCGGTTGTTCAGGCAATCGGTGGTGATCTAAGTTTAGCTAGCATTTCTTTTTCCGAACTGAAATTGCCGACAGGAAGAGGAAACAGAAAGACGTTTACCATTGAAGATGGTGAAATAGAATTGATTGATGAGAGCTATAATGCTAGTCCAGCTTCGATGAAAGCTGCTTTGCAACTTTTAGGGCAATCTAATTTAAAAAATAACGGAAGAAGAATAGCTGTACTAGGTGACATGCTAGAATTAGGAGTGAAAAGTTTATCTTTTCATGAAGGGTTATCAAAGTTCATTGAAAAAGCGTGTGTTGATATGGTGTTTTGTTCAGGTCAATATATGAAATCTTTATATAAAGTTCTTCCAGAAGGAATTTATAAAGAATGGAAGAGCGAAGCATATGAATTAACCTCTTCAATAAAATCGAAATTAAGAGCAGGTGATGTTGTAATGGTTAAGGGTTCATTCGGTAGTAAGATGGGTGTAATCGTAAGAGATCTTGATGAAAGTTATAAAAAAAAAAATGAATATAGATAGGTATATTAACTAATGTTATATAATTTATTTGCACCTCTTTCAGAAGATTTTATATTTTTTAATCTTTTCAGATTTTTAACATTCAGAACTGGCGGTGCAATCATAACTGCAATGGTATTAAGTTTTTTATTAGGTCCGAGCATTATTAGGTGGCTTAAGAAAAGGCAACATAGCGGTCAACCTATAAGAGACGATGGGCCGAAAAGCCATATAATATCAAAAGCAGGGACTCCTACTATGGGAGGTATACTTATTCTACTTAGTTTTGGGGTTTCTACTTTGCTTTGGGCTGATTTAAGTAATGGCTATGTGTGGGCTACATTGACTGTAACATTAGGGTTTGGTTTTATAGGTTTTTTAGATGATTATTTGAAAGTAACAAAGAATAGCCATGAAGGAATTTCTGCGCTTACTAAACTTTTTCTTCAAATTATATTATCTTTATTAGCTGTTATTTGGATAGTAAATATTACTGCACCACCCTTATCTCTTAGTTTAGCAGTTCCTTTCTTTAAAGATATGTTAATAAATCTGGGTTGGTTTTTTATTCCATTAGCAATAATTGTTATTGTAGGTTCTTCAAATGCCGTTAACCTTACCGACGGTTTGGATGGTTTAGCGATTGTTCCCGTAATGATTGCAGCTTCATCTTATGCATTAATTGCATATTTAGTTGGTAACGTAGTCTTCTCTTCTTATTTACAGATACACGGTGTACCAGGTGCTGGTGAGCTAACAGTTTTTTGTGGAGCACTAGTTGGGGCTGGCTTAGGTTTCTTATGGTTTAATGCTCCTCCAGCAAGTGTGTTTATGGGTGACACAGGAAGTTTATCTATGGGCAGCGCCCTTGGCATAATAAGTGTAGTAACAAAACATGAGATAGTTTTATTAATTATCGGAGGATTATTTGTTTTAGAAACAGTTTCGGTAGTTGTCCAAGTTACATCATTTAAATTAACTGGAAAAAGAGTTTTCAGAATGGCTCCATTACATCACCATTATGAACAGAAGGGTTGGCCTGAGGCTACGATTGTAATTAGATTTTGGATAATTGCAGTAATACTAGCCTTAATCGGTCTTGCAACATTAAAGTTAAGATGATGATTACAGCAAAAGAATATAAAGGAAAAAATGTTGCCGTATTAGGTTTGGGTAAAAGTGGTATTGCAACTGTTAAGTCTTTAGCTGAAGTAGGTGCAAATATTTTTGCATGGGATGATAATTCAGAAATTTTTTCTAAATTAGATAAAACGAAATACAAAATTTTTAATCTAGAGCAATTAGATTTTAAAAATATCTCCTCTTTAGTTTTAAGTCCCGGTATTCCTCTTAATTTCCCTAAACCTCATCCGGTTGTAGAAAGAGCAAAAATTGCTGGATGTGAGGTTATTGGAGACTTTGAATTATTTTTTAGATCAAAATTAAAAGCAAATTTTATTGGTATTACCGGAACAAATGGAAAATCAACAACAACATCTTTAATAACTCATATTCTTAAATATCGATCTATTGAGGTTCAGGCTGGTGGAAATATTGGTACCCCAGTACTGTCTCTTGATAAAATAGATACTGATGGATTTTATGTATTGGAAATATCTTCCTATCAATTAGATCTATCTTCGAATATTTCTTTAGATATATCAGTATTACTAAATATACAGCCAGATCATTTAGACAGGCATGGTTCTATTGAAAATTATTATAAAATTAAAAAGAAAATTTTTGAATCTAGGAAAAAGAACAGTTTGGGAGTTATTGGAATTGATGATTTTTATTCAGAAAAAATATATAAAGATTTAAAAAATAAAAATAGGCTAATAGTTCCTATATCTACCAAAAAGGAAATATCCGGTGGTGTGTATGTAATTGATGGAATTATATATGATTCTAGATTTAATTATAAAATTGATATAAAAAATATACATAATTTAAGGGGTAGACATAATTGGCAAAATGCAGCTGCTGCATATATTGTCGCTAAGAAGATCGGTTTATCTAACGATACAATAAAATCAGCTTTTATGTCATTTAAAGGTTTACCTCATAGACTAGAGCTAGTTTATAAAGACGGTCAAATAGAATATATTAATGATAGTAAAGCAACTAATGTTTACGCTACTTCATATGCTTTGAAATCGTTTAAATCAATAATTTGGATATTAGGTGGAAGATCAAAGGATGAAAAAATAGATTACTTATTTCCTTACTTAAGCAGAGTTGAGCATGTATTTACTATAGGTGAGTCAGGAGAAATATTAGCTAAACAGTTGCATGGTAAAGTTAAAGTAGACTTTGTTTCATCTCTAGAAAATGCTTTTTGTAAATCTATTAATTTTATCAAAATAAGTAAACTAAAAAAATCGGTGATTCTATTTTCTCCTGCATGTTCTTCTTTTGATCAATTTAAAAATTTTGAAGATAGAGGTGAAAAATTTAGAGATATGGTATTCAAATATGTGGGTGCTTCTCATGATTAATCTTGGGAGGACGGATAGAAGTATTATTGGTCATTGGTGGTGGACAGTGGATAGACTATTTATTTTAACTGTTTTTATTTTAATGTTTATTGGTGTTATTTTGATAATGGCTTCAAGCCCTGCTGTTGCAGATAGGATAGGTTTTGACTCTTTTCACTTTGTAAGAAGGCAATTATTCTTCATCCTTCCCTCTATTTTTATAATGTTATCAGTTTCATTATTGCCCCCATTATGGATAAGAAGAATAGGAGTAGCGTCTTTCTGCTTATTCTTAATACTATTTATTCTCACCTTAATAATTGGCTATGAAACTAAAGGTGCTCAAAGGTGGCTTCAATTTGGAAGTTTTCTTCTTCAACCGTCAGAATTTATTAAGCCAACCTTGGTAATTTTTACTGCTTGGATGCTTTCCGAAAAAATGTCTGATCGTACATTCCCAGGTTATACAATAACTATAGGAGTAAGTTTGCTTATATTAACTATTCTTTTCCTTCAACCAGATATTGGAATGGCTATGGTTATCAGTGCTGTGATGTTTGTTCAGATGTTTATCGCAGGTCTATCGATATATTTTGTCATTTTATTTTCAATATTTGGTATGGTTATTGCTTTTTTCTCATATTTATTTTTCCCTCATGTGGCAAGTCGAGTAGATAGATTTCTTGATCCAAAAAGTGGAGACTCATATCAGGTGGATACAGCCTTAAATGCTTTTGATAATGGTGGTCTCCTTGGAACCGGTCCAGGTGAGGGTGTTGTTAAAGAGATACTTCCCGATGCTCATGCAGATTTTATATTTGCTGTTGCTGGAGAAGAATTCGGAATAATTTTAGTATTAATTATAATTATTTTATTTGCTTTTTTAGTTTTAAGAGGTTTTTCAAAAATTTTGAATGAAAATAATTCATTTATATTTCTGACTACCTCAGGAATACTTACTCAGATTGGGCTTCAAGCGGTAATCAATATGGGAGTAAACATGCGTTTATTGCCGGCAAAAGGTATGACACTGCCATTTATTAGTTATGGAGGTTCAAGTTTATTAGCCTTATCTTTTGGAATAGGAGTAGTAATCGCCCTAACGAGAAGGCGGGCAAATTTAAAGTTTACAAAATCTATACCTGAAGGAGCTAATTAATGCAGGCAAAGACCGCAGAGTATAGAGTAATTATAGCAACAGGAGGAACTGGAGGTCATATCTTTCCTGCATTAGCTGTTGCAGATGAACTAGTTTCAATAGGTGTAAAACCTATTTTCCTGTGTGATAAACGTGGAGAAAAGTTTATAACAAGGGATTACAAAATAGATACTATGATCTTGCCAATAAAAAATTTTCATTCAATCAATATATTACAGGTAATTAAGAATATTTATTTATTATTATTGAGTATATTCAAGTCAATTTATATTCTCCTGAAAGTGAGGCCTTGTGTTGTTTTAGGTTTTGGAGGTATTGCGTCATTACCTTCTTTGCTTGTAGCAGCATATCTTCGAACTCCAACAGTAATACATGAACAAAACGCTATTGTTGGAAGGGCAAATAAATTTTTATCAAAATACGCAAAATTTCTTCTATTATCTTTTGATCAAACATCAGATATACCAGAAAAAATTTACAATCGTTCATATGTTGTTGGTAACCCAGTAAGAAGTAGTTTTATTAAAAATAACGAATTTATGCTGCCTAATGAAAGTGAAAAAATACATATTTTGATTTTAGGAGGCAGTCAAGGTGCAAAGTTATTTTCTGATGTAGTTCCAAGGGTTCTTAGTCAAATTCCAAGAAATATAAAAAATAGGCTTAAAATTACTCATCAGTGCAGGGAGATAGACATTCAAAAAGTGAATAAATATTATACTGACAATTCAATCAGTCATAAAACAGAAAGTTTTATCTCTAATATATCTGAAGTTCTTAATACGGCGCATTTAGTTATCTCACGTGCAGGTGCATCAAGTTTATCAGAAATATTAGTTGCTAATATTCCATCAATTATTATTCCATTTAAGTACTCTAAAGATAATCATCAGTTACTAAATGCAAATAAACTAACAACTGCAGGTGCTTCTTGGACAATTGAAGAGGATAATTTGATTGATGAAAAACTACTAGAATTACTTCATCAAATATTTTCTTCATTAGACATTTTATTAAATAAATCAATCAAAGCTGGTAACTTTGCTAAACCTAATGCAGCAAAGGATTTTGTTAATATTATAGACAATAATTTTTTTGATATTAAATTTAAAGGGGAAGAATCATGAGAACACTTCCTTTGAATATTGGGCCGATACATTTCGTTGGAATAGGTGGCATAGGTATGAGTGGTATCGCAGAAATTATGCATGGACTAGGGTATAAGGTTCAGGGAAGTGATGTTTCTGAGAATCCTAACATTATGCGATTAAAAAAATTAGGAATCAAAATTAAAATAGGTCATAGTAAGAAAAATATAAATAATGTTGGTGTAGTCGTAGTTTCTTCAGCAATAAATTTTGATAATCCTGAATTGATAGCATCGAGAGAAAATTTTATTCCTGTTGTAAAAAGAGCTGAAATGTTGGCAGAGCTCATGCGATTCAAGTGGTCTATTGCTGTTGGCGGAACCCATGGAAAAACTACTACAACATCTATGGTAGCTTCTGTTTTAGAAAGTGCTCAGTTTGATCCAACTGTTATTAACGGAGGTATAATCAATGCATACAATACAAATGCTAGAAAGGGGTCAAGTGACTGGATGGTAGTTGAAGCAGATGAGTCTGATGGAAGTTTTGTAAAATTACCAGCAACTGTAGCTATTGTAACAAATATTGATCCAGAACACTTAGATTTCTATAAAAACTTTGATAATGAAAGAAAAGCATTTAAAAATTTTGTAGAAAATATCCCTTTTTATGGTTTTGCATGTATGTGTATTGACCACCCCGAAGTACAAGTTCTATGTAGTCAGGTTTCTGATAGAAGAATAATTACTTATGGATTAAGTTCAAATGCAGACTTAAGAGCAGAAAATATAAAAATCGGCCCAGGTGGCTCCGAATTTGATCTTATCCTGAATGAACCAATTTTTAAATCTAGAAGAATTAATAATGTAGGTATATCTATGCCAGGTAAACATAACGTTCAAAATGCTCTTGCAGCTTTTCTAGTAGGTTTAGAGCTTGGAATTGATGATAGATTAATAATAAACAGCTTAAAAAACTTTTCTGGAGTAAAAAGAAGATTTACTATAACTGGTATAATTGATGATATTAAAATAATTGATGATTATGCTCATCACCCTGTTGAAATCAAGTCAGTATTAAGTGCGGCAAGATCTGTAACTAGCGGTAAAGTTATAGCTGTTATGCAACCACACCGATTTTCAAGATTGAGAGACCTTTTTGATGAATTTTGTGTTTCATTTAATGATGCAGACATAGTAATTATCTCCGATATTTATGAGGCTGGTGAAAACCCCATACTTGGAATAAATAAGCAAACTCTATTAGAGGGAATAGGTGATCATGGTCATAGGAACGTGCTTCCCCTAGATAATCATAAGGATCTTCCATCAATGATTAATAATTTAGCAAAATCCAACGATACAGTTATTTGTATGGGAGCTGGTTCAATTACTAAATGGGCGAATGATTTACCAATGCAAATTAATGATTTAAGAAAAAACAATTCGAAATTTGGAGTATATTTTGAGCAAAAATAGCACTTCTTCTCTTTCTAAAAACTTATTACCTATTATTAAAGGTAGCTATAGGCATGGTTATCCTTTGTCTAAAGTTGCTTGGTTTAAAGTTGGTGGGCCAGCAGAATTAATGTTTATCCCAAAAGATAAGGAAGATTTAATAAATTTTTTAAAAAATACTATCATTAATAAATTTAATCTTTTTGTAATTGGTGCTTGTTCTAATTTATTAATAAGGGATGGAGGTCTTGACGGCGTAGTGATTAAATTAGGCAAAGACTTTAAATCAATTAAAAATAAGGAGGATTATATTTTTGTAGGTGCAGGTGCTTTGGATATTGTCGTATCAAAATTTGCTGCTTCAAGAGGTATTGGAGGGCTTGAATTTTTAAGTGGTATCCCAGGCACAATTGGTGGATCAATTTTTATGAATGCTGGTGCGTATGGAAAAGAAATATCAGATATTTTAATTAGTATAGAAGCAGTTGATAGGTCGGGAAATATTCATAATATTGAATCAAAAGATATAAAATTCTCTTATAGATCATCAAAGATTAAAAAAAACTTAATTTTATTAAGCGCATGCTTAAAGGGCTATAAAGAAGATAAACTAGAAATAGAAAAAAAAATTAGAGAGATAAAAAAATTACGAAGTGAAACACAACCTGTAAGAAAAAAAACTGGAGGTAGTACTTTTAAAAACCCTGAAGATTCAAATTATAAAGCTTGGGAGCTAATTGAATTATCTGGTTGTAGAGGAATGGAAAAAGGTGGTGCAAAAATTTCCGATCTTCATTGTAATTTTCTTGTAAATTCTGGCACAGCTTCAGCTTTTGAATTAGAAGAACTTGGAAATGATATTAAAAATAAAGTTTTATACTCAACTGGCGTGACTCTTGATTGGGAAATAGAGAGAGTTGGAAACGTATTAGAGGTTTCGTCATGATTCATGTTTTAGTATTGATGGGTGGAAACTCAGCTGAAAGAGAAGTTTCATTGAGAACTGGATTAGAGGTTTCTAAATCACTAAAAAATCTTGGTTTTAAAGTTACAAAATTTGATCCTAGTAACGAGCAACTATCTCAAATTCAAGTTATTTCACCAGATATTGTTTTCAATGCTTTACATGGAAGGTTCGGTGAAGATGGGTTTATACAAGGTTTATTAGAAACATATAAAATCCCTTATACACACTCAGGTGTTCTTGCTTCAGCTCTCGCAATGGATAAATTTTTTTCAAAGAAGATATTTGAGAGTGTTGGAATAAAATGCACTTCTGGAGACGTATTTGTCTTAGATGATTTCTTAAGTAATGAAGTTATGGATTTTCCATATGTTGTGAAACCTATAAATGAGGGATCAAGTGTTGGAGTAAATATAATTTTTAATAAAGAAGATAAAATAAATTTTAAAAATAATAATAATTGGTCTTTTGGAAAAAAAATCTTAGTTGAGAAGTATATTCCAGGAAAAGAACTTACAGTTGCAATTTTTAAAGACAAAGCAATAGGAGTTACCGAAATAGAATATCATAGTAAAGTTTATGATTATCACGCAAAATACCAAAAAAATTCATCAAAACATTATATTCCTGCGAATATTTCTACAAATAAATATAATGAGGCATTAGATATTGGAATAAGGGCTCATCGTTCTCTTGGTTGTAGAGGAATTACTAGAGCAGATATAAGGTATGATTCAAATTCTGGTTTAGATGAACTATATTTAATGGAATTAAATACTCAGCCAGGATTAACTCCTATTTCATTATTTCCAGAAATAGCATCATATGCAGGAATAAATTTTGATGAAATAGTTGATTGGTTAATTAGAGACGCAGGTTGTAATAAATGATCTACTCTAAGTACATTAAAGTATCTAAAATTAGAAAAATTTTTCTTCTATGGATTTTGTTTGCTATATTAATTTTTACTTCTATTAATAATTTCAATAAATATGGTAATTTAAATATACTTACAAATGACTCCATAAAAAAATTTACAAAAAAATTTGGTATTAGTATTAAATATGTTCAAGTAACTGGGCTGGTTAATTCTGATATAAATAAAATTAATATTGTAACAAATAGTATTTATGGAAAGGCAACTATTTTCATAGATATTAGTAATATAAAAGATAGTTTAGAAGAATTAGATTGGGTTGATACTGCTGAAGTCAAAAGAGTGTTACCTGATAAAATATTTATTAAAATTTTAGAAAAATCTCCATTTGCATTATGGCAAAATGATAATGAATTATATTTAATTACTAATAATGGTGAAGTTATTACTAAAAAAAATATAGATTATTATAAAGATTTTCCATTGGTAGTGGGTCCAGATGCTCAAAAGCATGTAGAAAAGTTAGTAAAGTTAATTAATTCAGATTTAGAAATTTATAAAAGAATTACTGCATCAACTAGAGTAGGGATGAGGAGATGGAATATATTAATTGATGGAAGAATAAAAATCTTACTTCCCGAGTATGATTATTTATATGCTTGGCAAGAGTTAATAAGATTACAGAAAACAAAAAATATATTAGATAGAAAAATATCAATGATAGATTTTAGAGATAGAAATCGTTTGATTATCAGATTAATGCCAGGTGTCATTGATGAAATTAATCAATCTAAAGAAATGACTTAGGAGTTTTTATTTAAATGGCTGTATCAAGAAATAAACTTTTATCCGCTCTAGATGTAGGTACCAGTAAAGTTTGTTGTTTCATTGCAAGATTTATTAATAATGATGATTTTGAAATCATAGGTATAGGGCATCAAATTTCTAAAGGTATAAAAGGTGGTTCGGTTGTAGATATGCAAAAAACTGAAGATTCCATAAGAGGTGCAATCGATTCAGCTGAAAAAATGGCAGGTGAGAAGATTAAAGAAACATATATATGTTTTAGCGGAGCAAAAATTTCTTCAGAAATATTAAATGAGGAAACTACAGTCACCGGTGAATTAATAAAAAATTCAGATTTGAAAAGAGTTATACAACAGGTAAAGCCAAATATTAAAAACAATTATGAAATTTTACATGAATTACCAATTGGTTTTTCAATTGATGGAACAACAGGCATTAGGGATCCAAGAGGTATGTTTGGATCAAAATTAGGAATACAAAGTCATATTATTTCTGCATTATCAGGTCCTTTGAATAATTTAAGATTATGTGCAGAAAGAGGTCATGTTTCTGTGAATGGTTTTGCACTTTCGTCTTATACTGCTGGTTTATCTACCATGGTTGAAGATGAATTAAGGCTTGGTGCAACTTTAATTGATATTGGTGAGGGAACTACTTCAATATCTGTTTTTAGTAATAATGAGATGATATATTCGACCTCTATACCAATTGGTGGTGGTCATATAACTAGTGATATAGTAAGGGGTTTAGGTACACCTTCTGTTCACGCAGAGAGAATAAAAACACTTTATGGAAATGTTTTTCCTGGTCCTAATGATGATAGAGAAATAATTGAAACACCCTCTCTTGGTGATGAGGGTTCAAACTCAAATCAGGTGCCGCGTTCAATCTTGCTGGGTATAATTAGACCTAGAGTGGAAGAGATACTTGAAATGGTTAGAGAAAAAATCGAAATGTCAGGTGCTAATATTATTGCCGGTAGAAGGGTTGTGATAACAGGAGGCTCTAGTCAACTTCAAGGTATATCTGAGTTAGCGGCAAGAGTTCTAGATAAACAAGTAAGAATAGGAAAACCAATTAATATACCTGGCTTAGCTGAGGCGACAAATGGGCCAGCGTTTTCTGCTTGTGCTGGTTTGCTAATTTATGCAACTAGAAAATCTATTCCAGTAATTGAGGAAGTAAATAATTTAACATGGAGCAAGTATAATGGAAATAATATAACAAAATTAGGAAAATGGTTTTTTCAAAATTTTTAGTATTTAAATGGGTACATCAAGAATATCCAAAAAAAAGAGGAAAAACATAGAAAGAGGTGTTTTTAACTGGTTAATAATGGAGAAGAAAAATGACAATTAACTTAAGTATTCCTGAGCCAGCAGAACTACACCCAAAAATTACTGTTATTGGTGTTGGAGGTGCTGGTGGTAATGCTGTAAATAATATGATTGACGCCGATTTAGGAGGTGTTGAGTTTATGGTATTAAATACAGACTCACAATCGTTATCACAATCACTTGCTGAAAGAAGAATTCAGTTAGGTGTTGGTGTTACACAAGGTCTTGGTGCAGGTTCCAATCCAGAAGTTGGAAAAAAATCTGCTGAAGAATCTCTTCCAGAAATCATGGAGGCATTATCAGGATCTCATATGGTTTTTATTACAGCTGGTATGGGTGGTGGAACCGGAAGTGGCGCATCTCCGGTAATAGCTAAAGCATGTCGAGAAGCTGGTATACTAACAGTAGGAGTAATTACAAAGCCTTTTCAATTTGAGGGTGCTCATCGCATGTCTATTGCAGAGGCTGGAACAAAATCTTTAGAGGAATGTGTTGACACATTAATAATAATTCCGAATCAGAACTTATTTAGAGTTGCTAATGAAAAAACAACATTTGCTGATGCTTTTAAAATGGCAGATGATGTTTTATATTCTGGTGTAAGGAGTGTCACAGACTTAATGGTAATGCCAGGTCTAATCAATCTAGATTTTGCTGATGTAAGATCTATTATGATGGAAATGGGAAAAGCGATGATGGGTACTGGTGAGTCTTCGGGAGAAAATAGGGCAATTGAAGCAGCAGAGGCTGCAATTGCAAACCCATTATTAGATGATGTTTCTATGAAAGGTGCCCGAGGTGTGTTGATTAATATTACTGGTGGACCAGATATGACATTATACGAGGTTGATGAAGCAGCCAATAGAATTAGAGATGAGGTTGATCCAGATGCAAACATAATATTTGGTTCGATTTTTGAAACTGATATTGAGGGCAAAATTAGAGTTTCTGTTGTTGCAACTGGTATTGAAAAAGAGAGTATGCAAAAACCAACAATTCACTCACTATACTCTGATGCTGATGAAAATCTTAATAGCCAAACAATATCAAATAGTGCATCTTTTGGAATTCGTTCTCAAACACCTTTAGCTAAAGAGGTGAATTCTAAACAAAAAGAAGATGAAATTCTGCCTCAAAAAGAATTAGTTATGGATCAAACTATCAATCAAGAAGAAAAGTCTATTGAAAGTAATCTAGAGGATAGAGGAGATAGTTTTGTCGAAGACACTAATGAGTCCGTCTATAATGATTATGAATCAAGTGAAACTGAGGCTTTTGTTCCTCCTCCGGCAATTAAACCCGGTGGTGTAGAGGAAGAACTAGACAAACCTGATCCTTTTGCGGAGGCAGCACTTGCTAATTCAAAAAGTGAGCCTTTAAAACAAGGAAAGAAATCATCAGCATTACTTGATAAAATGGTTTCTGTTAGTTTAAGAAAAAAGGACTCAAATAGTGAAAATGTTGCACCTGAAAAGATAGAGCCGACTCTGGAAAGAAGTGAAGATACATTAGATTTAGAAGACAAATTATCAGAAGAAATGTCTCAATCAAATAATATGTCTAATGATCCAATATCTAAGGGTGCTGAGAGTGAAGGAGATTTAATTGATGAGCCAAGTAAAGATCTTTTAGAAATCCCAGCATTTCTGCGGAGACAGGCTAATTAATCTTGGTTATTTTTGAAACCATTTTTAATTGTCATTTTTGGTAAGAAAATGTAACAAAGATTGACTTGAGAGCTTTGAATACAGTTATTACAAAGCTCTCATAGGTTTAATCAATTTATTGTATTGCTTATTGAGGTAGTTTTTTGTTTGATATATCTAATAACATATTAATGAGTCCAAATCAGCACACGATTATGAGAAGTATTTCTTGTAGGGGAATTGGCCTTCATTCTGGAATAGTTGTAAATTTAAATTTTAGTCCCGCTGAACCCAATACTGGAATTGTATTTGTATACAATAGGCCAGGATATCAAAGTGAAATAATAGAAGGTTTGTATAAGAATGTTGTAAACACACAACTCAGTACAAATTTAGGAAAAGAAAATAAGGTTTTAATATCTACTGTTGAGCATTTGATGTCAGCGCTTCATGGGTGTGGAATTGATAATTTGATTGTTGAGGTTGATGGACCTGAAATTCCAATTATGGATGGTAGCGCAAATGCATTCGTATCTTTACTTGAGTATGCAGGAACAATTGAACAACCTTATAAAAGAAAAATAATTAAGGTAAAAAAGCCGATTCAAGTAAGAGATAAAAATTCATCAATAAGAGTAGAGCCTTGCAACTCTGATGATTTAGTACTTAATTTTGTGATAGATTATGAGGATACATTCATCAAGAAGCAAACTTATAGTTATAGTTTAAAGAAAGATGATTTTCAGGACCAAATTTGTAACGCCAGAACTTATGGATTTGAATCTGATGTTGATAAACTTAGAAAAGCTGGATTTGCTAAAGGTGGTTCTCTTAAGAATGCTGTGGTTGTTGCAGGTAATAAGGTTCTAAATAAGGATGGTTTGAGATATAAAGATGAGTTTGTTAGACATAAAATTTTAGATCTTCTTGGCGATCTCTACCTGTCAGGACATAGAATATCTGCAAACATATATGCAGATAAGTCAGGGCATGCACTCAATAATGAATTATTACATAAAATTTTTAAACAAAGAGATTGTTGGAGTTTTCAAGAAGAAACAAGTAAAACCCAAGATAATTGGGAATCTGCCGGAATGGCAGCTCTTGCTTAGCTTATAATTTTCATAATATCATTAATAAATATATTTTAAATTTATAGATTATTATCTATAAAATAGTCTATATTTTAAATTTAGATACATACACTATATTTAAATTTAAGTGGATAGAATTCTTTAATCTAGTCAAATGAGAATACTTTAATGAACTCAAGAATCTATATTACTTTTTTTACTTTATTACTCCTTGGATTTTCAAGTTGTACCTCAAAAAAAACACAATTTATAGATGAACAAAAAATACCCGCGGAGCAAATCTATGAAGAAGCAATGGAACTTCTTTCAAGCGGTAAATATGGTTCAGCTGTATTAGTTTTTAATAAATTAGATAGATTACATCCATACTCTGTATGGTCAACTAGAGCGCAACTTATGTCTATCTTTTCTCATTATAAGGCAGGAAAATATAATGACGCTGTTTTGGCCGGCGAGAGATATATACAGCTTCACCCTGCTTCGCCAGAAGTTCCATATGCTTATTATCTTATTGCTTTATCTTATTACCAGAGAATATCAGATTTTAAAAGAGACCAGGCAGCTACTGAACTTGCATTAGAAAGTCTTAATCAAGTTATAAGTAGGTTTCCATCAAGTGACTATGCTGCTGATGCAAGATTGAAGGTTGACTTGGTTTATGCAAACTTAGCTGGTAGTGAAATGGAAATAGGCAGGTACTATCAAGGGAAAGAACAGTTTTTAGCTGCAATTAATCGGTTTTCTGGAGTTGTAAAAAATTATCAAACAACAAGTTACGTTCCAGAAGCATTATTTAGGCTGGTCGAATCATATATTTCTTTAGGCTTAAAACAAGAAGCAGAAAAAACTGCTGCTGTATTGGGTTATAATTTTCCAGATAGTAACTGGTACAAAGAAGCATTTAGTTTAATTAAAGGGAAACCGATAACAAAAGTTGAAAAACCATCCTTTTTTTCAAGAGTATATAATAAAATATTTTAGTTATTATGCTTGAGACTTTATCTATAAGAAATATCGTGCTGGTTGAAAAACTAGATATAGATTTTGGAAAAGGTTTATGCGTTTTGACAGGTGAAACTGGTGCAGGTAAAAGTATTCTATTAGATGCGCTTGGTCTAGCTTTGGGAAATAGAGCAGATTTTTCTCTTATAAGAACTAATACCATAAAAGGAACAGTTTCTGCTACATTCAATATCAGTAATAATCAAGAAGCTAGAGATATTCTTCAAAAAAATGATATTGATGCAGAAGACTCAGTTAATTTAAGAAGAATTTTAACTATCGATGGAAAAAGCAAAGCCTACTGTAATGATATTCCTGTTTCAGTTAGTTATCTAAAAAAAGTAGGAGATAGAATAGCAGAATTACAATCGCAGCGTTCTGAAAATGATTTATTTTCTATTAATACTCAAATGAAGTTATTAGACAAATATGCCCAAAATCTTGCAATAAAAAATGACTTAAAAGATATTTTTACAGAAAAAACAAGTTTATATTCTAATTTAAATAGACTAGAAAAAAATCTTTATGATTTAAATATTAATGAAAATTTTAAGACTGAGTCAATCAATGAAATAGAAGAATTTAATACATATATAGGTGAAGAGCAAAAGTTAGTTCAAGAGAGATCTGTCATGAAGAATTTAGATAAAATTCAATCAATATTGAATGAAGCTATTCTCTTAGTTAATGGGTCTGATGGGATAAATTCAAAAATTAGTAAATTAGATAGGATTATGACTCGTTCTTTTGACGAATTTAAAGGTAAAATAGATGAGAGTTTTTTATATCAAATAGAAAAATTTTCAATAGAGGGTAATGAATTAGAGCAAACTTTTATAAATATATTGGATAGCATTAGCTCTAACTCAAATAATTTAGAAGAAATTGAAGATAGATTATTTTCATTACGTGCTTTAGCAAGAAAACATAATTGTAAATGTGATGACTTGATAAATGTTAAAGATAATTTTAGTATGCAAATAAGTAATCAAGAAGGTATTAAAAAAGAAATTTTGAACCTCAAGAAAAAAATTGATGTTTGTGAAGAAAATTATATTAATGTTTCTAATCAATTATCTAAGAAGAGAAAAAATGCTGCAAAGCAATTAGAAATTGAAATTGCTAAAGAATTTGAGCCACTTAAGCTGGAGAATACTTTTTTTAAGGTAACTATTAAGGATAAAGATAGCTCAGATTGGAATTATGAGGGACGTGATCATGTTACCTTTGAGGTTTCAACTAATAAGGGTATACCTTTTTTGCCATTATCTCAAATTGCATCAGGAGGAGAGATGAGTAGGATTATGCTTGCCCTTCAAGTAATTTTAAAGAGAAAAAACATAAGTAAAGCCATTATTTTTGATGAAGTTGACTCAGGCATTGGTGGTTCTACCGCAGATGCTGTTGGTGATAGATTGTCAAAGTTATCTAAAAATTTTCAAGTCATCGCAATAACGCACTCTCCTCAAGTTGCTGCAAAAGGTTCATATCATTTAAAAATAGAAAAAAAAACCTCAAATAATTTCACCTTCACTAATATAAAAGAAGTAAGTGATGCTGAAAGGCAGGAGGAAATTGCAAGAATGTTATCTGGAAAAAAAATAACTGTAGAAGCTAGAGCTGCTGCTGCAAATCTTCTTGATGTAAATAGCAATGAATATTAGTCAAAAAAAAAATTATAACACTCCAGTAGATAAATTAAGCAAGAAAGAAGCTGAAGAAGAACTTATAAGGTTAGCCAACTTAATTTCTAAATATAATATTGATTACTATATCAACAATAATTCAAAAATAAGTGATTCTGAATATGATAATCTTTGGAGAAGAAATAAATTAATTGAAGAAAAATTTCCCTCCTTAGTTCAGACTAATAGTCCGTCTTTATACATAGGTTCTAATTATGATAGCGGTTTTACAAAGGTTAAACACTTAGAGCCAATGCTATCACTCTCAAATATTTTTAATGAAAAAGATTTAGATGATTATATAACTCAAGTGAATAAAATATTAGGTTTCAATGACCAAGATACTCTTGAAATTGTGGCAGAACCAAAAATTGATGGAGTCTCGGCTTCAATATTATATAAGGATGGAGAGCTTTTTATTGGATCGACAAGAGGGAATGGCTTTGAGGGTGAGGATATTACTGAAAATATTAAAGTTGTTAAAGGAGTTCCTGTAAAGTTGAAGTCAAATGATTATCCAGAATTATTGGAAATTAGAGGTGAAGTTTACATGAATCATGAAGACTTCATAAAATTAAATAAATTACAAAAAGAAGATGGTAAGCCTATATATTCCAATCCCAGGAATTCTGCATCTGGCAGTTTAAGGCAGTTAGATCCTAGAGTAACTGCAGAGAGAAAACTTAATTTTTTTGCATATACATGGGGTGCCTCATCCAATTATTTTAACACTACTCAGTGGGAGGCAAGAAAAAAATTAGAAGAACTAGGGTTTATTCTTAATGAACCATCAAAGCTTTGTAGAAATTCCGGTGAATTAATCAAATATTATAATGAAATAATTGAAATTAGATCATCACTAAATTTTGATATTGACGGGGTAGTCTATAAATTAAATGAATTAGAATTGCAAAAAAAGGTTGGTGTTAGAACTAGGAGTCCTAGATGGGCAGTAGCTCATAAACTACCTGCAGAAAAAGGAGTAACAGTTATTGATAATATTGATATACAAGTTGGAAGGACAGGATCACTAACGCCAGTTGCAAGACTAAAGCCAATAAATGTAGGAGGTGTTTTGATTACTAACGCCACATTACATAATTCCCACGAAATTAAAAAGAAAGATATTAGAGTAGGAGACTCAGTTGTTGTTCAGAGAGCAGGTGACGTTATTCCACAAGTCTTAAATGTTATTTTATCAAAGAGGAAGAAAAATTCAAAAAAATTTATATTTCCTAAGAATTGTCCTGAGTGTGGATCGGATACTTTTAGTGAGCTATTAAGCAACGGAGAATTTGAAAAAACAGTAAGATGTTCAGGGGGTATTAATTGTTCATCCCAAACTTTAGAAAAATTAAATCATTTTGTTTCTATAAATGCATTAAATATTGAGGGACTAGGAGAAAAACAAATAAAATTTTTCTGGGAAGAAGGTTTAATAGGTGATTTCAAAGATATATTTTTATTAGAAAATAATGATAGTCAAAATAAATTCAAGCTATCAGAATTCTCTGGGTGGGGTAAGCAATCAGCAATTAATTTGTATAAATCTATAAATAAATCTAGAAAAATTGAAATGTATAGACTTATTTACGCTTTAGGAATAAGGCATGTAGGTGTTCAGATTGCAAAGTTGTTGTCTAACTACTATAAAGAAATGAATTTTTTTCTTGATGAAATTTCTTCAGCTACAGAAAAAGCGAATCAGTCTTATTTAGATTTAATTTCAATTGATGGAGTTGGTCCAAAGATAGGAGATTCTGTTGTGAAGTATTTTAATAACAAGCAAAATTTTCAACTAGTAAAGGAATTATTAAATCATTTGGATATTTCTTATAGATTTATAGATATAACAGAATCATTTTTGAATAATAAAGTTTTTGTTCTAACTGGATCTCTAAACAATATGAGTAGAAGTCAAGCAAAGATCAAACTTGAAAAATTAGGAGCCAAAGTTAGCAGTTCAGTTTCGCCTAAAACAGATTATTTAATTGCTGGAAATAAATCAGGTTCAAAATTGAGTAAAGCTAGACAACTAAATATAAAAATTTTAAGCGAGGAAGATTTCAATATTTTACTAAATTCTAATTAACTAATTTCTTTAGTCTCTTCTTTAAGCCATTCAGCAACCTTGGTGCTTAAAGAACTTGATACTTGTTTATAGACATTTCTATGATATTCATTTATCCATTTTATTTCTTTTTGTTCTAGCAAATCTATGTCAATTAGACTTAAATCTATAGGTGCGAGAGTCAAAGTTTCAAAATTTAAGAACTTTATATTAGAGTTAGGTATATATTTTTCTTTAACTAAGATTAAATTTTCAATTCTTATTCCATACTCACCTTCTTTATAAAAACCTGGTTCATTTGAAATAATCATACCTTCCTCTAATATAACATTATTTGATCGTTTTGAAATACTTTGTGGTCCCTCATGAACATTAAGACATGAACCAACACCATGTCCTGTTCCATGATCATAATCTAACCCATCATCCCATAGAAATTTTCTAGCCAAGATATCTAACTGATGTCCGGTAGTTCCGTAGGGAAAAACTACAGTTGCCAAATTTATGTGTCCTTTTAAAACCTTAGTAAACTTAACTTTTTTCTCTTTATCAGGCTCTCCAATTGCTATAGTTCTTGTTACGTCAGTTGTCCCTTCGAAGTATTGCGCTCCGGAGTCCATAAGAAGAAGATCGCCATATTTTATTTCTCTATTATTCAATTTTGATGGCCGATAATGTACAATTGCACCATTTGGACCAGTACCAGCAATAGTTGGAAAACTTAAACCAATAAAATTTTTATTTTTTTCTCGACTTTTAAAAAGTTTTCTAGATACTTCTATCTCATCAAGATTACCATCAGGGTAATGACTTTTTATCCAGTATAATGTTTCAATTAGTGATTTAGCATCTCTTAGATGGGCTTTTCTCATTCCATTAACTTCTATTTTATTTTTGCATGCTTTAAGTTTCAGGCATAGATTTTTTTTGATTATAGGCTTTGCTCCAAATTCTTTAAGTTTTTTAAAAATCCAATATGAGCATGTTTCGTTATCTACTATAACTTTTTCATTTCTTTTTCCAATTGATTTGAGTTGTTCTTCAAATGCATTTAATTTAAATATTTTTATATTATTTCCGAGATGTTTCTTTATATTTGCATTTAATTTAGAATTAGTAAAAAATTGAATATTATTATATTTATTTATTATAACTATTGAAAGTGGTATTGGGGTAAATTCTAGGTCTGATCCTCTAATATTAAGCAACCATGAAATAGACTCACAATCTGTAATTATTAATGTATCCCCTGTATGAGAATCAATATACTTAGATATTGTTTCAATTTTAGTTTTAGTTTCTTCTCCTGAGTATTCTATATTATGAATAGTTATTTCATTGTAAGGTAGCTTTGGCCTATCGTCCCATATAAGATCTATAAGGTTATCTTTAACTTGCTTTATTGAAATATTACTATTTTGTATTTTTAAATTTAGATGTTCTACATTTAATATTGAGTGAATTTTTGAGTCTATTCCGATAATTGTTTTATTTTCTATTGAATTTAATATATCATACAAATTTTTATCTTTTAGATGAACAATTTCATAAATTTTTGAATCTATCTGTTGTTTGGCTTGGATTGTATAACGTCCATCTACAAAAATGTATGCCTTCTCTGCTAAAACCAGGGCAATTCCTGCAGAACCATCAAATGACGTTAACCATTCAAGTCTCCTATTGGCTTCTGGCAGTGACTCATTAAAAAAATTATCATTATGTGGTACAATATAACCATCAATATGGTTATTAATCATTTCTTTTCTTAGTTTTAAAATTTTTTCGTAGCTCATATACTTTTTCTTTTCTCTAGTATCAAAGTAATCCAACTATCTAGATTAATATGCATTTTGTAAACAAAACCTATATACCTATATTTATTAATTATTCTTATATGTTGATTATAGTTAAAACCAGATAGTATTAAAATTGTATTTTTTTTTGATATATCATTTATTTGGCTAGAAAAGCTAATTATAGGGTTAGCAAGAATATTTGCTACTATCAAATCGTACGGAGAATTTTGAACTATGTTAGAGTTACTTAAAGATGATTGATGAAAAAAACTAATTTTTTTATTTATTTTATTTATTTTAAAATTACCAGCACTTGCCAGGTAAGATTGTAAGTCTGACTCAGTGGTTGTTAATTTAGAATTAAATAATTTTTTTAGAGCTATTGAAAGAATTCCAGAACCCGATCCAATTTCTAGTATATTTATAAATTTTTTTCTTTTATTTACTTTCTCGAATGCCATTAAACATCCTTGTGTTGTTGCATGCTCTCCAGTTCCAAAACCATTTGTAAAATTAATTGAAATTGGTATTTGAAAATTCGTATAATTTGAATTTTTTGATATACCAGGAAATATCTTAAATTTCCCTATTAATATTTCAGATTTTAAATTATCTGAGAATTCTAGCCAATTTATTTTTTTAATTTTTTTAATTCTTGAGTTAATTTTTTTATTTGAAAAAAAAATTCTTAATTCCAACAACTTGGATTTGTTTGGTGAAAATATCTGATATATCAAATTACTATTTAATTGTTTATTATTCTTTTTGTACTTAATAACAGCATCGAAATTAGTATCTAAAGTTCCTTCAAATACTAGATCATATATCTGCTCTTGTTTTGGATCTATTTCAAACTCTAGAGCCCAATTAATTTTTTTAATCATTCATTACTTCAACGTAGTCACTAATAATTGTTTTTTTTCCATGATTCTCAAAAACTATTTCAAGTTTTTCATAATTTATTTTAATTACATATCCTATTCCATATTTTTCATGTTTGATTTTAGAGCCAACAATTATATTTCTAATCTTATGTGGAATACTTTTAGTTTTTTTATAACTCTGATCAAAATCAAAATTTATATCTTGATTAAAATCATTATCTTGAAAAAAATTATTATCGATATTATGACTTTCTTCTAAAAAACTTATATTTTCTTCTGGAAGTTCATCAATAAAACGAGATGGTAATGAGTTCTGCCACTCACCAAAAGAACGTCTGCTATGTGCGAAAGAAATTCTGACTGTCTTTCTTGCCCTGGTTATACCTACATGGCCTAACCGCCGTTCCTCTTCTAAGGCTACAGTTCCATATTCATCTAGGGATCTTTGATTTGGAAAAAGCCCTTCTTCCCAGCCCGGAAGGAAAACATGATCAAACTCTAAACCCTTAGCTGCATGCAGGGTCATGATATTAATCATATCTCCAGTTTCATTTTTTTCATTCTCCATAACTAGACTAACATGATCTAAAAAAGCTGTAAGGTTTTCAAAATTTTCTAGAGTATCTGCAAGTTCCATTAGGTTATCTAATCGACCAGGAGCCTCAATAGATTTATCATTTTGCCACATATCTGTATATCCACTTTCGTCTAATATCGTTTCTAGTAAGTCTCTAACGTTTGTTTGGTCGCGTAATGATATCCATCTATTAAAGTTCTCTAGTAATTTGCTAAGGGAGGATTTTGCTTGAGGTCTGATAATATCAGTTAATATAATATTTTGAGCAGAAGATATTAGTGACTCATTATTTTTTTTTGACATATCGTATATTGATTTAATTGTAGTTTGCCCCAGACCTCTTTTTGGTACATTTATTATTCTTTCAAAAGCAATGCCATCATTTGGCTGCGATACTACTCTTAAATATGCTATAGCATCTCTTATTTCACGCCTTTCATAAAACCTTGGGCCTCCAATTACTCTGTAGGGAAGATTAACAGTTAGCAAACGATCTTCAAATTCTCGAGTTTGATATCCTGCTCTTACTAAAATTGCAATTTCATTTAGTTTATTATTTTTTGAAATTATTTCGCAATTTTCAATAACTGATCTTGCTTCATCTGCTCCATCAAGATGGCTCGAAATAATTATAGGCTCACCATTCTCTTTTTCTGTCCAAAGAGTTTTTCCAAGTCTACCCATATTATTTTTAATTAATTCTGATGCAGCTTTAAGAATATGCGGTTGAGACCTATAATTCTTCTCAAGTCTAATAATTTTTGCTCCAGAAAAATCTTTCTCAAAACTAAGAATGTTACCTACCTCTGCACCTCTCCAGCCATATATAGATTGATCATCATCACCCACACAGCAGACATTTTTTGACCCCATAGCTAGAAATTTTAGCCATTTATGTTGAGCTTGGTTTGTATCTTGATATTCATCCACTAAGATAAATTTAAATTTTTTCTGATAATTTTTAAGGATATCATCATTATTTTTAAATAATGTTATACAATGAAGGATTAAATCGCCAAAGTCAGCTGCATTTTGAACTTTTAATAACGAGTTATAATCTTTATAGAGTTCTACACTTTTACCTTGGGCAAAATTTGTAGTATCCTCAGACCGAACTTCTTCTGGCAGAACGCCCATATCTTTCCACTTATTTATAATATATGCTAGTGATCTTGCTGGCCACCTTTTATCATCAATATTATTTGATTTAATTAATTGTTTTAGTACTCTGGTTTGATCATCAGTATCAATAATTGTAAAGTTATTTTTTAGGCCAATTAATTCAGCATTTGATCTTAATATTTTTACTCCTATTGAATGAAATGTACCTAACCACATTCCTTCAACAGCCTGACCTATGAGGCTTGATACTCTGCTATTCATTTCCTTAGAAGCTTTATTTGTAAAAGTCACAGCAAGGATTTCCCAAGGTTTTGCATAATTATTTTTTAAGATATGGCATATTCTAGATACAAGGACCTTTGTTTTACCAGTGCCAGCACCAGCCAAAACTAGAACTGGACCATTTATTGATTGAACTGCATCTAGTTGTTCTCTATTTAAAGATTGCAAGTAACTGAGATTATTATGATCAATAACTGAGGTTTTATCCATTTATAATTTTTCTATCTGATTTCTTTTATAAAGTTGGACTATAAAAAATGATTCTAATTTAGTTTTTTTATAAATTAAACAAGAAATTGAAATCGTTATAATAGACGCTAAAATTACCTCATATTGACCAGTCAATTCAAAAGATATCATTATTGTAGATATAGGGGCACCTAGGATGGGTGCCGCAACTGCTCCCATACCAATAATTGCATAAAAAGCAACAGGACTAGCAAAATCAGGAAAATAAATATTAGTTAAGATTCCAAAGCAACTTCCAAGCATTGCGCCTATAAAAATTGATGGGCTGAAGACCCCACCACCAAATCTGCTACCTAAGCAAATACTGGTGGCCCCAACTTTAGCAAAAATAAGAAACATACAAAACCAAAAAGGGATAGATGAAGTTAAAGCTAAATTTGTTCCATAATAACCTACTCCAAGGATTTCAGGAGCAAAAATACCAATTACTCCAACAACAAAACCTCCTACAGCAGGTCTGAGCCATATAGGTACATTATTACTATTATACAAATTTTCAAATAAAAAAATTGATTTAATAAATATCAAACCAATTAATGAACAAAATATTCCTAGTATAATAAATAATGGAATTTCAGCAAAACTTTTAAAATTTAATTCAACAAGGTTAAAGATAGGTGCCGAGCCAAAATATTTTCTTGATATAACACTTCCAATTAATGATGAAATAATAATAGGTATAAAAGTATTTAAGCTATTTTTTTTTAATATAACTTCCATTGCAAATAAAACACCTGCAATCGGAGCATTAAATGATGCACTTACAGCGGAAGCTACTCCACAGGCAATCAATAAAGGCTTTAAATTCTGATTCTTTTTTATTTTTGAGAAGAATAAACTACCAATTACACCGCCAATATGAACAATTGGTCCTTCTCTTCCAACTGACGCTCCAAATCCAATTGATAAAGTATTTATGATTCCCCCTTTTAGTGCTGTCTTTATTGAATAATCACTTTTATGATCAGAATTAATTTCTATTAAGTCTGCAATACCAGTAGATCTTCCGAAGGGCATAAAGTTATAAATTAAAATACCTATTACTAAACCTCCAATTGTTGGGACAAACAGAATAATGAACCAAGGAATATCTTGAAGCCTAACTGAAATATTATCCAGTGAAGTGTTAAAGAAAATTAATTGCAATGTTTCAAAACTTAATCTAAAGATTATTGCAAAAATAGATACCAAAATTCCAATAATTATAGGAAATATAATTACCAATAGAGTTGTGTCATTTATGAATTTAAAATAAAGATTTTTTGCCTTGAGAATATATTTTTTATTATTCAATTTATTTTACTGACATTGTCCTATTGAGCCCTCAGAACAAACCGTATTTCCATCTATCCAAGTTGCCCCACTCAGATCTGCATTTAGCAAATCCGCACCTCTAATTTTAGCGCCTGTTAAATTAGCATTTTTTAAATTAGCTTTAAATAGCCTCGCCAATCTGAGATCAGCATTTATAAATGATACATTAGATAGGTTTGCTTTGGTAAAGTCAGCTTCCCTTAGTTTAGCATCATTAAAAATAGCATTTTTTGCATTAGTATTAATAAATTTAGCTCTTACAGCGATAGAAAAAGACAAATTTGAATTACTAAGATTTGATCTGATAAACCTAGTTTCTCTGAGTATAGACTTGTTTAGTTTTCTATTTGATAAGTTTTTTTCAGAAAAATTACATCTTTCCCAGTTAACTTTTGGTTTGGCAGGATCTGTACATGCTGCCTCGGTGCTGGAAGGTATAAATAGGTAAACCAAGAAAAAAATTGATATAAAATACATAAATATATTCATTAAAGCCTCATTTGTTTTATTTTTTACCTTCTTATCCCAACAGTTGAACCGGAAAGCCTTGGTTTAGGTATTTTGTAGTGGATGTTCATAATATTTTCAATTTTTTTTTGGACTATATTTGGAAAGTGACATGATTTTTTTGTTTTCAAATTAATATGCATTGATAGCACTTCATAAGTTGCTACCTCTATATTTTCTTTATTAGTTAACATAGTTAAGAATAAATGTAATTTTTTTTTATCATGATCTAGTAATTGAATAGTAAAGTTCATTCTTTCTCCCAAAAGCATTTCTTTTATCCAAATAATATGTGACTCTAAAGCGTACGTAGATTTATTTGTATCATTCCTATATTGTATACCTAACCCTAAATCATTATTAAACTCATCTATAATTTTATCAAAAGCAAGCAAATAATAAGTAACATTCATATGGCCATTGTAATCTATCCATGAAGGTTCTACTTTCATACCAAGGTCAACTTTTATTAGTCTTTCATCGATCATATATGTATAATAGCTAACTTCTACGATGTATTAAAGTGTATGATTTTGATTATTAAATAAAAAAGTAAGATATTTAATAAAGGTAAACAGATTTGAATGAAAGTATATGATGAATAGTTCTATTTTTTCTAATATGACAACAAGTGATTTAAAAATTGTTTTTAATAAAATTAAAAATTTTTTAGGTGATAGGTTTACAACATCGGTACCAATAAGAGAGAATCATGGTAAAGATGAGTCATATCATGAAGGCTTTATTCCTGATGCAGTTGCATTTGTTATTAATACTGAGGAAGTAAGTAAGATCCTCTCAATTTGTTATCAACATTCTATTCCAGTAGTTCCCTTTGGTGCTGGCACCTCATTAGAAGGCCATATTGCAGCAATAAAAGGAGGGATAAGTATTGATTTATCAAACTTGAATGAAATTATCCAAGTTAATGTTGAAGATTTAGATTGTAGAGTAATGGCAGGAGTTACAAGAAATCAGTTAAATAACTATTTAAGAGACCAAGGATTATTTTTTCCAATTGACCCAGGTGCTAATGCTACTTTAGGTGGTATGGTGGCTACAAGAGCATCTGGGACCACAGCAGTAAAATATGGAACTATGAAAGATAATGTTCTAAGCCTCAAAGTAGTTTTGGCTGACGGAAGAGTTATTGAAACATCAAAAAGAGCAAGGAAATCATCAGCTGGCTATGATTTAACTAGGTTATTTGTTGGTTCTGAAGGAACACTAGGTATTATTACAGAAGTAACTATTAAGCTTTTTGGAATACCGGAAACTAAATCAGTTGCTTCATGTGTATTCCCAAATATTGAAAAAGCTATTAATTCTGTAATTGAAGTCATTCAAATAGGTGTGCCCATTGCTCGTATAGAATTTGCGGATGAGGTTCAAATAGAAGCTATTAATAAATTTGAGAAATCATCTCATGAGGTTCTCCCAACTTTATGGATGGAATTTCATGGAAGTGAAAACTCAGTCAGGGAGCAATCTGAAATAGTTCAAAGAATTACAGAACAATATAATGGGAGCTCTTTTAAATGGACATCAAAAATAGAGGAATATAATAAATTGTGGAAAGCAAGACATAATGCAGCATATGCAGCAGCAGCTCTTCGTCCTGGTTGTGGAATTTGGGCTACTGATGTGTGTGTGCCAATTTCAAGATTAGCAGATTGTATACTAGAAACTAAAAAACAAATTCAAAGTTCCAGTATTCCAGCCCCAATAGTTGGCCATGTCGGAGATGGAAATTTTCATGTCTGTTTTGTTGTAAATCCGAAAAATTCTGCAGAAATTAATGAAGTAAAAAAAATGAATGAAGACTTAGTTTTTAGAGCTATTGAAATGGATGGAACATGTACAGGTGAGCATGGAATAGGATATGGAAAAGTAGATTATTTAGTTAAAGAGCACGGGGAAAACACCGTTGATGTAATGAAGTCTATAAAATTTTCTCTAGATCCAAGAAATATAATGAATCCTGGAAAAGTTTTTAGAGATTAGTTTAAATTGTAAACTCTAATTCACCTAATCTCTTAGTAAGTTTTAAGTTTTCTCTATAATCAACCGGTACTGCAATTATTGCAGGACCATTTTGTTCGAAAGCCTCTTCAAGAGCAGGTCTAAGTTCTTCTGGAGATTTGATAATTTTCCCCCAGGCTCCAAATGATTTTGCAAACAACTCATAATCAGGGTTATTAAATGCAAGCTCCGAATGTTCGCCATTAAATGAGTTTTGTTGTTTCCATTTAATTAGTCCGTACTCTCCGTCAAGCCAAACCATTGCAACAACATTAATTTTGTTTCTAACGGCTGTTTCGATATCCTGAACATTCATCAAAAAACCAGCATCTCCATTTATAGATAGAATTTTTTTATTTGGTTCTGCAATTTTTGCTCCCATTGATCCAGGAAAAGCAAATCCCATTGTGCAGAAACCATTTGAAATTAAACAGGTGTTTGGTTCATCGCATTGAAAGTATCTTGAAATCCACATTTTATGAGCTCCAACATCAGATAAAAGTATATCGCTAGGATCTAGAAACTCCCTGACCTCCCAAAGAATTTTCTGAGGTTTCATAGGAAATGATTTATCGTCCTTTTCCATAGCGAAATCATCTAAGATTGTATTTCGTAATGCTTGTCTATCATTTATATCAAATAAAGGTAACTTATCACCGTGGGATTTATTTATTTCTTCGTTAATTTGCCACATTGCATCGGCAACATCTGAGACAACATCCACAGATACAGGGTAACTAGAATCTATTTCTGCTGGCAGGAAATCGATATGTATGATTTTTTTATCTCCAACTTTATTCCATGCACTAGGAGAAAATTCAACAAGATCATAGCCTATTGCGATTATAAGATCTGATTTGTTAATTGCTCCATTAATATGATCCTGTCCCTGAAGTCCTAAAGTAAACAAGCAGTGCGGATCTGTTCTTGGAACAGCTCCCTTGCCCATAAAAGTATTTACTACTCCTATACCAGTTTTATGAGCAAACCGTAAAACTTGCTTAGCTGCTCTTTTTCTCAAAGCTCCATTGCCAGCTAATACTAGGGGGCTTTTTGCATCAGCAATAAGGTTAACTGCCTCTTTAACAGCCTTATGGTCAGCAGCTGCTCTACGTGTCTTTTTTACTAAAAGTGGTTTAAGGTTTGTATTTTCTTCAGCTACATCTTCAGGCAGTTCAATAACTGTAGCTCCTGGTTTTTCTGCAATTGCTATTTTAAATGCTTTTCTAACTATTTCAGGAATATTTGCTGGTTTACTTATTGAGTGAGCCCATTTACTTATTGGTCTGTACATGGCTATTGAGTCCATATTCTGATGACTTTCTTTATGTAGTCTAGTTGTAGTTGCTTGACCAATAATCACAACGATTGGGGCTCTATCCATATTTGCGTCAGCAACACCTGTAACAAGGTTTGTTGCACCTGGGCCCAATGTTGCTAAACAAACTCCAGGTTTACCAGTTAATCTTCCATAAGTGTCAGCCATAAATGCAGCAGCTTGCTCGTGACGACAAAGTACAAATTCAATTGGGCTTTTATTCAAAGAAATCATAACATCGGCATTTTCTTCACCAGGAATACCAAATATGTGAGTTACTCCTTCTTCTTCAAGACACTTTACGAAAAGATCCGATGCTTTCATTGCTAATACCCCTCCCAAATAGAATAACATTTAAATTTTTAAACATCTTTAATAATCTTATTTAGGCAGATTTTTTTGTTTATTTCACTAGTTTTTTTAATTTAAATTTTTTTTTTTTGTATTTTTCCCCAAAAACCTAAATATTCTTAATTATTTCTTATATAATTCAATACAAATAATCTAATGGCAGAAGATAAATTAGTATTGATATTTCTTTTTTTATCAATTTCAAAAATTAGAGAATTAATACTTTTTTTCTTGTATTCAGAAATTTCTTTAAGAACTTGCCAAAACTGTTCTTCAATTGAGATGCTAGTTCTATGTCCCGAAATATTTACAGATTTTTTTTTTATCAAAGGTAAATCTCTCTAAATTAAATTAGAAATATTTTAGTTTTTAGACTAAAAGCAATCTTATTCATTTGGTTTTTTATGAAAATCAGTAAAAGCTATGACATTATCTGCGGCAGTATCGTCTGATCTTAAATTAGACTTTTCTTGATTTTGGTCTTTATTATCTTCAACTAGTGTTCCTTCTGTATGGGCGCTGTCTTTAAATTGGAGTCCGAAATTGACTGAAGGATCCGCGAATGATGTAATTGAATTATATGGTACTTTAATATTTTCTGTATTATTATTAAATGATAATGAAATAGAAAATGAATTTTCATTAATTTCCAAATTCCAAAATTGATGTTGTAAAATTATTGTAATTTCATTTGGATATTCATTTATCAAATACTCTGGGATTTCAACACCTTCATATTGAGTTAGGAAGGTAATATATAGATGATGATCACCTTCCATTCCATTTTCGTATACATGCTTAAGCACATGTTTAATAACCTTTCTTAGAGATTTATCTACAATTTTTTGATAATCAATATATTTTTTCAATTTCAATTCCCAGACAAATAAATATAGGAGACTTCTGTTGCCCGGTGTCTCCCAAACCGCGCTTGCTTAAATATTAAGCAGCGAGGGCCATTCTATTATCGTTGGCACCTAAAATTTGGTCCGATAACGGTGGGTACCATGCCGAATGAAAATTAAACTTTTACTACGCGCGTCGAGCCTGATTCGCCCCCATAAAAGTTATTATTTGGTGGAGGCGCCGGGTACTGCCCCCGGGTCCGCTACGCTTATTTTGATTAACGTTTATCATCATAGCTTAAAAAAGCATTAGGATTATAGAACGAAGTTTGAATTATTCCAATCCCCATTTATTATTATAATTGGAACTTTATTCGTTTTAATTGTATTAATGATATTTTTCTGAGATATATTAATATTCAATTATCAATAATATTTATTTTGTTTTAAAATCTTGTTAATGCATATAACATCAAGTTTAATAAATATTAATCAAGTATTAAAGTAGGTAGCTAAGTTGTCGGGTTTAACTAAAGAGCAAATTGAAGAAATAAAAGTTCAAAGAGCAGAAACTAAAGAGACAAAGAGAGTTGTTTCTAATGGCTTAGAGAATATTTTATATGAATCTATTCCAGTTTTAGATCATGGGTTTATTAGAGTAATTGATTATATGGGAGACGATACTTCCATTGTTCAAGCAGCGAGAGTTTCTTATGGTAAAGGCACTAAGCACGTATCAGCTGATAGGGGTTTAATTAACTATCTAATGAGACATAGACACTCCACACCTTTTGAAATGTGTGAAATTAAATACCATGTTAAACTGCCAATTTTTGTTGCAAGACAGTGGATAAGGCATAGGACAGCAAGCGTGAATGAATATTCCGCAAGATATTCAGTACTTGATAAAGAGTATTACATTCCTGATGCTAAGAATTTAGCTTCTCAAAGCAATTCAAATAAACAAGGCAGAGGTGCGGTATTAGAAGGGGATAATGCCAGGAAAGTTTTGGACCTTTTAATAGAAGACTCTGAAAAAGTATATGATGATTATGAAAAACTTCTCGTTGGGTTTTCTAAAAAAAATGATGAAGAAAATGGTTTGTCAAGAGAACTTGCCCGGATGAACTTATCTCTAAATTATTATACACAATGGTATTGGAAGATTGATTTACATAATCTTCTCCACTTTTTGAGCTTGAGAGCCGATAGTCATGCACAATATGAGATAAGGGCATATGCAGATGCAATGCTTGAAACTGTTAAACAATGGGTTCCATTAACTTTTGAAGCTTTTGATAGTTATAGGCTCAATGGTGCTTACTTGGATTCTAAGTCTTTAAATGTATTGAAGAAAATGGTTAAGGGCCTCAAAGTTACCAAGGAAAACTCTGGTTTATCTGGAAGAGAATGGGAGGACTTATGTAGTTTGACCGACTATGATAAATAGTCTAATCGACGAATTTTATTTCTGGGCTTTTTATTGAAATATTCTCCTCTAATTTTAAAATTAATTTTCTAGCGATATCAGTGTATAAATTTTTGAATTCATTTTTTTCATTTTTATTAACCAGGATCTCACCCTTATCAGCATATTCTCTGATTTTTGAGTTAATAGGTATTTCTCCTAAAAAATCGATATTATATTCCTCAGCAGTAGCTTTTGCACCACCATTTGCAAATATTTCACTTTTTTCAGAGCAATTAGGACAAATAAAATAGCTCATATTTTCTATGATCCCATAAACTGGAATATCAACTTTATGAAACATATTTATTCCTTTTTTTACATCTAATAGAGCTATATCTTGAGGTGTAGATACAATTACTGATCCTGATATTGGGACTTGTTGAGCTAGTGTTAATTGTGTGTCGCCAGTCCCAGGGGGGAGGTCTAATACTAAAATATCTATTTCTTTCCATTCTACCTCATATAATAATTGTTTAACAGCGCTCATAACCATCGGACCTCTCCAAATCATCGGAGTATCCTCATCTATCAAAAAACCTATAGACATAGTTTGGATGCCAAATTTTTCTTTTGGAATTATTTTTTTACCGTCTTTTGAGGTATCTGGTTTTCCACTCAGTCCAACCATTTTTGGAATGCTAGGGCCATAAACATCCGCGTCTAGCAAGCCTACTTTTTTGCCAAGATTATTTAAGGCAAATGCAATATTTACAGAAGTTGTAGATTTTCCAACCCCACCCTTTCCCGAAGCTATTGCAATAATTTGTTTTACCCCACTTACTGGGTTTATATTCTTATTTTCCATAATATTTATTTTCTTTTCTAAGTATTGATATAAACTAAATAAAAATAGATAAATCTCATAAATCAAGCCCTTATAGTCCACATAATACTAAATTTTTTTTAATTTATTGGTTTAGTTAGATTGCTTATCTTGACTTAAAGTTTAAAAGTAATAACTTAATAGAGTAGCAATTATTTGTCATTATTTACATCTTTTTAGAGAAGGAAGCTAAATGCCCTGGAGTAATCAAGGTGGTGGTGGCCCTTGGGGTCCAAAACCAGGACAAAACGGTGGAGGTAGGTCACAACAACCTCCTGATTTAGAAGATATTATAAAAAAGGGTCAGGATAGGTTGAAAGGTATCATTCCTGGTGGACCCAGGAGCCCTCGTTCAATCTTTTTGATATTCTTAATATTGGTAGGTATTTGGTTTCTTAGCGGTTTTTATAGAGTTCTTCCAGACGAGCAAGGGGTGGTATTACGGTTTGGTGAAGCTGTTAAAACAACTCCTCCAGGTTTGCACTATCATTTACCATCACCGATTGAAACCGTATTAAAACCTAAAGTAACTAGGGTAAATCGTGAAGAAATTGGTTTTAGATCTGCCGGAGAGTTTGCAAGACAGGCATCTACCAGAGACGTTCCGGAAGAAAGTTTAATGCTAACCGGAGATGAGAATATAGTTGATATAGATTTTGAGGTTTTTTGGATAATCAGTAATGCGAGTGATTTTCTTTTTAATATTCAAGCTCAAAAATCTACTGTTAAAGCTGCAGCTGAAACAGCTATGAGAGAAGTCATTGGAAGAACACCAATACAACGTGTACTTGCAGAAGGTAGGTTAGATATTGAGTCTGAAACTCAAAAGCTTATTCAAGTAATTTTAGATTCATATAAAGCAGGTATTCAAATTACAAATGTTAATCTTCAAAAAGTTGATCCCCCTGGTGCAGTGATTGATTCATTCCGAGACGTCCAAAGAGCTAGAGCTGATTTAGAAAGAAAAAGGAATGAAGCCGAAGCTTATCAAAATGATATAATTCCAAGAGCAAGAGGGGAAGCAGAAAGGCTTATTCAAGAAGCCCAGGCATACAAAGAAGAAGTTGTTCAGAATGCTACTGGTGACGCCTCAAGGTTTCTTGCAATTTACCAAGAGTATTCGAGTGCTAAAGAGGTTACTAAAAGAAGAATTTATTTAGAAACCATGGAAGAAGTTCTAAGTAAAATGTCAAAGATTATTATTGATAAAGATCAAGGTTCTGGAGTTGTTCCGTATCTTTCTCTTGATCAATTAAAAAAGAATAGAACAAGTGACGGAGGTGCAAACTAATGAAAAGAATTTCATATATATTCCTCTTAGTAGTTTTAATCATATTTGTAGTTATAGCTTGGAGTTCAATCTTTACGGTTCATCAAACGAAACAAGCTATCGTTCTTCAATTTGGAGATCCTAGGGATGTTGTATCAGATCCAGGGCTTCATTTTAAACTACCCTTTGTTCAAAATGTTGTTAGATTAGATAAAAGAATTCTTGCATATAATGGTGGGCAAGAAGAAATTATTGCATCAGATCAAAAAAGACTCGTAGTCGATACGTATACCAGATTCAAAATTGTTGATCCTCTCGAGTTCTATAAATCTGTTGGAAGTGAACAAGTAGCAAGATCAAGGTTAGGTGCCATAGTTAATGCGAATTTACGGCAAGTACTTGGTGGAGTTCCATTGCAATCAGTGCTTACTGAAGAGAGAACATCTCTAATGCAGGAGATAACTAATCTGGTTAATCAGGGTGCAGAACCATTAGGTCTGAAGGTGGTAGATGTAAGAATTAAAAGGGCTGATTTACCTACTGAAAACAGTGAGGCTATATTTAGACGTATGCAAGCAGAAAGAGATAGAGAGGCTCGAGAATTTAGAGCCCAAGGTGAAGAACAAGCAACCAGAATTAAAGCGAATGCTGATAGGGAAAAAGCTGTTTTACTTGCTGAAGCAAATAGAGACTCCCAGATTATTCGCGGAGAAGGTGATGCAAAACGTAACGCCATATTTGCTAAAGCATTTAGTAAGGATCCGGAATTTTTTAACTTTTATAGATCAATGTTAGCTTATAAACAGGCTTTAATTGATAATGAAACATCTTTGATATTATCACCTAATAGTGATTTTTTTAGATTTTTTAATGACTCCGCCGGAAAATTAAAAAAATAGTGTTTCATAATTTTGCACTTAGCATAGTCTTTTAAACTTAATGTATGAACTTATAGTTGCATTAGGTCTAGCCTTATTTATAGAAGGTATCCTTTACGCTGTTTTCCCTGCACAAATGAAAAAACTAATGCTCTTTGCTATATCACAAAGCTCATCAAAATTAAGAAAATTTGGTATTTTTGTAATATTTGTTGGGTTATGTTTAGTTGCTCTAACAAGAATTTGAATTACAGCTATTGTTTTAAAAAATTTATATACTATATCTTTTCCTAAGATAATAATCTCCGAGGGAGTTAAGCTTGTTGAAATCTGAATTTAATATCAAAATAATTTCTTTTATTTCTCATAATAAAAAAAATTTATACTTACTTACAGTTGTTTTTTTATCATTATTGTTTCTTTCAGAAACTTCACTTTCAGCAGGTAGGCCTGATAGCTTCGCAGATCTTGCGGTAAAACTTAAACCCGCTGTAGTCAATGTCTCTACTACTCATGACCTATCCTCACCCCATTCATTCGGTGACATGCCTAAAGCACCTCCAGGGTCACCATTTGAAGAATTTTTCAAAGATTTCTTTGAAAAACAACAAGAAAATGGTAACCCAATGCCACGTAGGAGAACACAATCATTAGGATCAGGTTTTATTATAAGTGAAGCTGGCATAGTAATTACTAACAATCACGTCATCGCAGATGCAGATGAGATTAAAGTTATACTGGACGATAAAAGATCATTTAATGCTAAACTAATAGGAAGAGATAAAAAAACTGACATTGCCGTTTTACAAATAGAAAATAATAACAAAGTTAAATTTCCTTTCGTTAATTGGGGAAATTCAGATACTTCTAGAGTAGGGGATTGGGTTATTGCAATCGGTAATCCATTTGGTTTAGGGGGATCTGTTACTGCTGGAATAATTTCAGCTAGAGGCCGAAATATTGGTTCAGGGCCTTACGACAACTTCATACAAACAGACGCTTCTATAAATAGAGGAAATTCAGGGGGGCCAATGTTTGATTTAGACGGACAAGTTATAGGCATAAACACTGCAATATTTTCTCCTTCTGGTGGTTCAGTTGGAATAGGGTTTGCTATTCCTTCAAATCTTGCTAACAGGGTCGTAGATCAAATCATAAAATTTGGTAAAACACAAAGGGGATGGTTAGGAGTGCAAATTCAAACAGTTAGTGAAGAAATCGCTGAAAGCCTATCTTTGCCTGAACCAAAAGGCGCTTTAATTTCTAGGATAAGTAAAGATGGGCCAGCAAGTAAAGCCGGCTTACTTCCAGGAGATATAATATTAGATTTCGATGGTAAGGACGTAAATGAAATGAGACAGCTTCCTAGGATAGTAGCTGACACTGATATTGGTAAAAATGTAAAAGTTACCGTTTGGAGGAAAGGTGCTAAAAAACAATTTAACGTTATAGTTGGAGAGTTGTTAGAAACTGTAAATACTAAAGTTACAAAAAAAACTGGGACTAAATCTATGGAAATACTTGGTATGACACTTTCAACAATTAATGAAAAAGATAGGACAACTCTGAAACTTAATGAGAATGCTACAGGTCTTATTGTGAAATCTATAAAAGCCCAAAGCTCATCTGCTCAAAGAGGTATTAGAGTAGGAGATGTAATCGTCGAAGCTAACCAAGTTTCGTTATCAAGCCCAAACCAATTCTTAGACATATTAAAATCTCTAAAAATAGATGGAAAGAAAACAGTTCTTCTTATGATAGATAGAAAAGGTGACAGAAGATTCGTTGGTGTTAGAATAGAATAACTATTAGTTTTTAAAATTTGTTTTTTGATAACCCTGAATAAATAATAATGACGTTAAGTCTCCATTATTAATATTTGCATCCGCACTTTTTTGCACCCGGTCCCTTGCTTTAAAACCAACGCCATATCCAGCCTTCTTAATCATAGATAAATCATTTGCCCCATCTCCAACAGCTATTGTTTTTTCTAAATCAATATTATTTTTTTTTGATAATTCAATTAGAGCATTTTTTTTACTTTCTTCATCAATAATGGGGTCTATAAGTTTTCCAGTTAAAACATTATTATTTATTTGCAATCTATTTGATATAACATAATCAAAACCTAACATTTTGCCTATTTCATTTGCAAAAAAAGAAAAACCACCTGAAACTAGAGCTACTTTACATTCATTTTTTTTCATAGTTTTAACAAGAGTTTCTGCGCCGTCATTTATAGTAATATTATTTTCTAAAATATATCGTAATTTAGATAAATTAATTCCTTTAAGGTATTTAACCCTTTCTTTTAAAGCGACTGCAAAATCTATTTTTCCTTGCATGGCTAGGTTTGTAATATTAGAAATTTTATCATAAATTCCTATACTTCTAGCAATCTCATCTAATGTTTCCTCTTTAATTATAGTGGAATCCATATCAGCTATAAGTAATTTTTTTGTTCTATTTTTATTTTTAATAAATATTAAATCAATGAATTCTGGCATTTTTGATTTAAGGAGAAATTTTGTCTTTTCTAATTCGTTAGTGTTGAAAAGTATTTCGTAGCATTCATTTTTTTCAAGCCAGTTCTCTTGTAAAATTATATTATCGTAATTGACTATAAATTTTTTACATAAATTTATTAAATTATTAGTTAATAAATTTGAATTTGGTTTAACAATTAGACATAAATAGTTTAGCATTCTTGAACTCTTTTTTTTAATAGTATAATTGTTTTATACAGAAATAAATATATATGAATAAAGTAATTATGATTGGTGGTCCAACAGCTAGCGGAAAATCGCATTTAGCTATTGAGCTTGCAAAAAAATTAAAAAATATTACTCCAGTTCAAATAATTAATACAGATTCAATTCAAGTATATAAAGATATTAATATATTATCATCACAGCCTTCAGAAAATGATAAAAATATCTGTAAACATAGTCTTTATGAATTCTTTCCACCTGAAAAATCATGTTCAGTCTGGATATGGAAAAATCTTGCTGAGAAATCTATAAAATTAGCATGGTCAAAAAATTATTTACCTATTTTGGTCGGTGGTACTGGTTTATATTTTAAGTCTTTAATTGAAGGGCTAAGTGATATACCTGGTATAGATGAAAAAATTCGTCTAGCAGGAAGAAATATCATGGATAGGTACGGTTCTCAAAAATTATTTAATGATCTTTTGGATAGAGATGCTTCTCTGGTATCTTCTTTAAATCATAATGATAGTCAGCGAGTTCTTCGTGCCTGGGAAGTATTTTTTTCTACAGGTAAGTCTGTAAACTACTGGCATAATAACAAGAAAAATAAATTTTTAGACGCAACTTGGTACGGTTTTTCAATACTACCAAATAGGGACAAATTATATAATAAAATTAACTCCAGATTCACTAAAATGATAGAAATGGGAGCAATAGAGGAAGTGAGGAGTTTTTTAACTAAAAACTTAAACCCTAAGTTGCCCTGCACAAAAGCAATTGGAATAAAGGAATTAACTGGTTATTTGAACAATCTTTATTCGTTAGATAAAGCAATAGAGCTATCACAAATGTCAACTAGACATTTAGCAAAAAGGCAATATACCTGGTTTCGCAATCAAATGAAGGATTTTATAGTTTTAGATGGCGAATTAGACTCAAATCTTAATAAAATATTTAATATTATTCATAGATAATATTGGAGCTGGAAATTTGAAAATATAATTTGTATTATTTAATTACTTTTTTTATGTATAATTGCATACTTTATTTTTCTCGGATTTAGTTTAATATGTTCCCAAAATATTGAAAGTTACTATAAAAATGGATAAAGATAAAATAGAAGAGCTTACTGGGGCAGAGTTAGTTGTGAGAACGCTTAATGATTTAGGCGTTGATATTATTTTTGGTTACCCAGGTGGTGCTGTCTTGCCAATTTATGATGTTATTTTTAGTCAAGAAAAGCTTAGGCATATTTTAGTTCGACACGAGCAGGGGGCAGTTCATGCGGCAGAGGGTTATGCTAGATCAACAGGTAAAGTTGGTGTTGTCCTGGTTACCTCTGGCCCTGGAGCGACCAACGCAGTTACTGGTTTAACAGATGCATTAATGGATAGTGTTCCACTAGTTTGTTTTACAGGGCAAGTGGCCACGCACCTCATTGGTAATGATGCATTTCAGGAAGCTGATACAACAGGGATTACAAGACCTTGCACGAAACATAATTATCTTGTTAAAGATATCAATGATCTTCACTCAATTATCCATGAGGCATTTTATGTTGCTCGTGCTGGTAGGCCTGGCCCAGTGGTTATTGACTTACCAAAGGACATACAATTAACAACTGTTGGATATAATGATAAGATCCCATTAAAAAATACATCTTATAACCCAAAAACTGAGGGAGATGTTGAGGTAATAAATTCAGCTTCTAAGTTAATATCTGAGGCAGAAAAACCAATTATCTATTCAGGGGGAGGAGTAATCAATTCTGGATTAGACGCGTCAAAACTTCTTATTGACCTCGCGAAGTATACTGGTTTTCCGATAACAAGTACTTTAATGGGTTTAGGTGCTTTTCCAAGTTCTGACTCTCAGTTCTTAGGAATGCTAGGAATGCATGGTACTTACGAGGCAAATATGGCTATGCACCAGGCTGATTTAATTATAGCTATTGGGTCACGGTTTGATGATAGAATTACTGGAAGACTAGATGCTTTTAGTCCAAATTCAAAAAAAATACATATTGATATAGACCCTTCATCCATAAACAAAAATGTTTCTGTGGATATTCCAATTATAGGTGATATCGCAAAGGTATTACACCCTATGTTAGCGATCTTGAAGAATAAATATAACGTTGACAAAACTAAAACAAAACATTGGTGGAGTCAGATTAACGATTGGAGAAAAATTAATTGTCTAAGTTATATTCAAGGAAATGAAACAATTAAGCCGCAGTACGCAATAGAAACTCTATATAAATTGACCAAGGATATGGATGCTAGAATCACAACTGAAGTAGGCCAGCATCAAATGTGGGCTGCACAGTTTTATAAATTTGAAAAACCTAATAGGTGGATGACTTCAGGTGGCTTAGGTACAATGGGTTATGGTCTGCCTGCTGCAATAGGTGTTCAATTAGCCCATCCTAAATCGCTTGTTGTTGATATAGCTGGGGAAGCATCAATTTTAATGAACATTCAAGAAATTTCTACAGCTGTTCAATATAGGCTACCAGTTAAAATTTTTATTCTTAATAATGGATACATGGGAATGGTTAGGCAATGGCAAGAACTATTGCATGGCGGTAGGTATTCAGAGAGCTATACTGAAGCTCTTCCTGACTTTGTAAAACTTGCAGAGTCATTTCATGCTTTTGGTATCAGAGTAATTGATCCAGATGATTTGGAGAGTTCGATTAAAAAAATGATAGATTATGATGGCCCAGTAATTCTTGATGTTGTGGTTGATCCGGATGAAAATTGTTTCCCCATGATCCCGTCAGGATCTGCTCATAATGAAATGATGCTTGGTAAAGAGAAAGATTTACCAAAATTATCAAAAGAGGGGTTAGCTTTAGTTTAATTGTAACTTTATAAAAGATAAACTCATGAGTGAATTAGATAGAAGATCAAGAAGGCATACAATTGCAATACTAGTGGACAATGAGTCTGGGGTTCTAGCTCGCGTTATCGGTCTTTTTTCAGGTAGAGGTTATAATATTGAAAGTTTAACTGTTGCTGAGACAGATAAAGCAAAATCTCTTTCAAGGGTAACAATCGTAACCTCAGGTACTCCAATGGTGATCGAACAAATCAAAGCTCAACTATCTAGACTAGTTCCAGTGCACCGTGTAAGCGATTTAACAACAGAAGGATCTTCTGTAGAGCGTGAATTGGCTATGATAAAAGTAGTTGGTATAGGAGAAAATAGAGTAGAGAGTTTAAGAATAGCAGATATTTTTCGTGCAAGAGTTGTTGATAGTTCGAGAAATTCGTTTGTTTTTGAACTAACTGGTACAGCTCAGAAAATTAATGCATTTATTGAATTAATGACTGATTTGGGTTTAGTTGATGTTTCCAGAACTGGAATTGTTGCAATTAGTAGAGGCTCAAATCCGCTTTAATCAAAGGGAGGGTAAAAAATTATGAAAGTTTATTATGATAGAGATGCAGACACAAATCTAATTAATTCAAAAAATGTTGTGATTGTAGGTTATGGAAGTCAAGGTCATGCTCATGCGATGAATTTAAGAGATTCAGGTGTTAAAAATGTTGCTATAGCTTTACGTGAAAACTCTAGTAGTTCTCCTAAAGCATCAGCTGAGGGGTTTAAGGTAATGAGTGTAAGTGATGCTGCCTCCTGGGCTGATGTTGTTATGATGCTCACTCCTGATGAACTTCAAAGTGATATATATGCGCAAGATCTTGAAAAAAACATGAAAAAAGGTTCAGCTTTAGTTTTTGCTCATGGTTTAAATGTCCACTTTAATTTGATTAAACCTAGAGCTGATCTAGATGTATTTATGATTGCTCCGAAAGGCCCAGGTCATACTGTAAGATCAGAATATTTAAAAGGAGGGGGAGTGCCTTGTCTTTTAGCTGTTCATGCAAACTCAACAGGAAATGCTTACGAACTTGGGTTGTCCTATGCTTCATCAATTGGTGGTGGTAGAGCAGGAATAATTGAAACAACATTTAAAGAAGAGTGTGAAACAGATCTTTTTGGTGAGCAAGCAGTTTTATGTGGTGGTTTAACAAGCCTTATTAAAGCAGGTTATGAGACATTGACTGAAGCAGGATATGCCCCAGAAATGGCATATTTTGAGTGTTTGCATGAAGTAAAATTAATTGTTGATTTGATGTATGAAGGTGGTATTGCAAATATGAGATATTCAATATCAAACACTGCCGAATATGGAGACTATACTAGAGGCCCAAGAATTATTGATGAAAATGTAAAAAAACAAATGAAAAATGTACTAAATGAGATACAAACAGGCCAGTTTGTAAAGGAATGGATGCTAGAAAATAAGGTTTCTCAGACTAGTTTTCAATCAATTAGAGCCAGGGAAGCTGATCACCATATTGAAGCAGTTGGTTCAAAATTAAGAGAAATGATGCCTTGGATATCTGAAAACAAGCTAGTTGATAAGGAAAAAAACTAGTTCTTTCTTCAAAATTCTATTTTTAGTTTCTAATTTAAAACTGGCCAGCAGTTTTTTGTGAAGTGATTTTTTCTGTTTTTTTGATGTTTTTTTGACTTTCTCAGATAATTCAGTATTTTAGCTTATATTATATTATTATTGACTATTTATAGTTTGTTAATTCCTTATGAATAATATTAGTCAGTGTGATTAATTTAGATTTTTTTTACTATTTTTATGCTAACAAATATTTCAAAGTTTAATTAAATTTTAATAATTTTGAGGCCCAGAGTGATAAGTTTGAAAGAAAATAATCAGATTATAATATTTGATACAACTATGAGAGACGGCGAGCAATCTCCTGGTGCGTCTATGAATCTGGAGGAAAAGTTAAAGCTTGCTAAAACACTAGAATCTCTGGGAGTTGACGTAATAGAAGCCGGTTTTCCAATTGCATCAAATGGTGACTTCGAATCAGTTTCAGAAATTTCAAAAATTATTTCGGAATCGATTATTTGTGGTTTATCAAGAGCAAGCTACAAAGATATAGATTGTGCTGCAGAGGCTTTAAAAAACGCTAAGCAAAAACGAATTCATACTTTTATAGCTACCAGTCCATTACATATGAAATTTAAATTGCAGATGCAACCTGAAGAAGTTCACCAAGCAGTTGTTGATAGTGTAAGTAGAGCTAGAAATCATGTTGATGATGTTGAGTGGTCTTGTGAAGATGGCACTAGATCTGAAGAAGATTTTTTGTGCAGAGTTATTGAAAGTGCTATTAAAGCTGGTGCTTCTACTATAAATATACCAGATACCGTAGGTTATACAGTTCCATCAGAGTATAAAGACCTAATTTCAAATATTATCAATAGGGTACCGAATATAGATAAAGCTAGAATATCAGTTCACTGTCATAATGATCTAGGTTTAGCTGTTTCGAACTCACTCTCAGGTATTTTAGCTGGAGCTAGACAAGTTGAATGCACAATTAACGGACTTGGGGAACGAGCAGGAAATGCAGCATTAGAAGAAATTGTAATGTCCATAAAGACAAGAAATGATATTCTTCCATTTTACACAAACATAGTTACAGAGAATATTACAAAAGCTTCACGTCTTGTATCCCAAATTACAGGCTTTCCTATCCAACCAAATAAGGCAATAGTAGGTGCGAATGCTTTTGCTCACGAAGCAGGAATTCATCAGGATGGAGTTTTAAAGAATGCTTCCACATATGAAATAATGACTCCTGAGTCTGTTGGATTGGTTCAATCAAATCTAGTTCTTGGAAAACATTCTGGAAGACATGCTTTCACTCAAAAACTAAATGAGTTAGGTTTTAAACTAGGTGATAATGCAGTTGAGGATGCATTTAAAAGATTCAAAGAGTTAGCTGATAAGAAAAAGGATGTTTATGATGAGGATCTTGTAGCTTTAGTAGATGAAGAAGCGAGATCAAACGACAGGATTAAGTTTATATCACTTAGGGTTGTTGCGGGTTCAGAAGGCCCACAATCTGCAGAAATACAGATAGAGATAGATGGTGATTTGAAGAGAAACAAGTCAGATGGTGATGGTCCGGTAGATGCAACCTTTAATTCGGTTAAAGCACTTTTTCCTCATAAAGCAAAACTCTTGTTATATCAGGTTCATGCAGTAACAGAAGGAACAGATGCTCAAGCAGAGGTTACGGTTAGGCTTGAGGAAAATGGAAAAACTGTTAATGGACAGGGTGCAGATACTGATACTTTGGTTGCCAGTGCAAGAGCGTATATAAATGCGCTGAATAAATTACTTGTAAAAAGGCAAAAAGCTGCCCCAGAGGCACTAACTGCATAATTAATTTTAAGGGAGTTTAGTTTTTAATGTTATCTAAGTTATTTGGAATGATGTCAGCTGATATGGCTATAGATTTAGGTACTGCTAATACATTAGTTTATGTTAAGGGTAGAGGTGTTGTTTTAAATGAGCCCTCTGTGGTAGCAATTGTTAAACAAAGAGGAAAAAAAGAAGTTTTAGCTGTAGGTGATGAAGCTAAGGTAATGCTTGGTCGCACTCCAGGCAATATAGAAGCTATTCGCCCATTAAGAGATGGAGTGATTGCCGACTTTGAAGTTGCAGAAGAAATGATAAAGCACTTTATTAGTAAAGTTCATAACAGGCGCTCATTTGCAAGTCCACAAGTGATTATTGCAGTACCGTCCGGTTCTACTGCTGTAGAAAGGCGAGCAATTCAAGAATCTGCTGAAAGTGCAGGTGCTAGGAAAGTTTTTTTAATTGAAGAGCCAATGGCTGCTGCAATAGGTGCGGGCCTACCAGTTACCGAACCCACTGGTTCAATGGTTGTAGATATAGGAGGTGGTACAACTGAGGTTGCTGTTTTATCTTTAGGCGGTGTTGTTTACGCAAGGTCAGTCCGTGTTGGTGGCGATAAACTTGATGAGGCAATAATTGGATATATTAGAAGGAATCATAATCTTTTGGTTGGTGAGTCTAGTGCGGAAAGAATAAAAAAAGAGATTGGTACAGCTTGTGCTCCTGTTAAAGGCTTTGGAAAAGAAATGCAGATTAAAGGTAGAGATTTAATGAATGGTGTTCCTAAAGAGCTTATTATAAACCAAACACAAATCTCTGAGGCTCTATCTGAACCTGTTGGTGCAATAATGGAGGCTGTTAAGGTGGCTTTAGAACATACTGCTCCAGAGTTGGCTGCTGATATTGTTGATAAAGGTATTGTGCTAACTGGTGGCGGTGGCTTATTAGGTAATATGGATACAGTATTAAGAAATGGTACAGGCCTACCAGTTTCAATTGCAGATGAGCCATTAAGTTGTGTAGCTCTTGGTACGGGGAGAGCATTGGAAGAGCTTAAAAATATGAAAGGTGTTCTTCAACAAGCCTATTAGCAGGTCTATTTTTGAAGGGTTACAATCTTGAAGGATAACCAGAATCAAATCTCAAAAATCTTTCTACCTGTTAGGTTTCTAACTGGTAGATTTACTATTATTTTTTTTATTCTTTTCTCTTTAGCTATTATTCCAATAAGCAGATTTGATCAAAATATATCTACTACAGTAAGAGTTTTTATAATAGATGCATTCTCGCCAATATTTAATGTTATTTCTAAACCTGTATTTTTTGCTAAGAGAGTTTCTAAAGAAGTCAATACAATATTTAATTTACATTCAGAGTTAAAAAGACTTGCTAAAGAAAACGAACAACTCATGGTTTGGCAGCAAGTAGGTTATAGGCTAACATATGAAAATAATTCTTTAAGAGAATTATTAAATGTAAGCAAAGAACCATTAATTGATGGCATTTCAGCAAGAGTTATAGCAGATTCAAGTGGACTATTTGTTCGTACCTTTATAATTAATGCAGGTTCGTTAAATGGTGTTGATAGTGGTCAAGCTGTAGTAAGCTCTAGAGGTCTTGTTGGAAGAATTTCAGAAACAGGTCTTCGCACTGCAAGAGTTCTTCAAATTACAGATATGAACTCAAGAATACCAGTAATTATTTCCCCTTCAAATCAGAGAGCAATTTTGGCTGGTGATAATAGTGATACTTCACATTTATTATTCTTGACAGATAAGAAGCAAGATCTTATTGACAATTATGTCATTACATCTGGTCATGGAGGTTTGTTCCCTCCTGGTATTAGAATTGGTTTAGTTTCACATTTTGATGAAGGATCTGTTAGAGTAAGGCCCTTTGTGAATTGGAGCCAAGTTGAATATGTAAAAGTTTTAACGCTAAAAGATGATTAATTTTTATTTAATATGCCTAATTTAATTAGCCAAAATTTTTATAGACTTTTAAAAAATTCTCTACCAGGTTTTTCTTTATTTATATTTATTTTTTTTTCTATATTACCCTTGGGTTTAAGTCCATTTAAAATTTCATCATCTATAGCTATTATTCCTATATTTTACTGGTCAATCTATAGACCAGATCTTTTTCCTATATATTTTGTATTTATAGCAGGTCTACTATACGATCTAATTACTGGTGGCCCTTTAGGGCAGTGGGCACTTATTTTTATTCTTTTAAGAGTAATTATGGAAACACAAAGAAAGGTTTTGATGGGTAAAAAATTTAATGTTGAGTGGTTAGCATTTATTATTGTTGTTCCGTTAGTATTTTTAATAATTTTTATTATTGGCTTATTAATTTATGAAAAATTAATAAATTTTTCCGATTTAATATTTCAAATCATTTTTACTATATCAATTTATCCAATAATTATTATAGGTATGCATAAAATCAGAATTTTTATAAATGAGTAAGTAAATGAAAAAAGAAAATGAAGGAAAAAAAATTTTAACAAGAAGACTATTCCTTTTTGGTGGTTTTCAAACTGCTCTTTTTTCAATTTTAGCGGGTAGAATGTATTATTTACAAGTTATAGAATCAGAAAATTATAGTCTTCTAGCAGATGAGAATAGAATCAATATGAGGTTATTACCTCCACCAAGAGGAAAAATTCTTGACAGGAATGGAAAAGAATTAGCTAGTAATCAAAGAAATTATAGAGTTATTATTATTCCTGAGCAAACTAAGAGTGTTGATAAAACTTTAAACTCTTTACAAAATATTTTTCCTTTAGGTAAGTACGAAATAGCTAAGATTCTCAGAGAAGTAAAAAAAAGAAAAGGTTTTGTTCCAGTAACAGTTGCTGAAAATCTTACATGGAGAGAGTTTTCAAAAGTTAATGTCAACTCTCCAGATCTACCGGGTATACAATCTGAAATAGGTGAAACAAGATTTTATCCGTATGGAGATGCATTTGCGCATGTCATTGGTTATGTAGGCATAGTTGATTCTAAAGAAATGGGTGATGAACCATTATTATCGTTACCAGGATTTAGGGTTGGAAAAGTTGGTATTGAGAAAAGTTTTGAAAAAAAACTTAGAGGTAGGGCTGGTATTAGTAGAGTTGAAGTAAATGCTTATGGAAGAATAATTCGAGAAATAAATAGAAAATCAGGAGACTCAGGCGACAATATTAAATTGACACTTGATTCTAGCCTTCAAAAATTTATTTCAAAATCTTTATCAAATAAAAGTGCAGCAGTTGTTGTCATGAATATTCACTCTGGTGATATACTATCTTTGGTATCGTCTCCCTCATATAATCCGCATAGTTTTAATGTCGGAATAAGTAATTATGAATGGGAAAGACTTATAAATAATCCGAGAAACCCTCTATTAAATAAAGCAATAGGTGGGCAATACCCTCCAGGATCAACATTTAAAATGATGGTTGCTTTAGCTGCTATTGAAAATGGGATAATTTCACTTAATCACAAAGAAGTCTGCAGGGGATCAATTGAACTTGGAGATGAGAGATTTCATTGTTGGAAAAGTGATGGTCATGGTGTTGTTGATATGTTGTCATCAATAGAGCAATCATGTGATGTATTTTTTTATCAAATAGCAAAAAGAGTTGGTATAGATAGGATTGCTAAAATGTCAAAGCAATTTGGTTTAGGTAAAAAAACAGGAGTTTTAATACCTTCAGAGAGAGGTGGAAATATTCCCACAAGAAATTGGAAAAAAGTTGAATTTGGAAAACCTTGGCAATTAGGTGAAACTTTACATGCTGGAATAGGGCAGGGTTATGTGCTTGCTACACCATTACAATTAGCTTTAATGATGTCAAGGTTATGTAATGGAGGTAGAGCAATTCAACCAAGGTTGCTTTTAGAAAATAAAAAACAAGAAATATTACCCCTAAATATTTCCAAAAAATCTTTAGATATAATTTTGGAAGGTTTAAATAGAGTTACGAATTCCCCTATGGGAACAGCATTCAAATCTAGAATAAATGATAAAAACTGGGAGATTATTGGTAAGACAGGTACATCCCAGGTCAGGAGAATTTCTCAAATTGAAAGAGAAACAAGGGTATTAAAAAATGAAGAAAGACCGTGGGAAGAGAGAGATCATGCCTTATATGTTGGTGCTGCTCCAAGAAAATCCCCTACTTATGCAATCTCAGTCGTGGTTGAGCATGGTGGATCTGGTTCATCTACAGCTGCACCCATAGCAAAAGATGTATTTGATTTTATGAGAAAAAATATAGCTAATAAAAAAAGAAATGCGTAATGAGTGATTTTTCAAAAAATAAAAACAACCTTACTTTTTTTGATAAAGTAAAATCATTAAACTTATTTATAATTTTATTGATCTTAATTTTAGCATCTATTGGTTTTATAATGCTTTATTCTGTATCAGGAGGATCAGCAGACCCATGGATGCGTCAACAAATATTTAGGTTTAGTTTTGGTTTTTTTATAATGCTATCGGTTGCTTTTCTAGATTTGAGATTTTTACTATCTTTATCTTATCCTATATATTTTTTTTCATTGTTACTTTTAGTAGCGGTAGAATTTTTTGGTTCAATTGGTATGGGTGCACAAAGATGGATAGATCTAGGTATTTTTCACCTGCAACCATCGGAGATAATGAAAATTGCTTTAGTTATGGCATTGGCTAAATATTTTCATTCAATCTCTCATGATGATATAAGAACTATTAGATGGATTTTGCCTCCATTATTGATGATAATTGTTCCTTCATGTTTAGTATTAATTGAACCAGATTTAGGTACTGCAATTCTTTTGATTTTAGAAGGGACAATCATTTTATTCATAGCTGGAGTTAGATGGTGGAAATTTATTTTTGTTTCCGTAGTCGCAGTTTTACTTGCGCCATTTTTTTGGACAAAACTTCATTCTTATCAACAAAATAGGGTGCTAACTTTTTTTAACCCTGAAAGGGACCCTCTTGGTTCGGGATATCACATAATACAATCAAAAATTGCTTTTGGCTCAGGTGGGTTATGGGGGAAAGGTTACCTTCTAGGTACTCAAAGTCATTTAAATTTCCTACCTGAAAAACATACTGATTTTATTTTTACAGCATTAGCTGAAGAGTTTGGTTTAGTTGGTGGTTTAATTGTTTTGCTAGTTTACGTCATTCTTATTATATACTCTTATATAATATCAATGAGGTCTCGTTCTAATTATGGAAGGATATTAGGAATTGGAATCACTTCTACATTTTTTTTATATATCTTTATTAATATTTCAATGGTAATGGGTCTAATACCAGTGGTTGGAGTTCCTTTGCCTCTAATTTCCTATGGTGGTACAGCCATTGTTACAATATTATTTAGTTTTGGTATTTTACTTTGTATTCATATTAATAAAAATCTATATATATCTAAATCAATAAACTAAGTTAACATAACTAAACTTTCAAATATGTCTTTTTAACTTATTGAATAGAATGGTTAAAAATAGATTCCATTACATACTGCTCGGCTTCTTGGAATTTGAATTGTCTTACCCTTTTAAGAGAATTAGACTTTCTAATGGCTTCTTCCAAATCAACTTTCTCTCTATATATTCTGTCAAATCTGGCAGCGGCAGTAAGTTTTTCTAATTTTGAAATATTCATACTATAAAATTAGTGTTTAAAAGTAAATAAAATGTTAAGATTAAAATTATTTTTAGAAATTTTTGGAGAAAATCGATAAATATTAAGATCAAAATTGGTAGTTATTTACTAGATAGTTTTCTTGAGATAAATAATGCGCCTAAGACTTGTGATGCTTTCTTGAGTATTCTTCCTATGGAGAATAAGTTAATTCATGCTAGGTGGAGCGGTGAAGCAACATGGATTCCAATGGGTGACTATGATTTAGGAGTAGGGCCAGAAAATACTACTTCTTATCCTTCCAAAGGTGATATTCTTTTTTATCCTAAAAGTAAAAGTGAGACTGAGATATTGATTGTATATGGATCTGCAGTTTTTGCAAGTAAAGTGGGATTACTTGCTGGAAATCACTTCATGACAATAAAAAATACAAATCAATTATTTAAAATAGGTAATGAAATTCTTTGGTCAGGAGCAAAAGATATAAAATTTGAAATAAATGATTAGTTTATATTTTTAATATTTTGTTAATTATTTTTAGCTAGATTTTTTCAATGGAAAAAAAAATATACTTAGATGTTGCTAATCAAGATAGAAAAGCTTTAATAGAAGAGGCTTTAAAGATAAGGGCTGAGGCGTGTGAGACTCTTGGTTCTGATGTTATAGCTAGTCTTTACAATATTGTAACAGGAAAAAATGTTGATATTGAAAAATTAGATTAATATTATAAATTTTAGCAAGCATGTAAATTTTATGAGTAATATTTTCGTACTAAAAAGTAAAAAACTCCAAGAATGGGGTCATTCAATTGGTATAACAAAACATATATTTAAATTTGGTTTAACTAGTTCAAGTATAAAAGAACTTATAATAGAATATAATACTACTTTTTATGCAGGTAAAAATGATTGGTCATTAACTTTATCAAGATCCTCAGAAATAACATCAGAAGATAACCTAATTAATAAATTATCATTATCAGCAGAATTGCTTGATCCTAATTATTACCCTCAAGTTATTGGTGCTACTGGTATTTTCAGAATAAAAATAGATAAAGTAGAGAATAGTTTGCTAATTAAGAGAGCTCTTCAAGATAAGGAAAGTTTGTTACCCGCCAAAAGAATCAATGATAAAGATATTGCGAATTATATTTTAAATAAATTATCAACTTAAATTTTCAAATAAAAATTTTTTTAACTTTTTATTAATCTTAATTGCAGCAAATAAGATTTAATTAAATTAGGAAAATTATTGTTGATAAAATGAAATTTATACCTCATCAGTCTTTGAATGAAAAATATTTACAGAAAGCTCATAGTGCCTTTATTGATCAAAAATATAACCTTGCGCTTAAATTATATGATAAGTTGTTAGATTTTGACAAACTAAATGAATCAGCTCTTTTCCATAAGGCTAAGGTTTTAACTCATTTAGAAAAATTTGATGAGGCAAGAACTATTCTTGAGAATCAAGTTAAAAGGTTGCCAAGTATAGAGGCTTATTCAATAATTGCTAATATCCAGCAAAGTACTTTAAAGCATGATGATGCTATTAATACTTTTAAGAAGTTAATTAAGGAAAGACCAGAAGATCCAGAGTATTGGCTTAAATTAGGAATGAATCAAAGTCAATCATATAAAGATTATAAAGATGCTAAATTTTCAATAGACAAAAGTTTTTCTCTAGTAAAAAAAAATAAGAAAAATGATGTAAAATTTTTAACAGAAATTGCAGATACATATAGACTTGCAGGTTTTTTTTATAAAGCTTCAGAGGTTTATGAATTTATTTCAAAAAAAACTAAAACAGTTGAGCCTGTCTACTATATATATTGGGGATTATGCTTAAAATATTCAGGTAAAAATAAAGAATCTAGACAAGTGTTAACAACTGCTTTGCAGTATTGTATTGATATATCTAAAAATGCAAGCAGTATAGAATCACATACTATTCAAATACTTGCTGCCTGGATATATCATATTTTAGGTAATAAAAGAAAAGCGGGAGAACTTTATTCAATTATTTCTGATAATATTTCCCCTAAAGATCTATATACAGACGGACCTGACACATATTTACCATCTTCATATAATAGAATATTAAAAATGAGAGAAATTGTTAAAGGGCGAGACGTTGCAGTGATGTTATATGGACCGTCAATAAAAGAATTCAAAAAAAATATAGAAGAGTTTAATAAGTTTAATTTATGTTATGCAAGTTTGAATAAATTTAATGAGTTAGAAAATAATATTTTACCAGAGGGGAAAAATATTGATATTTTAACAGTAACTAACCCATCAGATTTAAATTACAGATGGGAAGCTTATAAGCAGTTTTTAAAATCAAAAAATAAAAATTTTCTAATCTCATCTCAATACTCTTTTCTGGGTTTAAATTCTAAATATGGTTTAATGGAGTCAATCGTCAAAGAGTTTGACGAAAAATTATTATTTATAAATTCTAATCTTTTTGTTCCGTCTATTGCTACACCATTACATTTTCTTCCTGGAAATACTCTATCTGTATTATTACCTGTTATTTGTTTAGCCGCTCCAAAAAGAATATTTATTTTTGGTGCTGATGGAGGTAATTCAGGTTTTGAGAAAAAAGATGAATCTAGCAAAGAGCTCTATTTTTTTGGCGGAGTTACTGGGCAATCTGATTGTAACGATACGAAGAATGAAGCGAATAGAAGGTTAATAAATGATGCAAAATTCTTTGATGATATCACAAAATTTCAAATGATGGCTGTTTCAAAATTATTTGGATTATCTGTGCCCGAGGTATATAACTGTTGTCCCCACAGCAGCTATGAATCATTCACTAAAATTACATGTGAAGATGCCTTAAATATTTTAAAGGAAGAGTAATTAGTTGTTAAAAAATAAAAAAAATATTTGTTTTTTTACAGGAACAAGAGCTGATTACGGGCTTTTAAAGCCAATTATGATAGAAATAAATGATAGAAACGAATTAAATTTACAAATTATGGTTTCTGGTTCTCACTTATCGAAAAATTTCGGTATGACATTCAAGGAAATAGAGAATGATGGATTTAATATTAACTCAAAAATTAAACTAAATTTAAAAAACGATAGAAAGATAGATATTGCAAATAATTTGGGTAATGGAATTAAATTATATTCTAAGGAATTAAATAGGTTGAAACCAGATATATTAGTTATTCTTGGTGATAGATATGAAGCGCTTGGAGTAGCTCAGGCCGCAATGATTTTAAATATTCCAATTGCACATATTCACGGTGGAGAGTCATCAGAAGGTTCGATTGATGAGTCTATAAGGCATGCAATTACTAAAATGTCTCATTTACATTTTACTTGCGCTGAAAATTATAAACAAAGAGTTATTCAAATGGGAGAAAATCCAAAAAATGTATATAATTATGGTGCTCCAGGGTTGGACAATATAAATTCTCTTCCTATGTTCTCAAGATCAGAATTAGAAAATAAGTTAAATATTTCATTGAAGAAAAAAATTATTTTATTAAGCTATCATCCTGCTACTCTTGGAAATAAAAATCCTATAGAAGTTTTAAAAAATATATTCAAAGCTTTTGATGAAATTGAAGATAAAACGGTATTAGTTAGTAAATCAAATGCTGACTCTATGGGTTTAACAATAAATAAATATTTAGAAAAATGTAAAAAAGAAAATAAATTAATTTTAAGAGATTCATTTGGGCAAAATTTATATTTATCATTAATTAAAATTGCAGATATTTTAGTTGGTAATTCTTCGAGCGGAATAATTGAAGCACCATCATTGGGTACTCCAACTTTAAATATTGGTTCTAGACAAAATGGAAGATTGAAAGCAAATAGTATCATTAATTGTTCGGAAGAATATACAGATATCACTAAGGGTTTACATATTGGGCTATCACCTAGCTTCCAGAAAAAAGTTGCGAATACTATTAACCCTTATGGCACTCCTGGTGCATCCAAGAAAATTGTTAAAAAAATATTAAGTATTAATACAAGTGAATTGCTAATTAAATCATTTAACCAAAAATCAAATTTTATTTCAGGTTAATGATTAAAATTTATTGAAATAAAAATATATTAAATATTTATTAACTATATTTACTCAAAAATAAAATACAAATTTAAAAGGGCAGAAATGAATAAAAATAAACCATATATAATAGCTGAAATGGCTTGTTCTCACGAAGGAGATGTATCCTTAGCAAAAAAAATAATTGACTCAGCTGGTATAGCTAATGCTAATGCAATACAATTTCAAATTTGGACGGCAGAAGATATTATGGTGAAACATAGTCCGGATTTTAAAAAATTAAAAGATATTGAGTTAAATAAAGAACAGTGGTTAGACTTATATGAATATACAAAGGGTAATTTTCCAAAACTTTCCATAATTGCCTGTGTATATGATGAAGCAAGTATAAAATTTTGTGAAAGTTTAGGTGTTGATGCTTATAAAATTCATGCTTCGGACATTTCTAATCCAAAAATTCTATCAGCTGTAGCTAATACAAAAAAAAGAATAGATTTAAGTATAGGGGCTTCAACTATAAGTGAGATTGATTCTGCTATAAAAATTATAAGATTTACCTCAAATTCCCCGATATGGTTAATGTATGGTTATCAATTATTTCCAACATCAGCAATAAGTTTAAATTTAGAGTATATGAAAAAAATTTCTAATTTGTATGGTTTAACTGTTGGGTATCAAGATCACTGTGATGCAAATAAAATGGAGGCATTTTGGTTGCCAGCTGCAGTTTATGGTATGGGAATAAATGTAATAGAAAAACATTTAACACATGATAGAAGTTTCAAAGGTTTAGATCATGAGTCTGCTCTTAATCCTTCAGAATTCAAAGAATTTGTTGATATGATTCATACTATAGATCTTTCTAGGGGTTCTGGATTTCCAAGAAGATTTAATGAAGATGAAGAAAATTATAGAAAATATTCAAGGAAAAGTTTAGTTGCTAAACATGACTTAGTTAAAGGTAAAAAAATAAATAATAATGATTTAATTGCTTTGAGGGGTCCAAAGCTTGGTTTGTCTCCTGATTTATTATCAATGATAGAAGGAAAAGTTCTTAATAAGAATATTTCACTTCATAACTTGGTTACAATGGATGATATTCAATGAAAATAGCATCTTTCATTACCGCCAGATTAAAGTCTCAAAGGTTGAAGAGGAAAGTCCTACTCCCTATTTGTGGTAGACCAATGCTAGGTCATTTGGTAGATAGATTAAGACATTCAAAAAAATGTCACCGCATTGTATTGTGCACCTCAACAATTGATCAAGACGATGATTTAGAAAAATTTGCATTAAAAGAAGGCTTAGATTGTTTTAGGGGTCATCCAGATGATGTTATGCTAAGACTTAGGGATGCAGCTGATTTTTACAACATTGATGTAATTTCAAGCTGTACAGCTGATAACCCACTAATTGATAATTTGTTTATGGATGAATTAATAGATTATCATATCAACGGAAAATTTGATTTTTCAATGTCAAAAAATATACCTTTTGGAACATTCACAATGACAGTGAATAGATCATCACTAGATAAAGCCTGCGATATTAAAGATAGTTCTGAGACTGAGTTTTGGCCGCAATATTTTTTAAGAACAAATAAATTTAAATTAGGAGAACTATTTCATAATAAAAATTATAGTAATTCAGGTTTAAGATTAACTGTTGATGAAAAACCTGACTTTGAATTAATGAAAATTATTTTTAAAAATTTATATAAAAGCGGTGAAATATTTAGTTTGAATGATGTAATAAAATTTTTAGATAAAAATCCAAAATTAAAAAAAATAAATTCAAATGTTAATCAAAAAAAACCCAAAGAAATAAAGTTAAAAACAAATTTAGCTGCTTAGAAAAGTGAGATATAAATGGAAAAATATTTAGTAACAGGGGCAGACGGTTTTATTGGTTCTCATTTGGTTGAAAAGCTTGTCAGGTCAGGTAAAGATGTCCGGGCTATGGTTCATTATAATTCTTTTGGATCTAATGGTTGGTTAGATAATATTGATAAGAAAATATTTGATTCTATTGAAATAATAAGTGGAGATATTAGAGATGCAGAATTAATGAAAGATATAGCTTCAGACTGCACTAATATAATTCATTTAGCTGCTATGATGAGTATTCCTTATTCTTATAAAGCTCCAAGAACATTTATAGAAACAAATGTGATGGGAACTTTAAATATATTAATGGCGGCTAAGGATTTAAATATACAAAAAACTATAATAACATCAACAAGCGAAGTTTATGGTTCTGCTAAATATGTTCCAATGAGTGAAGATCATAGGTTGAATGCTCAATCACCTTATGCGGCTAGTAAGACTGCAGCGGATCAATTGAGTTTATCATTCTACCATAGCTTTAGTTTACCGATAACAATAATTAGACCTTTCAATACATATGGACCTAGACAATCTACAAGAGCAGTAATACCCACAATTATTACGCAGATAAAAGAAAGTAGAAATTTAATTAAATTAGGATCCACGCATACGACAAGAGATTTTAGCTATGTTGAAGATACAGTTAATGGTTTAATATTAGCTTCAAAAGTTGGTATAGCGGAGGGAGAAATTCTTAACCTTGGTAATAACTTTGAAATTTCAATAGGTGAAACTGCTAATTTGATTAGTGATTTAATGGGTTTCCAAACTTCTATTAATATTGAAGAGTTAAGAAAGAGGCCTGATGAGAGTGAAGTTGATAGACTTTGGTCAGATAACAGTAGATCAAAGATGCTTTTGGGTTGGGAGCCAAAGTATTCAGGTAAGGGTGGCTTTATAAATGGATTGAAAAAAACAATTGAATGGTTTGATGATCCACTAAACCTAAGTTTCTATAGATTTGGTAATTATTCTATATAAATGAAAAATTAACTAATCTTTAACTTTTATAATAATATTTTTTTATTCGCGGATAGACTCTAGAAATCTCAAAATTAACTGATTAGTAACCTAGTTGTTGTAAATTCATTTTAAATATTACAACTTTTGGTGAATAAATGGGTGAAATATTAGGTTTAGATACAGTAGTTAACCATAATAATTTAACTGAAAATCAACAGTTATTTGGTACTTTTTCTAACAAAATAAATACTTCTAAACATAATTGTGAAGCTGTAGTACTAATGGCCGGTGGTAATGGTAAAAGATTAGCACCATTAACAAATCTACGTCCGAAACCATTGCTAGAAGTAGGGCCAAGACCATTATTAGAGACTACAATTAAAAGGTTTATTAGTAGGGGGTTTACTAATTTCTGGCTTTCCATAAATTATTTAGGTGAAATGATTGAAGATCATTTTCAGGATGGTCTTAAGTTTGGCGCTAATATAAAATACTTAAGAGAAAATTGTGCTTTAGGTACTGCAGGCTCATTATCATTGTTGAATAAGAAACCTAAAAAACCGCTTATAATAATGAATGCTGATATATTGACGGACATAGATTTTGATGAATTACTTAAGAGACACAAAGAATCAAAAGCATTAGCTACAATATGTGCAATTGAGCAGAGTATCCAAATACCCTATGGAGTCGTGGAAGAAGAAAAAAATTATTTAAGAACATTGACTGAAAAACCTCATAAAAAATATCTTGTTAATGCAGGTATTTATGTAATAGAACCAGAAGTTTTAAATTATATAAATAAGAATACATTTATTGATATGACAGAGGTAATTGACCTTATAAAAAATGATAATAAAAATATATCTGTTTATAAAATTCGAGATTATTGGTGTGATATTGGACAAAAAGTTGATCTAGAAAAAGCAAATAGAGAATTCAATAATTTCTTTTTTTAAAAATGATGATTAATAAAAATAAAATAATATTTATTGCAGAAGCTGGTGTCAATCACAATGGAGATATTGACAGAGCATTTCAGTTAATTGATACGGCAGCTAATGCAGGTGCAGATATAATTAAATTTCAATACTATAAAACTGAAAAGTTATTAATAAAAGATACTCCAAAAGCAGAATATCAAAAAAATAATACAAATATTTTAGAGTCTCAATTTGAAATGTTAAAAAAATTAGAACTCAATAGAAGTGATATAAAGAAAATAATTGATAGATGTAATAAAAAGAATATTGAATTTCTTGCGACACCATTTGATGAAGAAAGTTTAGATGAATTAGTTTCATTTGGAATAAAGAGAATCAAAATACCTTCAGGGGAGATTACAAATGGTCCTTTGCTAGTTAAATCAGCAAGAAGTAATTTACCTTTGATTGTATCTACAGGCATGTCAAATATGAATGAAATTGAAGATGCTTTGGGGTTAATCGTATTTACTTATTTAGAAAAAAATAGAGATATTAGCTCTAAGAGTGAAATAAAAAAATATTTATACACTGACTCTTTTTATTCATTACTAAGTAAGTATATAACTTTATTACATTGCACATCACAATACCCTGCTCCATTAGATTCTATAAATTTAAATAGTATGAGTGAAATATCTAGAAAATTTAATGTACCTATTGGTTATTCTGACCATAGTGAAGGTAGTGTAGTAACAATTGCTTCAGCTGCTTTAGGTGCAACAGTTATTGAAAAACATTTTACATTAGATAAAAATTTACCTGGGCCTGATCACAAAGCTTCAATAGAGCCAAATGAATTAAATCATCTGATAAAATCAATAAGAGAAGTTGAGGTAGCTTTGGGGAGTGAAATAAAGCAATCTTTAAAATCTGAAGAGTGTAATAAGTTTGTTGCTAGAAAAAGTTTAACTGCCCGAAAAGAAATAATAAAAGGAACTGAATTTACAAGAGATAATCTTATTGCTTTAAGACCAGGAAACGGTGTTTCACCGATGAAAATTTGGGATTTAATTGGTAAAAAAGCAAATAAAAATTATAAATCAGGTGAACCAATTCAAAATATATGGTGATATAAAATGAAGAATGAAAATTTAGATAAAATTAAAAAATTTAATTCCCCAATTAGAGATATTGATGAATCAATTCCATGGGAGTTTGATCCTAACGCAACTTATAGTGAAATTACTCTTGATGATAAATGGTTAAACTTAAAACCTGATGAGTATCATAAATATAGATCTGATTGGACAAATATTCCTAAGAATTTTACAGATATTGATTTTCCTCTTCATTTAGATATTGAAACTACAACTTATTGTAATCTTAAGTGCCCAATGTGTCCAAGAACACAATTAGTAGAGCAAGGTAAGTTCAATGAGAACGGTTTTATCACAAAAGACGAATTTATGAAAATTATTGATGAAGGCACAAGATATAACTTAAGATCAATTAAACTTAATTATTTAGGTGAGCCATTAATGCATAAAGATATTGCTTGGCAAATAGAATATGCAAAGAAAAAAGGTGTAATAGATGTAATTATGAACTCTAACGGAGCTGCGCTAAATGAAAAGAATTCTGAGTCACTTTTAAAAGCAGGTATTGATGGCTTATTTATTTCATTTGACGCAGTAAACCCTAAGGACTACGAAACTCAAAGAGTTGGAGCAACTCTGGGTAGAACAATAGATAACCTCTATAAATTTGTAAAGTTAAGAAATAAGATCAGACCAAGTTGCCAGGTAAGAGTTTCAATGGTTATGTATGATGACCCAAAATGGATGGAGCAGTATAAGGCATTACAGGTTATGTGGAAAGGTATCGTTGATGCGGTTGGCTATAGTTGGTATACAGAAAGAGATGAGGAGATAAGTGGAGAGTATGAATATGTTCCTGGGTTCCATTGTGCTCAGCCTTTTCATAGAATGTTTTTAAAAAATAATGGAAATGTTACGATATGCTGTGTTGATGATAAAGATGAGGTCATTGTAGGAAATTGGAAAAAAGAAAAACTATATAACATCTGGAATGGTGAAAAATATAAAGATATAAGAAATAAACATTCTAGTGGAGAATATAATAAGATCGATATGTGTAGAAAATGTTATCTTCCAGTATCAATCAAACAACCTGGTGCTAATCAAGAAAAGGCAGCAGAATGAATTTCAAAACTCTTGGTATAATTCCTGCAAGGATTGGTTCCTCTGAAGTAAAAAAGAAAAATATAAGATTGCTCAAAGGCAAACCCTTAATTTATTACACCATAAATGCAGCAATAAATAGCAATCTTGATAGGGTAATTGTTTCTACTGACTCAATAGAAATTGCTAATATTGCTAGGACATTAGGAGCAGAAGTTCCTTTTTTGAGGCCTAAATTTTTATCAGGAAATACTTCTAAAGCAATAGATGTAGTAAATCATACTTTAAATTGGTTAAAAATTGAAAATAACTGGGTACCAGAGTTGGTAGGTTATTTACAGCCAACATCTCCTATGAGAACTAAAATTCATATTAATAAAGCTATATCTATGATAGGTGATAAGTATGACTCTGTCTTAAGTGTTACTAAAGTTAAAGAGCATCCCTTTTTTATGTTTAAAAAAAATGGAGACAATATAGAAGAGTTTATTGCTGATATCAAAAAGCCCGAGAGAAGGCAAGAACTTCCTAATTTATATTATTCTAACCCACTGATTATGTTTTCTAGAAATACTTATATTCAAAAAATTATTAGAGATAGAGGTATTATAATAAATTATAAAAACTTTAATCCATTATATATAAATGAATATGAAGCGGTTGATATTAACACGGAACAAGATTTCTCTTTTGCGCAATCAATCATGCAAAGTTCGACAATTTTAGACGATAAATCTCAAATGAAATTTGCTACAGGGTAAAAAATGATTCCTTTAGCAGAGCCAAACCTTGATGGAAATGAAAGTAAATTACTACAAAACTGTATTTCTAGTGGTTATGTTTCATCTTCTGGTCCGTATATAAAAGAGTTTGAAAAAAAATTATCTCTATCAACTGGTGGAAAGTATACTGTTTCAACATCTTCAGGAACCTCTGCTCTTCACCTTGCCCTTAAATCATGTGGTATTGGCTATGGTGATATAGTTATTATTCCTGCGTATTCATTTGTTGCTACGGCAAATTCTGTAAGTATGTCAGGCGCTTCTCCTTGGTTTATTGATATAGAATCTAAATCATGGACACTAGATTGTAATTTAGTTGATGAGCAATTGAGGTGTGAAACGAATTGGAAAGGGGATCATATATATCATAATAAAACAGGACAAAAAATAGCATGTATTATGCCTGTTAATACATTAGGAATTGTTTGTAATATTGATGCAGTGGAGCAAATTGCTAATAAGTATAATCTTAAAGTCATTATTGATGGTGCTGCTTCTATTGGAGCGGAGTATAATAATAATCAAATTGCTAAAAATATATCTGGGTTAATTACTTTCTCGTTTAATGGAAATAAAATAATAACTACTGGTGGTGGTGGTGCTGTAATTGGAAATGATAAAAGTCTTATGGGTTTAATAAGAGAAAAAAGTGGTACCGGTAAAGTATATAATGGATCATATAATCATGATGTGATTGGATATAATCATAGGATGACAAATGTTGAGGCTGCCATAGGCTGCGCTCAACTAGATAGAGTTGATGAATTTATTTATAATAAAAGGCGTATACTCGAAACTTATAATCAAGCAATTACTGATGTGCCAGGCTTAAGTTCAATTCCATGTCCAAAATGGTCTATAAGCTCAGCTTGGATGAGTGGCGTTCAAGTTAATAGAAGGGTTCACCCAAACATTGATAAAATTATTCAATATCTTAATTTAAATAATATTGAAGCTAAATTATTTTGGCAGAACTTGTCTACCCAAAAACCTTACAAAAAATATTTACATTCAAAAACAAATGTAACAGAAAAAATTTCGAGAGAGTTTATTGCATTGCCATGTTCTACTAATTTAGAAAAGAATAAACAAGAATGGATCATCAAAAAAATATATGAAGCTTGCAAGCTTGCGGTATAATTATAACAATGAATGTAAAAAAGAAAAATAATAAACTTATAATTTTAGGGGCAGGAGGTAATGCTGTAAGTGTTCATAACGTAGCATGTTCAGCTGGGTATGAAGTTTGTTATTTCATTGACAAAGATAAAAGAAAGAAAAATTTTTTAAATGTACCAATATTAGAGCAAATGGAAGAAATAAAAAATATTGAAGACTATGATTATGCACTTTCATTTGGAAGTAACTTTCTAAGGGAAAGAGTATTTAATGATATAATTTCCAAGTATAGATCCATAAAATTTCCTAAACTTATACATAAAACTGCAGTTATTTCACTTGGAGCTTCCATTGCAGAAGGTTGTATTATTATGCCAAATGTTGTTGTAGGTCCAAAAACAAAGGTTGGTAAATTTTGTATTCTAAATACTAATTCATGTCTGGAACATGATAACAATATGTTAGATTTTTCCTCTATAGGCCCGCGTGTTGTAACTGGCGGAAATGTAACTATTGGCAATAGATCCTACATTGCTATTGGAGCAGTTGTGAAAAATAATACTTCAATAGATAATGACTCTATAATTGGTTCTAATTCATATCTTAATAAAAGAGTAGGAGGTAATTCAATCTATTATGGAAGTCCTGCTAAGTTTATAAGAACACGGTCTAAAGAAGAAAATTATATATATTGATATAATTATAATGATTTAAATAATAATCTATGATTTATTCTCAAGCATTAATGAAAGCAGCATCAATCTTCTGGTATAAGATTTGTTCTCTGAGGACTCAACACCATGGAACGATTCATTAGACCGTACAAATGAAAATAAACTATTAGGTTTATATGGAAAAGTTTTGACTAAGTTAAACCAATCCCTTGGGAAGCGTGCTACCTCTTGGTTTTCGTATTTTTTTGATAAGTCTTTATCTTTGGAAGTATATATAGATGTTCCTAATTCCTTTCCTAGTTCATCATAAGGAAGATAAAATAATAAATTCAGAATTACACGAGGGTCATCAGCATGAGGTTTTAATTCATACCCCCCCACATCCATAACTAATGAAGTATTAAAGGTAACTTTTGTTTTTAAATTATTTCGATAGTAATCTTCTATATTATTTTTTTTTAAAAAGTCTATATCTTTTTTATATTTATTTAATAGCATTATAACAAGCTCATCGCATGTTAACCATTTTTCTATTTTTTCCCAAAAAAACCGTTTTTCTCCAGAAAGGTTTTTAATATTTTCTTTGCTAAGTTTAAAATAAAAACGTTCTGCCTCAATGTTAATGCCTAACTGTTTTCCGTTTTCAAATAGATTAATCTCAGGCCAATTATCATGTAATGATTCAAATAATTCTTCCGGAAATACATTGTTAATGTAAAAATGAGAAAAGGGATCATTTGTAACAATTTTTTGCTCAATATTTCTGGTAGTTATATTTAAAGAATTGTTAATCATAATAATTATCCTAATTTTCCATATTTTTATATAATAAAGTTAACGTTATATTAAGATACATGCATTACTTTTTATTTAGTAATTATCTGATATTCTATAGGAGTTCTTATGAGTAATATTAGCCCGGATGTCCAAAAATTAAAATTAACACTAGAGCAATATGCTCAGATTCACCCTGTACATATCGAGGAAAATAATGGAAAAAAAATTATTTTCAGTACTCCAACTATACCAACAAAATGGAGAGCTGAGAGGCTATATATTAATGAGCCAAAAACTTTAGAATGGATAAGTAATTTTGAACAAGATGATATTATGTTTGATATTGGGGCAAATGTTGGAATGTACTCAATTTGGGCAGCAGCAACAAAAGGTATTAATGTAATTGCAATCGAGCCTGAATCTCAGAATTATGCAGTCCTAAATAAGAATATTTTACTAAATAATTTAAAAGATAAGGTAACTGCTTTGTGCTTTGCAATGTCTGATGAGGAGAAAATTAGTGAATTGAATTTATCAAGTTTTACTGCAGGGCAGGCTTTGCATGGTTTTGATAAACCAATGAATACAGTTGATGTTTATAGTGAAAAATTAGAAGAGTTTAAACCAGTTTTTACTCAAGGATGTATGGCTATGACAATTGATTCATTAGTTGAAAGAGGCATTCCTTCTCCTGATCACATAAAAATAGATGTTGATGGTTTTGAAGATAAGGTTATAGCTGGCGGGATGCAGACTATAAAAAAGGGTAAAGTAAAAACTATTTTAATTGAAATTAATCAGAACATAGATAAACACTTAGAGATTGTGAAAGATTTGGAGAGTTTAGGTTATATAGTTGATAATAAAACAGACCCAAATTATATTTTTAGAAATTCCTGATCTGTTTATCAAAAAGCATTGTAATATTTATTCTTTGGTTAGTGTACCCTTTTTTAAAATTAATACTTTGACTCTTATGAATAAACTTTGAATCAAATAGAACAGCTCTATTTTGTTTATAAGGTATTTCAATTTTTTCTGGCTTTGTTTTTATAAGGTGCTCTTTAATTTTTAAATCTGATTGATTATATTCTTCAAATCTCCAATCATCTGGAACGGGCTTATCATAAATTTCTATGCCTGAATTATTATCTAAATTTTGTTTAGATTCATCAGGTGTAATCCAAAAGTTTAAATTTACCAATGCATCATCAGCATGAAGCCTTGTTCCTTTTCCTCCAGATTTATATTTTAATGCCCACATTTGACATAATTTTTTTTTATCAAAAATTTTAGGCATCTTTTGACGTAAATCTTTAGCAATTTGAATTAGTGCTGGATGATGGAATGCATCAGTCATATATGCTCCTAAGTAACCACCATTCTCCTTAGAGTCGAACCAAATAGTTGACTCTAAGCAGTATTTCCATAGTAATTGCAATGTTTCCTCACAGAGAAAATTATCAATAACTACTATAGGCTGATCAGATTCAAAATATTTTGTTTCTAAATTACTGAAGTTAGTTTTTTCATTAAGTGCTGAATGATTAGTTTTTGTATACTGAGATATATACATCACTCTATTATAAAAATTTTTAATTAAGTTATAGTTTTTCTCATCGAGATAAATTAATTTATCATCATCCACACTTTTTGACCAAGAATTTATGACTTCCCTAAGGTTCTTTTGCTCTTTATGAATCGGTAAATTTACAGTTTTAATTAAGTAATCAATTTGATTGAGGTCATGCTCAAGTTTAGATTTAGATGCATACCTAAATGTGTTATATTGAATAGGGTCTATAATTGTTTTACCACTATATTTGTTACCCCAAAATCTTGAGTTCCGAAGCAACTTTAAGGCCTTTTCATAATTTATTATCGAATTATCTATGTCGCCAATAGCTTTATAGTAATTACCTTTTAACTGAAAAAATGCTACAATATTTTTAGCTAGTTCCTCAATTTCGCACAAAATTGAATAGCATTTTGAGTAATTACTTATCTTCAAATAAAGGTTAGCAAGAGCAATTTTTGTATTTGGTTTATTAGGTGCTGCTATATTTACCCTTTCTAGAAAATGAATTGATTTTTTATATTTTTTTTTCTTTAAATAAAATTGACTAAAAAGGAAAAGAATTAATGGATTTTCTGGCTGTTGTTCAATTATAATATCTAGTAATAACTTTGCTTTATCTAAGTTATTTGCCTCAAGCAATTTTAAAACAGAATTAATGTTATTATTTATATTTTCCAATAAATTTTCCTAATTGAAAAAAATTTAGATAACTTTATTATATTATTTATAGAAAATTAAAACAATCATTTAAGGACTTTTGCTATGCCTCTATCTATACCTCTTCATGATCGGCAATTGCTTCATACAAGAAACATTGAAGTCAAAGGTTACATCCGACCGGATAATCTTTATGAGATAGAAGGGTATGTTAAAGATATTCGTTCAAATATATATAAGAATAAATGGATCGAGATACATCCAGGTCAACCAATGCATCATATGCAAGCAAGGCTAGCTATAGATGAAAACTATGTTGTAAAAGAAATTGAAGTAGCTTCAGATTCTCACCCTTACCCAGGTGTTTGTAGTAAAGTTATTTCAAATTTTAACGTCTTAATTGGATGTAAAATTGGCGGTGGTTGGAAAAAAACAGTAAAAGAAAAATTAGGAGGGGTTAAAGGGTGCACTCATATTGTAGAATTATTATTAGCTCCATTAGCTACTACTGCATATCTTACAATTTATTTGTATAAAAATGATATCGCAATTGAAGATAGCACTGAGGAAAAAAAACCCGGCTTTATAGATTCATGTTATGCTTTAGACTCAACAGGAGTGGTCGTAGAAAAACAATGGTCAAAATTTGCAAAAAAGAAAATTTAATTTTTTTTCCGAATTTCTGATCTCTTTTTCTCAGTAGCTTTTATATCAACATCTAATGAATCATTTTTTTCGCTACCGATGATTACAACACCATACACGGTGAGTGCAATTTCTTTGCTTATAAATTTATTTTTGACATCTTTTAATACTCTTTCAATCTCTCTTTCTGTTGCTTCACCGTACCCACCGCCACCTTGGTCACGTGACCTAAGTAAATCACCTGGTTCTAAGTCTATATTCATTACAGCAGGGTAAGGGTGTTCTGACCCATCTGGGGCAATCCGAACATTCTCTCCTAATTTAGACTCTGTTCCTCCTCTTACACCTTTAGGTGCAGTTTCTAATCCATTGCAAGCATGTAAAATTTTCATTTTACTTCCTCTAGGACCCATGATTACTTCTGTTGCAGGGCCACCTCTTCTCCTTCCGTGACCCATAGAGTCCTCGAGAAGTTTCATAGATTTAATCATTATAGGGAATCTTTGTTCATTGATTTCTACTGAGTCCCTGTATAAAAGACCGGCTCCTACCGGGACAAAGTAATAGTGCATACCATCGGTTGTAGCAGATGCTCCTCCACCGCCGCCCATCATAAACATTTGGTTCACAAAAGGTTCAGAACCTCTTCTAGGGTCCGTGCCAGAAGCTACTCCAGAAGCTGCAGTATTACAATAATTGCCATGAGCAAAACCGAGACCTTCGCCTAATTCTGCAAAAGATGACATAGTGGTGTTGATAATGACATCAGTAAAATTTGTTGTTCCCATTGAGCAACTATGGGGAAATTTAGGAATACCTACTAAACAGCCTTCTCTTAATAGAACTTCAATTCTTCTTAAACTACCACTATTTGCTGGGATATCTTCTTTTAAACAATGGAATACTCCTTGAGCAGCAGCCATTGTAGCAGTTGCTTCTGTTAGATTAAGTCCTGCATCTATACAATCTATATTGTCTCTAAGGTCAACCGTAACTTTTGCTTTATCAGGGTCTATATCTAAATCTAAATTAACATAAATTCTGTCAGGTAAGATAGGATCCATAGGGTCATGCCACCCCTTAGTTTTTAATTTCCCTTTAGGCATCTTTTTAATTGCGTCAGCTGTTAGCCTTTCAGAATAATCTAACCATTCTTTTTGAAATTGAATTATTTTTTCTACACCGTATTTTTTTATTATTTCTTTACAACTTCTTTCTCCAATTCTAGCTGAACCAATAGCAGCTAAGTAATCACCAAACCATTGATCCGGTACGCGTATTCTTTTTTTACACATTCTAACTATATCTTGATTATCTTTATAATTTTCTTGAATCTTAACACCAGGAAAAATTAAAGAACCTTCATTATAAACATCTGTAGCTGTAGCCATATAAGTTGTTGGTAAAGAGTTACCTGTGTCTGCTTGATGTGCTTTTACACCTACTGTAAAGCAATGGACTCCATCATAAAATACAGGTACTAAGGTTGTATGGTCTGCAGCATGAGAACTTCCAGCGTATGGGTCATTATCAAGAAAAGCATCTCCTTCTTTAAAGTCAGGGTGATATTTTCTTATATAGGAGAATTGAGAATCCATTCCCAAAACATGAATCGGTAAAGCCTCAGCTGTTGCAAGAACTTGATCATCATGAGAAATAATTGCACAAGAAAAATCTCTAGCAATTCCAAGAACTGAAGACTTTGCTGCTAAGAGCATGGTGTTGGTCATTTCTCTTACAACTGCATCCATCCTATTTGCCATAATAGCTAATTCAACTGCATTAATTTTAGGGTTTGTATCTTTATTTTGAAGCATGTTTTTTCCTTAATAAATATTAAACATGAATTAAATAATTTCTTGTTTCAGTAATTTCTGCTTTACTATTAGGGTAGATTACAACTGTTGTGGTTGGTTCCTCGATTATAGCAGGACCATTAATTACCATTCCAGGTAAAAGCCTTTCTCCTAAATAAACAGGTGTAGCAACTTTACCGGTTTCACTAAAGTAAGATTCAGACTCTCGGTTTTTTTCAATTTTTTTATCTGAAACAGATATTTTAGGAATTGTTGGTTTTTCTAAAATAGCAATAAGTCTTCCTTTCCAATCCATACATTCAATTATGCTATCTTCTTCCTTCACAGCATATCTTTGGAAATGTGTATCATGAAAGGCTTTAGAAACTATTTGTAATTGTTGAGCATTTTTAATTTCGTTTACAGGTAAAGGTATTTCCATATCCCATTGTTGGTTTAAGTACCTTGAACTTAAAAAATACTCTTCATCAAATTCATTTATATTCTTAGATTGTAGGTAATTCTTAAATTCTGTGAGTCGACTTTTTATATCATTTAATGTTTTATCAACCCCTTCATAGTCAAAGTCTTCTGTATGTGAATAGTAGCTTCCACTAAATTCAGCGACAACATTAGAGTATTGCCCCCCACAAGCACTTAGAGCCCCAGCAGTTCTTGGGATTAATATTTTTTTACATCCAAGTGATTTGGCAATAGGTACTATGTTTAGGCCAGCGGCTCCTCCACCGGCAACTAAAATACTTTCTGCAGGGTTCACACCATCTTGGACTGTAATTTCGTGGATTGATTTAATCATATTCTCTCCAGCAAGAGTAATTATAGCATCTGCTGTTTCTTCTATAGATAAGGAGAGAGGTTTAGAAATTTTTTGAATAGCTTTTTTTGCTGCTTCTTGATTAAGTTTCATTCGACTGCCAAGAAAGTGTTCTGGGTCTATATATCCTAACATAACAGCAGCATCTGTTACTGTAGGTTCTGTTCCACCTTGATTATAACATGCAGGGCCTGGGTTTGCTCCTGAGCTTTGAGGACCGACTCTTAAGAGACCTCCAGAGTCAATCCAAGCAATAGAACCTCCACCAGCTCCAACACTTCTAATATCAACAGAGGATAACCCAAGGAGATGCCCTGTCCATTCTCCCAGCAACCATGTGTCTCGTGAATATTTAATTTGTCCTTCTCTTATTAAACTTACGTCAAAGGTTGTGCCACCAGTATCAACAACAATTATATCGTCTCCTAGATTATCAGCTGATGAGTATGCAATACTTGCTACAGGTGCCATGGCTGGTCCTGATTTCACAGTGTAAATTGGTTTTTCAATTACATCTTGAACATGCATTACTCCACCTGAGCATACACTTATTAAAATTTCACCTTTATAATTTGAGCCTCTAAGGTCTTCTTCAAGATCTCTAAGGTGTTGTTGCATAAGTGGCTTAAGTGAAGCATCCATTGCAGTGGAAGAAGTTCTTGGGAATTCCCTAATTATAGGGTTTAGTTTATGACTTAGAGTAAACGGAATATCTGGGGTTAATTTTTTTAAAAGTTCACCTACTTTAACTTCATGCGCTGGGTTAGAAATTGACCACAGCAAAGAAACTGCTACAGCTTCAATGTCCATATTTTTTAGATTGTTAATTATTTCCTCAGTTTTATTTGTATTTAGTTCTAATTCAATTTCACCTTCAGCATTTATTCTTTCTGGCACTTCAAAGGTAAGTCTTCGGGGAATATAAGGGTCTGGTAACTCAACAGCTAGATCAAAAACCCCTTGTTTTCCACCATGTCTATAGGTGAGTATATCTGGAAAGCCTTCTGTTACTAGTAGCGCTGTTTTTGCAACCTTATTTTCAACAATAGCATTTGTAGATCGTGTTGTTCCATAAATTAGCACTTCACAATTATCTATTAAATGCTCTCCTGAAGTATTAAGAGATAATGCTGCGTTATCTAATGCTGCTTTAAAGCCATTATAATATCTATCTAAGGTTGTTAAAGATTTTCCTACAGTAAGAAACCCTTTTTCGTCAGCTACCACAACATCTGTAAACGTCCCACCAGTATCAACGGCTATTCTATATTTCATCTATTACTCCCAAGAACAAATAAATATATATTCAAACATAACATAATTTAATCTTTTCCTAAAATAGTTACACATGCTGCCGCTACATCATTTCTAATCCAACCGCCAGCATTTTCAGCAAGGCCTATTTTTGCATTTTTCCTTTGTCTTTTTCCAGATCTATTCCTTAATTGGTTTGATAGTTCTACAAGTTGCGCGGCACCTGTTGCCCCAATTGGATGTCCTCGGCTTATTAATCCTCCACTAGGGTTGACAGGCATTTTACCATCCAGTGAAGTATAACCTGATTTTAATAGTTGAACGGCTTGTCCTTCTTTGCAAAAATCTAGCTGTTCATAAATTATATATTCAGCTGGTGCTGCAGCATCATGAATTTCTGCTACATCAATGTCTTCAGGTCCTATTCCAGATTTTTCGTAAGCGTCTGATGCTGCTCGAGTAGGTGCAGGAATAAATCCAGTAGCCTTGTCGTTTGAAGATTTTAAAGAGCATGCTTTAACACTTACATATTCATTATCTTTATATTTAGCAAAATCTTTACTCATTAAAACTAGGGCTGCTGCCCCATCACCAATTGATGAACACATCATTAACCTTAATGGATCAGATATCATTCTACTTGTTAAAACGTTAGAAATAGAAATGTCTTCTTGAAATTGCGCAAGTTTATTTAGTGCACCAGCTTTTCTTTGTTTTACCGCAACAAGAGCAAGGTCATCATTTGTTACACCTTTTTTTTCCATATAATCCCTTGCCAAACTAGCATATAAATCCATAAAAATTGATCCAGAACCTGCTCCTTCTGAGCTAATTATTTTTTTAAAATGTTCTAATTCTTCAATATCAGCTGCAGTTTCTAAAGCACGAAGTGGAGCTTCTTTATCATTTGATGTCATTTTTTCTGCGCCAATTACAAGAACAGCATCACTTTGCCCTGATTCTATGGCCATTGTTGCTAAGTTAAACGCTGTAGATGATGAAGCGCAAGCATTCTCGATATTAATAATTGGTTTCCCAAGAAGACCAGTATTTCTTAGAGCTACCTGACCTTGAATGCATTCTTGTCCAGTCAAAAATCCTGATGCAGCATTTCCAAAAAATACTTGATCAATATCATCAGGTAAGCAATTTGAATCATTAAGTGCTTCAACCACAACTGAATTCACCATAGATTTCATGGTTCTATTTGGAAATTTACCAAATTGAACCATTCCTGTGCCGGCTATTGTTACATTAGTCATAATAAATATAATTATTAATTGTTCTCAATTTTAATTTCTAATAGTATATTTTATGTAATAAATAAGATAAATAAATAAATTTTTTAGTTATTCTGATAATATATCTAAGGGAGGTTGTTGTTATGGATTTTCGATTGACAGCAGAACAGACGGAAATTCAAAAAATGGTAAGAGATTTTACAAATAATGAGATTGTTCCTGCTCAAGAGAAAATGGATGAAACTCATGAGTTCCCTTATGAATTATGGGAAAAATGGTCTGGGTTGGGAATGTCTGGTATGTTATTACCTGAAAAATATGGCGGTTCAGCGCTTGATACTCTGAGTTATATACTGGCATTAGAAGAAGTATCAAGAGTTTCAAATACTTTTGCTCTTATTTGGCAGGTTCATATTTTAGTAAGTAATATTTATTTAAAATTTGCTCATGATGAACTTAAATCTAAGTATTTACCTATTTATGCTAAAGGTGAGAAGTTAGGTGCATTTGGACTTACTGAACCTGGCGCAGGCTCTGATGCAGCAGGGATAAAAACTAAAGCGGTTAAGTCAGGAAATGTTTGGTCAATTAATGGGACAAAAACATTTATTAGTAATGCAGGTACTTCAATAAGTGATGGCTTAGTTCTTATGGCAGTTACCGGTCAAAAAGAAAATGGAAAAAATGAAATTACAAGTTTCTCAATACCCCAAGGTGTAGATGGTTTTGAACTGGGGCAGTCCTGGAATAAGATGGCATGGCATGGCATGACTAATAATGAGTTAGTTTTTGATGACTGTAGAATACCTTCAGAAAATATTATTGGAGAAATTGGAAGTGGTTTAAGAATAGCTTTAAGTGGTCTAAACCTTGGGAGAATAGCTTTTGGTGCTATTTCTACAGGACTGATACAGGGTTGCCTTGATCATTCATTAGCTTATGCAAAAGAAAGAGAGCAATTTGGAAAACCAATATCAAACTATCAACTAATTCAAGCAAAACTGGCTGATATGGCAACAAATTGTGAGGTTGCTAGGAGAATGACCTTATATGCTGCTTTTCTAGAGAGTAGTGGGGAAGAATGCCAAAACGAAGCTGCAATGACAAAATTATTTTGTACAAATGTTGCTACACAAGCGTCGCTTGATGCATTTCAAATTCATGGCGGTTATGGTTTTATGCAAGAGTATACTGTAAACAGATTTTTCAGAGAGGCTAAAATGCTTGAGATAGGCGAAGGTACAAATGAAATAATGAAACTTTTTATTGCTAAACGTTTAGGTTGTTAGATTGATCAATAAAATTTGGATTTTGGATTTTTAGTTATGAATACATATAGCCTTGAAGAACGTACAATAAATAGTATGCTGGACCGTTCTGTTGAAAAATTTGGTGATAATAAATTTGCATCTTCAGGTGATTGGTCAATTACCTACTTAGAGCTCAATAATAAAGTAAACTCATGTGCAAATTTTCTTTGTTCTTTGGGTGTTACCAAGGGTACAAAAGTTGCTTTAATGTTAAGAAATTCTCCAGCTTTTATTTTTTCTTGGTTAGCTGTTTCAAAACTAGGTGGTATATATGTACCAATAAATACTGATTATAAAGGTGATATTCTTCAATACCAATTGAATAAAGCAGACGTAACTCATATTATTTTAGATTCAGATTATATAGTTAGACTTGATCAGGTAAGTGGCCAACTCTCAAATATCACACATGTAATAGAACATGAGAGAAAAGATCACCCTTATGGAACTTCTAGTTTAAATGAAAACTTTCTTAGAATTCACTTTGATGAATTGTTGAATGCAAAAGATAATCATATCAAAAGCTCTTTGCATTATACGGACCCTCATGCAATTTCATTTACCTCTGGTACCACTGGCCCTTCAAAGGGGGTTCTAGCAACAAATTGTCATGTTATTACATTTGCTTTGGATTGGATTAAAGCATGTGATTATAATTATGCTGATCGACTTTTTACGCCTCTTCCTTTATTTCATGCAATAGCATCATGGTTAGGTGTGTTGCCAAATATAATTATGGGAAATGAAATATCATTTGTAGAAAAATTTTCTGCTAGTAATTTTTGGAGCGATGTAAAGCATTACAATGCAACACATGTTCATGGTATTTTTTCTATGATACCTATTTTACTTAAGCAGCCGGAGGACCCAGGTGATAAAGACGTGCCTGCAAAGTACTTTTATATAGGGCAAAGAAATGCGGAATTTGAAAAGAGGTTTAATTGTAGGATTATTGAAGTTTATGGTGCAACTGAGACTGGAATAGTTACATATACCCCTCTTGAAATTAACCCTGCCACAGGTTCCTGTGGTAAGGCTAATCAAGATTCGTATGAAGTTTCAGTCTTTAATGAAAAAGATGAGGAAGCTTCTATAGGAGAAGTTGGAGAAATTGTTGTAAGGCCAAAACAACCCTTCTCTATGATGAGTCAATACTATCAAATGCCAAATGAAAGTCTTAAAGCTTTTAAGAATTTATGGTTCCATACTGGCGATAACGGTAGGGTTGATAAAGATGGTTTTTTTTATTTTGTAGATAGAAAGAACGATTCTATTAGAAGGCGAGGAGAAAATATATCATCATTTGAGGTTGAACGAGTGATTAACTCTAGTCCAAAAGTTTTAGAATGTGCGGCTGTTGCAGTGCCTTCAGAGTTAGGAGAAGATGAAATAAAAGTTGTAATTATTCCTCAGCCGGGAAATAATATTACTCCTGATGAAATATGGAATATCTGCAGGGAACAAATGCCTAAATTCTGGATACCAAAATTTATAGAGTTTAGGGATGAAATGCCTAAGACACCTAATCAAAAAATTCAAAAATACTTATTGAGGAAAGATGATTCTGATGTACAGATATTTGATATTAAAGATTACAAGACATAATTTAAGGTAAACAATTGACTAAAATAGATTCTACATTGGCAAAGACTTTGTTAGAGAAGTTATGGGAGGTAAGGTTATTTGAAGAAAATACCTCTAGATTGTATAAAGAAGGAGTTCTTCCTGGATTTGTACATCTTTCCTTAGGCCAAGAAGCTTGCGCAGTTGGGGCCTGTCAGGCTTTGCAAGAATCTGACTTTATAACTAGTACACATAGAGGGCATGGTCACTGTATAGCAAAAGGTGCTGACTTAAATAGAATGATGTCAGAATTGTACGGAAAAGAAACTGGTTATTCCAAGGGGAGAGGCGGTTCTATGCATATAGCTGATGTAAACGCAGGAATTCTTGGTGCTAATGGAATTGTGGGTCAGTCGACTACTTTAGCTATAGGTGCAGCACTATCTTTTCAAACAAAAAAATTAGATAATGTAGTCCTAGCTTTTTTTGGAGAAGGTGCATCAGGCTCTGGTGCTGTTCACGAAGCTATGAATATTGCTGGAATTTGGAAGTTGCCAGTAATATTTTTCTGTGAATCTAATAAGTATGCTGAGTTAAGCCCGTTCGATGTCCATGTGCCAATTAAAAATATTTCTGATAGGTCAAAAGGATATGGATTTAAAGGTATTACTATTGATGGAAATAATTTGGTTGATGTTTATTCAAATGTATTGGAGGCAGTCAAGTTGGCTAGAAATGGAAATGGCCCAACTTTAATTGAAGCTAAAACAAATCGTTGGCATGGTCATTATGAAGGTGACCCTCAGAAGTATAAACCAAGCAGTGAGCTTGATGAAAAAAACTGGGATGATCCTATTATTAAGTTTCAGGATTTTATTAAGAAAGAGAAAATTATTTCTGAAACTGAAATTGATAAAATTAAAGAAATTGTGGATAAAAAAATTATTGAAGCAATAAAATTTGCAGAGCAGTCAAAAAACCCATCCGCTGAGATTTTATTGGAGGACGTATATGCGTCAGATTTCTAAATATGAGTAAATTAAAATACTTTTTAGCTTTAAATAGAGCAATTCGTGAGGAGATGTCGCGAGATGAAAATGTTGTTCTAATAGGAGAAGATGTTGGAGAAAGTGGAGGTATTTTTTCTCAAACGAGAGGGTTGTATAATGAATTTGGTGAACTTAGAGTGAGAGACACACCTATAGCAGAAGGTGGTTTTGTAACGATGGCTGTAGGAGCAGCTGCAACAGGTTTGCGTCCAGTAATTGAAATAGGATTTGGAGACTTTGTAACGGCTTGTATGGATGGATTAGTCAATCAAGCAGCAAAATTGAGATATATGCTTGGTGGCCAAGTAAAAGTTCCTTTGGTACTTTACACTTTTAGTGGAGGTGGTTTAGCTGCAGGCCCTCAACATTCACAATGTTTAGAATCATGGTTCGCGCATATTCCTGGATTAAAAGTAATATCTCCATCAACTCCTATGGATCTTTTAGGACTGTTTAAAACCGCTATTAGGGATGATGATCCAGTTATTTGTTTTCTTGGCAAACAATTAGTAGGAACCTCAGGAGATGTACCTCAAGATACTAAAGATTATTTAATCCCGCTTGGGAAAGCAGATGTTAAAATTGAAGGTAAGGACATTACAATTGTAACATTTTCTCAAATGACTCCTATCGTTATGAAAGTTGCTGAATCGTTAAAAAGTAATAATGGTATAAATGCTGAAGTAATTGATCTAAGAAGTATTAGTCCTTTAGATATTGAGACAGTGATAAAATCAGTTTCAAAGACTGGATCATTGTGCGTAGTGCAAGAGTCTCAGTCCCCTTGTAGTGTTGCTTCTGAAGTAATTTCTAAAGTTGTTGAATATGATAGTAAAATTTTATTTAAAAACCCCTTAAGAATTACTCCTCCATTTACACCATCACCTTTCTCACCAAATTTAGAAAATATCTACAGGCCATCTCAGGTTTCAATTGAGAGTAAAATATTGAAATTGTTTCAATAAAGGATTTAATATTATGAGTTTTGAGACAATAATTACAGATACTAGAAGTGGTGTTGGTTATTTAATTTTCAACCGACCAAACAAACTAAATGCAATTAACGAAAAATGTTTAGACGAATCTTACCAGGCAATTAAAGAGTTTGATAATTCAAAAGAAGTAAGGGTAATTGTAATTAAAGGGTCAGGAGAGAGAGCTTTTTCTGCAGGTGCAGATATAAGTGAGCTTGCTGATGCTTCTTCAGATTTTATAGAACCATATAATAGAAAATGGTTAAAGTTTTTTAATGCTGTTGAAAGCTCGCCTAAGCCGGTTATAGCATCTGTTAATGGTTGGGCAACTGGTGGGGGAACTGAGCTAACAGTTTGCTGTGATTTTGTTATTTGTTCAAACGATTCAAGGTTTGGCTTAACAGAAATAAATATTGGTGTCTTCCCTGGTGCAGGAGCTGCTGTTAGGTTAACAAGGCATATGGGAAGGTTAAAAGCGAAAGAAATATTGATGCTAGGAGAATTTATCTCTTCTAAAAAAGCAGTTGAACTCGGTTTAGCAAACTTTTCAGTTTCAAATGAAGACCTTGATAAGGAAACAAAAAAATTATCTGAGAGCTTAGCTAAAAAGGCACCTTTAGCTCTTGCAGCTATAAAACGAACAATAAACGAAGGTTCTGAAGGTGATATTAATATGGGCTTAGAATATGAATTAGCTGAATTTATTAAATTATTTTCTACTGAAGATCAAAAAGAAGGTATGAAAGCATTTTTAGAAAAAAGACAGCCTAATTTTAAAGGTGTTTAAATAAAGAGAGAATTAAAATGGCAAAAATTAAATTGAAAGTCCCAAAGTTAGGTTTAACGATTGAGAATGTAATGATTTCTGAATGGCATAAGAAAGAAGGTGAAAAAGTTCAAGAAGGAGAGCTTATTGCTACAGTTGAAGCTGATAAAGCCAACTTTGAAATTGAATCTCCATCAAATGGCACTCTAACAAAAATACTTTATGATGCAGATGGTGAAGTTGAGCATGAAGTTGGTAAAATTATTGCTGAAATTGATACGTAGAATAAAATATAATTAAATTAACGGAGGATAAAATGGAATTCACTGAAGAGCAGTTAAAATTAAAAGATGATTTTATAAAAAAAAGAGGCTATTGGAATGATTTTTGGGATGGTTTATTAAAAGTCGATGCTGATTTTTTTAATGCCTACTTAAATTTTTCAGCTATTCCATGGCAGAAAGGTCCTTTAGACCCAAAGATCAAAGAATTTATGTATATAGCTATTGATGTTTCTACAACTCATTTATACGAACCTGGTCTCAGAATTCATATCGAGAATGCTCTTAAATATGGAGCTACTGTTGAAGAAATCACTGAAGTATATCAATTAACCAGTGTTTTAGGTCTTCATACATTTACTATGGGTATGCCTGTCTTGCTTGATGAATTAAAAAAAGCTGGAAGAGACTCGGAAATTAACCGAAGCTATGATGATCGACAAGTTGCGCTAAAGGAAAAGTTTAGAGAAAATAGAGGTTACTGGGCTCCTTTTTGGGATGATTTATTATGTATTGATCCGGACTTTTTTGAGGCCTACCTAAATTTTTCTTCAATTCCTTGGCAAAAAGGTAAATTAGAGCCTAAGATTAAAGAGTTTATTTATATTGCCATCGATGTGGCTACAACTCACCTTTATGAACCTGGTTTAAGAATTCATATTCAAAATGCATTAAAATATGGAGCAACAGTTCAAGAAATAGTAGAAGTATATCAATTAGTAAGTGTTTTAGGAATGCATACATTTACATTTGGAATGCCTGTTCTTTTGGATGAATTAAAGAAGGCTGGTAAATCAATTTAAAATTATTTTTATAAAAAACAGGAAATTTTGTTGTTAGATAAAGTGGACGCAATTCCATTTAATTTAAAACCTGAAGCTATGGCAAAATCTAAGTAATCATGAATATTTAATTATAGAGAGATTCTATTTTGATTTACTAAAATATTACCCTCTATAATTTTAGGTCAATTTAAATAAATAAATTTTCAATTAATATTTATTTTAATAAATGTTTTAAGTCTGCTTTCCAAGTCAACAAAATTTAGGTCATCATCTTTCACATTTGTTCTTACAAGAATTATGAAGTCACACTTTGAATTAATTGGAAAAGGTGTCCAGTGCCAGGTTCCTGGATGTAAGTTTATTCCCTTATCTCCATCAAGGAGAAAGGCTTTAACTGTAGATAAATCTGGTAAAGCTTCAGGGTTATCATTTTCATTAGCTTTACCAACTGTAATTATTGATTTTTCGCCTCCTAGAGGTATAAAAGTTTGTGTTCCTTTCACATGTCTTTCAAGCCAAGAGACTTCAAAAGCTCTTTTTCTTGGCCTAAGAAACCCAAATCTCATTGGTTCCTGTGAAATGTTCGCAATTTGTCCCCAGTAGTCCAATACGTCAAATTTTTCAACTCTTTCACTAGGTACGTTATCAGACATATTTGCATAACCAAGTTTTAAAAAATCTTTGTTATTTATACTATCTCCGCTAGGTTCTAATACATCTCCGTAATTAGAAAAACTTTCTTTAGAAAGTTTTTCTGGAATAATCTCAAAGTTTCTAAGGTTCATTATAATTTCCTGCGTGTATTAAATTTATATTTTATATTATTTTGAATATTTTTATAATAAAGTATAGTTAAATTTTTTTCTTGTGAATTTTTGTTATGCTTTTTGAACTAGGATACGATGATATTGGCCAAAACTATGAGGAAACAATTGTACTTATTGGTGGCCTTGGTACTCAACGAACTGTATGGCCTAATAACTTTTGTGAAGAATTATTAAATAATAAATACAGAGTAATTCGTTTTGATAATAGAGATGTTGGTGAGTCTAGTTTTTATGGAGATATCTCAGATTTAGAACTAAATAAATTAGTTTCAAAATCTTTAAATGGTGATGATTTTACGCCGCCATACTCTTTGTCAGATATGGCAAATGATACTTTATTACTTATAAATAAATTAAAACTGACTAAAGTACATTTAGTTGGGATGTCTATGGGAGGAATGGTTGGGCATATAATTGCAAATATAGGAAATAAAAATATAAAAAGCTTAACTTCAATTATGAGTACATCAGGTGCCCCATCTCTTCCTTCTGGAAAAAAAGAGGCAATTGATGCATTAATGAAAAAACCTAAGGATGAATTTAATATTGATGAACTTATTGAAATATCGTTAATGCAACAAAAAATAATTGGTAGCCCACGTTACCCTATGTCAGATGAGTATATTAAACAAATTGTAAAGGTTAATTACCTAAGAGGTCATAATCCCAAAGGCGTAATTAGACAGTGGTTGGCTTATCAATCTGAGGGAGATCAATCAAATATTTTATCAAAAATTGAATTACCTTGTTTAGTTATCCACGGTAAAGATGACCCGCTAATTCCATATCAGTGCGGTATAGATATTGCTGAAAAAGTTAAAAACTCTAAATTTATTTTAATTGAAGGTATGGGCCACAATATTTCACCTTCAATCAGTCGGTTATTAGTAGAAAAATTATTAATATTTTTTAATAAAATTTGATTCTTACAAAGGATTTCTAAAAAAGGCCTTTGCGAATTAAATTTATTCCAATGATTATCAAAAAAAATATCAAAAATACTTTAAATTTTTTTTGATTAACTTTGCTTCTAATTTTGTTTCCAATAATCACCCCAAACATTACTGGAATAGTTGCTAAAATTGATCCTGTAATGTTGTTGAAATTCATGACTCCATAAATAGTAAGAGTTATGTAAAATGTTATTGAGAAACATAAAAAAATTATTGCAATAGTAATAACAAAAAAATCTTTTTCAAGTTTAAGAGCAATAAGATACATTGCAATCAAGGGGCCAATTAAGCTTGAAATACCTCCTAAAATACCAGCAACTATTCCTATAAAAGGGCTTGCAATTAGTTCAATCTTAGGTTGGATGGTAAAATTTTTATCAATCAAATTAGATAAAGAGAAAACTATTACTATTATCCCCATGAATAATGACCCTAATTTAATATCAATTTTTGATATAAATTGGGCTGTAAAAACCGTAAACGGAATTAGTGTTATGATAAGTGGAAAAAATCTTTTAAAAGATGAAATGCTAATTTGTTTATTTTTTCCTTCCCAAGCTTGAATTAGGTTAGAGGCTAAAATTGGTATCATCATTAGAGCTACAGCTGTTGGAAGGTCAAAAACAGTTACTAGTACTGGTACCGCAAAAAGAGGAAGGCCCATTCCCAAAGCGCCTTTAATAACTCCAGCTAGTAGAAGCGAAGAAAGACAGATTACAAAAATCAGAGGAGTTAAGTCTAGTAAGAGCAAAATTATAATATTGGTTAATATTTGAAAAAATTAAATAATTAGATATTTGATAGTATAATATTTAAAATTTTAATCTTGGAAACTCGGTTTTTTTTTCAATAAATATATAAATACTATTATAAATTTCAAAAATTGTAACAATTTTGCAACATAACCCAATTTAACGTAATTTAATCATAAATTTATACACAAATTTTATGCTTTTTTATGCCCGCGAAAGCTTGCTAAGTCTAGATCTTGAGGTTATGGTCACACCTCGCATTTCATCTAAGATTCTAGACCTGAAATGTTAATAAAAATGTGACAGGTTACTTTTGTATCCTTAATTATCTGGGTATAGGTTTATCCTTATGCCTATTGCTGTTTGAAATTGTAAATAGGAAGAGATGCGTAGGCGGCGGTATACCCTCGTGTATCGTCCGTCTAACGTCCGTGTTGTAATTCAACACAACAATAGTTTAGACAGGACTTTCTCATTTTAAACATGAGAGTTTGATCCTGGCTCAGAACGAACGCTGGCGGCAGGCCTCATACATGCAAGTTGAACGAGAAAGTATCTTCGGATACGAGTACAGTGGCGGACGGGTGAGTAATACATAGGAATCTACCCAATGGAGGGGGATAGCTCGAGGAAACTCGAATTAATACCGCATAATCTCCAAGGAGTAAAGGGGGCTTCGGCTCTC
>PBKD01000010.1 GCA_002722055.1 Rhodospirillaceae bacterium | reverse complement strand
GCGCGTGGTGTGGTACGTGACCGGCCGCAGATTGATGCGGATCACGAGAGGCACGAGGAAATCACACAGTGACACATCGCAGGCATGTGGGTTTATGTCAACCATGCCGTTGTGCTTGGCGCTGTGCATGGGCATCACCTGCTCCACCGTCGGGTCCATGAACAGCTGGAGCCTGCTGTACACATCGCTCATGGCCTCGTACGGGTGGCACTGCATTTGAAACCAGCCACCCGTGGGGCAGTGGTGCACAGCCACGTGGACCGTGTTGCCAATGACCACCACCTCAGCGTCATGGGTCACAATGTCCTCACAACCGTTGAGTAGCGCACTACACCCCACGCGGGAGCACGACATGCGACTGAAGCCAAAGCGACGGATGGCCTCGCGCCACGACACACCGTCACCTACCTCGCGCGTCTCGCGGTGGGACCCGTCCGCGTGGATGAATCGAATCTTGGGCATTTGAAAACAAAATAAATAAGAGGGTATTGTATTCAAAAAACTACATGTTTAAACGCATCCTCAAGGCGATCGTGTGGCCCAAGCCCAAGCCGGTTGGGCGGTGGCAGGTCGGTGGCAACTGGGAGCGGAGAGCTATGCTTGCCACACTTGACTCGTAGATGACTACTTGCACGTGCACTTGGCGTGCCCCTTGGGACAGTTGGATAATTTATTGGTTGAACATAAATACCATAATCAAAAAGAAGCATATCTGATGCTCTTTTACAACATCTTGCATTACCAACAATTAATGGAACAATATGGGTTTCGGAAGGAATTATGGATAAACCTGACTTAAAAAAACTCGATTTTAGTTTTGCAACTCTTTCTTGGTGCTTTAATCTTAAGTTATTATTTTCTTTTAAAAATTTTACACTAGCCAGTGCACCTGCCGATAAGACAGGAGACATCGAGGTAGTAAAAATAAATGGAGGTGCATAACTTCTTACCACATCTACTATATTTTTTGATGCAGCTATATACCCTCCCATAACTCCAACAGCTTTACCAAGAGTTCCTTCTATAACTGTTATTCTTTCGGCCAAACCTTCTCTTTCAGATATACCTCCACCCTTCTCTCCATAGAGTCCAACAGCATGAACCTCATCTAAATAGGTAATTGCATTATATTTATCCGCCAAATCACAAAATTCTTTAATAGGCGCAATATCTCCATCCATTGAATAAACTGATTCAAAGGCTATTATTTTTGGCTTATTTTTGTCAGTTTTTTTTAATAGCTCTTCTAAATGATTAACATCATTATGACGGAAAATCTTTTTTTCAGATTTGCTTGCTCTTATCCCTGATATCATGGATGCATGATTATTTTCATCAGAAAAAATAACACAATTTGGGATAAGACCTGCCAAAGTACTAAGCGTTGCCTCATTAGATATATATCCGGATGTAAAAATTAAAGCTGCCTCTTTTCCATGCCAAGATGCAATTTCTTCCTCAAGAAGTACATGATAGTGATTAGTACCTGAAATATTTCTAGTACCTCCTGCACCAGCACCACACTCATGAAGGGCATTTTCCATAGACTCTATTACATTAGGATTTTGACCCATTCCTAAATAATCATTAGAACACCATACAATTACATCTTGTGTTTTATTTTCATGAAAATGAGTCGCAACTGGAAAATTGTCCTTTTGCCTGGATAATTCGGCAAAAACCCTATATCGACCCTCATCTTTAAGAGCCTCAATTTTCTCTTTATAAAATTTTTCGTAGTCCATTAAAAATAATTTTGTTACTTTTCTTTATTATTTGATACCCTATATTTATATATAGGTTTTATTATATGCAAGTAGATAAATCAATAAAATGAGCAATTTTATGAGCCATTTAATTTAATGAAATAAAATTAAGCAAATTGTTGAGAATTATTCCTAAATTGTATTATAAATAATGCTAAAAATGATTACAAATGTATATATTAATGTGACTTCAAACGCATAAGGAATTTCAAGAAATTAGGATAAAACCCATGCAACTTAAAGAAATATCTGAATTAAAACCAAGTAAGCGAATAGAATTTAATTGGGAAGACCCTCTTTTAATAGACGATCAACTATCTGAGGAAGAAAAAATAATTCAAAAAACTGCAAGAAACTATGCGGAAAAAGAGTTGATGCCTAGAATTCTTGAAGCAAATAGACATGAAAAATTTGATAGAGAAATTTATAATGAAATGGGTAAAATTGGTATTCTTGGACCAACAATAAAAGGATACGGTTGCCCAGGGGTTGGGTACACCGCATATGGTCTAATAACAAGAGAAATTGAAAGAGTTGACTCATCATATCGCTCAGCATTCAGTGTTCAATCAAGTCTTGTTATGTGGCCAATATCCTCATATGGAACTGAAGAACAAAAAAATAGATTTTTACCAAGTCTTGCAAAAGGCGAGATTATTGGTTGTTTTGGTCTAACAGAACCTGATCATGGCTCAGACCCAGGTTCTATGAAAACATCTGCAAAGAAAACAGATGGTGGATATATTATTAGTGGAAATAAAATGTGGATTACAAATTCACCAATAGCAGATGTTTTTATAGTTTGGGCAAAAGATACTGAAAAAAATAAAATCAGAGGATTCATTCTTGAAAAAGGGATGAAAGGACTTTCCGCACCAAAAATTGAAGGTAAGTTTGCATTAAGAGCATCTGTTACGGGTGAAATAGTAATGGACAATGTGTTTGTTCCTGAAAAGAATGCTTTTCCAGAAATTGAAGGCCTAAAGGGCCCATTTGGTTGTTTAAATAATGCTAGATACGGAATAGCATGGGGAACTATTGGTGCAGCTGAATTTTGTTGGCACGCTGCTAGAAAATATACTCTTGATAGAAAGCAATTTGACAAACCTCTTGCGGCTAATCAACTTATTCAAAAAAAATTAGCTGATATGCAAACTGAAATTTCAATTGGATTAGGAGCTTGCTTGCAAGTTGGAAGATTATTGGATAATGATATGGCAACCCCAGAGCAGATATCAATGATTAAAAGAAACTCATGCGGTAAGGCTCTTGATATTGCAAGAATGTCAAGAGACATGCATGGAGGAAACGGCATTTCAGATGAATATCATGTAATTAGACACGTAATGAATCTTGAGGCTGTTAATACATACGAAGGAACACATGATATTCATGCTTTAATTCTAGGAAGAGCACAAACTGGCATTCAGGCATTTAAATAAAATAGTTTAAAATAATTTATTTTTAATTTAGTTTATATAACTTAGGCTATTATAAGCTATAGATATTTTGGTGACTGCAAATGCTAAAAATTAATCCAAATAGAACCTTCCCTAATGTCAGAATGAGACGAAATAGAAAATCCAACTGGTCAAGACGATTAGTTTCGGAGAATTATTTAAATTTATCAGACATAATAATGCCTATATTTGTTATTGAAGGTTCAAATATAACCCAACCCATTTTGTCAATGCCTGGAATAAATAGAATAAGTATCGATAGAGTAATTGATAAGGCTAAGTTTTGTTATGATATTGGTATTCCAGCTATTGCCCTATTTCCTGTTATTGATCAATCACTTAAATCTGAAGACGGGAGTGAGTCTCTCAAAGAAAATAACCTTATATGCAGAACAATAAAGTCAATAAAAAAGGCAGTTCCACACATTGGCATTATGAGTGATGTTGCTCTAGACCCATATACTAATCATGGACATGATGGAATTTTAAAGGATAATGAAATCTTGAACGATAAGACTATCGATATTCTATGTAGACAGGCAGTCTTACAGGCTGACGCAGGTTGCGATATAATTGCTCCCTCTGATATGATGGACGGTAGAATTGGCAGAATAAGAAATGCACTTGAAATAGAGGGATTTCAAAAAACTCAGATAATGTCTTACGCTGCGAAATACTCATCTTCATTTTATGGGCCTTTTAGAGATGCCGTTGGAAGCGCTAATAGACTTAAAGGGGATAAAAAAACATATCAAATGGATCCAAAAAATACCCAAGAGGCCTTGCATGAAGTAGCTCTAGATATTTCAGAGGGTGCAGACATGATAATGATTAAGCCTGGACTACCTTACTTGGATATTCTATTTCAAGTTAAGTCATCTTTTAAAATACCAACATTTGTTTATCAAGTTAGCGGTGAATACTCTATGATAGCTAACGCTATAAAAAATAACATATTACCAAAAAAAGACTCAATTATTGAGAGTTTAATTGCTTTCAAACGAGCTGGAGCTAATGGTATAGTTACATACTTCGCAGAAGAAGTAGCCTTGCAACTTTCAAAGAGATAAGAATGGAAAAAAGTAACTTAAATGAGAAAAATACGAAACCTAGTATTTTGGGCGCCTCAATATTATTTGGAATTATTGTTGGAGCATCCCTATCAGGTTTTTTAGGTAAATTTGAATTATGGATGCCAATTTTTGGAACTGCTGGTTTAATACTTGGCCTTTACTTGTCAAAAAGTTCAGAAAAATAGAAAATAAAATTTCTAAGGAATAAGAATGAATTTTCAAAATAAAAGAAATATAATTCAAAATATTGAGGATTATGATTTAAATAACATTGAAAAAGATAATTTTTGGGGAATGCACTTAATTGTTGATATGGAAAATTGTGATAAAAAATTGATCCAAGATAAAAAAAATATATATGAATTTTCAAAAAAACTTGTTAATAAAATTGAGATGATACCATTTGGCGAACCTGTAATTGAGTACTTTGCTACTGATAATCCGAAAGCTTCAGGTTTTTCATTAATTCAATTAATTGAGACATCAAATATAAGCGCTCATTTTGCGGACAATTCCCAACGTGTTTTTTTAGATGTATTTTCCTGTAAAGCTTTTATTCCAAAAAAAGTAGTTGAAGTTGCAAAAAATTACTTCCTCCCTGGTAAAATTGTATCTAAACTTATTCTAAGAGGTATTAAGTAATAATAAATAGTATATTCAAATGAATGAAAACTCTTTTTTACTAAATTTAAAATTTTATAAAACTCCCGAAACAAAATGCCCTTATTTACCTGATAAAGTAGAACAGCTTGTTTTTACACATTTAGATAATTCTCATCCGGATTTGACTCATAATTTTTTTGCTAAATCTGGTTTTAGACGAAGTCATGGAATCGTATACAAACCTGATTGCAGAAATTGCTCAGAATGTATTCCAGTAAGAATTAACGCTAAAAAATTTAATAACTCAAGTAAATATAGAAGAATATTGTCGAAAAATAGGGATATCTATTCAAATGAAGTAAAGCTAAATGGCACGGAGGAACAATATAGATTATTTAATAAATATCAAAATTCTCGCCATAAAGATGGTAACATGTCTTCTATGCAACTAGATGATTATAAATCTATGGTAGAAGAATCGCCTGTAGATACTTCCCTTATAGAGTACAGAAATAGCAATGATGAACTATTTGCTGTATCAATAACAGATAGATTATTTGATGGTTATTCTATGGTATATAGTTTCTTTGATTATAAAGAAAAACATAGGAGCCCCGGAAATTTTATGATACTAGACCATATAAATAAAGCAAAAGAGAATGACCTTTCTTTTGTTTACCTTGGTTACTTTATTAAAAATTGTAATAAGATGTCATATAAAAAGAAATTCCAACCAATTGAGGCTTTCCTAAATCAAAACTGGATTAAATTGAAGTAGTATATTTTTAAATAAAATTATAATCGTTAAAGAGTAAATCTATTATTCCTTGGAAAACCTTTTGGTGCAAATTTACCTGCATTAGCCCGCTTGCCTACCCATTGCTTAAAATCATGTTCGACTCTTATTTTATTACCTGAGTGCCAATATAGGCCATTCTTTTGAAAAAAACATATTGCATCAGATAGTTCACCATCACGATATTTTTGAAGTGTAACACCCCTACCTTTAGTCATCGTAGGTAATTCGTCTATTGAAAAAATTAATAATTTCCTATTCTCACCTATTGTAGCAATTTTGTCTCCATTAACAGGTGTACAAACTTTTGCATAGTTTCCTTTTTTAAGATTCATGACTTGTCTACCTGATTTAGTTTGTGAAATAGTGTCAACACCATTAATAAGAAAACCTTTACCATCGGACGAACAAATCAATATTCTTCCACCTTTATAAAAAGTAAAAATAGTTACTAAGTCAGATTCAGCTGGAAGGTCAATAAAAGACCTTACAGGGTCGCCAAAGCCTCGGCCAGACGGAAGTTTATCTACATTAATATTATAAAATCTCCCATTATTTCCAAAAAGAACTAATTTGTCTGTAGTATATGATTTGATCCAAAACCTTGGACCATCACCATCCTTGTGCTTTTCATTATTATCAGGGTTTGAATGGCCTTTAATTGTGCGTATCCAACCTTTTTTTGAACATAAAATTGTTATAGGCTCTTTTTCGATATACTGCTCAATTTCTTTTAATTTTACTTTTGGCTCATTTCCTATAATTGTTTTTCTGACTCCAATATCAGTTTTTTTACCAAATTTAATTTTTATTTCATTAATTTCCTCTTTAATTTTCTCCCATCTCTTTTGTTTATATTTAAGTAGTGATTTTATTTCAGATTTTTGTTTTTTTAGATCATCATATTCTTTTTTTATCTGTTTTTCTTCGAGCTTTCTCAGTGCTCTTAGCTTCATATTTAAAATAGCTTCTACTTGAACGTCACTTAATTTAAAATTACTGATTAAAATAGGTTTTGGACTATCATTACCTCTAATTATTTTTATTAATTTGTCTAAATTTAAATATACAACTAGATAACCAGATAAAATTTCCATTTTATTTTCTATCTTATTTAAACGATACTTCAAAATTCTGGTAAAAACTTCTAATCTATGTTTAAGAAATGAGTCTAAGACTGACTTCAAATTCATTAATTTTGGAATTTTCCCATTTTCCAAAACATTCATATTTAAATTAAATTTTGTTTCTAATTCCGAGTTTTTAAATAGCAATTCCATAAACTCAGATGGATCTAGGTCATATGACTTTGGCATAATAACTATGCGAACTTCTTCGGTGGATTCATCTCTAATATTTTCAAGAATTGGCAATTTTTTTTGTAAGATTAAATCAGCTAATCTTTCAATAAGTCTACTTTTTTGAACTTGAAATGGTAGCTCATGGATTACTATATTCCATTTTTTACTCCCATTCTTTTCTACTGACCATTTTGCCCTAACCCTCATACTACCTTTACCTTGAGAATATATTTCTTTAATTGTTTTTTTAGATTCGACTAGAATTCCTCCTGTTGGAAAGTCCGGGCCAGAAATATAATTAAAGATTTTTTGTATATTTCCCTCAGGAGAATCGATTAAATATAATAAAGCGTTGCAAATTTCTTCAACATTATGAGGAGGAATACTTGTAGCCATTCCCACAGCAATTCCTGTAGAACCGTTTGCCAATAAATTTGGAAATTTTCCTGGCATTACGACTGGTTCATTTTCACTACCATCGTAAGTTTCCATAAAATCTATTGCATCTTCATCAATACCTTCCATTAATGATTCAGCAATTGATGTAAGTCTGGATTCTGTATACCTCATGGCGGCAGGATTATCACCATCAATATTTCCAAAATTACCTTGACCATCTACTAAAGGATAACGAGCTGAAAAACTTTGAGCTAGACGAACAAGGGCATCATAAACAGACTGATCTCCATGAGGATGAAATTTTCCTATAACATCACCAACCACTCTTGCACATTTTTTAAAACCTGATTTTGGTTCAAGGTTTAACTCTCTCATTGCAAATAGCAATCTTCTATGAACTGGTTTTAAACCATCTCTTACATCTGGGAGAGATCGAGATGTTATTGTAGATAAAGCATATGCTAAATATTTATCACCAAGAAGTTTAGAAAATTCAGCATCTTCATATTTTGTATTTTTATTACTTATAGTCTCAGTTTTTTTTATCATAATTTTTAATTTTTTCTATTTTATCTGCTAGCCTCATACGATTTAAAGGTAAATCTTTTCCTAACTCTTTATAAAGAAATTTTTTTAAGAAATAACCAGTTAAAATAAGGCCTTTGTAAATTTCCCCTATATCGCTTGAGTATTTTTTTTCTATTAGAAAAGACGGAAGAGGAAGGAGTTTATTACTATAGTCAACACCTATATCATATGATACAGCTTTACCAGTTTTTGGAGAAATCCATACTAAATTTTCTTTTTTACCAGTGACTACGCATGAAGATAAATCTAAACCAAAGCCCAAAACCGATAACATCTCTAATTCAAAAAATATGTATTTTGAAATCAATACCTCTTTATAATTACTAAATAAGGTGAATAAGTTATATACATCATTATAAATAGTTGGAAATGCCTCTCGTTCGGGCAAAATTTCATTACAAATTGAACAGATAGACGAGAGTGTTAATAAATTTATTGGGTGATAAAGAAAATTAGATGATGATGACTCAATTAATTCCAGGTTATACGTGCCAAGACTTTCTTCAATTCTAGAACGCCAATTAACTCTTACTAAATTGCCTGGTTGAATTATAGAACGCATATTTTTTTTATTGATACTTCTCAAGAAACCAGAATGTTTACCTCTTTTTTTAGTAAGTAAGCTTAAAATAAGTGCTGACTCACCATATCTTTTAGATGATAAAACAAATGCATCATCTGTCCAATTCATAAAATTTACCTTTTTAAAATTATTTAAAATTTAAACAAAATATAATCACTTCTAATTAAGAAAAATCAACTTTTTTAGATATTTAAATCCCAATTTTTATCAACTTTAATAAACAATTTTAGGAAAACTTTCATGTTTAGTAACTTCTCTATTTCAACTCTAGCTGAAATTCCTATCTCTTTAATTTTTCTTCCCTCTTTACCAATAATAATAATTTTTTGACTTTGTTTTTTTACAAATATAGTTTGCGAAATATTTACATAATTTTTTTTTGTCTCTTTCCAGCCAGTTGTTTGTACTTTTAATGAGTAAGGGAGTTCTTGGCTTAAAAATAAAAAGAGCTTCTCTCTTGTGATTTCTGATACTAATTCTCTCATTGGAATATCACTTATTTGTTCCTCAGGATAAAACCATTCAGAATTTGGCAATTTTAGTGAAATAAATTTTATTAAATCACTAACTCCATCACCATTTAGGGAAGAAATAAAAAAAATTGACATGTATTGATCTTTACTTTCAAACCTTTCAATAACTTGAAGTAGCTTATTTTTTTTTAATTTATCAATTTTATTTATAACAAGGATTGTTTTATTTATTTTTTTTCCTAATGCATCAAAAATTATTTTATTTTCTTCTAATAGTTTCTCAGGATTTTTTGAACCATCAATTAAGAAAATATTTATGTCTGAATCTTTTATGCTCGACCATGCGATACTCATCATCGCTAAATTTAATTTACCTTTTGGCTTTATGATTCCTGGTATATCTACAAAAATTAATTGAGAAGAATTATAATTAACTATACCTAAAATTCGCGATCTGGTTGTCTGAACCTTTGGGGAGACTATAGCAACTTTTTGACCAATAACTCTATTCATAAAAGTTGATTTACCAGAATTAGGGGCACCTATTAAAGTTATATAACCAGCAAATGTTTCCATATTAACTGAATGTTTGCTATTTTTTAATTTGTGCATATTTTATTTTCTTTAAGTGATCCAATAATTTTTTAGCAGCCTCTTGTTGTGCTTTTCTTTTTGTAACACCATTACCAGTATACTTTTCAAAACCAGGTAAAATAACTTCAACCAGAAAATTTGGATTATGAGAAGGACCACTAGATGAAATTTCACAATATTCAGGTGTAACACCCAGGTTGGCATGCGACCATTCTTGTAAAGCGCTTTTTGAGTCTTTTATTGATAATTCTTTTTCTAAAATTAAGTCTTCCCAAAAAGTATTTATAAATTTTTCTGCATTTGAAATACCACCATCTAAATAGATTGCAGCAATTAAAGCTTCACAAGTATCTGCCAATATTGCTGATTTAAACCTTCCACCATTTTTTTCTTCACTCTGAGAAATATAGATAAATTTTCCTAATGAAATTCTTTCTGCTACTTTTACTAATGTTTCACTCCTCACTAAGTAATTAAACTTTTGTGCAAGATCGCCTGTCTTTGCATCAGGAAAGTCGGAATATAATTTTTTTGCTATAATTAAACCTAAAACCCTATCACCTAAAAATTCAAGCTTATCATTACTCTCGAATTTGTTGAGGACCGAAGAATGAGTTAATGCTTTTTTAATCAGGTTAAAATCTTTAAATTTATAACCAATTTTAATATATAATTTAGAAAAATTATCCATTCTTAGTTAACGAATCATCATTAAAATTCTATTAAACCTTATCTTCCAATCATATAATGAGAAAAATAATATCTCAGCTTTACCAACAAAATTTATAACTGGAACCTGGCCAACTTGTGAAAATCTACTATCTGCAGAGTCGTCTCTGTTATCACCCATCATAAAAACATGACCAGGTTTAATTTTATATACTCTGGTATTATCAGCTACCGAGTCTTCGTTTGTATCTAAAGTTAGATATTCAACACCGTTTGGAAGTATCTCTTTATATTGCTCAACTCTTACTGTGTTACCATATCTATCTTTTTCATAAAAATCTTTTACTTTTTCTCTAATTACCTTTTTATTGTTGATGAAAAGAACGCCATCTCTAATTTGTATTTCATCTCCTGGTAAACCAATTACTCTTTTTATATAATCTGTAGAATTATCACTAGGCAATTTAAATACAGCTACATCACCTCTTTCTGGATACTTCGAAAAAATTCTACCATTAAAAATTGGTAAGCCCAGCGGTATTGAGTATCTACTATATCCATATGAAAACTTTGAAACAAAAAGATAATCTCCGACCAATAAAGAAGGTTTCATAGAACCTGAAGGTATATTGAAAGGCTCATAACCTACAGTTCTTATTAGCATTGCGATTATAATTGCATAAATAAGGGTCTTGATTGTTTCAAATATACCCCCTTTTTGTTTTTTTTTGTTTAATTTTTTTTCTTTCAAGTTATATCCTTAATACATTATTTTATTTATCAGTTTATTGAGATAATTACTGTTGCAAATGCATATGGTGGTTCGTCAGTTATTGAGAGATCAATTTGTAATTTTGAGTCCTTAGGAGTAATCTTAATTAATCTATCTAACGCGCCTCCTGAAAGCTGCATAGTAGGTTTTCCTGAGCTTAAATTGACAACCGATAGATCTTTCATAAAAACCCCTTGTCTAAACCCAGTTCCTAACGCCTTTGAACATGCTTCTTTTGCGGCAAATCTTTTAGCATAAGAAGCTACTCTATTAACTCTGGATTCTGATTTTTTTATTTCAGTCTGACTATAAACTCTATTAATAAACTTATCACCATATCGGTTAATTACAGACTCTATTCTGTCAATATTTATAATATCAGTGCCAATTCCAACAATCATTGTTAATTTTTCTAAATTAAATTTCTTGAAGACAAAATAATTGATTTCATTTCTTTTATCGCATTGTCAATACCTATAAAGATAGCCTCACCAATCAAAAAATGTCCAATATTAAGTTCTACTATATCCTTTATTTTTGCTATTTCGAATACATTATCAAATGTAAGACCGTGACCTGCGTGACATTCCATACCCAATTTTACAACTTCTTTAGAATTATTTTTAATTTTTTTCAATTCATTCAACATTAAATTACCTTGAAAGTTGCTATAAGTACCTGTATGAAGCTCGACCACGGGAACTCCAATTGAAGCAGCAGCCTCTATTTGAGAATATTCTGGCTCAATAAATAAGGCAACTTTTATTCCCCTTTCCATAAGCTTACCGATTGCTGGGGCTATTTTTTTCTGAAACTTAACAACATCTAGACCACCTTCAGTTGTTTTTTCTTCTCGTTTCTCAGGAACCAAACAAACTGAATTAGGTTTTTGATTATACGCAAAATTTATCATTTCATCTGTACATGCAATCTCTAGGTTAATCGGGACATTCATTTTTTGAATTAAATTTTCTACATCTTGATCGTTAACGTGTCTTCTATCTTCTCTCAGGTGAATAGTAATCACATCAGCCCCGGCATCTACTGCTATTTTAGCAGCTCTAAGAGGGTCAGGCTTTAAACCACCTCTAGCATTTCTAATAGTCGCAACATGATCAATATTTACACCCAATCTTATAAATTTATTTTTTTTATTTTCCATTTTAGCATTAAATCTCTTAAATATTTATTTGTTAATTTTTTTCTTTTTGTCTATTCTTATCTTTCTTGCTGCACGATATGAGACAATTAGATATTTTGTAGGGTAATATGAAGCAAACCAAGTTACTGGAGCCATAATTAAGCCACCAATCAACATGGGTATTAAAACTTCATTCACATTATTTGTTATAGAGCTATTTGTTATTTCAAGGTCAGTATCAATATTATTTGAAAAATCTCCTATAACCCACCTACCTAAGTTTAGAATCCAAAACCAAATTAAAGGAAAAGTCCAAGGGTTTCCAATTGCTGTTCCTATTGCAGAAGCAATCAAATTACCTCCAATTAACCACGCAAAAAATGCCGCTCCAACAAAATGAAACCCTATAAGTGGAGTAAATGAAACTGCTACACCACATGCAAATCCAGCAGCAATTGAATATGAAGAACCAGGCAATCGAATAAAGCGATATCTACTATATTTAACTGCTCTTTTGATACCAGTTTTTGGCCAAAAAAAATTAATTATAACTTTAAAATAATTTTTCGGTTTACGACTTCCAAATAGCAATTAAGTTAACCCTCTACTTCCTGGCTTTATGGGTTTAATTTCCAAAAGTTTATCTGGAATTTCGTTGGGTGAATAGATGGGAATACTTAATCTTAATAAAGAAATAATACCTAATTTAGAAAACGTAAAATTAGATGTTCTATCAACCAAACAAGCAATACCGATGACTTTACCACCATGACACTCTACATAGCTTATGCATTCATTAGAGCTTTTTCCAGTAGTTATAACATCTTCAATTATAAGAACCCTTGTGCCTCGAGAAAATTTAAAACCTCTTCTTAAGGTAAACGCGCCCTCAACTCTCTCTAGAAAAATCGATTTTTTGTTGATTTTTTTTGAAATTACATAACCAATAATTATTCCACCTATTGCAGGTGATAATACTATATCGATTTTATCTAAGTTAATATTTTCTTTTATTTTATTTGCTAAAATTTCACACAAATATTCGGATTTTTTTGGATCCATAAATATTTTTGCACATTGCAAATACATTGCACTATGAAAGCCTGAGCTAAGAATGAAGTGCCCTTCCAGAAGAGCACCAGACTTTTTGAAATAGTTTAATATATCTTCGTCTTTCATTCACGAAGCCTGTCAACATTATGGACCATTGGTTCAGCTCTTAAAGCTGCAATTATTTCTGTTAGATGTTTAACATCTCTTACCTCTATGTCAAACCTAAAATCAAAATAATCTTCTGATCTATTTGCAATTAAAATATTATTTATATTTCCTAAGTTTGAAGATACTATTCCTGTAACAGCATGCAAAGCACCTGGCTCGTTTGTGAGAGTAAGCTTTATTCTACCCACTAAATAACTTATCTCATCACTACTCTTATCCCAAGAAACATCAAGCCAGTTTTCAGGTACACTTCCAAAATTTTCTAAACTCGCGCAATCAATTGTATGAACGGTAATACCTCGTCCAGGAGTCTGAATACCAACGATCCTATCACCAATTAAGGGATGACAACAAGTTGCTAGATGAACTGCCATACCTGGTATGAGGCCCTTAATGGGAATAGAATGATCACCACCTTTAGATTGACCATGCCTGACCTTATTTATTGCATTTCTAAAAAAATTTGGAGCAAGTGACCTAACAAAACTTTTTTGTTCAAAATTTTCAGGGTTTATAGCATCTATAACATGCTTACCAGAAATTAGACCTTCACCAATACTTGCAAAAAGCTCTTCGTCTGTTTTAAATTCAAAAATTTTTCTTGCTCGAAAAATATTCTTTTTATTATTATCTAAATTACTATTTGAAAAGGATCTCTCTAAAATTGCTTTACCCAGGTCAACATACTCACTTAATTGTTGATCCCTAATAAACCTACGAATAGCTGAACGTGCTTTACCAGTGGCAACGAAATTAAGCCATATTGGCGAGGGAGTTTGAGCAGTTGAAACCATTATTTCTACTTGATCTCCATTTTTTAATACTGATCTAAGAGGTATAATTCTACCATTAACCTTAGCACCTACACAGTTATCACCTATCTGAGTATGAACTGCGTAAGCAAAATCAACAGGTGTAGATCCAGTGGGAAGACTATATAGCTCTCCCTTTGGAGAAAAACAAAATACCTGATCTTGGTACATTTCTAATTTAGTATTTTCTAAGAATTCCTTCGGGTTACCTCCATGCTCAAGTATTTCTAATAACTCTCTTATCCATCTGTATTGAACTCCATCAAGAGACTTGCTGTTATTTAATTCATCCTTATATTTCCAATGCGCTGCAAAACCATATTCTGCAATTTCATTCATTTCTCTCGTACGTATTTGAACCTCAACCCTTCTTCCACTAGATTCAATAACAGTAGTATGAATTGATTTATAACCATTTTGTTTTGGAGTAGATATATAATCTTTAAATCTATCTGGAACAAGAGAATAGTTTTGGTGTATTTTTCCAAGGGCTTTGTAACAATCTTCTATATTATTCACAATAATTCTAAAGGCGACCACATCAGAAAGATTTTCAAAACTTATATTTTTCCTTTGCATTTTTCTCCAAATAGAAAAAGGTTTTTTTTCTCTACCAACAATATCAGAATTAATTGAAGAGTGACTCAGTATTTTTTTTAAATTTTTTTTTATCTGTGAAGTAACATTATCATATTCTTCTTTTAGAAAACTTAATCTTCTTATTATTGAAGAATGGGCTTTAAAGTTCAATTCACTAAAAGCTAAATCCTCTAATTCCTCTTTGATTTCATGCATTCCTATTCTTCCAGCAAGTGGCGCATATATATCCATTGTTTCTGTAGCTATCCTTTTACGTTTTTTCTCACTAGATATAAAATTAAGGGTACGCATATTGTGTAGTCTATCGGCTAACTTTACTAGGAGAACTCTTAGATCATTTGACATTGCTAAAAGTAACTTTCTAAAGTTTTCAGCCTCTTTATTCTTCTCGTTAACAGAATCTAGTTTTAATTGAGATAATTTAGTAACACCGTCTACAAGTTGAGCAACCTCTTTGCCAAAATTTTCTTCTATTTGAACAATTGTAGCTAAAGTATCTTCAACGGTATCATGTAGTAATGCCGTGGCAATTGTTGCTGAGTCTAATCTCATATCAACAATAATTCCTGCAACTGCCAAAGGATGTAGAAAGTATGGATCGCCAGATTCTCTTACTTGTGATTCGTGGGCACGCATTGAAAATGTGTAAGCCTTTTTAATTAACTCCTGATCAAAGTTTGGCTCATAAAGCTTAATCTTATCTATTAGTTGAGCATGCTTCATAAAAAGATAAATCACCTCATAAATAAAGAGATTACTTAGAAACAGTTGAAAAGACTATAAAGTTATTTATTTAGTAAAATTTTTATCATAGATACCTGAGGAATAATTTGACTCATTTTCATCGTATTTTTCAACAGGTCTTTTTGGTTCTGGCTCTGGAACCCAATCACTAGGCATCAGAACGGCCATATCATCTTCTTCAGGCTCGTCAACATCAACTTGTTTCTGTAAACTGTGTATAAGAGATTCTTTTAATTGGTCAGGTGTAAATTTTTGTGCCGCTACCTCTCTTAGAGCTACAACAGGGTTTTTATCGTTATCTCTTTCTACAGTTATTTGAGATCCAGATGATATTTCTCTTGACCTTTGGGCAGCAAGAACAACTAGGTCAAAACGATTTGGATGAATTTCTACACAATCTTCTACTGTTACTCTAGCCATGTTAATCTCAAATTAAACGTTAAACAATATAAATGATAGAACAAATGTATAATATTATCAACTAAAGGAATAAAATATTTAAAAAAAAATAGCTTTTTAGGATATTTTTCTTATAACTTGTCCAACAGGTAATTCGTTTATTAGCTGGCTCACAGATTTTCCTGAAATTGGATGTATCCAGTTTTTATCTAGCTCTTTTAAAGGATATAAAACAAAAGCTCTCTCATGCATTCTTGGGTGTGGAAGGTTTATTTTTGAAATTGATTTTATTTTATTGTAGGATATAACATCTAAATCAAGGGATCTTGGACCCCATTTCTTATCTCTTTTCCTACCAAATTCTTTTTCTATACTATGTAAATTTTTGAGTAATTCTACAGGAGCAAAGGTAGTTTCAATTGAGATTACACTATTTACAAACCAAGGTTGATTCGTTAACGGTACTGGCGCAGAAGAGAAGAAACTTGATTTATTTAGAACTTTAATTGATAAATAACTCATTTTTTCAATAGCTAAATTTAATGAGTCAACTAAACTTAAGTTTTTTTTATACTTTAAATTTGCCCCAAGACCTATATAAATCATTTTAAATAGTTACCGTTTCATGTAAAGAGGTTATAATCTAACTGTGTAAATATAAATGAAGAATTTAGAACCTAAAAAAAATTGTATAAAATGTATAAGACTTTCTAACTTTAGAAAAGAAAATATACTAAAATATCCAAAGTACTTTAACAACCCTGTTTCGTCATTTGGTTCTTTATCATCAGAGCTACTAATAGTAGGCCTGGCACCTGGAATCCATGGGGCAAATAAAACAGGAAGACCATTTACTGGTGATTTTGCAGGAGTGCTTTTATATAAAACTTTAATAAAATTTAAGTTTGCTAATGGTAAATATGACCCTGGGTCATCAGATACATTAAAATTAAATAATTGCAGAATTACAAATGCAGTAAAATGTGTCCCACCAAAAAATAAGCCAGAGACAAAAGAAATAAAAAATTGCAGCTCATATCTAAAAAAAGAAATTTCCTGTATGAAAAACCTTAAAATAATTCTTTCATTAGGAACAGTTGCTCATAATTCTATATTAACTTGTTTTAAACTCAAAATGAAGGATTTTAAATTTAGTCATGGAGAATGTCATAATATAAATAAAAATATTAAACTCATAAACAGTTATCACTGCTCTAGATATAACACTAGCACAAAAAGGTTAAGTGAAAGAATGTTTGAAGATATTTTTGAAGAAATTAGTACTTTTTTATAATCATTTGTTCTTTGACCTTAATATTCTAGCTTTACTTCTTTGCCAGTCCTTAGTTTTAATATCCTGCCTCTTATCATAAGTTTTCTTTCCTCTTGCAATTCCTATTTGTAACTTTGCTATCCCACGATTATTAAAATAAACACTTAAAGGTACAATAGTCATACCTTGTTTTCTTATTGATCCAAGTATTTTACCTATTTCTTTTTTTTTTAATAATAACTTCCTTGGCCTCATAGGCTCATGTTTAAATAATGTTGCTGGTTGATAATCTGAAATATGAAAATTTCTTAACCATATTTCTCCATTGTCATCATAAGCATATGAGTCAACAAGGTTACCTTGGCCAAGTCTTAATGATTTGACTTCTGAACCAAGTAAAATAATACCTGCCTCATAAGTATCGCTTATATGGTAACTGTTTCTGGCTTTTCTGTTTATTGAAACAAATTTATTTTGCTTTTCTTTTGCATTAGCCATGGACTCTATATTAAACCAGCACTTTTCATAGCTGCTTCAATTTTTTTCTCTGTAGTTTCATTTAAAGAAACAAGTGGAAGTCTAACCTCTGAAGAACATTTACCTAATAGGCTCAATGCAAATTTTACGGGAGTAGGACTTGTTTCCAAAAAAAGAGCTATATGAAGAGGCATAAGTTTATCTGTTATAGACAAAGCTGTAACTGGATCATTACTAAACCACGCATCATAAAAATCAGCACAGATCCTGGGCGCAACATTAGCTGTAACTGATATACAACCATGACCTCCATGTGCCATAAAAGCTAATGCAGTAGCATCTTCCCCAGATAATTGACAAAAAGCAGAACCCAATATTAATCTTGTAGATGAAACTCTTGATATATTTGATGTAGCATCTTTAATTCCAATTATATTTGGTAATTCTGCCAATTTAGCTAGGGTACTTTGGTTAATATCAACAACACTTCTACCAGGAATATTATACACAATAATTGGAATATCAACTTCATCATGAATGGCTTTAAAATGAGCAAATAAACCACCTTGTGTTGGTTTATTGTAGTAAGGAGTTACTACTAGAACAGCATCTGCACCAGCAAGCTTTGCATGTTTAGCTAAAGCTACTGCTTCATCTGTTGAATTAGATCCTGCACCTGCTAACACTGGAACCTTACTAGATGAGACTTCAATACACATTTCTACTACTCTCTTATGTTCGTCATGAGATAAAGTAGGTGATTCTCCAGTAGTACCAACAGGCAACAAACCATTTGTACCCTGATCTATTTGCCATTCAACTAATTCTTGAAAAGCCTTCTCATCAACGGCACCGTTTAAAAATGGAGTAGCAAGTGCTACAATTGAGCCTTTTAGCATTTGGAACCTCAAATATGTCACATATCACTAATATATTGTGTATTGTAATGTTTGTAATAATTTGTATCAACAATATTTCTTTATATAATACAAAATTGTTATGAAAGTTATGTATCAGGAAAAATATATTAGAACTCAAGATGGACTAAGAATCTTTTTTAGAGATTATAATCAATATAATTTCGATAATATACCAATTATATGTCTACCTGGATTAACCAGAAATTGTAAAGATTTCCATAATTTTGCTCAATTATTTTCAAATTCTAGTAGAGTTATAAGTATAGATATGAGAGGAAGAGGAAAATCTGAGTATGACAAAAATTTGAAAAATTATTGGAAACCTGATGTATATATGACTGATATTTTTTCTATAACTTCATCACTGAATATTCATAAAGGAATTTATTTAGGAACATCATTAGGCGGTTTAATGGCAATGCAGGTTGCTTTAATTAGACCTTCGTCAGTTTCAGGAATAATTTTAAATGATATTGGGCCCGACCTACCAGTCAACGGGGTAATGAATATCCATAAAAACTTAAAAAATAGGCTTGAATTTAATAATTGGAATGATGCAAAAAATTTTTATGAGAAGAAATATAATTCATATCACCCAAATTTCTCATCCGAACAATGGCTTGAGCAGACAAAAAATACATTTAAAGAAGAAAATAATTTAATTGTAAGTGATTACGACATACGCATAATAACTGGAGCAGTAAAAACATCCCAATCAAATAACTTATGGGAACTGTATTCTTGTATTAATAAAATCCCTACAATATGTCTAAGAGGTGAGTTTTCAGATATTCTGATGGAAGATACTTTCAATAAAATGAAATTAGAAAAAAAAGATTTAATTCAATTAATAGTTAAAAACTGTGGCCATAACCCTCAATTAGATGAGCCAGAAGTAATTGAAGAACTAAAAAAATTTTTTAAATTTGTAAATGATAGTCAAATCAATGAATAAATTTGGTATTAATTTAAATGAGGCTTTTACAAGAATTGAAAAAAAAATTAATGAAACTAAACTTTTAGAAGTGAACGAAATAAATGATAAGTTTGGAATAAGAATATTTGTAAAGCCGGAGTGTAATCAAAAAACTGGTTCTTTTAAATATAGAGGAGCTCTTAACAATATCTCGAAACTAGTAAGTAAGAAAAATATATCTAATCTTGTATGTTTCTCATCTGGAAATCATGGAAAAGCAGTGGCTGCTATAGCTAATAAATTTAATTTAAACTCAACAATCTTTATGCCTGATTCTGCTCCAAAATATAAAATTTTAAATACCAGAAAGTACAACGGAAAAGTACTTCTGCATAAAGGAACAAGATCTAGCATGGAAAAAAGAGCGATAGATTATGCAAAGAATAATAATGCGAATTTAATTAAACCATTTGATGATAGAGATATCATTGCTGGACAAGGAACAATAGGAATAGAAATATGCAAAGAATTTATAGAAAAAAAGTTAAATCTAGATGCAGTTTTAGTTCCTTGCTCTGGAGGAGGACTTGCAGCGGGAATTGCTCTTGCAGTTAAAAAGAGTTTTCCAGATGCAAAAATTCATCCGGTCGAACCAATGAATTTTGATGATACAACGAGATCCCTTTTAGCTGGCAAAATATTGTCAAATAACAAATTAATAAAACAATCTATATGTGATGCTTTACTTGTTCCAAAACCTGGTAAAATTACTTTTAGTATAAACAAAGAACTTTTAAGTTACGGTATTACAGTTTCTGAGGACCAAGTTATTAAAGCCATGCAAATAGGTTACCACTATTTTAATTTAATTTTAGAGCCTGGAGGAGCTGTTGGACTTGCAGTTTTGTTAAAAAAACAATTTAATAATAAATATAAAAATATAGTTATTATTGCATCTGGTGGTAATATTAGTAAAGAAAATCATAAATCATATATGATAAAGAATTAAGGAAATAGAATATGTATAAGGGTATGCTTGTATCGTTTACAGAAATAAATAAAGAAAATGAAGATGAACTTAAATCTTGGTTTGTAAACGAGCATATAGATGAGAGAGCAATAAATACAGAGGGTTTTTTTAGGTCTAGATTATATGAATGTCTGGATAATGGACCAAAATTTTTTGCAACATATGAAACCACTAGTTTTGATATTCTTAGTTCGAATAATTATATGAGCAAAGTTTCAAATCAGACAAAATGGTCTAAAGAAATAATTCCAAAGTTAACCATGCTAGATAGATTAACAGGTAAGGTTACTATAGATAAAATGAGAGGTTATGGCGGGAACATAATTGTTTTTAGATTTTTGCCACTAGAAATGAGAGAAAATAGAGATAATTTGAGAAAAATTTTTCGAACCGAATTTGATCAAATTATTAAATTGAAATTTATTAATGGACTATGCTTAATTGAAAATGACTCAAAAGTATCAACATCTACAGGTAAAAAAGCTGAGAATATTGGAGGCAACCCTAATCTCAATATTAAAGATGAATGGTTGGTTATTATTGAAGGACAAGATGATTTAAAATTGAAAAATTCCTTTGATCGTATTTTTAATAAAAAAATTATTGAGGATAATTTAGGTAAAAAAATTAGCACTAATTCATATAGATTAATATATGGAAATAATAGATAAAATAAAATTTTATTTCGAGAAATTGTATGAAAAAAGTTCATCATTCTATTTTACCTGATTTTTCCCACGATGAAATTTCTAGAGGTCTATTTATCAAGCATTTTTCAATCCATATTGAAAAGGATATTTACTCTAGAATTTACTCTTCGAAACTAAATATGCTACCTAATAAAATTAGTAAAAAAAATGATCTTTATAAATTAAGAAAACAATTACTCAAAAAAGTCGGATACAAATTTTGGAGTAGCTTAAAAAGAATTAATCAGGAATTACTATTTGACAATTTAGGAGAAACTATATTTAGACAAATAAATAGATTTTCATTTAATATAAATAATAGATATTTGAGATTTGGTAATATTAAATTGTCAGAAAAAATTCCCCTACCAAGATATATCACTTCTGTAGATATTCATTGCATGCCTGGGGGATATACAAATGAAATTTCAAAAAATGATTTTTCTGTTGGAACTATGTACGATACTTCTCTTTACCATTATAGTAAAAACTCTCTTGGGAACTATAATGATGATATGGGCAACTGCACTAGTAGTTGGATAAAAACTACATTTCCTTCATTTAAACCAAAAAAAATATTAGATATGGGCTGTGGTGTAGGAAATAATTCAATTCCTTATAAAATTAATTTTAGCAAAGCAAAAGTTTATGCAATAGATGTTTCTGCGCCATTACTAAGGTATGCATATATAAGATCAAACTTAATAAAGACAAATATAAATTTTTTTCAACAAAATGCAGAGAAAACCAATTTTGAAAATGAATCCTTTGATCTAATAGTATCTCATTTACTTACACATGAAACCTCTTTAACTGCATTAAATAATATAATCAGTGAATGTATGAGGTTATTAAAAAATAAAGGGCTAATGGTTCATGTTGAGACAGACTGGGGGACTGAAAAGAGTATTGTAAATAGACTTAACTTGGACTGGGAGACCCATTATAATGCAGAACCATTCAAAACGTCGCATGATCAAATCGATAAGTATAAATTAGCTCAAAAATATGGATTTAAGAAAAAAAATATTCTATTAACAAAAGTTGATAGTCATAGTAAAAATAAGTACTACAATGGAAGATGGAATTTGTTTACTGCTATTAAAGAGACTTAGGAGTTTAAGTTGAAGCACCAAAATACTGACGATAACAAAAAATCTTTGATGTCTGAATTAAATAATATCGTAAATGAAGATGATATTATAGAAAATCAAGATGAATTAGAATTTTATTCATCAGATATATTTTATAAAAGCTCTATAAGTGCTTCTTTGGTAGTTACACCTAGGTCACCTGAACAAGTTGCATCAGTAATTAAATTAATAACATCTTTTGACATACCAGTAATACCTCGAGGAGGAGGAATGTCATACACTGGTGGTTATACCCCTTCTATAGAAGGATCGGTGATTATTGACTTAAGAAAACTTGATAAGATAATTGAAATTAATAAAAAAGATATGTATGTCACAGTAGAGTGTGGAGTTACTTGGAAAAAACTTTACGATGAATTAAAAAAGGAAGGACTAAGAACTCCATACTTTGGCCCATTCTCTGGAATGCATGCAACAGTTGGTGGTGCATTATCTCAAAATAGTGTTTTCTATGGATCCAGTTTGTATGGCTCAGCCGCAGAGTCCGTTCTATCTCTTGATATAGCTTTACAGGACGGAACAATTCTTAAAACTGGATCTAATTCAAATAAACAAGAACCTTCACCATTTTTTAGAACATATGGTCCGGATTTAACAGGTTTATTTTTAGGAGATACTGGTGCTCTTGGGTTCAAAGTAAAAGCTGCTCTTAAACTTATTATTTACCCTGAAGAACAAAGATTTTCTTCATTTGATTTCTCAAATGAAGATGAAATGTTTGAAGCAATGAGTGAAATTACAAGGCAACAACTAGCTCAGGAGTGCTATGGATTTGACCCTTATTTAATGAGTTTAAGAATGAAATTTGAGGGACTAAAAAAAGATTTAAAATCCTTAGGAGATCTATCAAAATCACAAAAAAATATACTATCAAGCGCAAAAGAAGTAATTAAAGTTGCATCAGCAGGAAGACGCTTCATGGAAGGAGTCGGGTATGCTATGCATATTACAATTGAAGGTAAAGATAATATTGAAGTCGAAAATTCTTTAAAAAGGGTTAAAGAGATTGCTGAATTAAACAATGGAAAAGAGATTACTAATAGTTTACCTAAACTAGTAAGAGCTAATCCATTTCTGCCATTAAACAGACTTCTAGGACCAAAAGGAGAGAGATGGGTGCCAATCCATGTTATTTTACCCCATTCAAAAATAAAAAAGATACTAAGAGAGATTAATAATTATTTTGAAACTAATAAGAAAATAATTAAAAAAAATAAAATTCAATATGGTTACCTTACATCAACTATTGGGACATCTGCAGTATTATTAGAACCAACTTTTTTCTGGGAAGACTCTCATTACCAAATTCATAAAAGGTATATAGAAAAATCACATTATAAAAAACTTAGTATTTTTCCTGAAAACCTTGAAGCTAGAAATGCAATGAATAAAATAAGGGAAGATATGTCGATTATATTCATGAACAACGGAGGCGCTCACCTTCAGATTGGTAAAATGTATAAGTTTAGAGAAAATAGATCAGAAACATCGTGGAACTTATTAATATCAATAAAAAAAATTCTTGACCCAAACAATCTTGTAAACCCTGGATCTCTAGGTATAAGATAATTTTTCCTCTAAGAATACATAGAATTAATTTCTAATGAAAAAGCTCTTTCTATTTTACTTCTACGGACCTTCATTGTTGCAGTGACTTCGCCATCATCATGATCTAATTCTTTTTTTAATAAAATAAATTTTTTTATTTTCTCAACGTTAGCAAGGCTATTATTATATTTTTCTATCTCTTTACTAATTAAACTAAAAACCTCCTGTCTTTCAACTAAATTTTTAAAATTAGTATACGGAATTGAGTTACTCTCAGCCCAATTTGCAACTGCATCAAAATCTATTTGAATTAAAGCAGAGGGAAAGCGCCTTCGATCTGCTATTAAAATACACTCTTTGATATAGGGACTAACTTTAACTGTATTTTCAATAACACTTGGTGATAAATTTTTTCCTGCTGATGTTATTACAATATCTTTTTTACGATCAATAATACTAGCCGAACCATCACTGAAGATTTCAGCTATATCTCCAGTATACAACCATCCATCTCTAATTGAATCTTGTGTAGATTTTGGATCATTGTAATACCCTTCAAAAACACAATCTCCTTTAATCAATAACTCCCCATCGTCTGCTATTTTTAAGCTAACACCTTCAAAAGGGAAACCTATAGATCCTTCACTAGCTTTATCTAAAGATTGTATTGTACAAGCGCCTGAGGTCTCAGTCATACCAAATCCTTCCATTAAGGGCATTCCTAAACCCCTAAAAAATTTCAATGTTTCCTGAGAAATTGGAGCAGCACCTGAAATTGCTATCCTGCATTTGGTTAACCCAACACCGTTACGCACATGTCTAAAAATAATCATTTCCCAGAGAAATTTTTCTATAAAAAAAATTAAATTTGATCTTTTCCAAGGGTCATTAAATTTTTTTGATGCTTTTAATGCCTCTCTTAAAACAAAACTTTGTAGATTTTTCTTCTTAGATTGAATAAGAATATCTGACTGCATCTTTTCCCAAATTCTTGGAACACCTAAAAATATAGTCGGAGCTATATCCCTAAGATCTTGTTGAATTGTTCTTATAGACTCTCCAAAATTAGCAGTATATCCACTATGCATAGCATTAAATACAGAAAATAATTGCTCAGCAACATGGCATAATGGTAAATATGAAAGGACATTATCTTTTTTTCCTTTTTTGATAACTTTTTCAGATGCATTACCAATAAAATAAATATTTTTAAATGATATCATTGCTGGTTTGGGTGGACCTGTAGAACCTGAAGTAGGAACAATTAATGCTATATCCTCTGGGGTATGGTTTTTCATACAATTAAGTATTAATTCAGGTTCATTATTGAGTTTTTTTATGCCACCTTCTAAAAATTGAGACCAAGAAAGTAACTTTATATTATTGTATGAATTTAAGCCTCTATTATCGATATAAATAATTTTATTTAATAATGGTAATTTATTTTCTATTTCAAGAATCTTATCAACCTGTTCCTGATCTTCACATATTACAATATTAACATCTGTAGAGAGCAATATATGAAGTATTTCATTGGAAGGTGATGTGGGGTAAACACCAACAGGAATGACCCCAACGAGGTGCATGCCTAATTCCGCAATTAACCATTCCTTTCTATTTTCTGATAGAATCCCTACCTTATCAAATTTTTTAATGCCTAAGTTTAATAAAGCACTTCCTAATCTTGAAGCTTCTCTCTCATATTCTTCCCAAGTTACCTCATTCCAAATACCAAACCTCTTTTGCCTTATAGCCACTTCCCTCGGTCGTGTTTTAGCATAGATTTGAAGGAGACGAGGTAGTGTTTTCATTTCTGCTATACTATTTACATTATTTTTTTTTCTTTGATTTGTTATATTCAATTTATTAACTCAACCATCTTTTTCTTCGTTTATAATGTTTTATATCTCTGTATGATTTGTAACTATCATTACCAACACCTAAATAGAATTCTTGCACGTCAGAGTCTTTTCGTAATTTATCAACTTTTCCCTCAATTACAATTTTTCCAGATTCCATAATGTATATATAATCGGAAAATTTAAAAGCTAAATTTGCATTTTGTTCTACAAGTAAAATAGTAGTGTTAAGGTTCTTATTTATTTTTGATATTATCTTGAATATTTCTCCAACCATCACAGGCGCTAATCCTAATGAAGGCTCATCCATCAATAATAATTTAGGGTTACCAAGCAAGGCCCTTCCAAAAGCTAACATTTGCTGTTCACCTCCAGATAAATATCCTGCCACCTCTTTTCTTCTGGAGTAAAGTGGTTTAAATAAATCATATACTTGTTCATAATCATTTTTTTTAGCTGATTTTTCTAAAGCATAGCTAGCTGCTACTAAATTTTCATTTACTGTTAAATCTGAAAAAATTTTTCTACCCTCTCTGACATAAGCCATACCTGATTTTACTAATTTATCTGCTGATTTACCAAAAGTACTATTACCATTAAATTCAATCTTTCCTTCAGTTATCTCTCCATTTTGAAAACTGAGTATATTTGAAATCGCATTTAATGCTGTCGATTTACCTGCACCATTTGAACCTAGCAAAGAAATAATTTTGCCATCAGGAATTTCAAAAGAAACACCTTTCAGAGCCTGTATTACTCTATGATAGTAAACATTTAAATTTGATACTTTAAGCAAAATTAATCAATCTTCCTGTAGTGGTGCTGAAATAACACCACTACAAAAAATTATCTGGTTTAGGCAGTAATCCAGTCCGAAATCGGAAGGAAAAGACCGTTTGAAGTCTTATAAGAATAAACTCTACCTTGTGCAATGGCATGATTTTCAATAGATACTGGCTTACCCATATACCCACCTGAGTCCCAATTCTTTATAGACTCTAATGACTCAACTAAATTTTTAGCATTAACTTCTTTATCAGCATTAACTGTTTTTTCGATAGCTAACTTAGCTATTTCATAAGTAAACATAATCTGAACTGACCAAGTAGATACGTAACCTGGGAATTCGTCTCCATATTTAGACTTTAAAAAAGCAAAAAATTTCCCATAAGATGGGGCTTCTTTAGCCTCATAAAAATATCTATATGGTGTCACTCCTGAATAACCCTCTAAAAAAGGGCCAGACTGCTTAGTTACCGCGTCAGCAATTATTTTTTCCATGCCCCAGAAAGTTCCTAGAAACTTAGTACTCATTTTAGCCTTTCTTGCACCGCCAATAATTTGTGGCCATACTCCGGTAACATAGCCATGAAGTATAGCATATTCTGGATCAGCTCTTCTTAGTGAACTAATGTGAGTCATTACTTCAGCACCTGCTGGCTTTGTAACTTCTTTTAGCACAACATCAATACCCAGGCTTTTAGCTTTTTTAACTCCATGCTCAATAGGGTCTTTACCAAATTCAGTATCAGAATAAATAAATGCTAATTTCTTTCCACCTTTTGATTTTATGTACTGCAACAATATATCAAACATTGAATTATAAGTTGGGCCAGAGATAAATTGATATGGATGGGTTTTTGGATCAGCTAATTCAGATGAAAAAGATGTGCCTCCACAAAGCACAGGGGTTCTATTTAATTCAGGGGTAACCAATTTCATAAAACCCGTAGAATCTCCTCCATAAAAAACTGGTTTATCATCTGCAGACATTGCTTTCTTAAAGTTAGCAAGTGACTTACTTGGAACATAAGCAGAATCTTCGTAAACAGGCTTAATTTTTTTTCCAGCTATCCCACCAGTTGAGTTAGTCATCTCAACCCAATCTAAATAGTCCTTTAGACCCATACTACCTGCTGCAGCAAAAGGACCGGTCAAAGGGAAAGAACTTGCCATAACCCAAGATTTTGACTCTGCTTTGATAATATTTGGCACTCCAAAAGCAAACGCGCCTGTAAGAGCTGCCGAACTTTTTAAAAAAGATCTTCTGTTTAAATTAAATTTTTTTCTCATAAATTCCTCCATGAATAATATTATAATATTTTATGGTGAAAATGGCCATCTTCCAACATAATTCCAAAATCTTGCCCAAATAGAGGCTATACCCATTGGCTCAAAAATCATAAATCCGATGATCAGTATACCATAAATGAAACTATTTGCAGGAGCTGTATACTCCATTATTGTTGGATTCAAAGGGGTAAGGAACCCCATAACCCATTTTAGAAGTTCAGGAATAATTACAACAAAAAATGCACCAAAAATCGGCCCTAATGTCTGGGCAGAACCACCTACAACTAATGCAGCTAAAAATAAGATAGATAAATGTAGTTCAAATTGACTTGGCAGAATAGCCAGAAAATTATAAGCCCAAAGTGAGCCAGCTAAACCTGCATAAGCGGCCCCTAAGGCAAAAGCCATTAACTTAAATTTTACGATATTTACACCTATAATTTCAGCTGATAGATCCGCGTCTCTTATGGCTATAAAAGCTCTACCTATTCTAGTTCTAAATAAATTTTGCGCAAATAAAATAGATATTATCGCTATGGGAATTATAAAATAATATTTATCATTATCCGAAATGAGTTTCATACCAAATATTTCAATTGGTTCTAAAATAAGTCCACTATCACCACCTGTAAGTGAATCCCAATTTCGTAAAATAAAAATAATAATAAAACTTGCTGCTAATGTAGAAATTGTTAAGTAAAGACCTCTAATCCTTAATGATGGTAAACCAAAAAAAACTCCTATAAGGCCGGTAATTAAAATTGATAAAGGTACATTTAGATAGAAATCTAAATTAAATTGATTTTGTAGAATCGCAGTTGAGTAAGCACCGACACCAACCAATGCTCCATGACCTAAAGACACTAACCCAGTATAACCAGTAAGAATATTTAAACCAACTATTGCGATAATAAAAACTGCAACCTGTGTAAATAAAAAAATAATATACCCGGATGATATAAAAGGTATTATGACCAAAAACACACATAAAAATATAAAAGCTAGTTTATTTGGCCAATCACCAAAGAAAGATTCATCTGAATTATAGTTAGATTTATAATTACCTATAATCAATTTTCAAAGCCTATCTATTTGATGTGTACCCATGAGACCATGAGGCTTAAATATAATTATCAATAATACTATTACATAAGGTACAATTTCTTTATATTGCCCACCCAAAAAATGACTTGCCATTGATTCAACCCAACCAATTATAAAAGCCGCAATAAGAACACCTATAATTGAATCTAGGCCACCGAGAATAACGACACTAATGACACTTAAACCAACAATACCAAGAGAAGGTGTAAGGCTATTTATAGGTGAAAGTAAAATCCCTGCTAGAGATCCAGTAACACATGCTATAATCCAAGAAATTGAGAATACTCCAGAAACATTTATTCCCATCAATGCCGCAGTAGATTGATCTGTAGCAGTTGCTCTAATTGCAACACCACTTTTTGATCTAACAAATATAATTGAAATAATTAAAAAAATTATAATTGCGACTATAAAGCTAAATAACATTTGCCTATTGATTGCTAGAGAACCTATAAAATCAATATCAAGAGGAAATAAGGGTTTTGGGTATTGAGCTGCCGGTGTCCAAATCATAGCTGATAAGCCTTCAAGAACTGATATCAAACCTATGGTAATCATTATTAACGGAAATGGATGCTGACCCATCATTGGCCGCATTAAAAATTTTTCAATAATCATACCTAAGAGTGCACTTGAAACGAATGTAGCCGGTAAAGAAATAAGAAAAACTAACCAATTAGGAGAACCAAAAGAAATTAGAATTTCTGAAAAAGTTAGATAAAAGTATGCTCCAATCATAATTACTGCACCATGAGCAAAATTAAAAACTTTGGTGGCTCTAAATATAAATACAACACCAAGCCCAATAAGGGCGTAAATACCTCCTGAAAATAAACCTGTAATACTATTTTCAATTAAAAATATTGGGTCAAACATTTATAAAATTTCACTTTTACCTAAATAAGCATCAATTACATTCTTATCAGAGGAGACAAAACTAGGATCTCCCTCAGAAATTTTCTTTCCAAAATTAATTGCAATTACTTTGTCTGATATATCCATTACCATTTTCATGTCATGCTCAACAAGAAGGACAGTGGTATCTCTCTCTTCTTTTATATCCAAAATATATCTGGCCATATCTTCTGTTTCTTCTCTATTCATTCCTGCAACTGGCTCATCTAACATCAATAGTTTTGGGCTCATAGCCAAAGCCCTTGCTAATTCTACCCTTTTTTGTAAACCGTATGATAAAATTGCAACAGGAAGTTTTCTTATATGGTCAATTTCAAGAAATTCAATGATTTCTTCCTCTATAAACTTCCTGAGTTTCTTCTCTTCATCTCTAACAGATTTAAATAGCAAACCTGAGGTAATTAAACCTGAGTTCAATTTAGAATGAGCCCCAAGCTTTATATTATCCAAAACTGTCATACCAGGAAAAAGGGATATATTTTGAAATGTCCTTGCTAACCCCATGCTTGCTCTAATATGTGTATTACTTGTGGATATTTCATTATTATTAAACATTATTGATCCAGACGAGGGCTTATAGAATCCAGAAATAACATTGAACAAACTGGTCTTTCCAGCACCATTTGGGCCAATAATTGAAGTTATTGTGCCTTTTTCAACTGATAACGACAATTCATCAATAGCTTTAAGCCCTCCAAAATTTAGAGAAACATTGTTTATTGATAAAAGGCTACTTTGACCCATGTAAAATACCCATAAATAAGTAAATTAAAGAGAATATAACTAAAATAAACAAAAAAAAGAAAATTAAATTCTAAAAAATAAATTGCAACTTGATATTAAAATTAAATGAAATAGAATAATTATAAGTAAATCGCAATATATAGTTTTTTTATCATAATTTTTAACTACATGTTGTTTTTTATTTTGTAAGTAACCATGACTGATAATACTTACAAGAAAATAATAATAAAAGCGAAACTTATTAAGGGAGGTACTTATGCCGGGCTGGTTGGATCAAATAAGAAGATGGCTTTTTCACCTAATTGAAATTGGCCTTGCCCTAATTGCCTTGGGTATAGTTCTTCAAATACTATTTGGGGAGGCTGTCGAATTTTTACCTGGTGATGTTGTTGGTAATTTAACAAATTTACTTCAACAACTTGGAGATAACGGGCTTGTTGGCCTAATAGCGCTTGCTATACTACTTTATCTCTACACTAAGAGAAAAATTTAGTTAAAAAATTAATTTAGTTTTATTTAATAAAATCTTTTTATATGCTTTAGGGAAATTTTAAATGGAATTTTTAGAACAAATTTTCAAAATTGAAAAAAATAATACGACTATAAAAAAAGAATTGATTGCAGGTTTAGCTACTTTTCTTACCATGGCCTATATAATAGTTGTTAATCCACTTATCCTGCAGGATGCTGGCATGGATTTTGGTGCAGTTTTTACAGCAACTATTTTAACGGCAGCTATTGCAACTGCAATTATGGGGCTTTGGGCAAATTGGCCGATAGCATTAGCCCCGGGAATGGGGCTTAACGCATTCTTTGCGTATGGTGTTGTTCTAGGAATGGGGCATAGTTGGCAAATAGCGCTTGGTGCCGTCTTTTGCTCTGGTATACTTTTTGTAATAATTAGTCTTACACCACTAAGACAGTGGATAATTGAAGCAATACCAAGAAGTTTACGTTATGGCATAGGCGCAGGAATTGGTTTCTTTCTTGCAATTATTGGTTTAAAAAACGCTGGAATTGTTGTAGCCAGTGAAGCTACACTTGTTACGCTAGGAAATTTGACAGAATCTTCAGTATTCTTAGCCTGTATTGGTTTCATTGCTATGGTAGCTCTGGATAAACTTAAAGTTCCAGGGTCAATTGTAATTAGCATCATTGCAATTACTATTATCGGCTTAATTACTGGTGATGCAAAATGGGGAGGAGGAAACTTTTTACCTCCCGATATGTCACCAACTTTTCTGGCTTTAGACATCGGAGGAGTATTTACTGCTGGCCTTTATGTTGTTGTTCTAACATTTTTATTCGTTGATTTCTTTGATACTGCCGGAACATTAACCTCAGCAGCGAATTTAGCTGGTAAAGTTGATAATGAAGGTAAAGTTGATGGTTTAGGTAAAGCAATACTGAGTGATTCAGCTGCTACCACAATTGGCTCATTACTAGGCACAAGTAACACAACTAGTTACATTGAAAGCGGAGCTGGTATAAAAGAAGGGGGTAAAACAGGTCTAACAGCTGTAACAGTTTCAGTTTTATTCTTACTATGCTTATTTTTAGCCCCAATCGCAAAAACTATTCCAGGTTGGGCAACAGCACCAGCCTTAGTTTTTGTAGCTACTTTTTTTGCAAGAAACTTGAAAGATCTAGATTGGGATGATGTTACCGCTTATGGTCCAGGTATCCTTGGTGCTGTTATCATGCCCCTTACCTTCTCCATAGCTAACGGAATAGCAATTGCTTTTATAGCTTATACTGCTATTAAAATCGCTACCGGAGCTATGAAAGAGATTCACTTAGCTGTATGGATACTTTCAATTTTAAGCATTCTTTATTATATCAAAGACTTATTTTAGTCAGAGACTAAAAAGCCCTCAAAATTATTTGAGGGCTTTTTTATAAAGTAAGGCTATATAACTAAATAATTAAATCAGTATGCGGCATCTCTTCCATCTAATTTGGCTATTTCTCTAGCATTAGGATTAACTGAAGGTCTAAAGGGCATTTCAACAACCTCAGCATCGACATATTCGCCAACCTTAATAGAATAATTATCAGGAAGATTAACAAATAATTTTGTTCCAACCTGGCTATTTTCTATTGGAACATAACCCATTGCAATATTTGTCTCCAATTCTGGGGAATACCAGGGTGAAGTAATATATCCAACTGCATCAGAATCCTTTTGAGAATGTATTGTCCAAAAATCAGGTGCATATTCCTCAATAGGTTTACCACCTAGTACTAGGCCGACCATAATTAATTTAAAGGGATAGTTTCCAGATTCAATCATTTCTCTTTGCTGATTAAGTTTTTCTTTCCCTATATAGTCTGCTGACTTTTTTCTTGGAACTTGATAGCCTAAATTACATTGAAATGGGCTTGTCTCAAAATCTGCATCTTGGCCCCATGATAAAATTCCAGCAGCTATTCTTCTATGATGAGCAGGAGCAATCACCATTAGATTGTGTGCCTTACCAGCAGAAATAACAGCATTCCAAAGTTTCTCAGCATGAAGAGTAGCATCAATTAAATATATCTCGTAGCCTTTCTCTCCAGAGAAACCACTTTGAGATATAATTACCCTACAACCGTCAACTTCACCCTCCATCAAACCATAAACAGGCACCTCTTTAATTTTTGAACCAAATAAATCAATCATTAAAGCTTCAGATTTAGGGCCTTGGATTTGAACTGGAGCAACATCTATCTCGTTAATTTCAACATTAAATTTTTTTCCTACATTAACTCCTTGAAGCCAAAGCATTAAATCTGAGTCTGCTAAACTAAACCAAAATTCATCTTTGCTTAAACGTAATAGAACAGGATCATTTAATATCCCACCCTCTTCATTACAAAGTATCACATACTTAGCATGCATATCTTTTATTCTTTTAGCATCCCTTGTGATAACATAGTCAACAAATGCCTCAGCATCAGAACCTTTAACTTGTATTTGCCTTTCGACAGCAACATTCCACATTGTTACATGGTTTACTAAAGCATCATACTCCACCATCGCTCCACCATCCTCTGGCTTTACGTAACCTCTAGGGTGATATATTCGGTTATAAATTGTGGCTCTCCAACAACCTTCTTGTATTGACAAGTGCCAGTATGGTGATTTTCTAACACGAGTTGAAATTAACATCTGTACTGGCGTAGGGCCACTCTGTCTTAAATTAATTGGCACTTTCCTGTCACTTTGATCAACACTAGTAATATGATTATAATTATCAGACATTACACAAGCCCCCTTTTAAAAAAATAATTCCTTAGACCGTAAATTAGGATTAGACTCTCTTCAAGAAAATAATTAATAAAAAAGATAAAAACGATTTGTTCAAAAAGGGAAGGCTATGAAAAAACAAGTTAAAGTTCTAGTCATTGGAGGAGGTGTTGTGGGGTTAAGCACACTTTATCACCTTACAAAAAAGGGATTAAAGGATGTTGCTCTTTGTGAGAGAACAGAGCTAACAGCTGGATCAACATGGCATGCAGCAGGATTACTGCCATTATTTAACCTAAGTTATAGTGTTGGACAAATTCATAAATATTCTCTTAATTTATATAAACAATTAGAAAAAGAAACTGGACAAGATGTCGGTCTAAGACAAGTTGGGAATATAAGACTTGCGAGAAATAAAGATAGAATGGATGAATATGAATACTACTCAGGAGTTGCGAAAACAATTGGGGTAAAAGTTGAATTTCTCAAACCAAATGACATAAAGGATATTTGGCCGTTATGTAATACAAATGGTTTAATAGGAGGAATTTTTCATCCAGAGGACGGCTATATTCAACCTGCTGATCTCTCACAGGCTTTTGCTATTGGCGCAAGAAATGCTGGAGCGGAAATCTATAGAAGGACAAAAGTTGAAAAGATTAAAAAATTAAAAAATGAACTTTGGGAAGTGACTACAAATAAGGGTACCATTTTATCAGAACATATTATTAGTTGTTCTGGGAACCACGCAAGACAAACTGGCAAAATGATAGGAATTGATATACCAGTTCTCCCAGTTGAACATCAGTATTTAGTAACTGAGCCTCACCCTGAAATTTTAAAGAGACAGGAAAAAGGTCTCCCTGAAATGGGAGTATTAAGAGAATCAGATTATCCAGGTTCTTATTATATGAGAGAAGAAAGAGGAGGATTAATTCTTGGTCCTTACGAAAAGGGTGCACCCGCTTGTTTCCTAGATGGTCCTCCAGAAAATTTTGAAAATGATCTATTTCCGGGTGATTTAGATAGATTAGAAGTACATATAGAAGCAGCGATAAATCGTGTTCCTGCTTTTGGAGAAGTTGGCGTTAAACAAGTAATAAATGGACCAATTGCTTATACACCAGATGGAAGTCCTCTAATTGGACCTGCGTGGAATGTGAAAAATTTTTGGATTAATGAAGGACATAGCTTTGGAATAACTGCAGCAGGTGGTGCTGGCTGGCAAATAGCTGAATGGCTTGTAAATGGAGAACCATCAATTGATATGATGGGAGTTGATCCAAGAAGATTCGGACCTTATGCATCTAAAGGTTATTTAAAGCTTAAAAATGAAGAAGCTTATGAAAATGTTTTTGTTATTCACTTTCCTGACGAGGAAAGACCAGCAGCTCGGCCTCTAAAACAATCACCGTGTTATGAAAGGATGAAAAAATTAGGAGCAGTTTTTGGTCAATTATATGGATGGGAAAGACCTAATTGGTTTATATCTGATAATTCCAACATAAAAGAAAAATGGAGTTTTAGAAGGTCAAATTATTTTAAATATGTAGGGGATGAATGTAAAAATGTTCATAGTAATGTTGGCATATTAGATATGACAGCTTTTTCAAAATTTTTAGTTACTGGGCGTGATTCCGAAAATTGGTTGAATAAATTATTATCTAATAGCATACCCGACAAAATTGGAAAAATCAGTCTGTCTTACCTCCTTACTAAAGATGGTGGGGTTAGATCAGAGTTTACAGTTTATAAAAAAGCAGAGTCAGAATTTTACCTTGTTTCTGCAGGGGCAATGGAAAGACATGACATGGATTATTTATTTAAGTCACTTCCAAATAATAATTCTGTTAGTCTAAATAATTTAACTAACAGTATGGGTGTATTGGTTATTGCAGGACCAAATTCAAGAAAAGTTCTCCAGAAAATTACAAATGATGATCTTTCTAATCAGAATTTTCCTTGGTTGTCAGGCAAAGAAATTAGTATCAGTGCGGCAAGTGTAGATGCCCTAAGAGTAAACTTTGTTGGTGAACTAGGATGGGAAATCCATCACCCTATAGGAATGCAAAATTATATTTTTGATTTAATTATGAAAGCTGGTGCAGAATTTAATATTAAGCCTTTTGGAATAAGGGCAATGGATAGTCTAAGATTAGAAAAATCTTATAGGTTAATTCCAAGGGAATTATCCATAGAATATTCTGCACTCGAATCTAACTTAGATAGATTTATAGATTTTAATAAAAAAGATTTCATTGGAAAAAAAGCTTTATTAGAGACTAAACAAAAAGGATTTAAAAATATTTATGTCACAGCAACTGTAGATGGAATAATCGATGCAGATGCCAGAGGATCTGAGCCTATTTATTTTCAAGATAAATTAGTTGGAAGAGCTACTTCAGGTGGCTTTGGGTGGAGAATAAATAAAAGTATCGTTCTTGCAATGGTTGATAAGGAGTTTTCAGAAATTAACCAAGAACTTGATATATTAATTTTAGGAAAAAAATATAGAACTAAAATTATACAAAACTCACCCTACGACAACTTGAATCTAAGACTTAAAGACAAAAATGAGTAAAAGATTGATTGTTTTATATAAACTTTTTATACCTTTTTTGGGCTAAATGTGATAATTATCACATAATAATATTTTTTTAGTTATAAATAATTTTATTTTTAATAATATTGTAAGGAGATTGGGAGGTTTCTTTGCGTATTCCAAGACCTGAGGCCGTTTTTTATCCATCGGATTATTTAATTAATGCTAGACTGAAAAAATCAATACTTTCATGTTTTGAATTGGTCTGCCCTGATGCACCTGATGAAGCATACGATACCTCATTTAAAGTACTTGATATTGCTCTAAGTGTCTTAGAAAAATCTAGTGCAGCGTACCATAACGTGGAACATACATCCTTAGTTACTCAGTGCGGACTTGACATTATTGAAGCTATCTCTTTAAAAATTGGTAAATTAAATAGTGAGGACTTAACATCTTATATTGCAGCTTTACTTTGTCATGATATTGGCTACGTAAGAGGTATATGCCAACAAGATAATAATCATAAACAAATTATTTCTCTAGATGGGAAATTTATAGATTTAGAGGAATATTCAACTGACGCAAGCCTTACACCATATCATGTTGAAAGAGGTAAAATATTTGTAGAAGAGAGAATTTCAGAATTTCCATTAATAAATGTTGAAAAAGTTAAAAAGTTTATTTCAGAAACAACTTTTCCTGTGCCCGATAAAGATTCATCAAATGAAAGTGGATCTTTTTATGACTTTGCAGCATGTGTTCAAGCAGCAGATTTAATTGGTCAAATGGGGGATCCAAAGTATATAAGTAAATTATCAAAGCTTTATTTAGAATTTAAAGAAACTGGCGCAGCTAAAATGATGAAGATATCAAGTCCAGTCGATCTTAAAGATACCTATCCTCAATTTTTTTGGTCATCAGTGTATGACCATATAAAAGAACATATAAATATTCTTGAGCAATCCCCTAGAGGTAAAAAATGGATTACTTCACTTTATAAGAACGTTTTCACAAGACAAAAAAGTGAGACTTTTTCTCTTTCAGCTCAAATACTTTTTGACAGAATGTTAAAATTAATTTCAAAAGCAGAAACCAATTTTGAAATCTTCCAAGGGTTGGCAAAAGGTCTTCTAGAGTTCTATGATGGATTGATTGCTCATGTTTATGAACTTGACAAGGATGAAATGGTTTTAAGAAGTAAAAAAATTTGGTCCGTTAAAGAAGGAAATAGTAAAATAAAAGAATTTATTAAAGAATCTGAAAGAATAACCTTTGAGTCTGGACATGGTATGCCAGGCAGGTGTTTAGAGTTTAAAGAACCTCAATGGCATGAAGATTTTTCATCCCTGGATATAAATACTTTTCCACGTGCAAAACTTGCTCTTAGTGTTGGTGTTAAAGCAGGAATTGCTATTCCTATATTTACTGGGACTAATGTAACTGCAGTTATCGAAATTTTTTCTGAAGAAAAAAGGTTGCCTTCTAATGAAGATTTATCTTTTATTCGTTTAGTTACAGATTATGTTGCAACTCAATTTGAATTATGAGTATTTTAAAATGATCAGATATGGAAAAGATAATTTTGATAGTTTAGTAGATTTTATTAAGACTAAATATACTCGTCTTTATAACACTATGGAGACTCATGAGATAAATAAATTAAACTTTCTAGATGGAAGAGCTAAAGCCTTCATAAGCCTAAACGGGTCGGTTTTTTTAGATTATAGCTTCTCCATATCATCTATAATTTTTGCAAACGAAATTCTTATGGGCGAGTCAGTATTATCTGGAGCTATAGAAAATCAAATTGTTTTCAAAGTTAACTCTTCACTTTTATGCATACATGCATCAAGAACATTAGGATCATGTAATACTGATACAAACTCAAAACCATTTAGTTTTCTAAATGATATGAATGATACAAAATATACAGACTCTCACCTAATAGGAAGAATGTCACCAAGATCATCACAGTTCGTTAGAGAAAGTTTTATATCAACTCCTTCTTATGATGAGAAGGACTTTAAAAATGAAATGAATGAAAGAATAAGCTCGGGAGAAATTTCTCCTCATCTTTTTTCAGAATTAGATGAAATTTTCAATGAAGTAACATTATTTCCTCTAACAAAGTCAAAAAATTTAAGTGTAGAAATAATAAATGCAGCTATGTCTTTAAGCATACTGTGCAAAAGTGGTTTAAAAGAAAATTTACCACTTTTATATCATGATCTTGAGTGCGCTAATGTTTTAAAAAAATACCAATTAACTTCCTATGCCGACCTTGAAAACTTCATTTTTAACAAGTTTTGGTCAGGAGCATATTTTTCTGTTGTTAGGGGAATTAGAAACCTTGAGTACTCTTCTCATGAAGGGTCTATGGTAGTTGGATCTCTTTATGCGAATCTTCTTAAATATGAAGGCAGATTATAAACTATATCTTTACTGATTTTTTAAATGCAAAAAATAGATCACAAAATAAATAGACATGTTTCTGGTCTAAGATTATCGGCTTCAATTGCATGCTTACTGAATCTTTTATCAACAGCAACCCAAATATACTTTGATAATAGTCTATCGGACTTTGCCAACCGAATGTTTCCTCTTTTTTTTCTACTGTTCACAATTGGATTTGGTGCTTGCGCCTACTACGTAAATGAAAAAACATATAACCTATGTTTATCTGTTTATGGTCTTCTTTTTGTTTGTATAGCTGCAGTAAATTTATGGCTATCAAATTATACAGCTGATATAGAAAATTTTATTCCTTTTCCTTTAGGGAGAAGTTTAGATTACGCTTTTGCAATGCCACAGCTTTTAATATTAGCTTCAGCAACTTTATTAAGACCTAAAATAACTATTGGTCTTTCAGTACTTTTCACCTTAATGCTTTTTTCAACCATCTTACCAATAATTAATCACCCAAAGTCTTTTTGGGCCATAGGAACTATTGCTTTACAAGATGAATTTGCAATGAATCAACCATGGTTTATATTCCAATGCCAGATCTTTGTTATAACTGCTGCTATATCTATTTTATTAAGTTGGATAATAGAAAAAATTACTACAGATGCTTCAAGTGCAGAACGGACAAATCAACAGCTTGGAAGATATTTTTCCCCTGAAATAAGAGAGGAAATTGAAAAACTTGACTTCAAAACAGATACTCGGTCAGGGAATGACCAGATTGTTGCTGTTCTATTTACAGATATTGTAGGGTTTACTTCTATCTGTGAAAATTTAAAGGCAGAAGAAATTGTTGAACTTCTATCTGAATATCAAAAAAGAATGGTAGCACCAATATTTAAAAATTTTGGAACTGTAGATAAGTTTATTGGAGATGCTGTTATGGCCACATTTGGAACACCAAGGTCAAGAGGTAATGACGCACAAAATGCATTTGAATGTGCAAGACAAATGCAAACAGCAATGAGACAATGGAGTAAGGAAAGAGCAGAAAAATCATTACCAGAAATTCAACACAGAATAGGAATTCATGTAGGTAACTGTATTGTAGGTAATATAGGAAGTGATGAAAGAATTGAATTTTCAGTTATTGGGGATGCAGTAAATGTAGCCAGTAGAGTCTGTAGTGCTTGTAAAGAACTTAATACGAGCGTTCTTATCACAGAAGATGTAAAGTTGAGATTGAGTGAAAAAATAGATACTGAGGAAATAAGAGATTATACTATTCGAGGAAGAGACGAATCTATAACTCTTCACAAAGTGATAATATAATTTTCTTAAAAGTAAATTTTTTTTGATTCATTATTCTGAAATTTTTGATATAATTCATTCGTAATTATACTCTATGTATAGCTTAGACATTTGAGGGCTTAAAATGGATGATAAACACTATGATTTAGTTGTAATTGGATCAGGACCAGGTGGAGAAAAGGGAGCTGCTCAAGCAGCTTACTTTGGAAAAAAAGTTGCCTTAATTGAAAAAGAACAAGAATTAGGGGGGGCTGCAGCAAATACCGGAACACTTCCATCTAAGACACTACGAGAAACATCATTATATTTGTCAGGGTTCAGACAAAGAGGTTTATATGGTATGGAAGTAAATTTCAAAAACCAAGTAACAGCAAGAGATTTTTTATACAGAGAGAAGATAGTATCACAAGCTGAGAGAGAGAGAATAAAAACAAATATTGAAAATCATAATATAGACTTATTCAAAGGTTCCGCTTCTTTTGTGGATGAAAATACTATATCTATCAAACCTAATAATTCTAAAGAAATTTTAATACATGGTGATGTTATATTAATTGCTACTGGCTCGTACCCATTTAGGCCCCCAAATATCCCATTTGAACACTCCGGTGTATATGATTCAGATACAATATTGAAAATTCTTAAAATTCCAAAAAGTATTCTTGTAGCTGGTGGCGGTGTAATCGGGTGTGAATATGCTTGTATGTTTGCAGCATTAGGCGTTGAAGTTACACTAGTAGAAGGTAGAGAAACTGTTTTGGCGTTTCTTGATGATGAAATTTCAGGAGCATTAGCTCAAGCGATGACTCGAATAGGAGTAAAACTTGTCCTATCTTCAAAAATAGATAATGTTAAAAAAGAAGATAAGAATTTTTTAATTAATCTAGACACAGGAGAATATATTAAAGTTGAGAATATACTTGCAGCTACAGGAAGAAGTGGATCTACATCCTATTTAAATCTGGAAGGTATTGGAATAGAAACAAATTCAAGAGGTAATATTTCTGTAAATAATCATTATCAAACTAAAAAATCTCATATTTATGCTGTTGGAGATGTAATTGGTTTTCCTGCTCTTGCATCTACTTCTATGGAACAGGCTCGAATAGCAATGGTTCATGCATTTGACTTGAAATATAAAACATCATTGGCTCCTATATTACCATATGGAATATACACTATACCTGAATGTTCAATGGCTGGTGAGACAGAAATGAGTCTTAAAGAAAAAAATATTGATTATGTAGTAGGTAGAGCAAATGCTAGTTCAAATGCTAGAGGGCAAATAATAGGTGATAAAGATGGGTTCACTAAACTCCTATTTGATGCAAACGATATGAGGCTTCTGGGTGTTCAAATCATAGGAGAGAACGCAAGTGAATTAGTTCACATTGGCTTGATAGGTCTTATGACATTTGCTACAGCAGATTTATTTATTCAAACTTGCTTTAACTATCCAACACTTGGTGAAATGTATAAATATGCAACGTATGATGCACTTGGAGCTAAACAAAAAAAAGATGAAAAGAGATTGAAAAATATTAAATGACAAAGAATATATTCAGAAACCCAAAAACGCTTCCAAAACCTGGAGGAAAATGGTCTCATGCTATAGAAGTGCCCTATGGGGCTAAAACTTTGTATATTGCAGGTCAAGCTGGTTACGATATTAATGGTTTTTTACCATCGACATTCGCCGAACAAGCAGAAAATACTTATTCTAATATAGTGAAAGTTCTTAATGATGCTGATATGTCAGTAGAAGATTTAGTCATGGGAACCATTTTTATGATTAAAGAAAAAAGTAATCTAGATATCTTAGTTGAGGCTAGCGCAAAACACTTTGGTAAACATGCGTGGGCAGGCACATTAATTTATGTTAATTCACTAGCATATCCAGAGTTACTTTTGGAGATCAATGCAATAGCAGCTAAACATTAAAAGTTTAAATATTTTTTAAAACAAAAAAAACTGACCTGCATGGAGAAGAAAATTCTCTTTTGTATATTTTAAAACCAGATTTCTTAATTTTTTTCTCAAGTTTAGAAAGACTATACTTTTTATAGCCTACTTCCCATTTATGACCATATGGATCTGCCTCTTTATCAAATTTAAAATTTTTAAGAAATTTTAAAATTTTTAAAGAGAAGTATTTTTTAAACTTATAAAGATTAAAATATAACCTAAAGTCTAATTGGAAACCTTGATAAGGCACAGAGATTAAAACCCATTCACATCTACTAGAGTGAAATTTATTTAAGATACTATCTATATCATCCCATAATAGATGCTCAAGGGTCTCGCAACAAATAATACAATCATAACCAGAAATTTCATCTGAATTTAATTCCATAATTTCCTTTTTAAAATATTTAATTTCTGGATGGGGGTATTGATTAGGTAAATAGTCAATAGTTGTAACTTTAAATCCAACATTATGTAACATTGATGATACTAAGCCTAATCCTGGACCAATTTCTAAAACTGAATTAACATTTGCTAAATCTTTTAACAAATGCACTTGAAACCACTGATGCGTAATTCGCTTTTCTGAGTAATATCTAAACCACTCTATCCTTCGTGCCTCTTGATTATTTGTGTAATCCATAAACTTATTTTGAATTTATAAAAGAATTGTATAAGTTAAATTATATAGGAATTGATATATCATTTTTAATCACTTCCATTGAAAACCTTGAAGAAACTTCTTTTAAACCTTCAGTTTCGATAATTTTTTTATAAAAAGTATCATACTGCTCAATATCTTTAACAATCACCTTTAGCATGTAATCAACATCACCAGCCATTCTATAAAACTCTATAACTTCTTGCATTAAAGAAATTTTCTTTGAGAAATTTTTTAACCATTCTTCTGAATGATTGGCGGTTTTGATACTTACAAAAGCAACTAAATTATAACCAAGTTTTTTTTGATTAAGAATTGCTGCTTGTTTAATAATTATTTTATCTTTAATAAGCTTGTTAATCCTTTTCCAACAAGGAGAAGAGGACAAACCAACCTTCTTTCCAATTTCTGAAACAGTTAAACTACAATCTGATTGAAGAATTCTAAGAATTTTAATATCTAAATCATCCATTCACGAAACCACATAAATAAAAAAAGAAATTTTAAAAAAACAACTATATAGAAATTTTATTTCTTTTTAAATATAAATATTGTTAATTTTGGAATAATTTTCTATATTACAATATTTTTGATAAGGAATTCAATATGACACTCAGAATAAATGATTTTGTCCCTGATTTTAATGCTGAAACAACCGAAGGTACAATTAGTTTTCATAAGTGGATTAATAATTCTTGGACTGTTCTTTTTTCACATCCTAAAGATTTCACACCAGTATGTACTACAGAATTGGGATATATGGCAAAACTTAGTGAAGAATTCAAGAATAGAAACTGTAAAATAATAGGTATAAGTGTAGATACAATTTCTGATCATCAAAACTGGAAAAATGATATTAGAATTTCTCAAGGATTTGAGGTAAACTACCCTCTAATTGCTGACCCAAATTTAGAAATTGCAAAATTATTTAATATGTTACCTGCAAATTCTGAAGGAAGTTCTGAAGAAAGATCTGCTGCAGATAATGCAACAGTTCGTTCAGTTTTTTTGATTGGCCCAGATAAAAAAATTAAGGCAATGCTTACATACCCTATGAGTACAGGAAGAAATTTTGATGAAATTCTAAGACTCCTTGATTCATGTCAACTTACTGAAGATTATAATGTCGCTACTCCAGTAAATTGGAAAAAAGATGATGATGTTATTATTCCTCCAAAAGTTAGCAACGAGGAAGCAATAAAAATTTACCCAAAAGGATGGCGAGATCCTCTCCCATATTTAAGGTTTGTATCGATTAAAAATATACAGAAAATAAAATAACTAGTGAATATATAATTTCTTAGTCAGATTTTGTATATTTTATATAAAAGCTTTTTGGAACTAAATCTAGTTTATACATAATATAAAAAAATGGCTTAAGTTTCTCAAATGTTTTTTTATAAGTTTTAAAATCTTTATAATTTTTTTTTGCTATATTCATTATCGATTGGAATTCATTATCACTATAGCAAAGCCTTTTTTTTACTAAGTATAAAATTTCATCTATTTCTTGGCCTGAGGGAGAAGCTTTCATCATCTCCAAAGCATCATCTCTTATAATCTGACCAGATCTAGTTAAAGCGGCATAACCTAAAAGTCGTTGGTCAATTGCAAATTTTTTTGGCATAAAATATCTATGATAAAAAGCTGTAAATTGATTTTCTAAATGATGGCCTCCATACCATTCCCAGTTAAATTTATCTTTCAAAATTTCCATAGCTAATTTTTTGTTATAGTCCATATAATATAGAGGCCTAACTCTTTTAAATCTATTAAGAACCATCCACTTCAACTGTTTAAATAATGTTAAGTTTGGGAAAGTTTTAATTTTTTGATTACTATAATTTTTAAGGACACTTTGAATATATTTTCCATCCATATACAACCAACCAAGCGGAGAAATTCCTTCTGTCCTAAATGAGTGACCCTCAATTATATACTTAATATTATATTTTGCTGCTGCAAGATACTGAGTTGTGGCAATACCAATATCTGTTGGAGCCTCAATATCTGGAACACCTGATAATAAAAAAGCTTTATATATCTCATCATATTCTTTGTTATCAACCACATAAGTGAATAAATCTATTCCGAGTTTAGAAGTAACCTTAGCAATATTCATTGTAGATATTGCAGAATTCCAAGTATTATCAAAATGTACAGCAAGTGGTCTAAGTCCATAACTAACTAATTTATACAATAAAAAAGAAGAATCACAGCCACCACTCACTCCAATAACGCAATCATATTTCTTTTTTCTCCCAGCTTTTTTTATTTGGTTAATAAGTAATTCTAGTTTTTTTTTACCATCAGCCCCCAGTGGATACTCTTTTTCTAATTCATCATGTTGATCACAATAATTACAAATATTTTGTGAGTTAAAAGATATATTTGGCACAGTGCTATCATAAATGCACCTATTACATATTTTATATTGATTTATCACTTGTTACCTTTTTTAATTCAAATTCAGAAGGATAGTTCACAAGCACACCCATTCCTTTTTTTTGATAAACAAACATATTTCCAACAGCTACTGCGTTTGCTCCTCCATCTTTAATAGCTCTAGAAATATTGTCCAATGAAAAAGCACCACCATGCGCTATAACCGGGATTTTAAGGTATGATGAAAAATATTTTATCAAATTAATATCAAGACCATTCCACATACCCTCGTTGTTTACGCATGTTAATAAAATTTCACCCGCTCCTAACTCTTCAACTGTATGAGCCCATTGTAATGGATCCAATGATATATTTTTTTTCTTTGTATGGCTGTATATTTTTCTTCTCCCAAAATAATCATATTTTATATCTATAGATATTACTATACTTTGGCTTCCGAATTTATTTGCGATTTTAGTGATAAGACTAGGATTGTTAATTGCTGAGTAATTAATTGCTATTTTTTCAACACCACATTCAAAAATTTTACTTGCAATATCTAACGAACCAATACCCCCTCCATATGTGAATGGCATAAAACACTCATCAGCTATATTTCTGATTAGATGATAAGAGGGTTCATTTAGTTTTTTACTAGCTAAAATATCTAAAAATATAAGCTCATCAACTTCTAATCTATTAAATATTCTTACTGTATTTATAGGATCACCAACATAATTAAAATCTTTAAATCTTTTAGATTTAATCAAAGATTCATTGTGCAAAAGCAAACAAGGAATAATTCTTGGTAATAGCATTGAATTTTTTTAACTAAATTTTACAAAGTTTTCAAGAACTTTCATCCCGAATTTATGACTCTTTTCTGGATGAAACTGAACACCAACAATATTCTCTTTAGCAATAATTGAATCAAAAATATATCCATAATCAGTTGTTGTAACAACATAGTTATTTTTGCATTCTACATGAAATCCATGAGAAAAATAAAATCTAGAATTTATTTTTAAATTACTCAATATATAGTGGTCTTTATTTTTTTTAATATTATTCCATCCCATATGAGGTATTTTTAATTCATTATTCGTAAATTTAAACTTTTTTGAGAAACCTTCAATCCAACCAAATCCATTCTCACTTCCTTCCTCACTTCCATTAGTAATAATTTGCATACCTAAACAAATACCTAGTATAGGCTTTTGTTCAATCAAAACTTTTTTATTTAAAATATCAAAGAACCCTTTTTTACGAATTGATATCATACCGTAGTCAAAGGATCCAACCCCAGGCAAGATAATTTTATCTAAATTAGAGATCTCATGATGAGAGCTAACAACCTCTGTTGTTACCCCAAGGTGCCTATACATAGAAAATATTGAATTAATATTTCCAACTCCAAAATCTATAATTCCTATTTTCATTATATATCACCAACAATCATAACTATTAAAATTAAATGTTAACAAAAATTTTTAACTTCTAATATGTATTAATACTAATTATGTGTAAATTGATTTGAACATAATTAATTTTTAATTTAACCTCATCTAAATTATATGCAATCATTAATTTTTGGCAACTAAAAGCATATAATTAAAGATTATAATATTTTTAATTTTTTGTGAGTATTTAAAATGAAAATAGGAATTTTTTGTAGAGAAAATGATGTCAATCTAATTTCTTTTATAGAAAAACTGATATCTCAAGATGAAAAAAATATCATTGTTCTAGTCGAAGAAAAAATACAAAAAAAAAATAGCAAAAGAAAAATATGGCAAAATGAAAATTTTGACCTAAATATTCTAGAAAAAATAATTTCTATTATATATTCTATATTTAAAAGATTTAATATTAAGAAAAAATATAATTTAGAAGATAATAAAAATAAATTTAATGTAAATTCCTGGTGTAATAAAAATAATATAAGGTATTTTAACTCCCCTCATAACTCATTTGAGACGGAGGCCTGTATTAAAAGAGAAAAAATTAATCATATTTTCCTATTGTCTGGAGGAATTATAAAAAATAATATTTTAAATATTGAAAATCTAATAGTTTATAATGCTCATCCTGGTAGACTGCCAAGGCATAGGGGATTATCAAGTTTGGAGTGGTCAATTATTGAAAATTATCCTACATCATTAACATTGCATACTCTTAATAATAAAATTGACGAGGGAGATATAATTAAAATTGTTGATTTTAAACCAAAAAATAACGAGAGTATTAATGATTTCAAAAAAAGAATGATTAATTTTAAACCAACTATTTTTTCTGAAGTAATTAAAAATATAAAAAATAATAACCTAGTTAGAATTAAACAAGACTATTATGAAGGTATTATTCATAGAAAGTTAAGTAGAAGAGAAAGAAAATCTCTAGAAAAGAGTTATAGTATTCTTAATAATAGCACCAGAGGATTCTAATGCTTAATATTTTAATTGATTGCGATAAATCTTTTATACCGAAAGCTTATTATGTTTTTGAAACTTTTTTTACATATTATAAAGCAAAAATAAAATTTTATTATAAATTTGAAGATATTGATAATAATGAAAAAACTTTAATCTACTCAAATAAGAAAATTCCAATAGTCGAAAATAAAAAATATATTTTTTTTTTCCAATCAGAAGAAACAATTGAATTCTTCATTAAAAATAAAAAAATAACAAAAGATCAAATATCTGATTTAGACTCTCTTAACCCTATGTTTAAATGTAAAAAGAGAGAAAACTCAGAAAAATTTGATTTAATTGCATCAATCTTTTATTTTTTATCTGCATGGCAAGAAAAGGATAATATAATTTATGAAAATAAGGGCAGGTTTCTTGCAAAAGATTCTATTCAGTATGCTGCTGGAAAATTAGAAGTTCCTTTAGTTGATATTTGGTTTGAAATCTTAGCTAAAAAGATATTAACCCTTGGCATAAAATTAAATAAAGTTAATCAATTATATGATAAAAGAAATATTCTTAATTTATCTCACGATATTGATTTTGTGTATGAAAGTCATACTAAACTTTTTCATTTAACCAAGAAGAAACTGTATAATATAATAAAAAATAAAAAAAATACTAACCTACCAAGCTATAGTATATATAGATTTTTATCATATAAACAAAAAAAAATTTTAGATATTTTATATAGATTAACTTTTGAAAAAGGTTTTAGTAGTACATTTAATATAATGATGGAATATAATAGTTTTGATTTAAAAGCTGTATATAGACTATGTAAAATAGTTGATGGTTCTAATTCTGAAATAGGAATACATCCAACTGTAGCAGATTTAAAAGATAGTAATTTTGATAATCTCATTAATAAATTTAAAGAAAAATATAAAGTTAGAAATATCTATGGAATGAGAATACATGAATTAGCATTCTCACCTGATCGCTTATATAATAAATTAGATTCTACTGACGGGATCCTGTATGATAATTCAATGATGTTTCATGATCTTCCTGGTTTTAGAACATCGTTCTCACTGCCCCACAAATTTTTTTGCAAAAATAAAAATACTAGTTTGAATGTATTAAGTATCCCAATATTTAGTATGGATACTTCTTTTACAAAATATATGCATTTAAATGAGAAAGAAACAGAAGAAAGTATTGATAAAATAGTTCAAGAAAATATTAATAAAGGTGGGATTACTTCAATTTTAATTCACAATAATTTCTTTTATTCGAGGACTAAACATAGAATAAACCTTTATAAAAAGTGGATAAATCAGATTTTTGAATCAGAAGGTTCGATAGTTTCAACAAGAGACTTATTTTTTTGGCATAATAAGCTAAATAAAAGTTTTTCTAATCAATTGAAATAAAAGATATGTTTACTATTTAAAAATATTTCTAAAGAAAATATTAATTGTCAACAAGTGAAGCAGAAGGATTGAATGATCTTTTTGATTATTAAAGTGCTCGTAAATTAGATCTTTAATCTTCATATTATCAATTATATCTAAATCATCAAAAATATTTGAATTTTTAAGATCTAAAATCTCTTGTCTTATTGAAAAGTTTTTTTCAATTAACTTGCTTGGTGAAAGCCAAGACCTATCAGATCCTCTAGGTGGTAATTTAAGATCAATTTTAAACATTTTTCGAAAAATTTTTTTTGAAAAAATTAAAAGTGTAGAAATATATTCATTATGGTCAGCACGAGTGTTTGAATTAGCGTTTAAAACATCCATTAATTTTGGGTTTAAATATTTTATAGCTTTCTTATAAACTGAAGAATTTAACTTATGTTTTGGATGCATTTTGATTGAAAGATTAAGTAAATTATTATCAAATGCCGGAATAGCACATGGCGAAAAACTTTCAATGGATTTAACCATTGCATATGAATAATGACGAGACATTGGAGACAAATGAAGGCTTTCCCATTGAGAGTAAATATTATTAGTACCTTCTGCAGCTACAAGAAAATGTTCTTTTATTTCATCATGCATTACCGAGTATAAACTAGAAACATATTCTGATTTAATTATGGTGTTCATATTATAATTTTTCATTCTATATTTTACATTATTGATGAAGTAATCTGCTGGGTTGTCTTTGATTTTATCAAGGATATTTACTGTAGTATCTACTCCATATAATTTGAGTTTACTCTTTGGTAAATATAAACCACCAAAAAGTACATCTAAAAATAAACCAAGCATAAATTGTTTGCTTAATTTTTGAAATTCATCTTTGTATCTATAAAATGACGTGTTTACTAACGAATATTCCCCATCAGTTTCACAAACAATTTGGTCTAAAATATTATCGAAAACTTTATCCTTTGATAAAATAAACTTAAATGGAACATCTGCCTTTTTAGCTAAAATTTCAGCAATATCTGCTTCATTATTCTTGGAAGGACATACCGTTATACAAAATTTAGGTTTAGAAGCAGATAATAATGCTCTAGAGTCAAGCCCGCCACTTAATAATAAAGAAGATGAATCATATTCATTTATAAACCTAGAAGTAGATTTAACTAAGTTTTCTGCTAGGGTAATATAAGCTTCATCAAAAGATATAAAATTATCATATCTTGGAATCCAAAAATTTACTTTTGAGGTAAAATTTCTATTTATTTGATAAATTGATGCTGGCTTAAGTAAAGAAATATTATTAAAAAATGTTTTACTTCCATAAAGTCTTCTAAAATTTAAAAATTCAAAAATTGCATTTTTGTTTATATTTCCAAAAGAAATAATTTTTTCTTTTAAAGCGAACTTAGAAATATTTACAAGATTATTACTTAATATAGTATATTTATGATTTTCTATAAAGTATATTTTCTTTGATAGAAAACGATCAGTGATAACTGTTAATTCACCCTTATGATTGAAAAATATAAATGAAAATGAACCGTTCAATTCCTCTATATCTTCATATTGATTTAGTTTAATTTTATTTACCAACCATATTCTATCAATGACCTTATTATCTAAGTATGCATTACCAATACTTAAAGAAAAATTGTTATCAATTTCTTTTAAATTTTTTGGTAATATACTATCTAAAATAAAATAATATTTATTTATTTCTTTTTTGTATAAAATTATAAATTTTGAATTTTGAATTTTCATATAAGCTATTTAGTAATAAAACAATTGGAATATTTATATTAATTATAGAAAAAAAAGTTTAAATTTGATAGACTAAAGAAACTTGTATCAATATAAGTTTTGAGATATACATCCTTTAATACCTTATATCCAATGAATAATTTTAATTTTTGGAGGTTATTTTATGTTATTAAATAAAGATCGTGCTTTTGAAATAATGGACAAATATACATTAGATGGTTTAGTGGCTAAAGAAGCCATTAATGTATATTATTTGACTGATTATTGGGATCTTTTTTCCTCCGGCGGTTGGATTTTTAATAGCTACGCGGTTTTACCAAGAAAACAAGAGGCCCCAGCTGGGTTAGTTATTAATGCAGCAATAAACTTAGAAAGACTTACAGAAGTAACCCCCACATGGGTTCCAAACATTGTTATGTTTTCTGATTACTCCGGACGAGATACAAAAATAAAATCTAATGATCAAGATAATGAACCAGTTGCTGCTGAATGGTCAGGTTGGCCTGTTAGAAAAGGTGCAAACCTTACACCGCTAGAGCAAACCTGGAACTATCGAGCAAAAGAACATTCAGGAAAAATGGCAGCAACACCAGCATGGGGATTAAAAAGATTACTGGAAGATGCAGGTCTCTCAAAGGCTAGACTAGGCACTGACGATCCTAGAATTCTTCATTGGATGAAGGAAATGGGTCTTCCAGACATAGAAATTGTTGAAGCTACTAATATTTTTAGAGAGATCAGAATGGTAAAATCTAAAGAAGAAGTAGAGCTAATGAGAAAAGCTGCAATAATAAATGAAAAGGGAGTTGAGCATGCAATTTCTAGGATTTCTGAAGGTACTAAATGGTCTGATGTTGAAAGATCATATTTTACCGAAGTTTCAAGGAATGGAGGAAATGGTAGATATATAGTTACCACCCTAGGAGGCCTACCACATGGGAAGGTTATTCGTGGTGAATCATTATTTGTAGATTCTCTTGCAGATTATAAACATTACTTGGGTGATATTGGTAGAACATTAATTGTTGGACAACCATCAAAAGAATTAGAAATGAGGTCAAAAGCAATGCAAAAAGGATGGGAAGCAGCTTGCGACATTATCAAACCAGGAATAAAAAGGAGTCAACTTATCGATGAAACAATTTCTGTAATTAAAAAAGAAGGTTTCAAAGACTATTTTTATGTTTCACCTCATAGTTTAGGTTTAGAACATACTGATAACCCTATTCCATTAGGTAACGAAGTATATGCAGGTGGAGAATTTGATTTCACCCTTGAAGAGAACATGATAATAAATATAGATATGCCATACTTTGAGTTAGGTTGGGGCACTCTTCATTTAGAAGATACTATTAGAGTAACTCAAAATGGATTTGAAGCTTTTACTTCTAATAAATCTGAACTGCGAATTTTATAAATTACCTTTTAACGGAGAGTGATGTGTTAATTAATGGTAAATGGAAAAAAAATACTAATGGTGATCTTTATAAATCATTTAACCCAAGTAACCACGAAGCTTTAGGAAGTATTGAAGACACATCAAAGGAAGATATTTTAGAAGCTATTGAATCGGCTTATATTGCTTTTGATAGTTGGTCAAAATCCTCTCCTTATGAGAGATCTAAACTACTTTATAATGCGTGGAAGAATATTTTAGAAAATCAGAACTCTTTGGCTAAGTTAATGACTTTAGAACAAGGTAAAACATTCAAATCAGCCAAGGCTGAGGTAAAATATGCAGCTGATTTTTTGTTATGGTATGCTGAAGAAGCTAAACGTATTGATGGTAAATTTATATCTTCAGAAAAATCTGGGCAAAAATTTATTACCCAAAAAACTCCTGTTGGTGTAGTTGGCGCTATCACCCCATGGAACTATCCTATTTCAATGATTACTAGGAAAGTTGCACCCGCACTTGCTGCAGGTTGTACAATTGTTTTAAAACCTTCAGAGTATACACCTCTCTGTGCTATCGAAACGTTTAAAATAATACAAGAAGTTGGTTTCCCTTGTGGAGTAATTAATTTGATAACACCTTTAAAACCAGACGATACTGGGGAGCTTTTTACATCTGACTCTAGGATATCAAAACTAACATTTACTGGTAGCACTAGAGTCGGAAGGTTACTTGCAAGTAAATCAGGCTATAATTTAAAAAGAGTTTCATTAGAATTAGGTGGACATGCACCTTTTATTATTTTCCCTGATGCTGATCCAGTTCATGCAGCCAAAGGATTATCAGCCATAAAATTTTTAAATAGCGGTCAAGCCTGTATAAGTCCAAATAGAATATTTGTTCATGAAAATATAAAAGAAATTTTTGTAAAAACTCTCCATGAAAGAGTTAAAAATATTAAAGTAGGGAATGGATTAGATGATAGATCTATGATGGGACCTTTAATTAACGAGGAATCTATTTTTAAAATTGAAAGTCAAGTTAAAGATGCTCTGGAAAAAGGAGCAAAGTTAATCTTTGGTGGAAAAAAAATTAATCCTAATTCATTAAGAAAAGGCTATTTTTATTCACCTACAATTATTACTGATATAAAGCCAAATATGAAAATCTACAGAGAAGAAACATTTGGCCCTGTAGCTCCAATTATTTCATATAAAGAATCTAACGAAGCAATAAAAATGGCAAATGATACAGAATATGGACTCGCAGCTTATATTTACACTAAAGAAATATCTTTAGCTATGAGAACAATGGAAAAGTTGAATTTTGCTATAATTGGCATAAATGATGTTAATCCTACATCCTCTGCTATACCTTTTGGAGGAATGTCAAATTCCGGTTTAGGAAGAGAAGGAGGCCAAGAAGGTATTGAAGAATATTTAGAGACTAAATCTATAGGAATAATGACCTAGAGAAAAATGTAATTTTAAATATAAATTATTTTTCTAATTGCTTTATAAGGCCTTCTTTTTCACAATTTTCTGCTATTTCTGATAGCATTATAATATCAGTCTTACTAAGTGAAGAGATATCGACTAAATCGTTATTGCCATCACTAAAGTTCATAAGCCATAGCAACGCTCTTGTTGTTAAGTCTTTTTCATTTCCAAAATTAGTTTTAGGATAAAGATTATATTTTGAAAAATGAGCTTCACCAAAAGGTTTTAGATTAATATATTTCTTATTAATTGAGATAAGGTCATACCAGTCTTCAAGTAGATTTACTGTAGTAATAATTGATTTTGGATCAATTAATTCAAAAGTATCAAGAGATGTATGATAATTTTTAAAATATGTTTCTGCTCTACTAAGCTGTCCGACAGGTAAGTTAAACCCTGGAGAACAATACTGCCTTTCGTCACTACCAATTGGAGAAAATTCATTTATTGATATTTCATTTTTGTCCTTTTTACTTAAATAGCTCATAGCTTTGTTACCTAAAGAATCAAACTTACTTTTTTTATATTTAAATTCACCAGGCCAGGCTATATTACAAACAACAACACCAGCTATCATATTTTCTTTTAAATAATTACCAAAAGTATGAAGATAGGCTAAGCTACCAATTGTCTCAGGGGCAAATAAAAATCTAATAGAATATTTTATTTTTTCAATACTTCTTAACCTTAACCTCCTAGCTAAAAGAGCTAATGCTATAGAACCACAGATTTCATCATTTCCCATTACCGGGTGACAAGTATAACTACTAAAGAAGATTTCTTTTTTGGAGATGCCAGGAACAGTCAAATCAGATGAAGTCATTGATCCAGAGAGAAATTCAGTATTAATATCTACTTTGTAAATTCCCTCCTCAAGTTTCAAAAATTCATTATAAGAAATACAAAAACCCCAGTTTTTTTCATAGTAACTTGTTACATATGGAATTGCACTGGGGTTTTCAGGCAAGGTATACAAATGCTTCTTTAACTCACTAAGCGTTAATTCGCCTTGAAATGAGTCAGAATAATTTAAAAGATGTAAAAAATTATTATCGATATCAATAATAATGTTACCATTTGGGCCGGTTAATCGAGCAGAATTAACTTTCCATTCTTGTGGAATATTCCAGTCAAAAACTTTTTTTCCACTTGGTACTTCGAAGGTATTTAAATCTGTTATTTGCGATAAAAAATGGTGAGTTTCTCTTGAACCCTTGCCTGTTAAACTTCTTCTTAAATTTTTAAGTTTAACTAATGACTCGTTTATAATTTTCTCTTCTAAATCCATAACTACCTAATATTAAATTATTTTAAGATACCATTTGCACTATACAATAATATTGAAATACTTATATAGAAAAATAAAAACTAAGAAAGAGTTGATTTTTAAAAAATGACATTTTTGACACAATTATAAAAAATTATATAATAATTTTATATAAATAATAAGTAGCTAAAATTTCCAAATAAATTAATATAGAGGATATTCTGTTTCATTATAGGAAGGTTTCTTTGCCAAAAAATAGTGAAGATCTTTTTCAAGACATTTAATACCCTCATCAAAGCATTCATGCATATCAATTAACATTATTTTAGTTTCGCCAAATTTTTTAACAATTAATATTTTTTTCTCAATCAAATATTGCTCAAATTTACTTAAATTATAGACAGTCTGGTCATTTAAATGATGATACCTTAACGGAGCAATCACTGAATAATCAATCTTCTCATTATCCCTAACTACTGATGTAGTAAATAATTTATTATATAAATAAGGAACACCATATTTAAATTCAATAAATCTAATAAAGGTTGTATATTCAAACCCACAACCTAAGTATAAAATCTTAGGCTTATAAGTGAATAATATATCCCAGGCTGAACCTTCTCCAAAAGCTAAAGCATTAGATTGTAAACAAATATCTTTTGAATTTTTACCTATTGCTGACAATGCAAATATTGGATTTAACGACCTGTAAGATGATGAGTGAAAAGTAACATAATTAGAGAACGATCCTAATGACTTGCTAACAGGAGAATTATCAATGTTATGGGTCACTTTTTTTATACCATAATCAAAATTGGAAGATGGCACAATAAGAGTACCTGTGTTAGCTAAGATTTTCGAAAAAACTTCTAATATTTTTTTTGGGTAATCAACTATATCTATATTTTTTAATTTCCCCAAATGCATCAAAGAAGAATGACATAAAATATTTGAATTAGAGTTTAAACCTAAACTGATTAAAATTGACTCTAGATCTCTGATGCCATGTTCATTCATTATAAATCCATAAAGATTGTTTGAAAATAAAACTAACTAGAAATATTCAATTTATCAAGAAAATTCAAGCTTTTTTAGTTTTTAAAAATTAAAAAGATTTTATATAAATTATAATTTTTGTTATAGGATTATCTATATTTGTATTCTATAATTGAATATATATAATAAATTGAAATAATGATTTTATTTGCTTAATTAAGAGACAAAAAATGCTAAATACTAAAAAAATTAACATTAATCAACTTGATAAAATAATTAATGATTTTGAAATTCTTGGCTATGCAAAATTAACAAATTTTATTGATGATGAAACATGCAATTATTTAAATAAAATAGTTAATTCATTATACCAAAAAAATAAAAAAAAAAAATTACCTGGTTACTCTGATAAGAGACCAAATGATAAACAAGTATTCAACCTACAAAATAAGGATAAAATATTTATTGACTTAATATCTTGCGCGACAGTAGAAAAAATATTAATAAAGATTATTAATGATAAATATTATACTAATATACCCCCTGATAAACCAAATTATATTTTGGGTGAACTAATTGCAAGATCAAGTGGGGATAAGCTTAAATATCATATGGACTCTTGGCTCCCCTCATCTGGGAAAAAAACATGGATGGTCCAGTTAGCAATTGCTCTTGATGATAGACAAATTGATGAAGGATGTACTATGATAGTACCTGGAAGTCATAGATCAGATAATTATACAGATAGGAATTTTCCTAGTGGTTCAGCTGTTCCTCTGAAAAAGGGGGATTTAGCTATATGGGATAGTAGAATTTGGCACGGAGCTCTTCCAAAAAAATCAAAGAAAAATGCCTGGGCTGTTATTGCAACAATGCAAATGTGGTGGGTAAAACAACGGTTTGATTTACCTAGAGGATTACCTTATGATATATTCTGTTTATTATCAAAAAAGCAAAAAGCTTTGATTGGTTATTCCTCTTTACCACCAATTAATGAATTTTTTACTACTGACGCTAGACAAGGCTATAAAAGTGTGGAAGAAAATAAACAAAATTTATTTTTAAAACTGGATGAATCATAATGGCTGGGGCAAAAAAAGGAAATTTTAGAGAACTTATTTCCCCTTTTCTAGCCAATAAATTATTAGAAATAGAAGAGGCTTATGGAAATAATAGTAATGAATACCATGGTCTTGCTAAGCAATATCTTAAAAGCCCAAGTGAAGATATTATTCTGCCTGATGATAGAAGACGTCATTATGAATCCGAAGTAAATATAGAATTTGATGGAAAACCAGTTTTAGGAGTTGAAAGGTTATATAAGAAAACTGTTCTTTTAGAGCCAACTACTGTTTGTGCTGCTCACTGCAGATGGTGCTTAAGAGGACAGTACCCCGTAAAGACTCTAACAAAAGATAACTTGGAACACTCAGTAAGATACATTGGTTCAGATCTATTAAATAAAGATGTCGATGAAGTGCTTATAACAGGAGGAGATCCACTTATGTCTCCAACTATGTTAGATGAAAGTTTAAGCCTAATTAAAAAAGAGGCTCCAAATATTAAGATAATTCGAATTGGTAGCAGAGTTCCATTTCAAGACCCTATAAGAATAAACTCAAATTTATTAAATGTTTTTGAAACATATAATTTTAGGTATGAGTTAGGAGTAAATGTTAATCATCCTGTAGAATTTTGGCGAGAAAGTATTGAAGCTTTAGACAGGTTAAAAGAAATTGGATTTAAAATTTATAATCAAAACCCCTTATTAAAAGGTGTTAACGATAATTTTGAAACCCTCAGGGATTTATATACCCTGCTAAGAGAAAATGAAATTGAAGCTCATTACTTATTCCATGCTATTCCAATGAGAGGTATGCAGCATCACAGAACTTCTTTAGAAAAAGGAGCAAAATTATCGAATCAAATAAGTAGTTGTGGGGAGTTTTCTGGAAGAGCGAAACCAAGATATACTGTTTTGAGCGATATTGGAAAGATAGTAATCTATCATGATACAATTGTTGATAAGGATGAAAAAACTAATTCCTTACTTCTAAGATCTGGATTTGATTATAATCAACGAAAAGAGTGGAATCCAAGCTGGGAAAAACCAACAAGCACTGTAATTGGAAATGATGGTATGATGCTTACTTGGTATAAAGATGGAAACGATAATTAATTTAGAATATATAAAATGCTTCAACATGAATTTTTTGAAAAAACGGCTGAAATTTATCCTGATAAAATTGCTTTAGATAATAATGGTGAACTAAGTTCCTATAGGGAAATTAATTCACTTGCCAATTTTATAGCCAACATTTTAATTGAAAATAAATGTGAGCCTAATGATAGAATCTGCATAGTATCAGAAAAAAATATTTTTATGTATTCAGGGATTCTTGGATCTTTAAAAGCTGGATCTTGCTGGGTTCCACTATCAACTAATTGGCCAGAGGAGAGGTTGCTATGGTTATTAGAAGAACTTGAACCAAAATGTATAATTGTAGATCAAAAAAATAGTGAAATTATAATTAAAATTATAAAAAAATATAAATTAAAAATTAATTTATTAATATTAAACAAAGAATTTGTTTTTTTTGGATCAAAAAAAATACCAATAAAGAATAACTATAATAATATAAAACTACCAATGAAAGTAAAACCTGACGACATGGCATATATAATATTTACCTCAGGTTCTACAGGAAACCCTAAAGGAGTTGTTGTCACACACGAAAATACCTCTAACTTTCTTATCAATTGTACAAAAATCTTTAACATAGAAAATTTTTTAAGATTTGCACATTTTTCTGATTTACATTTTGATCCCTCAATTTTTGATATATTCTATTGTTGGATGACAGCTGGAACAATTGTTCCACTCAATAAACAAAAATATAAAATAAACCCAAATTTATTTTTTAGTGAAAAGAAAATTAATATTCTATTTACAGTTCCAAGCTTTATTAAAAAGTTTTTAGAATATCAAAGTAACGAAATTGATAAAGTAAGTGATATAACAAATATACTTTTAACCGGAGAAGAATTGGAAGTTGACTTTATTTTTAAATTTCAAAAAAAATTTCCGAATATAATATTGCATAATATGTACGGAACAACAGAAACTGCGATTGTATCGCACCATGGCATAATTCCCAAAATATCAACTAAAGATAAAAAAATCCCATTAGGAAAACCTCTTCCCGGATTAGAAGTTCTCCTTATGGATGAAAATACTATTGTAAATAAAGGTGAGATAGGCGAACACATAGTTTCAGGGCCACAAATTTCTAAGAATTACTGGAAAAATAAAGAGGAAAATAATAAATATTTCTTTATTAATCCAATAAATAGTAAACTTTCATATAAAACTGGAGATCTCTTACTTAAGGATAATAATGGTGAATACTATTATCATGGCCGTATAGATAACCAAGTCAAAGTTAGAGGCCATAGAGTAGAACTAAATGAGGTTGAGACAATCATAAAAAAAATTGAAAACGTAGTTGATGCTGCTGCTTTTCCAATTAAATTCAATAACGAATTTGATATTCTTTGTGCATTTATTATTACAAAAAATGGTAATATTAAGATAATAAAAGATATTTTAAGCAAAAAATTACCAGCTTATATGGTGCCAACATACATAAAACCGACAGAAAAAATACTTTTAAATAACAATGGAAAGAAAGATTATAAAGCTATGAAATCAGAAATGAAAAAAATTATTGAGGAGGAGCCTTTTGAATAATAATTTATCTAATGAAATTAGAAATATACTCTTAAAGCTACTTAAAATAGATAATAAAAATATTCCTTTAATTATTGATACTGAATCAGCTGAAAATTGGGACTCCTTGAACCACCTTATGATAATAGAAGAAATATCAAAAAAATATAATATTAAGATCCCTACTTCGGACTCTATAAATTTACTTAGCGAGAAAGAAATAATTAACTATCTAGAAACAAAAATAAAGTGGCAAGAATAACTTTGCTTAATTCTATAATTAATATTGAATGGCCAGTTAATAATTCTATTTTAATTGATTTTAGAAACAAAATTATAAGTGACTGGATTAAAATTTTTAATAAAGATCCCTTAAATGATGTAGATAGTTATACTCTATACATAACCTTTTCAAGCGCAATAAATAGGGCCTTAATATTATTTGAACTATCCATAATAAGAAAAAAAAATTATGATATGTATCTCTCATTATATAATTTACATAACCAATTTAAAGAAATTTTATCTCCAGATAGAAATGTAATATTAGAGAACTATATTAAATCACTTAATTCAAGTTGGTTTAAAAAATTAATCAAAGTACAAATTACTCAATTTAAAAAAATTATAAATAAAATAGATCTAAATACAAAAATATGTTTTAGGAATACACAACTAATTAATAAACATATAGATTATACTGAAGATAAACCATTTATAATACCAGCTGAGTATTTTTTATTTTTTAATTTAAATAAATACAATAAAGAAAATCATAATGATAAAAAAATTAAATTAATGATTGATGCAGTAATTTCAAGATCTCTAGAGTTTGGAAGTAATTTAACAAATGATGAAATAAGTAACCTAAAAATATATATTTCTTCATATCAAAGCACACACAAAAATTTTATATATTCTCTTCAAAAAAAATATAAAAACCCTCCATCAGAGTTATGGCTGTTTTCTCCCCAGCCTATGCAAAGTTTTATAGCTTCATGGGTGAGAACTTTTGGAGGAAATGTAATTTCTCATGAGCATGGTAGTGGAGAAGGATGGAGTAAAAATGCATTGGATAGTTTGTTTGATTTTGAATATAGTGATGAATTTTTCTGTTACACAAACTCAAATAAAAAAAATTACAAAAAAATACAAATTAAAAATAATATTCTTATTGGAAGTAGATGCAAAATCAAAACTCTTAAAAACCCTCAATTTTCTTCTTTAAATAAATCAAAAATAAATAAAAAAATTAAAAAAATCTGCATCGTAGGAGGAAGCTATAGATACGATTCTATCCTTTATAGTATTCAACCTCATGGCTTAATTCTTATGAAAATACACCTCAATCTCATTGAAATACTAGAAAAAAATAATTTTGAGGTTTTTGTTAGACCTCACCCGGAAAATTTATTACCTAATATATTTCACAAAAAAAATATTGACTCATCAGGATCAATCGATAATGTTTTTCTAAACTATGATTCTGTTTTTTTTGATACTATTCAGACTACAGCATTTTACACATTATTAAGAAAAAATATCTCTATCAATATTTTAGATTTAGGCACAAATGAATTAAATTCATTATCAAGAGAAATGTTAGCTAAAAGGTGCTCAATAATAAATGTGAAAAAAAATAATTCAGGAAATTTTGAATTAAACGAAAATGATATAATTAATTCAATAGATAAGTCAATTTTACTTAGTGATAATGAATTTATGAATGAACATATGAATTACTAAGAACTTTTTTATTTCAAATTATGCTTTACCTTTTATAGAAGTAACCCAGGTGAAAACGAAAAAAATTAGAAATCCTAGAGAAGGGATAATCTTATATTTCTAGATTGTGGCGGAGAGAGAGGGATTCGAACCCTCGAAACGGGATTTCCCGTTTAACGGTTTAGCAAACCGTCGCCTTCAGCCGCTCGGCCACCTCTCCATACATTAAAATCTCAAAAAGATAGTTAAGAGAATAATCAATATACTTTCATTTTGCCAGCGTCTCTTTGTATATTACCATATAAACGCTCCTTTGCTGCCTTATTCATCTTAATTTCTTTACCTGGTTTCTGTCTTTTTGAAAGAACGTTTAAACCTTTTTTTACCGCTGTTCGCTCATTTATAATTTTGTACCAACTATATAAATTCCTAAAGTTTTCAATCTTTTGACCCTGATAATATGGTATTATCCATGGCCAAACAGCAATATCAGCAATAGTATAATTGTTACCTGTAAGGTATTTATTTCCCTTTAACTGCTTATCTAGAACATTATAAATTCTACCTACCTCGTTTTTATACCTGTTTATAGCATAGGGGATTTTTTCTGGACAATAGTGATGAAAAAAATTTGATTGCCCTAGCATTGGCCCAACCCCTCCCATCTGAAACATCAACCATTGCACCACTTTATATTTCTCTCTTTTTAACTTTGGAAGAAATTTACCAGTCTTTTCAGCAAGGTACATCAAAATTGCACCTGATTCAAATATAGAAATAGGTTTTTTATTAGGACCTTCTTCGTCAACAATAGCTGGCATTTTGTTATTTGGACTAATCTTAAGAAATGATTTCTTAAACTGGTCTCCTTTTGTTATATCTATACCATAAACTTTATAATTTAGTGAACACTCCTCAAGCATAATATGAATTTTTATACCGTTGGGTGTAGGCCATGAATAACATTTAATCATAATAATCCCTGTTTACAATTAATAAAGCAATTAATTTTTATTTAATTTTTTCGTAAGTATTTCATTTACAAGTTGTGGGTTAGCTTTACCCTCTGTCTTCTTCATAACTTGCCCGACAAAAAAACCAAAGAGTTTCTCTTTTCCGTTCTTAAACTCATTAACTTTTTCTATATTTTCATCTAGTATTGTATCAACTATTTTTTCTATTTCATCAATATTACTTATCTGCTTTAATCCTTTTTCCTCTACAATTTCTTTTGGACTTTGTCCGGTCTGAAACATAATTTCAAGAACTTCTTTTGATATTCTCCCTGAAATTATCTTATTAGAAATTAGATCTATAAGCTCGCCTAATGACTTAGAAGAAACTCTTGAATTATTAATATTCTGTCCTAATTTATTTAAAAATCCATAAAAATCACCTAACACTATATTAGCAACTAATTTTGGGTCTCTTTTTAAAACCACCTCCTCAAAAAAATCTGCTGTTTCTTTGTCGTCTACGAGAAGACCTGAATCATATATAGAAAGACCATATTCGCTACAAAATCTTTGCTTTCTATCATCTGGAAGTTCGGGTAAGGATTTTGAGATTTGATCTATCCAAGTTTGACTTAATTTTAAAGGTAAGAGATCAGGGTCCGGAAAGTATCTATAATCGTGAGATTCCTCTTTACTTCTCATCGGTCTGGTTTCAAAATTTTTAGGATCAAAAAGCCTTGTTTCTTGAACTATTTTATTTCCTAGCTCAATTTCTTTAATTTGACGTTTAGATTCATATTCTATTGCTTGCTGAACAAAACGAATAGAATTTACATTTTTAATTTCACATCGAGTTCCAAGTTCTTCACCATACCTTCGAACCGATACATTAACATCTGCACGCATACTCCCTTGTTCCATATTTCCATCACAGGTACCTAAGTACCTTAAAATTGTTCTTAATTTTTTTAAAAATAATCCAGCTTCCTCTGATGAACGCATATCTGGTTCAGAAACAATCTCCATTAAAGCAATACCTGCCCTATTTAAATCAACATAAGAATTAGCAGAATTAGAATCGTGTATACTTTTCCCTGCATCTTGTTCTAAATGGAGACGTGTAATACCAATTTCTCTTATTGTACCATCTGGCATATCTAAAATAACTTGACCTTTACCTACTATTGGATTTTCAAATTGAGAAATCTGATAACCAGCAGGTAAATCAGCATAAAAATAATTTTTTCTATCAAAAACAGATTCCATATTTATTTTAGCTTTCAAGCCTAACCCTGTTCTAACTGCTTGTTCGATACAAAATTTATTAATAACCGGCAACATTCCTGGAAAAGCAGCATCTATATAACTCACTTGAGTATTTGGCTCACCACCATATGTGGTAGACATTCCTGAAAAAAGTTTTGAGTTTGAGACTACCTGAGCATGGACTTCCAAACCAATAATTATTTCCCAGTTTAAATTATTATTTGCTTTTGAAGTCATTGTTTCCACCACTCTTCTTTATCATCTTCAAACTCACAAACCTCTTCAAAATAACTAGCAATATTTAGTAAACCTGACTCATCAAAGGGTTTTCCAATAAATTGAAAGCCTAAAGGTAAACCTTTATTATCTTTACCAGAGGGAATTGAAATAGCTGGTAAGCCTGCCATATTTGCTGGAACAGTTAAAAGATCATTCATATACATTGAAATTGGATCATCAATTTTTGCATTAATTGGAAACGCTGAGTTTGGCGTTGTAGGAGTAAATATGACATCTACATCTTTGAACACATTTTCAAAATCATTATATATAAGTGATCTAATTTTTTGAGCTTTTATATAGTAAGCATCATAATAACCTGCTGATAAAACATATGTTCCAATTAAAATTCTTCTTTTTACCTCATTGCCAAAGCCATCACCTCTAGTATTTTGATAAAGTTCCTCTAGACTTCCTCCTTCAACTCTATGACCATATCTAACACCATCATACCTTGATAAATTTGAAGAGGCCTCGGCAGGAGCTATTATATAATAAGATGGTAAAGCATATTTTGTGTGTGGAAGAGAAATATCAACAATCTCTCCTCCTCCTTGCTTAATCCAATTAATTCCTTTTTCCCATAAATTCTTTACATCAGGACTTGATTCATCAAGATTGTATTCTCTTGGTATTCCAAATTTTAAATTTTTTATATTTCTTCTTATTGAGTCTTTAAAATTTGGAACCTCTTTATTGACCGAAGTTGAGTCTTTTGGGTCATAGCCTACCATATTATATAGGAGTAGTGCTGCGTCCTCAACATTTCTAGTCATTGGCCCAGCTTGGTCAAGGGAAGAGGCGAAAGCAACAATACCCCATCTGGAGCATCTTCCATATGTTGGCTTAAGGCCTACTATTCCACAAAATGATGCTGGCTGTCTTATTGAACCTCCTGTATCTGTTCCAACAGCACCCAAACAAAGGTTTGCTGAAACTGCTACTGCTGAACCTCCACTTGAACCACCAGGAACATAATCTAATTTTTCATTAGATGGCTTCCAAGGGTTAATGGAAGGACCAAAAAAGCTTGTTTCATTAGATGAACCCATTGCAAATTCATCTAGGTTTGTTTTCCCTAAAAATATTGAACCAGAATTTAACAATTTCTGAGTAACAGTGGATTCATATGGAGGAATAAAATTGTTTAGCATATTAGATGCTGCCGTTGTTCTAATACCTTTAGTACAGAATAGATCTTTAATAGCAATTGGAATTCCCTCTAAGGGTCTAGCATTGCCTTTAGCAATTTTTTCATCGCTTTCTTTTGCTTTTTCAATAGCTGAATCAAAATTAAAAGAAATATAAGAATTTAGTTTTTTTGAATTTTTAATCTCAATTACAAACGACTCAACAAGCTCTTTAGCCGAAAATTTTTTCTCAAGCAAACCTTTTCTAGCTTGGGAAATTGTTAAACCTTTAATTAAGCTCATTAGTCTACAACTCTTGGTACAACAAAGAAACCTTCAGTAGTTTCAGGAGAATTTATTAATATTTCATCTAATTTTTTATCTTCCGTAATCAAATCATCTCTTTGATATAAATTTGATTTAATTACCCCGGTCATGGGTGGCGTGTTTTTTGTATCAACTTTATTTAATTGATCAATCCACTCAAGAATGTTAGATAATTCATTAGTTATTTCATCAGCCTCAGTATCATTTAGCTTTATTTTTGCTAATGAGGATATTTTTTCAACTGTTTTTCTGTCAATTGCCATAATGATTTTACCAAAGTTAATTATTCATATAATATAGTGCACTTAATACTAAAATAAACTTATCACTGACAATGTTACTAAGCAATATCAGAAATTTAAAATTAAATCCTGGAGCACGTTTGCTTGGATTAGATGTCGGATCAAAGACCATAGGAGTTGCTATTTCAGATAAGAACCACCAAATGGCTACTCCAATAATTTTAATTCAAAGGAAAAATCTAAATGAAGATATAAATAGTCTAAAAATGGTTATCGATAGGAGAAATGTGGGCGGCATAGTAATTGGTTACCCGCTAAATATGGACGGTACAGAGGGTCGAATGTGTCAGTCAATTAGACAATTTGCTTCAAATATTGACAAATCATTTAACTTACCGATACTTTTTTGGGATGAGAGAATGTCAACAATTGCTGTAAATAAACAATTAATTAGCCTTGACATATCTAGGAATAAAAGAAAAAAAATCGTAGATAAAGAAGCTGCCACACTTATTCTTCAAGGAGCTATAGATCATTTGAATCAATTGATATAATTTGCAAAATATTACTTGCAGTATTATATCCTAAAAGGATATAAATAAATTTTATGAAACAAAGTAAAATAACTGATTTTTCTCAGAAAGATATACTATCTATCGAAGATTTATCTCCTATTGATATAAATTTAATTTTAAATTTATCAGAATATTATGTTTCTCTAAATAAATCACAAAATAAAAAAATTCCTAAATTAAAAGGGAAAACTCTGATTAATCTTTTCTTTGAAAGCTCCACAAGAACAAGAACTTCTTTTGAGCTTGCAGGTAAACGTCTTGGTGCAGATGTTATAAACATGTCTATAGAAGGTTCTTCAATTAAAAAAGGTGAAACACTTCTTGATACAGCAATGACTTTAAATGCTATGCATCCAGATTTAATGGTTGTAAGGCATAATGAGTCAGGAGCTGTTAACTTACTTGCAAAAAAAGTAAATACTCCGATAATTAATGCAGGCGACGGATGTCATTCACATCCAACTCAGGCTCTTTTGGATGCTCTTACAATAAGAAGAAACCTAAAAAAATTGGATGGACTTAATGTAGCAATTTGCGGAGACATAATGCATAGCAGAGTAGCTAGGTCAAATATACAATTACTTAATATAATGGGGTCAAATGTAAAAATTGTTGCCCCATCTACTTTAATACCTAATTCTATTGAAAAAATGGGAGTAGAAATTTTTCATAATATGAAAGATGGACTTCAAAATTGTGATATTGTAATGATGCTAAGACTACAGAATGAGAGAATGCATGGATCTTATGTCCCTTCAACTAGAGAGTATTATGAAATATTTGGTCTTAGTAAAAAAAATCTTGATAAAGCTAAACCAGGCGCTTTGATAATGCATCCTGGCCCAATGAATAGAGGAGTAGAGATTGATACTGAAGTTGCCGATAACATGAAACAAAGTGTAATTAGAGAGCAGGTAGAAATGGGAGTAGCTATCAGAATGGCATGTTTAGAAATTTTAAACTCAAAAAGAGTTGAGGGCTAACTTTACTGATGAGTAAGAAAATATTTTATAACGCAAGAATCATAGATCCTTCCTCTGGTCTAGATTGTAATGGTTCATTGATTATTGAAAATGAGAAAATATTATCTATTGAAAAAGATATTCAACCGGAAATAAATGATGAAAATATTGAAGTATTTAATTGTAATAAAAATATATTATCTCCTGGAATTATTGATATAGGAGTTTCAATAGGTGAACCAGGTAATGAATACAAAGAAAATATAATCACTGCTACAAAATCTGCTGCAGCTGGTGGAGTTACAACAATTATATCTATGCCAGACACAAAACCTGTTATTGATGATGTCACATTAGTAGACTTCATAATTCGTAGAGCAAAAAACCTTGGCGTTGTAAAAATTATACCTATGGCTAGTCTTAGTAAAAATATAGATGGACAAAAAATGTCAGAGATAGGCCTTCTTAAAAATTCAGGAGCAATTGCTTTTTCAGATGGTTACAAAAGTATACAAAACACTAAATTAATGAAAAATTTAATACTATATTGCTCTGATTTTGATGCTCTTATTTGCCACTTTACTGATGATAACGATCTATCTGATGGAGGAGTAATGAATGAGGGTGAAATATCTACAAGATTAGGGTTAAAAGGAATCCCCCCAATATCTGAAAGTATAATCTTAGAAAGAGATATTAAATTGTTAAATTTTCTTAAAGTTGGAAAATATCATGCAAGTTGTATAACAACAAAAGAAGCAATAGACTCAATTAGATTGGCAAAATCAAAATCACTAAATATCTCAGCAGCAACTAGTCAGTATCATTTTATTCTGAATGAGTCTGAAGTAATAAATTATAGAACTTTTGCAAAACTAAAACCTCCCCTTAGATCAGAACAAGATAGAATAGAGGTAATCAAAGGTATAAAGGATAATACAATAGATGTTATCTCAAGCTTTCACAGACCAGAGACAGAAGAAAATAAAAGACTTCCATTCTCACTTGCTAAATTTGGAGCTACTGGTCTTGAAACACTATTATCTTCAACCTTAAATTTATATCATTCAAACGAAGTAAGTCTTTTACAATTAATGCATAAACTAACAACTGGTCCTGCAAATTTACTAAATTTAGATCAAGGAAGATTAACTCCAGGGTCCCCAGCAGATATAATACTTTTTGATCCTGATAAACCATGGGTAGTTAAAAGTGAGATGTTTTTTAGTAAAAGTAAAAATTCACCTTTTAATAACCTTCCTATGCAAGGAAAAGTATTAATGACAATTGTTTCAGGTAAGATAGTTTATCCCTTCAGGAAATAAATAGAGGTAGTAATTATGCCAGACCCCTTAGGTGATATATCGTTCACATGGTATTATATTTTTATTTTTCTTATTGGTTATTTTATTGGATCAATTCCTTTTGGAGTAATCATAACTAGGTTAAGTGGCTATGGAGATATTACAAAAATTGGTTCTGGAAATATTGGTGCAACAAATGTTTTAAGAACAGGAAATAGAAAAATAGCTTTCCTTACATTAATTCTCGATATATGTAAGGGGTTAATTCCAACTATAATCATATTAAAAATTCTTAACCAAGATCTAGCTATAGTCATAAGCACAGGTTTAGTTATAGGACATATTTTGCCTATTCTATTATTCAAAAAAATCAAAGAGAATATTTTAATTAATATATACATTATATTAATTTCCTTTTTATCGATTAATATAATTTTATTTGGTAGGGGTTTTATCAGCTTATTTGGTGTTATAATTATTTTAATTAACCTGTTCTATGCTTGGGGCGGAAAAGCTGTTGCAACTGGTTTTGGGGTGTTGTTAGCTCTAAATCCTTTAATTGCAATATTTTGCATTTTAATCTGGTTAGTTGTTATCTTTGCAACTAGATACTCTTCTTTATCGGCAATTGTTGCTTTTTCTTGTGCTCCAGTTATTGCATATATACTCTCTGAACAATTTGTTGAGGAATTTTATACAACTGACAGACAACTAATAGAATTCTTTCTATTTTTAGCTATAATTATCTGGATTAGACATACGAAAAATATTAAAAACCTCCTATATAGTAAAGAACCGAAAATTGGCAAAAATTAAAATATTCATTGAACCTCAAAAAAATTAATTTTAAAATTTTCCCAGTTTTCCTTGATTTTTTAAAAAATTTTTAATAAAAAAATAATCTCACAATTGACTTCATATCAATTTTCGGACTAAAGGCTTTAAGGGGTTTTAAAAATTTAAATAATAAGACTAAATTTTTTATGAATGAATCGGGAATATTATGAATGTCGTAGTAGTTGAATCACCAGCCAAGGCAAAAACAATTAATAAGTATCTGGGCAGTGATTTCACAGTAATTGCAAGTTATGGCCATATAAGGGATCTACCATCTAAAAATGGTTCAGTTAAACCTGAGGATAACTTTGCTATGACTTATGAAGTTGATCCAAACTCTCAAAAGCATATTAAAGCAATTGCTAACGCTTTAAAAAATTCTGAAAAACTTTACCTTGCAACTGATCCTGATAGAGAAGGGGAAGCAATAGCTTGGCACGTAATTAAGGCACTTAGTGACATTAAGGGCTGTGAAAATAAGGTAATAAAAAGAGTTGTATTTAATGAGATAACAAAAAATGCAGTTACTTCTGCAATAAAAAACCCAAGAGAAATCGATATGGATTTAGTTAATGCTCAACAAGCTCGAAGGGCATTAGATTATTTAGTTGGCTTTAATTTATCTCCAGTCCTATGGAGAAAGTTACCTGGGGCTAAATCAGCTGGAAGGGTTCAATCAGTAGCTTTAAGACTTATTTGCGAAAGAGAACTTGAAATTTCAAAGTTTATCCCTCAGGAATATTGGTCAATTAGCGCAATTTTCTCAAGACAAAATAATCCTGAAGAAATGATTAATGCTAAACTAATTAAGCTTAATAATGAAAAGGTTGAAAAGTTTTCATTACAAAATGAAACAGATACAAATTCAGCAGTTAAATTTATATTAGAGTCAGATAAATATAAAGTTTTGTCAATAAGTGCTAAACAAACTAGACGAAACCCATACGCACCTTTTACCACTTCTACTCTTCAGCAAGAAGCATCAAGAAAACTAAGATTTAAAGCCAGACAAACTATGCAAATAGCTCAAAAATTATATGAAGGAATAGAGATAAGTGGTGAGACTACTGGTTTAATAACCTATATGCGGACTGATGGAGTACAAATTGCGAAAGAGGCAATATCAAATTGCAGAGAAACTATTGAAAAAGAGTTTGGTAAAAATTATTTACCAGAAAAACCAAGAATTTATCAATCTAAAGCTAAGAATGCTCAAGAAGCACATGAAGCAATTCGTCCAACAAGTTTATCCAGACTACCTAGAGATCTAAGTACAGTTCTAAATAAAAATGAGATCGCCTTATACGAATTGATTTGGAAAAGAACAATAGCTAGTCAAATGGAAAGTGCAAAGCTAGAAAATACTTCAGTAGATATTTCATCATTAGATGAAAAAAATGTTTTTAGATCTACTGGACAAGTTATATTATTTGATGGATTTCTAAAACTCTACCAAGAAAGTAGCGACGATGATGATGATGATAATAATAGCTCAAGCCGACTACCCAAATTAAATAATTCTGAAAGTTTGGTATCAAATAGTATCACTCCAAAACAACATTTTACTGATCCACCACCAAGGTATACTGAAGCAAGTTTAGTAAAAAAACTTGAGGAATTAGGAATAGGAAGACCCTCAACTTATGCAAGCACATTAAGTGTGCTTCAAGATAGAAATTATGTTTCGTTGGAAAAAAATAGATTTTTTGCTGAGGATAGAGGACAGTTAGTTACAGCTTTTTTAGTCAGCTTCTTCACAAAATATGTTGAGTATGATTTTACTGCGGAATTAGAAGATAGATTAGACAAAATATCTTCTGGAGATGCAAAGTGGACAGATGTATTGAATGACTTTTGGGGTGATTTCACAAATGCTATTGATAATACCAAGGAATTACGAATAAGAGATGTATTAGACTCTCTTAATGATATTCTCGCAGATCATATTTTTGATAAAGAATCAGAAAATTCAAGAGAATGCCCCAAATGTAATCAAGGAACACTAAGCCTAAAAGTAGGAAAGTTTGGAGCTTTTGTAGGTTGTTCTCTTTACCCAGAATGTAAATTTACAAGAGCGATAGCCAATACAAACGAGAATGAAAGTCAAGAAGACGACTGGCCAAAAGAAATTGGAGAGGATCCAAATGACAATAAGAAAATTACTATAAGAAAAGGGCCATATGGTTTTTATATCCAAAAAGGCGATACAGAAGGTGATGAAAAGCCAAAGAGAGTAGGTATTCCAAAAAATGATGACCCAGGGTTATTAACTTTAGAAAAAGCGATGGAGTATCTATCACTACCGAGGGAGGTGGGTAAACACCCTGAAACATCAAAAAAAATTAGTGCAGGAATTGGTAGATTTGGAGCATTTATAAGGCATGATGGTGATTACAGATCCCTTCCCAAAGATGATGATGTACTTTCAGTTGGTTTAAATAGGGCAGTTAGTCTTCTCGCTGAACCTAAAAAAAGACGAGGACCAGAGGTTCTAAAAAATTTAGGGAAACACCCTAATGAAGAAGGACAAGTAAATATCTATGACGGTAGATATGGTCCATATGTGAATCATGGCAAAATTAATGCAACTATACCGTCAAGTATAGAGCCACTCGAACTAACTCTTGAAGCAGCAATAGAACTTCTTGATAACAAAGCAAAAAAACCACCTAAAAAGAAGGCTACTAAAAAGAAGGCTACTAAAAAGAAGGCTACTAAAAAGAAGGC
>PBKD01000009.1 GCA_002722055.1 Rhodospirillaceae bacterium | reverse complement strand
GATTCCCGTCGCCCGCTCCAAATTCTCACTCGACAGTCCTGTTTTTCATATGCCTGAAACCGGCTTTTTGGTTTTTGGTGATGATGGCAGTTGCGCCGGGCGCAACGATTGGCTATTTAACAGGCTCAGCTTACAAATCGAGATAGGGATAACGACCGGTTGGGCGAACCCTGCTTGCTTGATTTCAGGCTGTACACAGGAGCGTAGCTCAATTGGTAGAGCACCGGTCTCCAAAACCGGGGGCTGTGGGTTCGAGTCCCTCCGCTCCTGCCATGACTATCTAAGGTGAGATTAATTTATTGTTAGAAATAAGGTAACTAAGAAATAAGGTAACTATATGTCAAGGAACAATCCATTAGAATTTGTCAGACAGGTTCGTCAAGAGCTTTCAAAAGTGACTTGGCCTACCAGGAAAGAAACAATTGTATCAACAATTATGGTATTTATTATGGTGATTTTAGCTTCTCTTTTCTTTTTTGTTGTTGATCAAATATTTTCATTTGGTGTAAAGAATATTTTAGGTTTAGGGGGATAAGATTTGGTTTCTCATTGGTATATAATTCAAGCTTATTCTGGGTTTGAGAAAAAGGTAGCGGCATCCATAAAAGATCAAGCTGAAGCAAAAGGTCTTGGCAAAAACATTGAAGAAGTATTGGTGCCTACTGAGGAAGTGGTTGAAATGAGAAGGGGTAAAAAAGTAAATTCTGATAGAAAGTTTTTTCCTGGATATGTTTTAGCAAAAATTGAAATGACTGATGAAACTTATCATTTAGTCAAAAATACTCCAAAAGTCAGTGGTTTTTTAGGTTCCGGGTCAACTCCTTCACCTGTAAGTAAGACAGAAATTGATAGAATTATGTATCAGGTTCAAGAGGGAATAGAAAGACCAAAACCTTCAATTACATTTGAGGTTGGAGAGCAAGTAAGGGTAGCAGATGGGCCTTTTACCTCCTTTAATGGTATTGTGGAGGAAGTTGATGAAGAGAGAGCTAGGTTAAAAGTTGCGGTATCTATATTTGGACGTGCAACTCCTGTTGAATTAGAATATACACAAGTTGAGAAAATTTAATCTATTTGTATAAAAGAATATATAAAATATGATTTTATTCTTCAAAAGTACTATAGAGAGTAATAGAGATAAATTATGGCAAAAAAAGTTGATGGGTATATAAAATTACAAGTGCCTGCTGGTCAGGCTAACCCTTCTCCTCCAATAGGTCCAGCTCTTGGTCAAAGGGGGATAAATATAATGGAATTTTGTAAAGCATTTAATGCTAAAACTCAGGACATGGAGCAAGGAGTTCCAATTCCAACAACTATAGAGGTATACGTTGATAAATCTTTTAGTTTTGAAATTCGTCAACCTCCAGTTAGTTATTTTATAAAAAAAGCTGCAAAAATAAAGAAGGGGTCTTCTCTGGTAGGCAGGACTTCGGCGGGACAGGTCACTGTATCTCAATTAAAGGAAATTGCTGAGAAAAAAATGCCAGATTTAAATGCTAATGATATTGATGGAGCGGTAGAGATGCTTAAAGGTTCTGCGAGGTCAATTGGAGTAGAAGTGGTTGGTTAAATTATGACTAGAGGTAAAAGATATAATAACGCATTAGCTAAAATAGAGGTGGAAAAAGATTACTCTGTCTCTGAAGCGGTTAAATTACTGAAGGAGAATGCTACAGCTAAGTTTGATGAAACAATTGATATAGCTATGAATCTAGGAGTTGATCCCAAGCATTCGGACCAGATGGTTAGAGGCATGGTTTCACTTCCAAGTGGTTCAGGTAAAACAATAAAAATAGGTGTATTTGCAAAAGGCGAAAAAGCAGATGAAGCAAAAGCAGCAGGAGCTGATTTTGTTGGTTCTGATGATTTAGCTGAAAAGGTACAAAATGGAGATATTCCTTTTGATAGGTGTATCGCTACACCTGATATGATGGCTGTAGTTGGAAAACTTGGAAAAGTTCTTGGCCCTAAAGGGATGATGCCAAATCCTAAATTGGGAACAGTTACAGTTGATATTACAAAAGCTGTAAATGATGCAAAGGGTGGGCAAATTGAGTTTAGAGTTGAAAAGGCTGGAATTATTCATGCTGGAGTAGGTAAGTCGAGTTTTTCGGAGGATCAGATAATTGCTAACTTAAAAGCATTTACAAAAGCTGTAAATTCTTCTAAACCTAGTGGGGCAAAAGGTACTTTTATTAAGAAAATTTCTATAAGTTCATCGGTTGGGCCTGGAATAAGGGTAGACGTGGCTAGTTTAATCAATTAGAAGTTTTCATTAGAAATTATTTTTTAAGAGTATTTTAGTTAGTGGACCTAGTTGTCCATACTCTGTCTCAGACTGCAGGGTCACATTTAGTGAGTAATATCCTGTTTAGACAGATTTTCTGGCTTGAGCTTTAGATGTTTAATCCAGTTATTTGCAATTTGTTCTGTCTGAGCAACTATTTTTGTGAGCACTTAATGCACAGTTTTTTCTGTTCATTAGCTTTTGTTGACTAAATATGGAGGGTAGATATTTGGACCGAGCTCAAAAAGAACAACAAGTTGCGTCTTTGAGTGATATTTTTTCTGAGGCACAGGTTTTAATTGTTACTCAAAACATGGGTCTTTCAGTATCTGAAGTTACAGATTTGAGAAGTAAGATGCGTCAAGCTGGCGGAAAGTTTAAAGTCGCAAAAAATAGGCTTGTAAAACTTGCTCTTAAAAATACTAGATATGACCACATCTCTGACTTGTTTTCTGGTCCAACTGCTTTGGCTTACTCAGATGATGTAATTGCAGCTCCCAAAGTTGTTTCAGCATTTGCAAAGTCTAATAAAAAATTAGTCATAGTTGGAGGGGCTATGGGGGAAACCCCTTTAGATGCAAGAGGGATTAATGAATTAGCAAGTCTTCCATCCTTGGATGAATTAAGAGCTAAAATACTTGGTTTAATTAATTCTCCAGCAACAAAAGTAGCTGGTGTACTCCAAGCACCAGCAGGTCAGGTTGCAAGGGTTATTAGTTCTTATGGAAACACGTAGACCTAGGTATGAGTTTAATTTTTAACATTTTTTTTAATTAAGGGTGCAAACATGACAGATTTAAATAAAATAGTAGATCAGCTCTCAGACTTAACAGTTATTGAAGCAGCAGAGCTATCAAAATTACTTGAGGAAAAATGGGGTGTATCAGCTGCAGCGCCAGTCGCAGTTGCTGCTGCAGGTGCTCCAGCGGGTGGAGATACGGCTGCTGAAGAAAAAGATGAATTTACTGTCGTTTTATCATCCATTGGAGATAAAAAGATAAATGTTATTAAAGAAGTAAGGGCTATAACTGGTCTTGGTTTGAAAGAGGCAAAGGATTTAGTTGAGGGTGCTCCTAAAGACGTCAAAGAAGGTGTCAACAAAGAAGAGGCTGCTAAAATCAAAGAGCAACTTGAAGCTGCTGGAGCAACTGTTGAAGTTAAGTAGTTCCTTTATTTAAACTAGCTTTTTTATATTTTAAAGGAAATTCTCCTAATCATCCAGCTATTATCAAGTTGGAGAAGTCATTTTGAAACTTTGAAAGGAAATAAAGACATGCCTCTGACTTTTACAGGACGTAAAAGAATTAGAAAAGATTTTAGTCAGATTGGCTCTGCTGCGCCAATGCCTAATTTAATTGAAGTCCAAAAAACTTCTTGGGATGCTTTTTTACAATTTGGTATAGATGAAAGTTCAAGGGAAGAAGTTGGTCTTCAAGCTGTTTTTAAGTCTGTTTTTCCAATTACTGATTTTTCAGAAACTGCCTCTCTAGAATATGTAAAGTACGAACTAGAAAGCCCAAAATATGATGTAGAAGAATGTCAACAAAGAGGAATGACTTTTGCGGCTCCTTTGAAAGTAACTTTAAGACTAATAGTTTTTGATGTTGATGAGGAGACAGATTCAAGATCAATCTTAAACATTAAAGAAGCTGAGGTCTATATGGGTGATATGCCTCTAATGACCAAAAATGGAACCTTTATTGTGAATGGAACAGAGAGAGTTGTTGTAAGCCAAATGCATAGATCTCCGGGGGTATTCTTTGATCACGATAAAGGAAAAACTCATTCTTCAGGAAAGTTTCTCTTTGCAGCCAGGATTATACCGTATCGAGGATCTTGGTTGGATTTTGAATTTGATGCTAAAGATATTGTTCATGTAAGAATCGATAGAAGAAGAAAACTTCACGCTACAACTCTCATGTATGCATTAGGCATGAATCAAGAAGAAATTTTGTCTTACTTTTACAATACCGTTACATTTGTGAGAGATAAAAAAAGAGAGTGCTGGAAAATGCCTTTCAACCCCGAGAGGTTAAGAGGCTTAAAGGCCTCAAGGGATTTAGTAGACGCAAAATCAGGGAATGTGATTATTGAGGCAGGAACTAAAGTTACAGGAAGGGTTTTGAGGAAACTTGATGGTCAAAATATAACTGAACTTCTAGTTCCAAATGATGAATTATTAGGAAGATTTGCATCAGTTGATATAATCGATGAATCTACTGGCCTTGTATATGTTGAGGCAGGAGATGAGATAGATGAAGAGCTTTTAGAACAACTTTTACAAGGAGGTATAAAGGAGTTACCTACAATTGATGTCGATCATGTTACAGTTGGTGGATATATAAGGAATACTTTGGCATCAGATAAAGTTACAGATCGTGATAGAGCCTTAGTAGAAATATATAGAGTTATGAGGCCTGGTGAGCCACCAACCGAAGAAACAGCTCAAAATTTGTTTCAAAGTTTGTTTTTTGACCCTGAAAGGTATGATCTTTCACCAGTGGGAAGGGTAAAAATGAATGCAAGATTAGGTTTTGAGACTAATGATCAAGTAAGAGTTTTAAGAAAAGAAGATATTTTATCAATTCTTAAATGTCTTGTAGATTTGAAGGATGGAAGAGGCGATGTTGATGATATAGATCACTTGGGTAACAGGAGAGTTCGTTCTGTAGGTGAGTTAATGGAGAACCAATATCGCGTTGGGTTGCTTAGGATGGAAAGAGCAATTCGCGAGAGAATGAGTTCTGTTGAGATTGATACTGTGGTGCCTCACGACTTAATTAATTCCAAACCTGCATCAGCGGCCGTCAGAGAGTTTTTTGGTTCTAGTCAACTTAGTCAATTCATGGATCAAACTAATCCTTTAGCTGAAATTACACACAAAAGGAGAGTATCAGCTCTTGGCCCTGGAGGTCTAACTCGAGAAAGGGCCGGTTTTGAGGTTAGAGATGTTCATCCTACTCATTATGGAAGAGTTTGCCCAATTGAAACCCCTGAGGGTCCTAATATTGGTCTAATTAATTCTCTAGCAACTTACGCACAGGTTAATAAATATGGTTTCATTGAAACGCCGTATCAGAAGGTTATTGATGGAGCAGTAGTAGATGAAGTTGTTTATTTATCTGCTATGCAGGAAGGCCGATACACAATTGCGCAGGCTAATGCACAGTTGGATGATAAAAGAAGGTTTACGGCAGATTTGGTAAGTTGCAGAAAAGGCGGTGAATTTGTTATGTCTTCGCCTGAGTCTATAGAATATATGGACGTTGCTCCCAAACAATTAGTCTCAGTAGCTGCTGCATTGATTCCATTTTTAGAAAATGATGATGCTAATAGAGCTTTGATGGGTTCTAATATGCAAAGGCAAGCGGTGCCATTAATAAAAGCAGAGGCTCCGTTAGTTGGTACTGGGATGGAAGCCACGGTTGCAAGAGACTCTGGAGTAACAGCAATTGCAAGAAGATCTGGCTTAGTTACACAAGTTGATGCAAAAAGGATTGTTGTTAGAGCTGAACAAGACTCTGATCTGGGTGCCCCAGGTGTGGATATATATAATTTATTAAAATTTCAGCGATCTAACCAAAATACATGTATAAACCAAAGGCCAGTTGTTAAAGTTGGTGATAGAGTTTCTGAAGGTGATATTATTGCTGATGGTCCATCAACAGATATTGGTGAGCTAGCCTTAGGGAAAAATGTATTAGTAGCCTTCATGCCTTGGCAAGGTTATAATTTTGAAGATTCAATTCTTATCTCTGAGAGGGTTGTTAGTGACGATGTTTTTACTTCCATTCATATAGAAGAATTTGAGGTGATGGCCAGAGATACTAAACTTGGTCAGGAAGATATTACTAGAGATATTCCTAATGTTGGAGAGGAAGCGCTAAAAAACCTTGATGAAGCAGGTATAGTCTATGTAGGTGCTCATGTTGGTCCTGGTGATATACTTGTTGGTAAGGTCACTCCAAAGGGTGAGTCGCCAATGACTCCTGAGGAAAAATTATTAAGAGCAATATTTGGTGAAAAAGCCTCGGATGTAAGAGATACATCTCTAAGGTTGCCCCCTAGCGTAAGAGGTACCGTAGTTGAAGTTAGGGTGTTTAATCGGCATGGGGTCGAGAAAGACGAAAGAGCGCTTGCAATTGAGAGAGAAGAAATCAAATCTTTAGCTAAAGATAAAGACGATGAAACAGCAATTTTAGAGAGAAATACTTTTGATAGGTTGAAAGATCTTCTTATTGGTCAAGATACTACTAACGCTGGAACAATTTCATCCGATTCTTTATCTGAGCTTCCAAAAAATAATTGGTGGCATGTCGAACTTAAGGATGAATCTGTGTCTGAGTCTGTGGAACAGCTTAAGGTTCAATTTGATGCTGCCGAAAGAGAAGTTAGAAGAAGGTTTGAGGATAAAGTAGATAAAATCCAGAGAGGTGATGAACTTCTACCTGGTGTAATGAAGATGGTCAAAATTTTTGTTGCTGTTAAAAGAAAACTTCAACCAGGTGATAAAATGGCAGGCCGACATGGAAACAAAGGAGTAATTTCAAGAATAATTCCAATTGAAGATATGCCTCATCTTGAAGATGGTACTCCAGTTGACGTGGTTTTAAATCCATTAGGTGTTCCTTCAAGAATGAACGTAGGCCAAATATTAGAAACACACCTTGGTTGGGCTGCTTATAGATTAGGTAACCAGATTGGAAGCCTTGTTGATCAATTTCAATCAACAGGGGATAGAGAAAGTTTGGTTAACGAATATAAGTCAATTTACTCAAATAGTGTTCAAGATGAATTGCAATCATTTAATGATTCTGAGTTAATTGAGTTAGGAGATAATCTCAGATCAGGTGTGCCAATGGCTACACCAGTATTTGATGGTGCAAATGAAAATAATATTGTTGAGTTGCTAGAAAAAGCAGGTCTAGACAGTTCAGGGCAAGTTTTTTTAACCGACGGAAGAACAGGTGAATCTTTTGCAAGACCAGTTACTGTTGGTTATATTTATATGTTAAAACTTCATCATTTAGTTGATGACAAAATACATGCTCGCTCAATAGGTCCATATAGTCTGGTAACACAACAACCTCTTGGTGGTAAAGCGCAGTTTGGTGGACAAAGGTTTGGTGAAATGGAAGTATGGGCACTTCAAGCTTATGGAGCCGCTTATACCCTTCAAGAAATGTTGACTGTAAAATCAGATGATGTTGCTGGAAGGACTAAAGTTTATGAAGCAATAATTCAAGGTGATGATACTTTTGAGGCTGGTATTCCAGAGTCATTTAATGTTCTTGTTAAGGAACTTAGATCGTTAGGTATGGATGTTGAGTTAATGCAATCTAGTGCGTAATTTTTTTGAACTAATTTTTCAGGAGATATAAGTATGAGCGACTTGATGCGTTTTTTTGGACAAACAGATGGTGTTCAAAATTTTGACCAAATACAAATCGCAATAGCTAGTCCAGAGAAGATCCACTCATGGTCTTATGGAGAAATTAAGAAACCCGAAACAATAAACTATAGAACTTTTAAACCTGAGAGAGATGGTTTGTTCTGCGCAAGAATATTTGGACCAATAAAAGATTACGAATGTTTGTGTGGAAAGTATAAGCGCATGAAATATAGGGGTATTGTGTGCGAAAAGTGCGGCGTCGAAGTTACTCTAAGTAGAGTAAGAAGAGAGAGAATGGGGCATATTGAATTAGCTTCACCAGTAGCTCATATTTGGTTTCTAAAGTCTTTACCTTCAAGAATTGGATTAATGTTAGATCTTACTTTAAAAGATCTGGAAAGAGTTCTTTATTTTGAAAATTATATTGTAGTTGATCCCGGCTTAACTGCATTGAAAAGATATCAGGTTTTAACAGAGGATGAATACCTTGCTGCTCAAGATGAATATGGTCAGGATGATTTTGAGGCTGGTATTGGAGCTGAGGCTATCAGAAAACTTCTTGAGAATTTAGATTTGGACAGAGAAAGGCAAAATATAAGAAATGAATTAGCTGAAACTACATCCACAGTAAGACCAAAAAAATTAATTAAAAGATTAAAATTAGTTGAAGCATTTATTTCATCAGGTAATAGGCCTGAGTGGATGATACTAACAGTTATACCTGTAATCCCACCCGACTTGAGGCCACTGGTGCCGCTTGATGGTGGAAGGTTTGCTACGTCAGATCTTAATGATCTCTACAGAAGGGTCATAAACAGAAACAACAGGTTAAAAAGATTAATTGACCTTCGTGCTCCTGATATAATCATCAGGAATGAAAAAAGAATGCTTCAGGAATCAGTTGATGCACTTTTTGATAATGGTCGAAGAGGAAGAGTAATTACTGGAACGAACAAAAGACCGCTTAAATCACTCGCAGATATGTTGAAAGGTAAACAAGGAAGGTTTAGACAGAATTTATTAGGTAAAAGAGTAGACTATTCTGGTAGATCTGTAATTGTTGTGGGGCCAGAATTAAAATTGCAACAATGTGGTTTGCCAAAAAAAATGGCACTTGAGTTATTTAAACCCTTCGTCTATTCGAGGTTAGAGCATTATGGGATGGCAGCTACGATCAAGATGGCAAAAAAGATGGTCGAAACAGCAAGACCTGAAGTATGGGATATTTTAGAGGAAGTAATTAGAGAGCATCCTGTTCTACTAAATAGAGCACCTACTTTACATAGACTAGGTATTCAAGCTTTTGAGCCAATTTTAATTGAAGGTAAAGCAATACAACTCCACCCACTTGTGTGTACAGCATTTAATGCCGATTTTGATGGCGATCAAATGGCTGTTCATGTTCCATTATCTTTAGAGGCGCAGTTAGAGGCAAGAGTTCTGATGATGTCGACAAACAATATTCTTAACCCATCAAATGGTAAGCCGATTATTGTTCCGTCTCAAGATATAGTTTTAGGTTTATATTATATGACCATCTCACAACCAGGAGAGTTGGGTGAGGGTATGACTTTTGGGGACGTAGATGAAATTGAACATGCCTTATCCTCTGGTGTAGTGTCATTACATGCAAGGATTAAATCTAGATTTAAATCTATTAATGAAGAGGGTAATGAAATTACCTCAATAGTTGAATCTACACCTGGCAGAATGCTATTGTCTGCCATATTACCAAGGCACTATCGAATATCATTTTCTCTCATCAATAAACTGCTTACTAAAAAAGAAGTAAGCCAGGTTATTGATGAGGTTTATCGTCATACAGGGCAGAAAGAAACTGTTATTTTTGCGGATAAATTAATGTCACTTGGGTTTGCTCATGCTGCTAAAGCCGGGATATCATTTGGAAAAGATGATATGATTGTTCCAGATGCAAAGGAAAGACTCGTGGATGAGACTAGACAATTAGTTAAAGAGTATGAGTTACAGTATTTAGATGGGCTAATTACACAAGGAGAAAAATATAATAAAGCTGTTGATGCTTGGTCTCAATGTACTGAAAAAGTAGCTGATGAAATGATGCGTGATATGTCTGGTGGTGAAGAATTAGAGGGAGGTGGTACTGAAGTTAACTCTATTTATATGATGGCTCACTCGGGAGCAAGAGGTTCAGTTGCGCAAATGAAACAACTAGCTGGAATGAGAGGGTTAATGGCTAAGCCATCAGGGGAGATTATTGAAACACCAATAATTTCAAACTTTAAGGAAGGTTTGTCTGTGTTAGAATATTTTAACTCGACCCATGGTGCGAGAAAAGGGCTCGCTGACACGGCATTAAAAACTGCTAATTCTGGCTATTTAACAAGAAGATTAGTAGATGTTGCGCAAGATTGTATAATAATAGAAGAAGACTGTGGTTCAACTGAAGGACTTACTGTCAAAGAAGTTCTTGAAGGTGGAGAAGTAATTGTTTCTCTAGGTGATCGGATACTTGGGAGGACATCAGCAGTTGACATAGTTGACTTAGTTTCAGAAAAAGTTGTTGTGCCTGCAGGTACAATTATTACTGAAAAGGATGTAAAGTTAATTGAACAATCTGGTGTAGAATCTGTTCTAATAAGATCAGTATTAACTTGTAATACAAGGGGAGGTGTTTGTTCAAAATGCTATGGTAGGGATTTGGCAAGAGGTACTCCTGTAAACCTTGGTGAGGCAGTTGGTGTAATAGCTGCTCAATCTATTGGAGAGCCTGGAACACAGCTTACCATGAGAACGTTTCATATAGGTGGAACGGCACAGTTATCTGAGCAAACTGCTGCTGAAGCAACTCATGATGGAATATCAAAAATTGAAAATAGAAATGTTGTTCAAGACTCTAAAGGTGATTTAATCGTAATGGGAAGAAATACAGAGTTAGTTATTTCTGATGCAGATGGAAGAGAGAGAGGAAGATACAAACTACCTTATGGTGCTAAATTGATTGCAGATGACGGTACTAAAGTAAATAAAGGTGATAAAATTGCTGAATGGGACCCTTACACTATTCCAATTATTACTGAAAAGGAAGGTATTACTGCCTACCGAGATTTAGTTGATGGTGTTTCGATGAGAGATGTTGAGGACGAAACAACAGGAATAGCTAGTAAAGTTGTCGTAGATTGGCGACAACAGCCTAAAGGTTCCGATTTACGGCCAAGGATAACATTAAGAGATAAAGATGGAGAGGTTGTTAACTTAGCTAATGGTCTAGAGGCGCGCTATTTTCTATCTGTTGGTGCGATTTTGTCCATATCAGACGGACAAGAGGTTCATGCAGGAGATGTATTAGCTCGGATTCCTAGAGAGGGAACTAAGACTAGAGATATAACAGGTGGTTTACCTCGGGTTGCTGAGCTTTTTGAGGCAAGACTTCCTAAAGATCACGCTATAATGTCTGAAGTCGAGGGTACAGTTGAATTTGGCAAGGATTATAAGAATAAAAGAAGAATATCTGTTAACCCTCCTGATGGTAAAGGTGATCCTGTAGAGTATCTTGTTCCAAAGGGGAAACATCTATCTGTCCAGGAAGGGGATTATATAAATAAGGGAGATTTTTTACTGGATGGTAATCCCGTACCTCATGATATCTTAAGAGTTATGGGTGTTGAGGCTTTAGCTGCATATCTTGTGAGTGAAATTCAAGAAGTATATAGACTTCAGGGTGTTACTATTAATGATAAGCATATTGAAGTAATTTGTAGACAAATGTTACAAAAGGTTGAAATTACTGAACCTGGTGAAACAACTTTTTTAATGGGGGAGCAAGTTGATAAAGATGAGTTCCAAACTGAGAACGAAAAAGTTTTAAATGAAGGATTATTACCTGCTAAATCTGAGCCTATTTTACTTGGCATAACAAAGGCTTCTCTTCATACTAAATCGTTTTTCTCAGCAGCATCATTCCAAGAAACAACTAGAGTTTTAACTGAAGCTGCAGTTTCTGGTAAAGTTGACCAGTTAGTAGGCTTAAAAGAAAATGTAATTGTTGGTCGATTAATACCGGCAGGCACAGGTGGAGCTATGAACAAGTTTAAAACTGTTGCAGCTCAAAGGGATAGGGAAATTCTAGAAAGGGAAAAAGAAAGTGCTGAGATGAGCAGTCAAGCAGAAGATGAAGAAAAACTGAAGATAGAGGCAGTTCCAGTTTCTGCAGATTCAGAAACAGAGAATTTATCTACTGAAAGTAATGTTGCTATGCCGTTATCTGATGAATTAGGGACTGATCAAGAATTAAAGGTTGATGAAAATAATGCTGATGGCTCTTAACTCATGTAAAATAACCTCGATTTTCAAATAAGTTAGTTATTTTATTCAATAAAACTGAATAATTTCACTTTTTTTGAGAAAAACCAATAAAAACAGCTAATTCAGCTTGACGATTCATCAAAGCGTTCATAGTATGCGCGCCTCTATATGAATTGGTCGTAGGGTAAAACCTAAACACATTTTATAAAGAAGCCATGATGTTTACATAAGCTCTTAAGTGAGTAAAAACTCTTTTCTCTCTTAATTCTATAGGGGTCTTTGAGTTTTATTTGTGCATGAAATTTAGATTAGGAAGGGTAAATGCCAACAATTAACCAATTGGTGCGAAAACCGAGAGTTGCTCCTGTAAAGAAAAATAAGGTTCCAGCTATGGAAGGTTGCCCTCAGAAAAGAGGAGTTTGTACTCGAGTATATACTACCACTCCTAAGAAACCTAATTCAGCATTAAGAAAAGTTGCTAGAGTAAGGCTTACAAATAATTTCGAAGTCACTAGCTATATTCCTGGTGAGGGTCATAATCTTCAGGAACATTCCGTTGTAATTATTAGAGGTGGAAGAGTAAAAGACTTGCCAGGAGTAAGATACCATATTGTTAGAGGTGTTCTAGATACTCAAGGTGTTAGTGATAGGCGTCAAAGGAGATCAAAATATGGCGCTAAAAGGCCAAAATAGGGGTAACTTATGTCTAGAAGAAGAGCCGCTGAAAAAAGAGAAATCCTGCCTGATGCAAAGTATGGTAATGTAGTTCTAGGTAAGTTCATGAATTCATTAATGTACAGTGGAAAAAAATCAACAGCAGAAAAAATTGTATATGGTGCATTAGATATTATTGAAGAAAAAAAGAAAACTGACCCTGTTAAGTTTTTTCAAGAAGCACTAGATAATGTTAGGCCAGATATAGAAGTTAGATCTAGAAGGGTTGGTGGGGCTACTTACCAAGTTCCTGTAGAAGTTAGGCCAGATAGAGGTCAAGCTTTGGCAATCAGGTGGCTGATAAAGGCTGCACGCTCACGATCAGAGAATACGATGATACAAAGACTATCAGGTGAATTAATGGATGCCTCTGAGAGTAGAGGAAACGCTATAAAAAAAAGAGAAGATACACATAAAATGGCAGAAGCTAACAAAGCCTTTGCTCATTATCGTTGGTAGAGTATTAAGGTGATTTAATATGGCTAGGAAAACACAGCTCAGTAAATATAGAAATATTGGAATTATGGCGCACATAGATGCTGGAAAAACAACAACTACCGAGAGAATTCTATTTTACACAGGAATATCCCATAAAATTGGAGAAGTTCATGATGGGAATGCAACCATGGATTGGATGGAGCAAGAGCAAGAAAGAGGTATAACAATAACATCTGCTGCAACAACATGTTTTTGGAAGGATCAAAGAATAAATATTATCGATACGCCAGGCCATGTTGATTTTACAATTGAAGTAGAGAGAAGTCTTAGGGTTTTAGATGGAGCGGTAGCGGTCTTTGATAGTGTTGCTGGAGTTGAGCCTCAATCTGAAACAGTCTGGAGACAAGCCGATAGATACGGGGTTCCTCGAATATGTTTTGTAAATAAGATGGACAGAGTTGGTGCAAACTTTGATAGGACAGTTGAAATGATTACTGACAGGCTTGGAGCTAAACCGTTAGTACTCCAGCTGCCAATTGGCAAGGAATCTGACTATGATGGTGTTATTGATCTTATTAGTATGAAGGCTATTATTTGGGAAGATGAGAGTTTAGGGGCTAAGTTTTCAACTAAAGATATTCCTTCTGATTTAGAAATTAAGGCACAGGATATGAGATCTCAATTAATTGAAACCGCTTTGGAGCAAGATGATGATGCTTTGGAGGCTTACCTTGAGGGAAGTGAGCCTTCTGAAGAAACATTAAAAAAATGTATTAGAAAAGGAACAATAAATTCTGAATTTGTGCCTGTTTTGAATGGTTCAGCATTTAAAAATAAAGGAGTTCAGCCTTTATTAGATGCCGTTGTAGAGTTTTTGCCGTCCCCTGCAGATGTAGATGCTATCAAAGGTACAAAGGTTGACTCTGAGGATGAGATTGTCCGTAAAACTAGCGACGATGAGCCTTTTTCTGCTTTAGCTTTCAAAATTATGACAGACCCTTTTGTTGGCTCACTTACATTTGTAAGAGTTTACTCAGGAGTAATTGAGTCTGGTTCATCTGTTTTAAATTCTGTTAAAGATAAAAAAGAAAGAATAGGGAGAATGCTTCAGATGCATTCGAACCATAGAGAAGACATAAAGGAAGCCCGTGCAGGTGATATTGTCGCGATTGCTGGTTTAAAGACTTCAACAACAGGAGACACATTATGTGATCCAGAAAACCCTGTTATTTTAGAAAGGATGGAGTTCCCTGATCCTGTAATAGAGATTGCTGTAGAACCAAAGACAAAGAATGATCAGGAGAAAATGGGCTTGGCTCTAACGAGACTTGCTGCTGAAGATCCTTCTTTTCAAGTATCTTCTGATGAGGAAAGTGGTCAAACCATAATCAAAGGAATGGGTGAGCTTCATTTAGAAATAATTGTTGATAGGATGAAGAGAGAGTTTAAGGTTGAAGCAAACATTGGCGCTCCTCAGGTAGCATACAGAGAAACTATATCTCAGTCCTCTCAAATAGATTATACACATAAAAAGCAAACTGGTGGTTCAGGTCAATTCGCTAGGGTAAAAATGACATTTAATCCATTAGATCCAGGTTCAGGGTTAAAATTTGAAGATAAGATAAGAGGAGGAAATATTCCTAAAGAATATATACCAGGTGTTGAAAAAGGAATAAAATCAGTTGCTGAGTCTGGCTTGTTAGCTGGTTTTCCGCTTATTGATTTTGAAGTTATCCTTGAAGATGGGGCTCATCATGATGTTGATTCAAGTGTTATGGCGTTTGAAATTGCATCTAGATCAGCCTTTAGAGAGGTAAAGCCAAAACTTGGCGTTAAGCTTTTAGAGCCGATTATGAAGGTTGAGGTTGTTACTCCAGAGGACTATATGGGTGATGTTATTGGTGATTTGAATAGTAGGAGAGGACAGGTTTCAGGAACTGAAGCAAGAGGCAACGCAACGGTCATAGAATCATTAGTTCCTCTTGCTAATATGTTTGGCTATGTTAATACATTAAGATCTATGACTCAGGGAAGAGCTCAGTTCACTATGCATTTTGAACGCTATGAGGCTGTTCCTCAAGCAGTTTCGGATGAGGTATGTGCAAAATTAGCGTAATAGTTTTTAAAAGTTTAAGTTAGAGGAGAACTAATTAAATGAGTAAAGAAAAATTTGAGAGAAATAAGCCGCATTGTAACATTGGTACAATCGGTCACGTTGACCATGGTAAGACCACTTTAACAGCTGCTATAACAAAAGTTTTAGCTGACGCAGGTGGAGCAGATTTCACCGCTTACGATCAGATAGATAAAGCTCCTGAGGAGAGGGCAAGGGGAATAACTATTGCCACTGCTCATGTTGAATATGAGACTGAGAACAGACACTATGCCCATGTGGATTGCCCAGGTCATGCTGACTATGTGAAGAATATGATTACTGGTGCTGCTCAAATGGATGGCGCTATTTTGGTTGTAAATGCAGCAGATGGCCCAATGCCACAGACAAGGGAGCATATTCTTTTAGCAAGACAAGTTGGTGTTCCAGCAATAGTGGTATTTTTGAATAAAGTTGATCAAGTAGATGATGCTGAGCTTTTGGATCTAGTTGAGTTAGAGGTTAGAGAACTTCTATCTGCTTATGAATTTCCTGGCGATGATATTCCAATAATTAAAGGTTCTGCATTAGCAGCGCTTGAGGGTAAAGATGATGCTACCGGAAAAGACGCTATTATGGAGCTTATGAAATCTGTAGATGAATATGTTCCCCAGCCTGATAGACCTAAAGATAAAGATTTCATAATGCCAATTGAAGATGTTTTCTCAATTTCTGGTAGAGGAACCGTTGTTACTGGGAGAATTGAGCGAGGGATTGTCAATGTAGGTGATGAAGTTGAAATAGTTGGTATTAAAGACACCTCCAAAACAACTGTAACTGGTGTTGAAATGTTTAGAAAACTTCTTGATTCTGGAGAGGCAGGAGACAATGTCGGTTGTTTAATAAGGGGAGTTGGCAGGGAAGATGTTGAAAGAGGTCAAGTTCTGGCAAAACCTGGAAGCATAACACCACATACCAAATTTAAAGCAGAAGCTTATATTTTAACAAAAGATGAGGGTGGAAGACATACACCATTTTTTACTAATTATAGACCTCAATTTTATTTCAGGACTACCGATGTAACTGGCGTGGTCAAATTACCAGAGGGTACAGAGATGGTCATGCCTGGAGATAATGTTACAATGGAAGTTGAGCTGATTGCTCCGATAGCAATGGACGACGGTCTTCGTTTTGCCATTAGAGAAGGTGGAAGAACTGTTGGAGCTGGAGTTGTGGCTTCGATTGAAAAAGGTTAGTTTGGATAATTATTATGGCAATTGATGGGCAGAATATAAGAATTCGTTTAAAGGCTTTTGATCATAGAGTTCTTGATCAATCTACTGGTGAAATAGTTACTACTGCAAGAAGAACTGGAGCTAGTGTTAGAGGTCCCATACCTTTGCCTAATAAAATAGATAAATTTACTGTATTGAGATCTCCTCATATTGATAAGAAGTCAAGGGAGCAATTTGAGATAAGGACCCATAGAAGAGTTCTTGATATAGTAGATCCTACGCCGCAAACTGTGGACGCATTGATGAAGTTAGATCTTGCGGCCGGCGTAGATGTTGAAATTAAGCTTTAATATTACGGGTAAAGATATGCGAACAGGTATAATTGCTAAAAAAATGGGTATGACGCGTATTTTTACCGAAGCAGGAGAGCACGTGCCTGTAACTGTTTTAAAGGTTGATAACTGTAAAGTTGTTGCTAAGCGCACAAAAGATATAAATGGTTATAATTCATTACAACTTGGTTTTGGCGCTGCAAAAGTAAAAAATTTATCTAAGGCGCAAAGAGGGCATTTCGCTAAGCCCAAAGTAGAACCAAAGATTAAGCTTGTGGAATTCAGAGTTAGTGAGGACGCTTTGTTAGATGTTGGTTCTGAATTGTCTGTAAATCATTTTATAGCTGGTCAAAAAGTTGATGTAACTTCTACTTCAGTTGGAAAAGGTTTTGCGGGCGCTATGAAAAGACATAATTTTTCAGGCCTAAGAGCTTCTCATGGTGTTTCTGTCTCACATAGATCTCATGGTTCGACAGGACAATGCCAAGACCCTGGAAAAGTTTTTAAAGGCAAAAAAATGGCAGGGCATTTGGGTAGTGAAAGAGTAACTATTCAGAACTTAGAGGTTGTAAAGCTAGATGAATCTCGCGACTTAATTCTCATTAAAGGTGCTATTCCTGGATCTGCTGGAAGTTATGTAATGGTTAAGGATTCTGTAAAATTTAAATTATCTTCAGATGTTCCGTATCCTGCATCTTTGAAAGCTGCTTCTGAAAATAAAATAGATAATCAAAACGAAAATTTAGAAGTTAAAGCTGAGGGTGATAAAGTTCCCAATGATTCACATAAGTCCAAAAAGACTAATGATAAAAAAGATAGCTCTGAAGCTTCTTCTAAACCTACAAAAGGAGACAGTGATGCAAGTTGATGTCACTTCTTTATCTAATAAGAACGTAGGCAAAGTAGATTTGCATGACTCTATCTTTAATCTACCAATTAGGTCAGATTTATTACATAGAATAGTTAGATGGCAGCTTGCTAAAAGACAAAGCGGTAATCATAAAACACTATCCGTAACCGAAATTAGAGGTACTACCGCAAAACCATGGAATCAGAAAGGTAGTGGAAAAGCGAGAGCAGGATCAGTTCGTACAACACAGTTTAGAGGAGGAGCTGTTTCGCATGGTCCGGTTGTAAGGTCTCACAGTTTTAAATTACCAAAGAAAGTTAGAAGTTTAGCTCTAAAAACCGCCCTATCTTCAAAGAAAGCAGAGAGTAAATTAAATATAATCGATAGTATTGATTTAAAGAAGCCAAGTACTTCCGAACTAGTAAGTAGTTTTAAATCTTTAGGCTGGAAATCAGTTTTAATTGTAACTGGTAACGAGATAGATAGAAACTTCCACTTCTCAATAAGGAACATTCCTAATGCTGACGTGATATCAGTAAAAGGTATAAATGTTTATGATATTCTTCGTAAGGATATTTTAGTTCTAACTAAGGATGCCGTAGAAATTTTGGAAAAGAGGCTAAAGTGAAGTCAAAGCATATTAGTCAAGAAAGAATGTATGAAGTTATTCGCTCACCAGTTGTAACGGAAAAATCTACTTTCATATCTGAATACAATCAGATTGTATTTAATGTTGCTATTGATAGTAGCAAGCGTGAGATTAAAGAAGCTATTGAAAAACTTTTTAAAGTAAAAGTTAAAAATGTTAATACACTTCGACAGAATGGTAAAATAAAACGGTTCAAAGGTACCGTTGGTAAAAGGCCAGAATTTAAAAAGGCTTTTATTACCCTTGAAGAAGGCAATAGTATAGACGTAACAACAGGAATTTAAATGGTTTTAAAAAGTCATAACCCAACCACTCCCTCAAGAAGGTCGCTAATTATTGTTGACAGGGCTGGCCTTTGGAACGGTGCCCCAGTTAAGTCCCTAACAGAAGGAAAAACTAAAAATGGTGGTAGGAATAATAAGGGCCGCATTACTGCTAGAAGAATAGGTGGTGGTCACAAAAAAAAGTACAGAATTATAGATTTTAAAAGGAAGAAGTTTGGTGTCGCTGCTACTGTCGAGAGGTTAGAGTACGATCCAAATAGAACAGCTTTTATAGCGCTAATCAAATATGATGATGGAGAACTTTCTTACATTATAGCCCCTCAGAGGCTTAAAGTTGGAGATAAAGTTGTTTCAGGTTCAGATGCTCCAATTAAGCCTGGTAATGCATTGCCGTTAAGCTCCATACCCGTTGGAACAATTATACACAATATTGAAATGAAATCAGGAAAGGGGGCACAAATAGCAAGGTCTGCGGGAACTTATGCTCAGCTTGTTGGTAAAGACTCAGGGTATGCCCTGCTTAGATTATCATCAGGAGAGCAAAGAATGGTAAGGTCTGAGTGTATGGCATCAGTTGGCGCAGTGTCTAATCCTGATCAGCAAAATATAAAACTTGGATCAGCGGGGCGTAAGCGTTGGCTTGGTAAAAGACCATCTGTTAGGGGGGTTGCAATGAACCCTATTGATCACCCACATGGTGGAGGTGAAGGTAGGACATCAGGAGGTAGGCATCCAGTTAGTCCTTGGGGCAAGCCAACTAAAGGAAAGAAAACTAGAAAAAATAAATCTACGCAAAAAATGATTTTGCGAAGTAGACACAAAAAGAAGTAGGAGAAATTAATTGTCGCGTTCTGTTTGGAAGGGGCCATTTGTAGACGGTGGTTTATTGAAAAAAGCTGAAACCTCTAAAAGCTCAGGAAGAAAAGAGGTTATTAAAACTTGGTCTAGAAGATCTACAATACTTCCTCAGTTTGTAGGCTTAACTTTTGGAGTTTATAACGGTAGGAAGTTTATTCCTGTTTTAGTAACTGAAAGTATGGTCGGCCATAAATTTGGCGAATTCTCTCCAACGAGGACATATTCAGGTCACGGTGGTGATAAGAAAGCTACTAGGAGTTAGTTATGGGAAAAAAAGCAACTCAAAGACGGTTATCAGACAGTGAGGCTTTAGCAAAATCTAAAGCTATTAGAACTAGTCCTCAAAAATTAAACTTAGTAGCCGGTTTAATAAGAGGAAAGAAAGTTGATAAAGCTCTTGCTGACCTTACCTTCTCGAAAAGAAGAATTTCTAATGATGTTAAGAAGGTTCTTCAAGCAGCAATAGCTAATGCAGAAAATAACCATCAACTTGATGTTGATAGATTAACTGTATCAGAAGCTAGTGTTGGACGCGCTTTTGCGATGCGAAGATGGAGAGCTCGGGCAAGGGGGAGAGGTGCTAGTATAATTAAGCCTTTTAGCAATCTAACTATAGTGGTTAAAGAAATTCAGGAGCAAGGGTGATGGGACAAAAAGTTAATCCTATAGGTTTAAGACTTGGAGTTAATAGAACATGGGACTCCCGTTGGTTTGCTGATGGTAGTGATTATGCTAAATTACTTCATGAGGATTTAAAAATCAGGGAATTTGTTCATAAGAAACTAGGTAGTCAGGCGGGAATAAGTAAAATTATTATTGAGAGACCTGCTAAGAAAGCTAGAATTACTATACATACTGCTAGGCCCGGAGTTGTGATTGGAAAAAAAGGTTCTGATATTGAAAAATTAAGAAGTCAACTTGCTAAAATGACTGAATCCGAGCTCCATTTAAATATAGTAGAAATAAGAAAGCCAGAAATAGATGCTAAATTAATTGCAGATAATATTGCTCAACAATTAGAGAGAAGGGTAGCATTTAGAAGGGCAATGAAGAGAGCTGTTCAATCTGCAATAAGACTTGGAGCGAAGGGTATAAGGATAAACTGTGGTGGTCGTCTTGGTGGTGCTGAGATAGCAAGAACAGAATGGTATAGGGAGGGTAGAGTGCCTCTTCATACTTTAAGAGCAGATATTGATTATGGTGAGTCAGAAGCAAAAACAGCATATGGAATTTGTGGTGTTAAGGTCTGGGTATTTACAGGAGAAGTAATGAGTCATGATCCTATGGCTAAGGACAAGAGATCTTCTGATAACCAACAGACACCATCAGGTATGAGGCAGTAACAAATGTTAAGTCCAAAAAGAACAAAATTTAGAAAAGCTCACAAGGGTAGAATCCATGGTAATGCTAAAGGTGGTACATCTCTAAATTTTGGTTCATACGGTTTAAAAGCTATTGAACCTGGAAGGGTAACAGCTCGACAGATTGAGTCTGCAAGAAGAGCGATTACAAGGCATATGCGAAGGGCTGGAAGGATATGGATAAGGATCTTTCCTGATGTGCCAGTTTCCTCAAAGCCAACTGAAGTAAGAATGGGTAAAGGTAAAGGATCACCAGAGTATTGGATGTGTCGTGTTAAGCCTGGAAGAGTTATGTTTGAGGTTGACGGTGTAGGTTCTGATATAGCTAAAGAAGCTTTTGATAGGGCATCTGCTAAATTACCTATGAAAACAAAGTTAATTTCTAGAATAAGTGAGTCTGATTAAATGAAAGCTGAAAAACTTAAAGGGAAGACAATAGATGAACTTAAAGATGAGCTTCTTGCTTTAAGGAAGGAGTCATTTAATTTGAGGTTTCAAAAAGTAAGTGGTCAGCTTGAAAATACTGCAAGAGTTGGTCAAGTAAAGAAAGATATAGCAAGGGTCAAAACTTTTATTAATAATTTGAATAACTCTATGGAAAGGTCTGATAAAAATGCCTAGAAGAAACCTTACTGGAAGAGTGGTTAGTCGATCGGGTGATAAAACTATTGTTGTAAAGGTGGAGAGGAGAGTAACACATCCTTTTTACGGCAAGACTATTCGTAGATCTAAAAAATACCATGCCCATGATCCTGAAAATAAAATACAGATAGGTGTAATTGTGAATATTAGAGAGTGTGCCCCAATATCTAAGCTTAAGACTTGGGAAGTTGTATACTGAATTTATATTAAAGATTAGGAAATAAAAATGATTCAAGCAGAATCAAAATTAGGTGTAGCGGATAATTCAGGTGCTAGAAGTGTGCAATGCATAAAAGTTCTTGGAGGTTCAAAAAGAAAAACTGCAGGAGTTGGTGATATAATTGTAGTTTCAGTTAAAGAGGCAATTCCCAAAGGTAGAGTAAAAAAAGGTGAAATGCATAGAGCAGTAATTGTTAGAACTGCTAAAGAAATTAGAAGGCCTGATGGAAGTGCAATTCGATTTGATAAAAATGCTGCAGTGCTTATAACTAAAGAAGGTGAGCCTATAGGTTCAAGAATTTTTGGACCAGTAACTAGAGAGTTACGTGATAAAAAGTACATGAAGATAATTTCTTTAGCTCCGGAGGTTTTATAATGTCCTCAAAAATAAGAAAGGGAGATAATGTTGTCGTAACCAAGGGTAAGGATAAAGGAAAAAAAGGAAAAGTTTTAAATATAGACAAACTTCATAATAAAGCAGTTGTAGATGGTGTGAATTTATATAAGCGCCATATTGCTCCTAAACAGGCAGATCCAGGGGGAATAAAAGAAGTTGAGTCTGCTATTAGCATTTCAAATTTATCTATTGAAGATCCAAAAGATGGAAAGCCAACTAAGGTAGGTTTTAAGTTTCTCGAAGATGGCAAAAAAGTAAGGTTTTCAAAAAGATCTGGTGAAGTGATTGATAATTAAGGAATAAAATTATGAAGCCAAGACTAAAAGAAAAATATGAAAATGAATTAAGGCCTGATTTGGTCAAGCAATTTAATTACCCAAATACTATGGCGGCGCCAAGAGTAAATAAGATTGTAATAAATATGGGTATTGGTGAAGGAGCAACAGATTCTAAGAAAGTAGTAAGCGTATGTGAACAACTAACTCTAATTGCTGGTCAAAAAGCAGTTAGTACTAAAGCAAGAAAATCAATTGCTAATTTCAAGTTGCGAGAGGGGGTTGCAATTGGAGCTAAGGTCACATTGAGAAAAGATAAAATGTATGAGTTTTTAGATAGGTTGTTAAATATAGCTTTGCCAAGAGTTAGAGACTTTAGGGGTGTTTCAAAAAAAAGTTTTGATGGTAATGGAAACTATTCAATGGGTATTAAAGAGCATATCGTTTTTCCCGAAATAGACTATGATAAAGTTGAAACCATAAGAGGAATGGATATATCAATTATTACATCAGCTAAAACCGATGATGAGGCATGTGAGCTTTTAAAAGGCTTTGGTATGCCTTTTACTAGTTAATTATTTAAGGATTATTTTAATGGCAAAAAAAAGTGCAATAGAAAAAAACAATAGAAGAAAGGCTTTGTCTGATCGCTATGCATCGAAAAGACAAAGGCTAAAGAAAATTGCAAAAGATAAATCTATTTCTCAAGAAGAGAGGTTTGAAGCTTTTCTAAAATTAGCTAAGCTTCCCCGAAACTCCTCTCCTACTCGTGTAAGGAATCGTTGTATGCTTACTGGAAGACCAAGGGGTTACTCTAGAAAGCTTAAGTTATCTCGAATAGCGCTTAGGGAATTAGCCTCTTTAGGGCAAATACCTGGCATGGTAAAATCAAGTTGGTAATAGGAGGAATTATCCATGGCAATGAGTGATCCCCTTGCTGATATGTTAACTAGGATTAGAAATGGACAAATGGCTCGTCTACTTGAAGTCACCAGTCCTGCATCAAAGTTAAGAGCAAATGTATTAAATGTCTTAAAAGATGAGGGTTATATAAGGGATTTTGAACATCTTGAAGTTGAAGTTGGTAAACCAGAATTAAAAATACAACTAAAATATTATGATGGAAAACCTGTAATTAAAAATATTGAACGTGTCTCTTGTCCTGGTAGAAGAGTTTATTCAGGTATTAAAGAATTACCCAATGTTAGTAGTGGTCTAGGTATCGTGATTTTGTCTACTCCTCAGGGCGTAATATCTGACTCTAGAGCGAGAGAATTAAAAGTTGGCGGAGAGGTGCTTTGTAATGTGGTTTAGTGAAGGGTCATATAGGAAATAAATTATGTCACGTATAGGTAAAATACCCATAAATATTCCTTCAGGTGTTGATGTAAAAATCGATAATCGTGAGATATCAGTTAAAGGCCCCAAGGGATCAATGAGTATGGCATTAGTTGAAGGTGTTGAAGTTAAGCACAAAGAGTCACAATTATCTTTTTCACCTATTAAAGAAGTTAAAAATTCAAAAGCTCTATGGGGATTACAAAGAACACTTATAAATAATTTAATTATTGGTGTTACTAATGGTTTTACAAAACACTTAGAGATTAATGGTGTAGGCTATAGAGCTCAAGTTAAGGGTTCAGATCTAGTTTTAAACCTAGGTTTTAGTCATGATGTAAATTATAAAATTCCAAATGGTATATCAATAACTGCAGAGGGCCAAAATCAATTAACAGTATCTGGTATAGATAAGCAAAAAGTTGGTCAAGTTGCTGCAGAGATTAGATCTTATCGTCCTCCCGAACCATATAAGGGTAAAGGAGTAAAGTATAAAGATGAATTTATTGTTAGAAAAGAAGGTAAAAAGAAATAAAAATGTCTGAGAAATTTCAAACAAATAAAAGACAGCAAAGAGTTCGTAGCTCTTTAAGAAAGAAATCTAATGGCAGACTAAGGCTTTCTGTATTTAGATCAAACAAAAATATTTACGCTCAGATTATTGATGATAAGCTCGGGAAAACACTTGTTTCAGCCTCTAGCCTAGAAATAAAGACAAAGTCAGAGGGTGGTAATGCAAAAAAAGAATCAGCAGTTATTACTGGGAAAACAATAGCTGAAAGAGCAACTTCTGCTGGAATCAAGGAAGTAGTTTTTGATAGAGGTAGGTATTTATACCATGGAAGAGTAAAAGCACTTGCAGATGCTGCTCGTGAAGCTGGTTTGGTATTTTAAAGAAAAGGAAAAATTATGTCTCGACAAAATTCCTCAGATAAACAAGATTCAGAAATAGTAGATAAGCTTGTAGGGATTAACCGTGTTGCTAAAGTTGTTAAAGGTGGTAGAAGATTTGGTTTTGCTGCGCTTGTAGTGGCTGGTGACCAAAAAGGCAGAGTTGGATGGGGTAAGGGTAAGGCTAAAGAAGTTCCAGAAGCTATAAGGAAAGCGACTGAGTCTGCGAAAAGAAATATGATTAGAGTGCCTCTGAGGGAAGGAAGGACTTTACATCATGATATTCAAGGTCACTTTGGTGCTGGAAAGGTTGTTTTAAGGTCGGCTCCCCCTGGAACTGGGATTATCGCAGGTGGGCCAATGAGAGCTATTTTTGAAACACTTGGGGTTCAAGATATTGTTACAAAATCAACTGGATCTTCAAATCCTCATAACATGATAAAAGCTACATTTGATGCTCTCCAAAGTACAATGTCTCCAAGAATAGTTGCTTCTAAAAGGGGAAAAAAAGTTAGTGATATTGTTGGTAGAAGAAGAGGTGCAGAGCAAACTAGCTCTCAGTCATCTTAAATAAGAGGGGGTATTTATGGCAAAGCAATTATTAAAAATTCGTCAAATCAAAAGTCCTATTGGTAGACCTGGACAACAAAGAAGTACCTTGATTGGGCTAGGCCTGAATAAAATTAATCGTTTGTCTGAGTTAGAAGATACGCCGTCTGTAAGAGGAATGGTTAATAAGGTAAAACACTTAGTTAAGATCGAGGAATCTTAGGGGATTAATAATAATGAAGCTAAATGAATTAACAGATAATTTCGGTTCAGCAAAAAAGCCAAGAAGAGTCGGAAGAGGCATAGGTTCTGGAAGTGGTAAGACTTCGGGAAGGGGGCATAAAGGAGCAAAATCTCGTTCTGGAGTTTCAATAAAGGGCTTTGAAGGCGGTCAAATGCCTATCTATAGAAGGCTTCCAAAAAGGGGTTTTACTAATATTTTTAGGGTTAGTAACGAAGTTATAAATATTGGAAAAATTCAATCATTTATTGATAATGGCAAAATTAAACCTTCTGATAAGTTAGATATTGAAAAATTTAAATCATTGTCAATCATAAAGTCAGCTAAATCCTCTTTAAGACTTCTTGCTAAGGGCAATTTATCTGTAGCAATAAACATTGAGGTTAACAGCGCATCAAAGGCAGCTGTAAACGCAGTAGAAAAAGCTGGAGGTAAAGTCACAATTCTAGACAATGGTATTAAAAAAAATACACCAACTGATGTGAAAAATAAAGATGATGAATAAAAATTTATATTGGGATTTAAATATTTAAAATGGCTTCAACTGCTGATCAACTTGCTGCTAATTTAAATTTTGGTGCTTTAGGTAAAGCTGCAGAATTAAAAAAGAGAATTTGGTTTACTCTTGGTGCTCTTATTATCTATCGTCTAGGCACATTTATTCCAATTCCAGGAATTGATCCAATAATAATGCAAGAAATCTTTCAGCAAAATACCGGTGGTATTTTAGGAATGTTTGATATGTTTGCTGGTGGGGCTCTAGGTAGAATGACTATCTTTGCTTTGAATATTCTTCCATATATTTCAGCATCTATAATTATGCAATTGATGACAGCAATATCTCCCAAATTTGAACAATTAAAAAAAGAGGGAGAACAAGGTAGGAAAAAAATTAATCAATACACAAGGTATGGAACAGTAATACTTGCAGCTGTTCAGGGCTATGGAATAGCAGTTGGATTAGAAAGTATGAACAGTTCTCAAGGATCAGCTGTTATTGATCCAGGTGCTTTTTTTAGAATTACAACTGTTATTACATTAACATCAGGGACAGTATTCCTTATGTGGTTAGGTGAACAAGTAACTGCTAGGGGCGTTGGTAATGGAATTTCATTAATAATTTTTGCTGGAATTGTTGCCAATCTTCCTTCTGCACTTGTAGCCACCCTTGAACTTGGAAGAACTGGTGCTTTATCAGCTATATTTATCGTTTTTCTCCTTATTGCTATGGTTGCTTTAATTACTTTTGTAGTTTTTGTGGAAAGAGCTCAAAGAAGAATAATTGTTCAATATCCAAAAAGGCAATCAGGTAATAAAATGTTTGGAGGTGAAAGTTCTCATATTCCTCTAAAAATTAATACCTCAGGAGTTATACCTGTTATATTTGCTTCTTCGCTGCTTCTGCTTCCGATAACTCTTGCAAATTTTAGTGCTGGAGGTGGACCTGATTGGTTGGCAACTATTTCCGCTCTTTTGGGTAGAGGTCAACCCTTATACCTACTTTTATATGCAACTGGTATAGCTTTCTTTGCATTTTTCTATACTTCCATTGTTTTTAATCCATCTGATACAGCAGATAATTTGAAAAAAAATGGTGGTTTTGTTCCAGGTATTAGACCTGGTAAAAATACCGCTGATTATCTAGATCATGTTTTAACACGTTTGACAGTTATTGGCGCAATATACCTAGTTGGGGTAGCTGTTCTCCCTGAAATTTTAATTTCTAGATTTGGTGTGCCATTTTATTTCGGTGGAACATCTCTATTAATTGTTGTTACTGTTTCAATGGATACCGTTGCCCAAATTCAATCTCATTTGTTAGCGCATCAATATGAAGGTTTAATCAAGAAATCAAAATTGAGAGGTAAAGGAAGATGAGTATAATTTTGCTTGGACCCCCAGGAGCTGGAAAGGGTACCCAGGCAAAACTTTTGGTTGAAAAGAGAGGTTATATTCAACTTTCAACAGGTGATATGTTAAGAAATGCTGTTTCTGATGGAACTGATTTAGGAAAAAAAGCGAAAGAGATTATGGATAAAGGTGAATTTGTACCAGACGATGTAATGATAGGCATTATATCTGAAAAAATAGAAAAAATTGGAGACTCTAAATTTATTTTGGATGGTTTTCCAAGAACAGAGGGTCAAGCAATAGCTCTGGAGAAGCTTTTAAATTTACGTGGTCGTTCTCTCTCGGCTGTAATTGAGTTAAGAGTTGATGATGAATTACTTATAAAACGGGTTACGGGTAGATTTACATGTACAGAATGTGGAGCAGTTTATAATGATAGTTTTGTAACGCCAAAAAAAGCTGGGGTTTGTGATTTTTGCGGCAATACTGATTTTTCTCGAAGATCAGATGACTCAAGAAAGGTTATGAAGAATAGACTTGATGTATATAATACACATACAGCCCCTTTATTAGAATATTATAAAAATAAAGGTCTTTTGAGGTCTGTAGACGGAATGGATAGCTCAGATCAGGTTGAGAATCAAATTTCTGAGATTTTAGATGATAAGATTGCAGCAAAAGGTTGACTTAAGTGCTAAGGATAAACATAATCTCGCGCCTTAAGGGTTTTTTTGGTAATTTTTTAGTTTTAGGGTTACTTTATAAATTAGTTTTAGGAGAATTATAGTGGCGCGTATAGCCGGAGTAAATATCCCAACAGGAAAGCGTGTAGATATCGCGCTAACATATATATTTGGTATTGGTCGAACTAAGGCTAAGCAAATTAGAGAAAAAGCTGGTTTAAAACCTGAGAGAAGAGTTAATGATCTAAATGACTCAGAAATAATGAAGATAAGGGAACTAATTGACGGTGAATATACTGTAGAAGGTGATCTTAGAAGAGAGGTATCAATAAACATAAAAAGACTTATGGATCTTGGATGTTATAGAGGGCTTAGACATAGAAGAAGATTACCTGTGAGAGGACAGAGGACCCATACCAATGCTAGAACTAGAAAAGGACCTGCTAAACCTATAGCTGGTAAGAAGAAAGCTTAATTAAATGGCAAAAGATACAACAAGCAGAGTAAAAAAAAGAGAGAGAAAAAATATAACTTCAGGTGTGGCACATGTTAATGCTACATTTAATAATACTCTTGTGACGATTACAGATGCCCAAGGGAATGCTATTTCTTGGTCTTCTGCAGGTTCTCAAGGTTTTAAAGGTTCGCGTAAATCAACTCCTTATGCAGCACAATTAGCCGCTGCAGATGCTGGTCAAAAGGCTCAAGAACACGGTCTCAAGACTCTTGAGGTTTATGTTCGTGGTCCAGGTTCTGGAAGGGAGTCTGCTTTGCGTGCACTTCAATCGGTTGGGTTAACTGTGACAAGCATTAAGGATGTTACACCCATACCACATAATGGTTGTAGGCCGCCTAAGCGGCGAAGAGTATGAGATAGATTAATTGATTGATTGCATTTTGCTTCAATCACAATATGGAAGGAAGTCGCTGTGTTAGATAGGACTGTCGACCTGATTCAGAAGAATTGGACAGAATTAATCTCGCCTGAAAACTTAACAATTGAAAAAGGTGAGGACCCAAATCGTGAAGCTACAATTGTTGCTGAGCCACTAGAGCGAGGTTTCGGATTGACACTTGGAAATGCTTTAAGAAGAGTATTGCTTTCATCACTGCAAGGAACAGCTGTAACCTCAGTTCAAATTGACGGAGTTTTACACGAATTTTCCTCTGTAGCTGGTGTGAGAGAGGACGTAACTGATATAGTTCTAAATATAAAACAATTAGCATTAAATATGCATGGAGAAGGGCCGAAAAAAGTTCGTTTACATGCGGTGGGTCCAGGGCAAGTTACGGGTAGCCAAATTGAACTTGGTCATGATGTTGAGCTTATGAATCCATCCCACGTCATATGCACTCTTGATGAAGGTGCTTCAATAAGAATGGAAATGACTATTGAGAATGGAAAAGGTTATGTTGCTGCAGATTTAGAAAAATCTGAGGATCAACCAATAGGGCTCGTGCCTGTAGATGCGGTTTACAGTCCAGTAAGAAGAGTGTCATATAAAGTAGATAATACCAGAGAAGGTCAGAAGCTCGATTATGATAAACTTACTCTAAAAGTTCTTACAAATGGCACTATTTCACCTGAGGATGCAGTAGCATTTGCAGCAAGAATTTTGCAAGAGCAATTCCAGTTATTTATTAATTTTGAGGAACCAAAGCCAGAAGTTCCTGAAGAAAGTGGTTCTGAACCAGAAATCAATCCTAATTTACTCAGAAAAGTTGATGAACTTGAACTATCTGTTAGGTCTGCTAATTGCTTGAAAAATGATAACCTAGTTTATATAGGTGATTTGATTCAGAAGACTGAAGGTGAGATGTTAAGGACACCTAATTTTGGAAGAAAATCACTTAATGAGATTAAAGAAGTTCTTGCACAAATGGGCCTTCACTTAGGCATGGAAGTACCAAATTGGCCTCCTGAAAATATTGAAGAACTTGCAAAAAAACTAGATGATAATTTCTAGTTTCTAAGAGGTAAAAGTTATGCAGCATCGTAAATCTGGAAGAAGACTAAATAGATCCAGTTCACATAGAAAAGCTATGTTTGCTAATATGGCTATATCCTTAATTAAGCATGAACAAATAAAAACTACTCTTCCTAAAGCAAAAGAATTAAGGCCTATTATTGAAAAATTAATCACACTAGGAAAGCGTGGGGATTTACATTCTAGAAGGCAGGCTTTGTCTAAATTAGGCAAATGTGATCAAGTAGAAAAATTATTCTCTGTTCTAGCTGAAAGGTATTCCTCTAGAGATGGTGGATATACTAGAGTCATGAAAAATGGTTTTAGATATGGTGATTCAGCTCCAATGGCAGTTATCGAGCTTGTGGACAGAGATCCAAATGTGAAAGGCTTAGACTCAGGGCCTGATTTAGATAATGAATTAGAGAATCAAGAAGAAAAATCTGAATAGAAAGTATTTTTTATTATAAGTTTTTTGCCATGTAAAAAATTTGTTGATATGGAAAAAAATTCAAATATTTTAATTTTAGTTTTATCAACTCTGTTTATTTATTTACTTTCAATAAATCAAAATTCAAAAGCACATGAAAGTGAATTAGATCAAAGTTCGCTTATAAAGAGACTATCATTTTCTATACTCGTTAAGGAAGCCGCTCCAGCTGTTGTAAATATTTTTACTAAGAAAGACCATCAAAGTTCCAATTCTCCTTTATTTTCAGATCCTTTTTTTAAAAAATTTTTTGAAGAATTTATTCCTCAACAAAAAGGCAATGAAATTACAAATTCTCTTGGTTCAGGTGTTATAATTGATAAAAGAGGATATGTTGTTACAAACAATCATGTAATTAAAGACGCTAAAAAAATAACTGTTGCACTTTCTGATAAAAGAGAATTTGATGCAAAACTAGTTTTGGCTGATCCTAGAACAGACTTAGCTATTTTAAAAATTGAAGTAGGCAGTAACTTTTTGCCTTATATTAAACTCATGAATTCTGACACTTTAGAGGTGGGAGATATAGTTCTAGCTATTGGCAATCCTTTTGGAGTTGGCCAAACTGTTACTTCAGGAATAATCTCAGCTTTAGCTAGAACTAGGGTTGGTATTGGAGATTATCAATTTTTTATTCAAACAGATGCAGCTATAAATCCTGGAAATTCTGGAGGAGCTCTAATTACTTCTGAGGGTAAGTTAGCTGGTATCAACACAGCTATTTTTTCTAGAACAGGAGGATCAATTGGGATTGGTTTTGCTATACCTTCAAATATGGTTGCATCTGTAATAAGAGCTGCAAAAAATAAAGGTATAATTGTAAGGCCATGGCTTGGTATAGAAGGTAGACAATTAAATAAAGCTTTATCCAACAAATTAGGCGTAAAAGAAACTCAGGGACTTATTGTTGATAGAGTGTACCCAGCTAGTTCTTCTTACAATGCTGGAATAAAAAATGGAGATATTATTATTTCATTCAATGGAATACCTATTGCTGATCATTCATCTCTATCTTATAGGGTGGCGATTTCAAATATAGGTGAAAAAATAAAACTTAGAGTTTTAAGAAACGGTAAACTAATCTTTATTGAACTCGTCATGGCAGCTGCACCTGAAGTACCTAAGAGAAATGTTACTGAAATTAAAGGTGATAATCCTTTTTCTGGTTCTTTAATAGCAAATTTATCACCAGCTCTTGCAGAAGAGTTGGGAATTAACTCGTTAAGGTACTCAAATGGGGTAATAATTATAAGTATAAATAGATTTTCTAGATCTTACCATGCTAGTTTAAGGCCAGGTGATATTATAAAAAAAATAAATGGTATAAATGTAACTAAAGTAAGTGACATCAAGAGAGTTTTAAATAAATATGATAATTGGACTATAATTTTTTTAAGGGGTGAAAGAGAATATCGTCTCACAATAAGGTGATGAAAAATTTATTTGATAATTCTGATCTTAATCAAACGATAAATAAACCATTATCGGAAAAATTGAGGCCAAAAATTTTTGATGAAGTTTTTGGGCAAGATCATCTTATAAAAGATAATAGTTTTTTTTTAAAGATGTTAGAAACTGGTAAGATTTCTTCTCTTATATTATGGGGCCCACCTGGATCTGGAAAAACAACAATAGCTAGGTTGCTTTGTAGCTCTAAAAAATATGATTTTTTTAAAATTTCTGCTGTCCATTCAGGTGTGGCGGAAATTAAGAAGATATTGGATTCTGCTAGAATAAATATTTCCCGCGGTATCAAGACATTATTGTTTATTGATGAAATTCATAGGTTTAATAAAGCACAACAAGATAGTTTTCTTGGAGCAATTGAGGAAGGCATAATTGTATTAATTGGTGCAACAACTGAGAACCCGTCATTTTCCCTAAATGATGCTCTTATATCAAGGTGCAATATTTTTAGATTGAATTCTATACCAAATAGTGAACTTGAAAAAATTTTTAATAGAGCAATAAAATTTATATCAAAGAAAATTATCATAACAGACGACGGAAAGAATGCACTTTTTGATATAGCTGATGGTGACGCAAGGTCTCTTCTAAATATTATTGATATGATAAATGACAGTGAATTAAATAAATTAGATAAATCTTCACTTAGTAGTTTAATGAGTGTTAGACCATTAAGATATGATAAATCTGGTGAGTATCACTATAATCTTATCAGTGCTCTACATAAAAGTATCCGTGGATCAGACCCTGACGCTTCTTTGTATTGGCTTTCTAGGATGCTATTAGGAGGTGAAGATCATCTATATATTTTTAGGAGATTATTAAGAATAGCATCCGAGGATATAGGGTTAGCAGATCCATCGGCATTAACAAAAATTATTAGTGCAAGAGAATCTTTTCAAGTTGTTGGTTTACCTGAAGGTGAAATTTTTCTTTATCAATCAGTAATATATTTATCTGCTGCAGAGAAATCTAATTCCGTATATTTAGCTCAGATTTCTGCATTAGAAACAGCAAAAAAATACGGTTCATTAGCGCCACCAAAGCATATTATTAATGCTCCAAATAATTTTATGAAAAAATTAGGATACAGCAAAGATTATATTTATGATCATTTATTAGAAAGTAATTTTTCAGGGCAAAATTATTTTCCAGAAACTATTAAAAAAAAAATATTTTATGAACCAAAATCATTTGGTTATGAAAAAATAATTAAAGAAAAATTGTTAAAATTAAAAAAATTAAAACAAAATTAAATTTAATTTTAAATTTTAAGCAGGGATGTATTTTATGAAAGCTGTTTTTCTTATAGGTCTTGGAGGAGCGTCAGGGTCAATCTTAAGATATTTTGTATATTTATTATTTTCTCGTTATTTTGGTTTAATATACCCTATGCAAACATTGTTTGTAAATATAACAGGTTGTTTGCTAATGGGTATTCTTATCGAGCTTTTTAACACAAAAATTGGTTTAAATCATGATTTAAGGTATTTTTTATTAGTTGGTTTTCTTGGAGGTTTTACAACTTTTAGCGCATTTTCATCAGATTTTTTTAATTTCATTCAATTAGGGAATGTCTTGAATGCTTTTATCTATATATTCATTTCTGTATTTTTAAGTATTTTTGCTTTTTTTATTGGGGTCTACATAGTCAAAGTTATATCTATATGACTAATAATCGTTACATAATTGAAAATATCTTTGAAGGTAAGAGGCTAGATTGGTGGCTAAAGAAAAAATTCTTGAATCTAAACTTTACCTATGTTGAGAAGCTTATTCGAACAGGGCAAGTAAGGGTAAACGGAGGGAGGGTAAAAGTATCTTATAAAGTTTTATCCGGAGATGAAGTTAGAGTTCCACCATTTATTTTTAAAAAAGTGAAAAAAATTTTGAATAATAATGAATTCTATAAAATATTATCTCAAAGAATCTTGTACTGTGATAAAAATATGATAATTTTTGATAAGCCATATGGTTTGCCAGTACAGGATGGTTCAAAAGTATCATATAGTGTAGATAGTATTATTTCATCTTTGGGGTCAGAGTTAGGTTCAAATGCTCGACTTGTTCATAGAATAGATAAGAATACATCAGGTGCTTTGATTGTTGCAAGAGATTTGCAATCTTCAAGACTAATTCAAGAAAAATTTTTCAATTCACATATAAAGAAATTATATTGGGCGATAGTAGCTGGTAGGCCAGAAAAAGATTTTGGTATAATCGATTTTCCTTTAAAGAAAAAAATTATTAAAAAAAATTATGAAAAAGTAGTTATTGACTCTAATGGACTTAAAGCTATTTCTGTCTATAAGGTAATTGATACATTAGAAAATTATTCATGGTTACTATTATCTCCTATTACAGGCAGAAAGCATCAATTAAGAGTACACTGTGCTGAAATTGGATGTCCAATAGTAGGGGATAGAAAATATTATGATAATATGGATAAAAACTTAATAGGGGTATTTAGTATGACTCAATTGTTTGCAAAAAAAATTATTATTCAAGAAGGAGATTATGAAAAATATTCAGTAGAAGCACCTATTCCATCCCATATGAAAGCAATTATAAATAATATTGGTTTTAAATATAATAAAGCAAAATTAAATGAAATTGAGTTAAATTTTGAAAAAAAAATTTATGATTACTAATTTTTTTTTGAATTATTGCAATAATGAATATAGTGTAATTATATTTTATTTAAGGAATAAAAATGGTTGAACAGAGTGATAATTTGATAAATTTAAATAACAGGGTCAATTCTGCTCTTGAGGGTGGAGGTATTCAAAGAATAAAGAAGCAACATCAAAAAGGAAAATTAACAGCAAGAGAGAGATTAATGGTTCTTTTAGATGAGGGATCTTTCGAAGAGTTTGATATGTTTGTGGAGCACAGAGAGACAGAATTTGGAATGGCTAATAATAAAATTCCAGGTGATGGAGTTGTGACTGGCCATGGAAAAATTAATGGAAGGCTAGTTTTTGTATTTAGTCAAGATTTTACAGTATTTGGGGGTTCATTATCTGAAACTCATGCAGAAAAAATTTGTAAAATCATGGATAAGGCTATGAGTGTTGGTGCTCCAATTATAGGAATAAATGACTCAGGTGGTGCTCGAATCCAAGAGGGAGTGGCATCTTTAGGAGGATATGCAAATGTGTTTCAAAAGACAGTGCTAGCATCTGGTGTAATTCCTCAAATATCACTTATCATGGGCCCTTGTGCTGGAGGAGCTGTTTACGCTCCTGCAATGACAGATTTTATCTTTATGGTGAATAAAACTTCTCATATGTTTGTGACTGGTCCTGATGTAGTCAAGACAGTTACTCATGAAGAAGTTACTCATGAAGAATTGGGTGGAGCTTCAACTCATACAACTAAATCTTCAGTGGCCGATTTAGCATTTGATGACGATATCCAGACTCTTATTCAAGTAAGAAGGTTTTTAGATTTTCTTCCTCAAAATAATAATGAGCAAGCTGAACAAAGAGATACAGAGGACCCTAAAGATAGATCTGAATTATCATTAGATAGTTTGGTTCCAACTGACTCTACCATGCCATATGATATGCTTGAGTTAATACTTAAAGTAGTAGACGAGTCAGATTTTTTTGAGTTACAGAAAGATTTTGCAAAAAATATTATTATAGGTTTTGGACGTTTAAATGGTTATTCAGTTGGTATTGTAGCTAATCAACCTATGGTGCTAGCTGGATGTTTGGATATAAATGCTTCTAAAAAAGCAGCAAGGTTTGTTAGATTCTGTGATTGTTTCAATATTCCTATAATTACTTTTGTTGATGTCCCAGGTTTCATGCCAGGTACGGACCAAGAATACGGAGGAATAATAAAACATGGGGCAAAACTTTTATTTGCTTATGGAGAGGCTACGGTCCCTAAAATAACTTGTATAATTAGGAAGGCTTATGGAGGTGCATATGACGTAATGTCATCAAAACATTTGCGGGGAGATATAAATTATGCTTGGCCTTCGGCGGAAATTGCTGTTATGGGACCAAAAGGGGCTGTTGAAATAATCTTCAGAGATGAAGCTAAAGATATAAAAAAAGTTGATGCATTAACCGAGGATTATAGAAAAAAATTTGCTAATCCTTTTGTTGCCTCAAGTAGAGGCTTCATTGATGATATAATTCTGCCAAAAGATACTAGAAAAAAAGTTATCAGTGCTTTAAATATGTTGAAGAATAAAAAATTAAATAATCCATGGAAAAAACACGACAATATTCCTCTTTAATTATAATCAATAAAAATTGGGTAAATAAATGTTTTCTAAAATTTTAATTGCAAATAGAGGTGAAATAGCATGTAGGGTTATCAGATCTGCCAAAAGGATGGGAATAAAAACAATATCTGTTTTTTCTGATGCCGATAGATTTGCCAATCACGTTAGGTTATCTGATGAGTCTATGTATATTGGTAAGTCGGAATCTAAAGAAAGTTATTTAAATTTAGATGCTATAATTAAAGCTGCAAAGGAGAGTGAAGCTGATGCTATTCATCCTGGGTATGGATTTTTGTCAGAAAATGCTGATTTTGTTGATGCTGTGAATAAAGCAGGGATTTGTTTCATAGGGCCTTCGAAAGAAGCAATTTCATTAATGGGTGATAAAATTGAGTCGAAGATGCTTGCAGATAAAGCTAACGTCTCAACTGTTCCAGGTTTTATAGGAGAGGTAGATGGTTTAAAGCATGCACAAGAAATAGCAGATTCAATTGGGTATCCTGTGATGATAAAAGCATCTGCTGGAGGTGGTGGAAAAGGGATGAGAGTAGCAAATAATCCTCAACAGGTTAAAGATAGTCTTGAACGTGCAAGAAGTGAGGCTCAATCTTCATTCGGAGACGATAGAATATTCATTGAAAAATTAATACAACAACCAAGGCATATAGAAATACAAGTTTTAGCAGACAATTTTGGTAATATTATACATTTAGGTGAAAGAGAGTGCAGTATACAAAGAAGACATCAAAAAGTTATAGAAGAGGCTCCTAGTCCCTTTTTAGATGAGAGTTTAAGGTCCTCTATGGGAGAAAAAGCGGTCGATTTGGCAAGGGCTGTTAATTATTCTTCTGCGGGTACAATTGAATTTATTGTAGATAATGAAAAAAATTTTTATTTTCTTGAGATGAATACAAGGTTACAAGTTGAACATCCTGTAACAGAGTTAATAACTGGTGTGGATATTGTAGAAGAAATGATTAGGATAGCTAACGGAGAAGAATTAAGGCTAAATCAGCAAGAAGTAAAATTCTCAGGTTACGCAATTGAATGTAGAGCTTATGCCGAAGACCCAGCAAGAGACTTTGTGCCATCAATAGGAAGATTAATAAAATATCAAGAGCCAAATAATATAGATAAAATAAGGGTAGATAGTGGTGTATCTGAAGGATCGGAAATATCAAGGTTTTATGATCCAATGATTGCAAAAGTTATTAGCTATGGTTCATCACGAAAGAAAGCTATTGATTTAATGGCTAATGCTTTAGATAGCTTTGTTATAAGAGGTATAAGAAATAATATTAGCTTTATGAGAAATATTTTGTCTGTAGACTCATTTAAAGAAGGTAATTATTCAACTGATTTTATTTCAAAGGTTTGGCCAGATGGATACATAGATTCAAGTTTAGATGAAGAATCATTTAAAATTGTAATAGCTATCGGAGCATTTATAGATTGTAAATTTAGATATAGACATTTGACTCGATCTTTTGTTGACATGGTATGTTTTATAAATAAAAAACAGATTAAATTAGATTATAAATATTGTGATGGTGTTTGCACAGTTCATATAGGTAAAGTAATTTATGAAGTAACAAGTGAATGGGTGCCTGGAGAGATTTTATTTAAATGCTTAGTAAATAATGTATCATATTTGGCTCAGGTAGATATTTTAAATGAAGGTCATAAAGTAAATATTAAAGGTAATGAATATGAATTAAAATTTAGGAATGAGTATACAAGTAATCTTACCTCTTTTATGCCAATTAAAGATGATCCAGATTTAAGTAAGTATCTTATTTCACCTATGCCAGGTCTTCTTATTAGAGTAGGTGTTGAAGAAGGTCAAAAGGTAAGAAAGGGTGAATTACTAGTTGTAATTGATGCTATGAAGATGGAGAATATTTTAGTTGCAGATAAGGATTGTGTGGTAAAAAAAGTTTTAAAAAAACAAAATGACTCTCTAATGATAGATGATATAATTATTGAATTTGAATAAATTTGATAAATAATTACCAATGTTTAAAATAAATATTTACGGAAAAGTTCAAGGAGTAAGTTACAGATATTGGTTCAAAAATATGGCTGATATGATGGGTATTACAGGTTGCGTTTATAATAAAAATGATGGATCTGTTGAGGCTTTAGTTAATTGCAGTAAAGATGATTTAAAAAAATTGATTGAACTATCTTACAAAGGATCAAAACTATCAGATGTTAATCGAGTTGAACATTATTTATTAAAAGATACTATCTCAATAAATAATGAAAAAGGGTTTTTAATTAAATATTAAATTTTATTATTTAAATATTCTCAAAAAATTTTTTTTAAAAATTATATCAAATTCCTCCATTGATATAGGTATTCCCTCGTTTTTTAGAGATGTTATTCCATGCTCTTTAATTCCACAAGGAATAATTCCTGAGTAATTATTTAAATTAGGATTTATATTAACCGAAATTCCATGAAATGTTACCCATTTTGAAACTCTTATTCCAACAGCAGAAATTTTTTTATATTTTTTCTCTCTTGACTCTATCCATACACCTACAATTCCTGGCAGTCTAACTGCATTTAAATTCAATTCTTTTAAAGAGTTTATAACAGTTTCTTCAAGTTTATTTACAAATATTTTTACATCTCTCTTTCTTTTTCTTAAGTCTATCATAGTATATATAACTCTTTGCCCTGGTCCATGATAGGTAATTTTTCCTCCTCTTCCAGTCTTATAGATAGGTATGTTTGTATTTCCAATTAAGTCAGTTTTACTAGAACTTGTACCTGCTGTATAAATTTCTGGATGCTCTAATAACCATATGATTTCATTTTCTGAGCCTAGATATATTTTTTTAACAATATTTTTCATTCTAGATACTGCTATTTCATAGTTAACAGGAGACTTATCTATAATCCAATTAATATTGTGTTTACTAATTTCCATTTAAAATTTAATCTTTCATTAATAAATTATTATTATAAGAGTATTCTTTTAGAAGAACCTAATTGATTTAAGCAGAAAAAAAATGTCTAATAAAGATGAAAAAGCTGTAAATAATGTAACTGTTGAGCTTTCTGTTGTGTTAGGAAGATCAGATATGCCGATTCACCAATTACTAAAAATGGGAAGAGGAGCAGTGATTGAGCTTGATACAACAGTGGACGACCCAGCTTTAATTATGGCAAACGACAGACTTATTGCAGAGGGTGAAGTGATGGTTTCTAAGGAAAATGTTGCTGTTACAATAAGTAAAATAATTGGAAAACTAGAGGATGTATAATAGGTTTTCCTTGATAATAATATAATTTATTAATTTATTATCTAAAAAGATAAATATTGAGCTTGATGCTTCAAAATAAATTTGCTATTCCGCTAATGTAAAGTGCGGTCGTGGCGGAACTGGTAGACGCGCAGCGTTGAGGTCGCTGTGGGATAACTCCCATGGAAGTTCGAGTCTTCTCGACCGCACCATTATTGAAAATGACTCTCAAATATTCCAATTAATATATTTAATAAATAAATCTATTTATACTGTATCTTATTGTAAAGATAGTTTAGTGTTATATTTTTATACTTAACATTGGTGTAATTATGTCTGATGATCTTAATAAGATGGCATTGGAATACCATCGTAATCCAAAAGCTGGAAAAATATCAGTTCAACCTACAAAAAGACTGGCCAATCAGGTAGATCTATCATTAGCCTATTCGCCAGGCGTTGCTGCTGCATGTAATGAAATAAAAGCAGATCCCCTAAATGCAGCTGAATATACTGTGCGTAGTAACCTTGTAGGTGTCATTACTAATGGTACCGCAGTATTAGGTCTCGGAAATATCGGCCCTTTGGCTTCTAAACCTGTAATGGAGGGAAAAGGTGTTTTATTTAAAAAATTTGCTGATATTGATGTATTCGATATAGAAGTTGATGCTTCAGATCCTTCAAAGTTTATTGATACAGTATCAGCATTAGAGCCAACTTTTGGAGGTATTAATCTAGAAGATATTAAGGCGCCTGAATGTTTTATTATAGAGAAAGCGCTTAGGGAAAAAATGAAGATACCGGTTTTTCATGATGATCAGCATGGGACAGCAATTTGTGTAGCTGCTGCTCTTATAAATGGACTAAGAATCATTGATAAAGATATATCCAAAGCTAACCTAGTTTGTTCTGGTGCTGGTGCAGCTGCATTAGCATGTCTTGATCTTCTGGTAGAGATGGGAATGAAACCAGATAATATAATTGTTTGTGATAGATTGGGGGTTATTCATAAAGGAAGAAAAAGTGATTTGGATGAGTATAAGTTAAAGTACGCAATTGAGACTAATGCGAGAGACTTAAATGATGCAATAGAAGATGCTGATATTTTTCTAGGTGTTTCAACTGAGGGAGTTTTATCCAAAGATATGGTAAAAAAAATGTCTAGTAGGCCACTTATTCTTGCATTAGCCAATCCTAATCCTGAAATTTTACCAGAAGATGTAACGGATGTAAGGCCTGATGCATTAATTGCGACAGGTCGTTCAGACTACCCAAATCAAGTAAATAATGTTTTATGTTTCCCATTTATGTTTCGGGGTGCTTTAGATGTGGGTGCAACAGAAATAAATGAAGCTATGAAAATTGCAGCCGTATATGCAATAGCAGATTTAGCTAAAGCTGAAGTTTCAGATGTCGTTGCAAAGGCCTATTCGGGTCAACAGTTAGAATTCGGCCCTAATTATTTAATACCTAAACCCTTTGATCCAAGATTAATTATAAAAGTTTCTAGTGCTGTAGCAAAAGCAGCAATAGAAACAGGTGTTGCAACCAGACCTATAGATGACCTTAGATCTTACGAAGATAAGTTAGCTCAATATGTTTATAGAACAGGTTTTGTTATGAAGCCAATTTTTGAACAAGCAAGATCGAAGCCTATGAAAATTGCATATGCAGAAGCTGAAGAAGAGAATGTCTTAAGAGCAGTAAAAATAGCAATTGATGAAGGTATTGCATCACCGATATTAATAGGTAGAAGGTATGTAATTGAGATGAGGATGGAAAAAGCTGGTTTGCACTTCAGTCTTGATAAAGATGTTGAAATTATTGATCCAGAAGATGATACAAGATACAGGGAGTATTGGACAACTTATCATAATCTTATGTCTCGAAAAGGTGTTTCGCCAAACGCAGCTAGAACAATCGTAAGAACTAGAAACACAGTAATTGGTGCTTTAGCAGTAAAAAGAGGAGACGCAGATGCTCTTGTTTGTGGGTATGTTGGGAGGTATGGTCGTCATTTGCAATACTGTGTTGATATTCTTGGGCTTGAAGAGGGTGTTACAGCTCCTTGTGCATTGCAGCTTTTAGTTACACCTAATAAAACAATTTTTATCACAGATACAGAAGTAAATTTGAATCCATCTGCTGATCAAATTTCAGAAATAGTAAGCTTATCATCTAAAGTAGTTGAAAAATTTGGAATCAAACCCAATATTGCTCTTATAACTCATTCTAACTTTGGAAGTCATTCGGATTCTATGGTTTCTAAAATGCAGCAGGCATTTGCAAAGATAAAACAAGAAAACCCCTCACTTAATGTTGATGGAGAAATGAATGCTGACCTGGCTCTTTCAGAGTCATCAAGAAATTATATTTTCCCTGATGGTATTTTAAAAGGTGAAGCCAACCTTCTTGTTATGGCTAATCAGGACTCAGCATCAGTAAGTTTTGCGCTGGCTAAATCTTTAACGGATGGTTTATCTGTTGGCCCTATTCTAGCTGGTTTGTCCAAAGTTGCTCATATAGTTAATCCATCGATAACTGTAAGAGGTTTAGTTAATATTACAGCATTAGCTTCAGTACAAGCATCGAGTAGTATTAAAGAATAATTAAACTCATTTAAAGGTGAAGAGAATTATTTCACAAAAGAAAAATAATATTAGTGAAATTGATTTTTTTGATGATTTAATTTTGTCTGATAGGTTAGTTTTTAATATAGAAAAACTAATAAAAAAAAATGATAAAAATAATATTCTTATAATTACTAACAGATTACATTCTGCTGATATAGCTGAATTAATTGAAAAAATTAGACCAGAATTAAGAATAAAATTATGTAATATATTAAAAGACTCTTTGAAACCAGAGGTTTTATCCAAGCTAGATGATACAACATTAGATTTAGTAATAAAAATAATTGGCTCTGATCAAACTGCAGAAGCCTTAGAGGATCTTGATACTGATGAAGTTATTGAGGTGCTCGATGATCTTGATAGCAATACTCAGCATGAACTTCTTTCAAAAATGGATAAAAATGAAAGAATTTTAATCCAGGAATCACTTAATTTTCCAGAGTATTCTGCAGGTAGATTGATGCAACGTGATCATTTATCAATTCCAACTAGTTGGAGTGTTGGTAATGTAATTGACTTCTTAAGGGATGAGACTAATTTGCCCAGTGAATTCTATGAATTAATTATAATTAACTCAGTATATAGACCAATAGGTATTGTTCCACTAAATTTAATATTGAGATCACAGAGACACATAATAATATCTGAAATAATGGAGCCAATTAGAGTTTTGATAAACGCTGACATGGATCAAGAGGAAGTAGCATATATTTTTCAACAATATGATCTTGTCTCAGCTCCAGTAGTTGATACTTCTAATAAGCTGATTGGGGTTATTATGCATGATGATATAGTGGATGTTATAACTGAAGAAGCAGATGATGATATGCTGCGCCTAGCTAGAGCTGGGGAAGCAGGAATAAATGATACTTTTTTTGTAGTAACAAAAAATCGATTTATATGGCTTTTAGTCAATTTAATGACAGCAATAATTGCATCCTATATAATTTATCTGTTTGATGGTACGATTGAACAACTTGTTGCGCTTGCAGTATTAATGCCAATTGTAGCATCAATGGGGGGGAATGCAGGAACCCAAACTCTTACAGTGACTGTAAGGGCGATTGCTTCTAAAAATATAACTTATTCAAATGCATTTAGATTCATAAACAAAGAGATATTAATAGCTTTATTTAACGGAATTATATTTGCATTTATTATTTCTATCGGTTCTTGGTTATGGTTCTCAAATTTAGATCTATCAATTGTTTTATTTACTGCAATGATTATCAATATGTTAGCCGCAGGAGTTTCGGGTATTATTATCCCTCTGCTTTTGCATAGATTTGGTGCGGATCCTGCTTTAGCAGCAACTGTATTTGTAACAACAGTTACAGATGTAATAGGTTTCTTTGCTTTCTTGGGTCTTGCTGCTTGGGCCTTAATTTAGTTTATTTCTTTTACTCTCATTCCAAATTGCATAATAGTTTCCAAGAAAAATTATTAGTGCACCAATTATAACAAAAATATCAATGGATTCTTGATAAATATAGAAACCTAATATAGAAATCAATGGCAATCTTAGGAAATCAACTGGATTAACAAGTGAAGCTTCTGCTAATTGCATGGCTTTTGTAAGAGAATAATGACTTAAGATTCCACATAATCCTATGAGTAAAACCCATGGTATATCTTCTAAAAGAATCATATTTATTTTAAATAAAGAGGCAATTAGTGATAAAGGCAGTTGAATAGCTGACATCCAAAAAAGTACAGAAATTAAACTGTCATGACGGGTTAGAGCTTTTGTAGTTGTGTTTGTTATTGCAAAACCAATTGCTGAAAAAATCATAATCAGTGTTCCAACTCCTACAACATTAAAACCTGGTCTTAAAATAATAATTATTCCAATAATCCCAAATAAAAGTGAAACAATTTTTGGGAAACTAATTTTTTCACCTAAGAATAATACAGCTAAGACCGCCACCCAAATAGGGGTAGTAAACTCTATAGCAAAGACTTCGGATAAAGGGATCAATGTAATAGCTATGACCCAACCTGATGTTGCGCAAAAGTGACTTGTATTCCTAAGTAATTGAAGAGGAAATTTTATTGTCCTAATATTTCTATATTTTAGAATAAATGGTATTAAGAAAATTAGGCTTAAGCTATGTCTCATTATTTGTATTTCAAATGGTCCGTGTCTAGAAGATAATTCTCTAGCGGCTACAGCTAAAAGACATAAGGATACAACCATTCCTAACATCCAAAGAGATCCTTTAATATTTGGGTGAAGAGCTTTTAAGATTGATTGCAAAATTATCCTCTTGAGATTTAATTTTATTATTAGATAGGTGCAATTTTAAAAAGTAGATTATAATTATAATCGAGTATGTACTTTTATAGCTAGTCTTTGTAGAATGTTGATAGAATTAAGGCAATATTTTTTTAATTTTTAGTGGGGATTAATAATGACTAGTATGAATTCTAATGACGAAATTGTGATAGTTGGGATGTCAAGGACTCCCATTGGTAATTTTCAAGGAGAACTATCGAATAAAACTGGCCCAGATTTAGGTGGTTCAGCAATTGAGGCTGCAATTAAGAATTCAAAAATTTCACCATCAGATATTGATGATGTTATTATGGGGTGTGTTTTACCAGCTGGTCTAGGTCAAGCTCCAGCAAGACAAGCAGCTTTAAGCGGAGGGATTCCGCTAAGTTCAGGAGCTACTACAGTCAATAAAATGTGTGGTTCAGGAATGAGATCTCTAATGCTTGCTGTGGATCAATTAATAGCAGGATCAAGTTCAATTTCTGTGGCAGGTGGTTTTGAAAGTATGACAAATGCTCCCTATTTATTAGATAAAGCTAGGGCGGGTTATAGAATGGGAAATGGAAAAATTTATGATCATATGTTTTTAGATGGCCTTGAAGACTCTATTGAGAGCCCAGGCAAGCTTATGGGATCCTTTGCTGAGGATACAGCTCAGGAATATCAGTTTACCAGAGAGCAACAGGATAATTTTGCAATTGAGTCTCTTAGAAAAGCTAAAAAAGCAAATGAAGACGGAAGTTTTAAAAAAGAAATTGTGCCAATCACAGTTAAATCAAGAAAATCAGAAACAATAATTGAAAAAGATGAGCTGCCATTCAAAGCAAAAATAGATAAAATACCACAGCTCAGACCTGCATTTAGAGATGGAGGTTCAGTAACTGCAGCTAATTCATCAGCAATCTCAGATGGTGCAGCTGCCCTTGTTTTAATGCTTAAATCAACAGCAGAAAAGAAAGGACTTAAACCTCTAGCTAAAATTGTAGGTCATTCGACTCATAGTCAAGAAGCATCTAAATTTACAACTGCTCCTATAGGGGCTATAAAAAAACTTTATGAAAAGATAAACTGGAGTAGTAAAGATGTAGATTTGTATGAAATAAATGAAGCTTTCGCTGTAGTTACTATGGCAGCTATGAGAGACCTTAACTTAGATCAAAGTATTGTTAATATTCATGGAGGCGCATGTGCATTAGGCCATCCAATTGGAGCATCAGGTTCAAGGATTGTGGTAACTTTATATAATGCTCTTTTAAAAAATAATTTAAATAAGGGTATAGCTTCATTATGTATAGGTGGAGGTGAAGCTACAGCAGTAGCTATAGAGCTTATTGCAGCATAGGTCTTATATGAAAGATTGTATAACTTTTTATATCTCTTTTGGTTCCCCTTTTTCATATATTGCTTCTCAGAGAATTGATGATATAGCTTTAAAACATAATAAAAAAATTTTATGGAGGCCAGTTAGACTTAGAAATGTTTTAAATGTTGTTTACTCTGACTTTAACGGCATAAATATTCCTAAAAGCAAATTGGATTACTTAAGGCTTGATAGTAAACGTATGTCAAATTTCTATGGTCTTCCTTTTATACCTCCAGATGATGATCCTCCTTTTGATTGTGACGAGGTATATAATTGTGTATATTCATTGGCTGATGGGAATGAAGATGTTTTAAGAAATATTAGTCTATCTATAATCTCTTCAATATGGCAAAAAGGAATAGTTTTAAAAAATATAGATGACATAGTTTCATGTCTATCAAAGTTTTATACTTCAAGAAATATAATTATTAATAGTATAAAAAATAAGAATGGCAGAGAATGGCATAATAAATCTCTATCAAGTGCTGTTGATTCGGGAATGATTGGCTCCCCATGGTTTACATATAAAAATGACGTTTTTTGGGGAAATGATCGTCTAGATTATTTAGATGAATTAATTAATAAATTAAAATAGAACTTCAATACTTATCTAGTAACGGGCCAAAGCCCTTTATTTTATCTTTAATATTGTTTGTTCTTAATGCATGCCAAAAAATTGAAGTATTAATTGCAATTACAGGTAATTCTAGCCACTCCCATGCTTTTGCAGCTAGCGAGGCCATAGACAACCCTGTTCCAACTTGGACTATTGCCTCTGGTTTTTTTCTATTTACTAACTTAATTGCTTCAATTAGTTCTAATTTATTAACATGACATATATCAGCTGGTTTATTTATATTAAAACTAAAAAGGTCAATTACTTCATAACCTGCTTGGGTAAAGAATTCTTTTACTTTTTGATCACCTAATGGTTTATGAGGTGTAATAATTGAAATTTTTGACTTAATCTCTAGAATTTCTAATGCTTTTAATATCGCATTATTTCCCATAGAGCATTTTATACCATAATCCTCCTCAATTTTTTTTACAATATTTAGGCTACCATCTAATCCATCCCAAAAAGCTTCTAAAGATAGGCCATTTGCTAAGCAATCGGGTTTGCAAGTCATTACTCTATCTATAGCAATATTCATTCCTGAACGCATTCTTTCAATATGAGCGGTAAAATCATCGTCAGAACTTAAGTTAACATTTGGAGTAATTATTCTTGACATATGAGTAGTAACCCCCAGAGGTTGCATTGCATTGAACTCTGGTTGAACTATTGTATTTGTTGAAGGTGCTATTGTTCCTATTTTTAGTCTAAACCCAAGTGAGTCATTCATTATATCACCTACATATCTGTATTTAATTAGTTTATTTCGTTTGCTCTTTTGGTGCTTTCAAACATAGCTGTTTTCATTAAATAGGCTTTTGCAGAAGTATTATCTTTCGATATATCACTTAGATATTTCTGGCGCTTAATTCTCTGATCAGTTTTTTTCTCTTCTAGATCTTTTTTATTTTGTGCTGTTTGAGCCAATAAATATTCCTCTGCTACAGTCCTTCTTTGCCTATCATATTTATCAAAAATATCTTCATTATCTTTTTTTGTCCAAACTAAATAAATTTTTTCAGCAATATTCATTGCATCATGAATACCAAAATTTAAACCCATACCTCCTAGAGGGTTATTTATATGTGCTGCGTCACCACAGAGGAAAATTCTACCAACTCTAAACTTACCTGCTATCCTTTGGTGAACATTATAAATATTTTTATGAAGAATATCATAAAGCTTTGATTCTGGGTGAGGAAAAAAATCTTGTATTTTTTTCTGACATTCTAAATCGTTAAATATTTCGCTCTTAGTTCTATTACTACTTTCTGGAAAAACTAATCGCCAGTGTCCAGGAGGCCCATTAGCTGGAACATTAAAAATTGAGCACCACTCATCTGGATCAGATATATAACATGTTCCAGAAAATCCATATGGTTTAAAATTAAACGAAGTTGTTAAGACAAGAAACCTTTCTTCAAAAGTTAATCCGTTAAAACTTACTCCCAAATTTTGTCTCACAATACTTTTACCTCCGTCACAACCAATTAAAAATTTACCATTAATTTTTTTTAAAGTTGAATCGTTATCATTATATTCAATACTAACTCCATTGCTATCCTGATAAGTTTTTAAAACAGTTGAATTTTTTATTACTCTACAAATTTTAAAATTAGATACTTTATTTAATAGCATTTGAGCATATTTATGTTGTTCAAAATGTAATCTAAATGGATATTTAGTAATATCTGATAGAATTTCTAAATCAAACTCAGCGACTATCCCTTTTTTTCTATCTCGATATTGCCATTTATTTACAATTAAACCTTTTTCTAGCATTTCTTTTGTAACATTAATTTTTTCAAGTAGTTCCATGGTAGGAGGATGAAATGTAGAGGCCCTTGGGTCGGTTGGTACATCTTTATAGCTATCAATTAATGTTACAGGTATGTCCTTGTTTAGTAATGCTAATGCTGCTGTTAAACCAACTGGTCCAGCTCCAGAAATTAAAACTCTATCTTCACAATTATCAATCATATTTTTCACTACCAAAACTTATCAATAAATTCAACAATTAATTTTAACGTATTCATAACACTTCATCTATTCTTGATCCTATTTCATAACCTATAGCTAAGCTAGCAGTTAAACCAGGAGACTCAATCCCAAATAAATTTACTAACCCTCTTATATTATTTTTTTCAGGAAATTGGATTATAAAATCAGCTGACTGATCATTTGGCCCAGATATCTTAGGTCTAATTCCTGCATAATCTGGTACTAACTTATTTTCCTCAATATTAACCCAAAATTTCTTGATCTGATCGTAAAATATTTTTCTCTTTTTTAAATCTGTTGAGTAGTCTTCTTTATCTATCCATTCCAGATCGGGACCAAATTTAGACCTTCCAGATAGATCTAAAGTAAAATGTATGCCTAGGCCATGGTTTTCTGGTATAGGGTAAATAAGATGAGTAAACGGTGCTTTTTTAGAAGATGTAAAATAAGTTCCTTTTGCAAAATATTGTTTAGGAATGAGATCAGAACTAAGACCTATAATTTTTTTGGCAACACTTTGTGACGAGAGGCCAGCACAATTAATTAGACACTTAGAACGAATATTTATTTTTTCATTGTTTCCATTAACTTCTGTTATAAGAGAATCATTACTATGAATAACTTTTTCCACCTTACTATTAAATGCTACAGTGCAATTTAAATCTTGTAACTCTGTCAAAAGAGATTGAATGAATGAATGACTATCTAATATACCAGATGAAGGAGAAAAAAGAGCTCCAGAACACCTTAATTCAGGTTCTAAATTATGAATTTCTTTTTTTGATAGTAAGCTAATATCTACTAATCCAATTTCATCTATATTTTTTTTTATTTTAAAAAGTTTATTTATTTCTTCGTCTGACGTAGCTACTATTAATTTACCACATCTATTAAAGGGGATTTTATATTTTTCACAATAATCATATAGTTTTTTATTCCCCTCAATACAAAATTTAGTTTTCAAGCTATCTTTCGGATAATAAATACCAGCATGTATTACCTCGCTATTTCTAGAGCTAGTTTCCGTGCCAGCAAATCTATTTTTTTCTGCTATGATTACATCTAGACCTTTTTTAGCAATTTCCCTTGCTATACTTAATCCAATAACACCAGCTCCAATAATCAAAACATCTGTATCAAAAGAAGATTTATTCATAAAATTTAAAATAAATGATTAACATATGGTTTTAACTTAATAAAATAATACTATATCCTATATAATAAAGAAATATTTTTTTTGAAGCGAATTTTATGTCTAAAAATAATAAAAATTTTTTAAGCAAGAATAAAAAAAATAAAGACCTAGATTTATTTATTAAAAAACTATCTTCTGTCCCTAAAACATATAATAATCCTAGTGGAAAAATATTATTTGGTTTAGATGCTACTGCAAGTAGGCAGCCTATGTGGGATAGGGCTAGTCATATTCAGGCAGAAATGTTTGAGGCCTCTTTGTCTCTTGGCGGTCTAGAAATGCAGGTTGCGTATTACCAAGGTTTTAGTAATTTTACGGCTTTCCCTTGGTGTAGTGATTCTAAAAAAATAATAAATTATATGGATAGTGTTCAGTGTTTAGGCGGTTTAACACAAATAAATAAGTTTTTAGTTCATGCTTTATATGAATTAAAAAAAACAAAAATAAATGCAATTGTTTTCATTGGTGATTGTATGGAAGAAAATCCTGATATAATATTAAATAATGTGGGTAAGATTGGACTAAAAGGTATTCCTATGTTTATTTTTCAGGAGGGTAATAATCCAGAAGCTAACTTTGTCTTTGGAGAGATGGCTAGAATAACAAATGGTTTCCATACAATTTTTAATTCTTCTAGTTCATCCACATTAAAAAACTTACTTAAAGCAATAGCTATTTTTGTTGCTGGAGGAAAAGAAGGTCTAAGAAAAAATATAAAAATTGCTCCTAATGAAATTAAATTACTTCTTACCAAATTATGATGATCTGGCTTATATTAGGTCTAATTGTAGTAATATGCATCATTTTTTTAGTAAGGATGGTAGCCTATACTGACCCAAAAAAAATAGTTAAATTCTTTAAGTGGTTAATAATCCTATCTTTAATTTTCTTCATTTTACTTATAGGTTTAAAATTTAGTTCATTCTTTTTATGGCTAGTTCTTCCTGTTTTTTACTTTGCTTTAAGAACTATAGCAGGCTTAGCGATCAGTAAATTTATTAGAAATTTGTTTAATTTAAACTTTAAACCAAATTCTTTTAATCAAAATAATGCATCAAATATTTCATCTATTGAGACTAAATTTTTTTCAATGTCGCTTGATCAAAGTAATGGCAAAGTTACAGGAGTTATTAAGCAGGGTGAGCTTGTTGGAACTAATTTAGAAGAATTATCATTAGAAAAATTAATAGAGTTAAGAGAAGAGGTAAGGGGTGATAGAGAATCATTGGATGTTTTGGAGGCCTATCTAGATAGAATTTATGAGCATGATTGGAGAGAAGAGGCGGATAATAATAAAAATTATGAAAATGAAACTGAATCTATGTCTTTAAAAGAGGCATATTTATTATTGGGCTTAAATGAGACAGCTACTATGGAAGAGATTAAAGAAGCACACCATAGATTGATGCTAAAAAATCACCCTGATCAGGGTGGTTCAAATTTTTTGGCTACAAAAATAAATCAAGCTAAAGAACTATTATTAAAAAACCTATAAATGCTTGAATAAATTTGATTTGCGTGGCAAAACATACATTTATGATATTCTTGAGGTCTAGATGAGAAATAGTGTTAAAAAAGCGGTTTTCCCTGTTGGAGGAATGGGAACAAGATTTTTACCTGCAACTAAAGCTTTGCCTAAAGAAATGTTACCCATAGTTGATAAACCTCTTATTCAATATGCTGTTGAAGAAGCTGCATCCGCAGGAATTGAGGAATTTATTTTTGTGACTGGTAGGGGTAAAACTGCAATAGAAGATCATTTTGATCAATCAAGTGAACTAGTAAATCTATTAAGAAAAAGAAACAAGAGCAATGAATTGAATAATATTATCAATTCAATGCCAAAACCTGGAGCTGTTGCATACACAAGGCAACAGGAACCACTAGGACTAGGACATGCGATTTGGTGTGCCAGAAATTTAATTGGAGAGGATACTTTCGCTGTTTTACTTGCAGATGATATATTTATGTCTAAAAAAAGTTGTTTAAAACAAATGATTGATCAATATGATGGAACAGGTGGAATGGTTGCTGTTGAAGAGATTGAAGGAGAAGAAATTTCAAGTTATGGAGTTTTAGATGTTGATTATAAAGAATTGAAGAAAATTAAAATTAAAGGTTTAGTAGAAAAGCCAATTTTTAAAGAAGCTCCTTCAAAGTATGCTGTTGTTGGTAGATATATTCTAACACCAAAAATTTTTGAATATCTTGATAAGCAAATCAAAGGGACTGGGGACGAAATACAACTTACAGATGCACTTTCATGGACAGCTAAGCACGAAGATTATTTTGGTTTAAAAATTGAAGGTGAAAGATTTGATTGTGGGAGTAAAGTTGGCTATTTGAGAGCTAATATTGCTTTTGCTATTGATAGAGATGATTTATCTAACGATATTTTAAATTACTTGCGTACTTTTATATAAATTGAGAGATATATGAATATAGTAATGATTGGAACCGGTTATGTAGGTCTTGTTTCTGGAGTTTGTTTTTCAGAGTTAGGAAATAATGTTGTATGTGTAGATAAAGATAAAAAGATTATTGATAATCTAAACTCTGGTATAGTTCCAATATTTGAACCATCATTAGAAGACCTTGTACATAAAAATATGAAAAAGGGTAGGTTAAGGTTTTCTAAAGAATTAAAAAGCGAAATAAACAGTGCAGATATTATTTTTATTGCAGTTGGAACGCCTAGAGGCAAAGAAAACGGAGAGGCTGATCTAAGCTCTGTATTTGGTGTAGCTGAGGAATTATCAGAAAGTATCGATAAGGATATGATTGTAGCTATGAAATCCACTGTTCCTGTAGGAACAATGAAAATTATTGAAAATATTTTTAAAAGCAAGCCTAATTATAAAAAGATTAAAACTGCCTCGGTTCCCGAGTTTTTAAGAGAAGGTCTTGCAGTTCAAGACTTTATGGGGCCAAGTCGAGTAGTAGTTGGTAGTAATTATTCCGAAGCTCATTCTATTTTATATAAGCTACATCAGCCATTAATCAAAAGTAACAAAGATTTGTATTTTGAAACAGATCCTCAAACAGCTGAGCTTACAAAGTATGCATCAAATGCTTTTCTGGCTGTTAAAATTAGCTTTATCAATGAGATATCGAATTTGTGTGAGAAAGTTGGCGCGAATGTTGAAGATGTTGCGGATGGTATGGGCCTAGATAAAAGGATAGGTAGATGGGGCCTAAGCGCTGGTCCAGGATATGGGGGTTCTTGTTTCCCCAAAGATACATTAGCATTAATTCACACTGCTTCCCAAAATGAGTCTCCACTGAGAATTGTTGAAGCAGCTGTTTCAGTAAATGACTCCAGGAAAGCGTTTATTTTTTCTAAAATAAGTGAAGAGTTTAATAATGATTTAAGAAATAAAAATTTTTGTATATTAGGTTTAACATTTAAGGCAGGGACGGATGATTTACGAGATAGCCCAAGTATGGATTTAATTCCTAAATTAATAGAATATGGTTCCAATATAAGAGCCTATGATCCACAAGGAATTGATGAAGCAAGAAAAAAAATTGAAGGTTCTATTGTATGGTGTAAAAATCTATATCAAGCTGTAGAAAACGTTGATGCAATTATTTTTATGACTGAATGGCCAGAATTTGACTCAAAAAATATTGATTTTAAGAAGGTGGCTAACTTGGTAAACCAAAAAACTATAATTGACTTTCGTAATATGTATAAACCATCATATTTAACTGATTTAGGTTTTCATTATATAAGTTTGGGGAGAAAAGTGGGTAGACCTCTTGGTTAAAGAACTTAATCATAAATTTCATGAAACTATTCTTCGTGCATATGATATACGCGGTATACTTGATAGTACTTTATCGAGTAAAGATGCATTTTTTATTGGTACTTCTTTTGGTACTGTTCTACAAAAAAAATTTTCGGGAAAAAAAATCTGTGTTGGGTTTGATGGTAGAATAAGTTCACCAGAGTTATCTAAGAGTTTAATTAAAGGTCTGTTTTCAACTGGTTTAGATATTATTGAAATAGGTTGCGTGCCAAGTCCAATGTTATATTATAGTGTTTACTCTGAAGGAGCGGACGCTGGCATAATGATTACAGGTTCACATAATCCACCAGACTTTAATGGATTTAAATTTATCATGCCAAATAGAGTTTTTTATGGTGATGATATATTAGATCTTGGAAAAATTTCCCAGAATGGCGTTTTTGTTGAGGGAAAAGGTACTGTGGTAAAAAAAGATCTCGAGGAGAATTACATAAATAAATTGATAGAGCAAATAGCTATACCTGAAAATATAAAAATCGCTTGGGATCCAGGTAATGGCGCAGCTTCAAATATAATTTCAAGATTAATTTTACAGTTACCAGGAAAACACTATCTAATAAATGGTGTAATTGATGGAACATTTCCAAATCATCACCCAGATCCTACTGTTGAGGAAAATTTGAAACAATTAAAGGAAGTAGTTAGTACTAATAAATGTGACATTGGGTTCGCTTTTGATGGAGATGGAGATAGGTTAGGAGTTGTAGATGGTTTAGGTAGAGTAATATGGGGAGATCAGATTTTAGCAATATTATCCAGAGACGTATTAAGGAAAAACCCAGGGTCAAAGATTATAGGTGATGTAAAATGTAGTTCAGTTTTTTTTGAAGAAGTAAAAAAATTAGGAGGTAACCCTATAATGTGGTCTTCTGGCCATTCTCTAATTAAGGCTAAAATGATGGAAGAAGGAGCTTTGCTTGGTGGTGAGATGAGTGCTCATATTTTTTTCTCTGATGAATATTTTGGTTTTGATGATGCAATTTATGCCTCATTGAGAGTTCTAAAAACAATTTTTAATGAAAAAAAATCAATAAACCACATATATGATGAATTACCAAAAATGATTAATACTAATGAAATAAGGATAGAATGCCAAGAAACTGAAAAATTCAATATAGTACAAAAAATAAAGACCAGCCTTTATAACCAGGGTGCAGATATATTAGATATTGATGGCATAAGGTATAATTCTAGGGAAGGTTGGTGGCTCTTACGAGCATCAAATACACAAGCATGTTTAACTATAAGATGTGAAGCTGATAATGAGGCTTCATTAAAAAAAATTAAATCTGATCTAATTAAAATTTTAAAAGATAATAAGATAGATATAGGACTGGAACAATTATACTAGTTTATATTCTTAACTTCCAGACATACTAATTGCATTACAAGGAATGCCATGATTTTCAAGTATATGGCAAGCTTTTTTTGCCTTATCTCTTGGTAACTTCTTCATACGTGCTCTAAATAAAATATTACCATCAGATCTAACTGGTGTTATTGAAACTGTTCCATCCGACAATCCTGAAGGAAATATTTGTGAGGCTTTAATGATTTGTTCATACGCATCACTTTTATTTAGGAAAGCACCAATCTGAATCAACCAGTCATCTTTAATTTTATTACTATTTATATTTCTTTTTAGCTTCTTTTGATTTTTAATTTTAGTAATTTGAATATCTTTACTTATTGGTTTAAATTCTGGTTTATTGATCTTAGCTTTAGATTTTGAGTTCTTAAAAGCATTATCAAATAGTTTGGCTAAGTGTTTATCTCTACTTTTAGCTGTTTTTCCTCCAAAAACAATTCCTATCAGTCTTTTTCCACCCCTCTCAACAGATGCAGCTACATTGAAACCTGAAGCTTTTATATATCCAGTTTTGATGCCATCTGTTCCTCTATATTTAGTTAATAATTGATTATGATTTTCATAGATACGTCCGTTATAATTAAATTTTTTTGTTGAGAAATAGTGGTAGTATTTTTTGTGGTCATTCAAAAGTGCTCTTGATAATATTGACATATCCCTCGCAGTAGTTTTTTGCCGTCTATTAGGCAGGCCTGTAGCATTCCTAAAGTTTGTTCTTCTCATACCTAGGTCTTTTGCTTTCTTAGTCATTTTCTTTGCAAATGATATTTCTGAATCTGCTAATGACTCTGCTATCACTGTTGCTGCATCATTAGCAGATTTTGAAATGATAGCAAGAATAGCATTTTCTACGGTTATTTTCTGTCCGGCCTTCAGGCCAATCTTTGACGGCGTTTGCCCTTGTGCTCTTTTAGATACTAATAATTTCTGATTTAGTTTTATTTTTTTCTCAGATAATGCATCAAAAGCTAGATAAAGAGTCATCATTTTAGTTAGTGATGCTGGGTATCTTTGAGTATTTGCATTTCTTGAATATAGAACTTGTCCATTATTGCTGTCTATTATAATCGCTGAATATTTTGCTTTTGCAGAAAAAGGAAAAGTTATTAATAGTATTGGGAGGACAAAAATTATCAGTCCAGTTAACAAAAAAAATCTTATTTTAAAAAATATAAAAAAATTCAAGACTTTACCTGATAATTTAATCAAAATAATTGAGAATCATAGGCTATTAAAAACAACCTGTCTATCAGCGTTTTAGATTAATTTAAGTATTTTTTAACTTTTGAAACTAATAATCACATTCTTAGTTATTTTCTAAGAAAATATCAAAAAACCCTTATAAATCAGTATTTCTTGAATGTAAGGTGTTAAAAAAAATTATATTCTTTAAGCTCTTTTATCGTTGAGCTTGTTTGGTAGTTTGTTAAGATAGGGACTTATTTTTAGAATTTTTATATGAGGAATTTAATGATAGTTTTGAACTCTAATAAGATCTTGATGTCTGATAATAATAACGAGAATCTATCAGAGACTGGCTTGGTAACCAAAGTAGAGAGAAAAACAAAAAAACCCCCTTTATATAAAGTTTTAATGTTAAATGATGACTATACTCCTATGGAGTTTGTAGTTTATGCATTAGAGCAATTTTTCAATAAGACTAAAGAAGAAGCAACTCAGATCATGCTTCATATACACGGAAAAGGTGTTGGAATTTGTGGTATCTTTACCTATGAGATAGCAGAGACAAAAATTAACCAAGTTACAGACTTTGCAAGACAGAATAAACATCCACTTCAGTGTACAATGGAGAAAGACTAATGCCTAGTTTCTCAAGTAGTTTAGAAAAATCACTTCATAGAGCGTTAGTTTATGCTAATGATAGAAATCATGAATATGCCACTTTAGAGCATCTACTACTCTCTCTAACACTAGATGAAGATGCATCAGATGTTTTAGATGCTTGTGATATAGATATTAATTTATTAAATACCACTATAGAGCAATATCTAGATAATGAGCTAGATTCTATTATTGTAGAAAGTGAAGAGGATGCAAGACCCACATCTGGTCTTCAGAGAGTAATTCAAAGAGCATTAATACATGTACAATCTTCTGGAAAAGAAGAGGTAACAGGTGCAAATGTTTTGATTGCAATGTTTTCTGAACGAGACTCAAATGCAATTTATTTTTTAGAAAAACAAAATATGACAAGGTTAGATGCTGTAACTTATATTTCTCATGGTGTATCAAAAAATCCAGAGAAAAATACTGAAAGACCCATTCGGGGTATAGAAGATGAGCAGGGTATAGCTAATGAATCAGAGAATAATCAAAAACCAAAAACAGCATTAGAGATGTATTGTATTGATTTGAATAACAAAGCGAGTGAAGGAAAAATTGATCCTTTGATTGGAAGAGAATTAGAAATAGAAAGGACAATACAAATACTTTGTCGTAGATCAAAAAACAATCCTCTTTATGTTGGGGATCCTGGTGTTGGAAAAACTGCAATTGCTGAAGGATTAGCTCGAAGAATAGTATATAAAAAAGTTCCTGATATACTTGAGAATTCAGTTATTTTTTCTTTAGATATGGGAGCTCTGTTAGCTGGCACGAGATATAGGGGAGATTTTGAAGAGAGATTAAAGGGAGTTATAAATGAGTTAGAAAAGTTAGATGACTCAATTTTATTTATTGACGAAATTCATACTGTAATTGGTGCCGGATCAACTTCTGGAGGATCTATGGATGCATCAAATTTACTAAAACCATCTCTATCCTCAGGAAATATTCGTTGTATTGGTTCGACAACTTATAAAGAATTTAGAACTTACTTTGAAAAGGATAGAGCATTATTGAGAAGGTTTCAAAAAATTGATGTTGTTGAGCCTTCAATTGATGAATCCATTAAAATACTAAAAGGTTTAAAAAATTATTATGAGGAATTTCATAATATTCAATATACAATGGAAGCAATTAAAGCAGCGGTTAAACTATCAAATAAATATATTAATGAACGTAAACTCCCAGATAAAGCTATTGATGTAATTGATGAAGTTGGGGCAGCTCAGAAATTAATTCCAAAAAATAGACGAAGAAAAACTGTAGGTGTAAAAGATATCGAGTCAATTGTAGCTAAGATAGCTAGGATTCCTCCAAAAAGCGTTTCAAAAGATGATATAAATAATTTAAAAGAACTTTCAACTAAACTAAAGTCAGTAGTTTATGGACAAGATGCTGCTATAGAGGCTTTATCAAACTCAATAAAACTCTCCAGAGCAGGTTTAAGAGAGCCTGAAAAACCAATAGGTTGTTATTTATTTTCTGGGCCGACTGGTGTCGGAAAGACGGAAGTAGCAAAACAATTAGCTGATATTCTTGGGGTTGAGCTTTTAAGGTTTGATATGTCAGAATATACAGAAAGGCATACAATATCTAGGTTGATAGGGGCACCTCCAGGTTATGTAGGTTTTGATCAGGGTGGTTTATTAACTGATGCAGTCGATCAAAACCCTCATAGCGTTGTTTTGCTTGATGAAATAGAAAAAGCTCACCCTGATTTATTTAATATTCTTTTGCAAGTTATGGATCATGGCAAACTTACTGACCACAGCGGTAAATCAGTAAATTTTAGAAATATAATATTAATTTTAACAACTAATGCTGGTGCTTCAGAAATGAATAAACATTCTATTGGATTTGAGAGGGGTTTGAAAACTGATGAAGATCATAGAGCGATAAAGCAACTTTTTACACCTGAATTTCGAAATAGATTAGATTCGATAATTACCTTTTCTAGTTTAAATATGGATATAATTAGAATGGTTGTAGAGAAATTTATAGCTCAACTAGAGTCTCAGTTGGCCGAAAGGGGTGTTGTAATTGAGATAAGTAATAAGGCAAAAGATTGGATTGGAGTAAATGGTTTTGATGATTTAATGGGAGCAAGGCCTTTATCAAGATTTATTCAGGAAAATATAAAAGTTCCAATCACTGAAGAAATACTCTTTGGTGCTCTTTCTAAAGGTGGAGTTATAAAAATAGACTTAATAAATGATAATTTAAATTTTTCTTATGAACCAAGAGTAGCAATTAAAAACCCCTCAAAAAATAATAATAATACTTCTACGGAATTGACTAGGTAATATTCTCATTATTTTTGTAAGGTGATAAATTTTTAAAGTAATCAATAGTTTGATCTATAGATTTTTTTTCTTCAATCAAGAATTTCTTTACAGCCTCATTTAAACTCGAGTTATTTAACCAATGCCAACTGTAAGTTTTTTCAGGGAGATAACCTCTACTTAATTTATGTGGCCCTTGAGCTCCTGCCTGTACATTTGTTATTTTATTTTTAATAGCAAAATCAATAGCTTGATAATAACATATTTCAAAATGTAAAAACTTGTGTTCTTCTAAACAACCCCAATACCTTCCATATAGAGTATCCTCTCCAAGAAGATTCATTGCGCCTGCAACCCATTCATCTTGTCTTTTAGCCATTATTAAAACTATTTTATTATTTATTTTTTCATTAAGTAAATTAAAAAATTTTTTATTAAGATAAGGAATTCCCCATTTTTTTGAAGTTGTGTCTATATAAAATTTATAAAATGATTCTAAATGTTCACAAGTAATATTTTTACCAGTAAATGTATATATTTTTATTTTTTCTTTTAAAGCTTTCTCTCTTTCTTTTAAAATTGATTTTCTCTTTCTTGAAGATAGAAAAAAAAGAAAATCATTAAAATCTTTATAATCATTATTTTTCCAATGAAATTGAATTCCTACTCGGCTTAAAAAATTTTTATTTAATAAAATGTTATTATCTATATTTTGTGTAAAATTCAAATGTAAAGATGAAAAATTATTTTGTTTTGCGATTTCAATTATACGTTCAATCATAATATTTTTTATGAATTTTGAATGATTTTTGCTTTTAACTAATAGTCTTGGTCCTGAAACTGGGGTAAAAGGTATTGCCACTAATAGCTTCGGATAATAGTTACCTCCTGCTTGTTCTAATGCATTTGCCCATGAATGATCAAAAACATACTCTCCTTGAGAATGCGTTTTAACATATAGTGGGCAGCAGGCTACTAAATTATTTTCTTTATCGTTTACTGTTAAATGGTACGGTATCCAACCTGTTTTTTCAGAAATACAGTTACTTTCTTCAAGTGTTTCTAAAAATTCATATGAAACAAATGGATTAGAAGTTCCAGCGCAAGAATTCCACGAATCATTATTAATTGAAGTAATATTTGTTATATTATTTATTAAATATTTTTTTTTCAAATTATTATATTTTTCCATAATTTATTTTTTTTCAAATATAGCCTCAACTTCAACAGGAGAGCCAAGTGGCAGAGATGCACAACCTATAGCTGCTCTTGTATGACTTCCATTTTCATCAAATATAGACTTAAATAGATCTGAAGCGCCATTAATTATTGTTGGGTGCTGTTCAAAATTAACTGAGCATGCGACATAACCAGTAACTTTGACTATTCTTTTAATTTTACTTAAATCACCATTACAAGCTACATTCGCCTGACTAATAAGGTTTATTGCACAAACTCTCGCTGCGTCAATAGCTTTATCAACAGAAACTTCGTTTGGAACCGTTCCCTTAAACTGTAATTCTCCATTTATAATAGGAATTTGACCAGATAAATAGATATATTTTCCAGTAATTATCCACGGAACGTAACTTCCTTGAGGAGTGGGTGGTTTAGAAATTTTAATACCATTTTTTTCTAAATTATCATATATATTTGATTTCATTTTATATCCAGAATTTTAGAGTGTTTAAAAAAATTAAATTAAATAAATGTTTTCATTAGATGTTATAATAGTTATAGTTATTTATTAAGCAATTTAAATACTAATCATAGAAATAAATAAAAATGAAAAATAATTTATTTAAATGTTCTGTTTTTTTTATACTATTAGTTAGCTTTTTTTCTGAAACTGAAGTTCATGCATCATCCAAGTCAATACAATCTCATTTAGCTGTTTACGAAATAAAATTAAACAAAAGTAGATCTAAAGAAATTAATGATGCTAGGGGACGTTTGGTTATTGAAGTAAGAGGTTCCTGTAAAGGTTTTTTTCAGAAACAAAGAATGATTTTAAAGTTAAATAATCCAAATGGCTTACAGTTTTTCTCCGATTATAACTATTATGCCTGGGAGTCGATAAATGGTGATAAATTAAGTTTTTCAAATAAAAATTTTTTAAATAGTAAGTTAATAGAGAGTTTTACTGGTAATGCAGTAAGAGATTCAAAAGAAATTTTTGTAACTTTTGAAAATAATGATGTAAAAAATTTGACTCTGTCTCGGGAGGTATTATTTCCAATGCAATACTTTATAGATTTGATAAATTTATCAAAAAAAGAAATCAAATTTACAGAGAAAAAAATTTATGACGGATCTGGTCCGGATGGAATTTACAATGCTATTGCATTTATATCAGAATCAAAAAAAAATTATGAAGATAAAAAGTACTTAAGTCAGTTAAAAGATTTAGAATCATGGTGGTTGAATATTGCATATTTTAGTCAAGGTAATGAAATAATGATTCCAGAATATCAGGCGGAATTCAATTTATATAGTAATGGAGTTATTAATAATTTAACTCTTGATTACGGCAGGTTTATTATTGACACAAGGTTAGTGAAACTAGAATACATGAAATCTGATTGTTAGGTTTTATTTTATTTTAGCTTCCTTAAAATCGACGTGTTTCCTGACAACAGGGTCATACTTTCTTATATTCATTTTTTCAGTTTGAGTTTTTGGATTTTTCTTAGTGACGTAATAGTAACCCGTATCCGCAGTACTTACTAGTTTAATTTTAACAAAAGATGTTTTAGCCATATGGATCTCCGGGTAAAATGGTTAAAATAACTATGATAATAATTATGTCAAGTGATTAATAATTTTTTTATCAAAAACTTTATACCTAATTACTCTCTCACCTTTTCTTCTGCTATACGTAGGAATAGTTAAATTAGAGATTTTATCACTATGATTTTCAAGAAAATTTTCAGCTCTTCTGACTACTAACTGAGTAACCTGAGCTAATTTTAATTTTTTAATTATTTTTTCAATTGGATACCAATCTATATTTAATAGTTCATCATTTTTTTCGATTGTTCCATGACAAAATTGAGCATCACATAAAAAAAATCTAGCATTAAATCTTTTAGTTTGTTCTTTTGGAGTAACAGCTCTTGCAATATAATTTAAAATATCAAGTCTTGGCTTTATTTTTTTTTTAACAAACATATTCCATCCAATTGGTTGGGAATTAATAAAACTAGAATTTGGTTGGCCTACTAATAATCCTGTTTCTTCATATGTTTCTCTTATTGCTGCTAGCCCTAAAGATCTTGCTTTTTTTACTGAACAGTTATGGGAAACAGCTAGTAAGTTCAATTTTGTGAAGTCTTTTGAATACTCAACCGTTGAGTCTTCTACTTCTACTGCTCCACCTGGAAAAACGAATATATTTGGCATAAATTTTTGTTTAGCAGGTCTTCTTCCCATAAGAAAATGTATTTTATTATCAATTTCTTTAAATAAAATTAAGCTTGCAGCGTCTCTAGGTTTATTTATAATCATTATTTTTAAAATATAACTAATTTAGTTATTATACTATCCTCTCAAATGATGCATGACCAACTAAAATATTTGTATCGATTAATTTAACCTTTATAGGGTCTCCTATCTTAAAAATTTTCTTCTTCTTCTTACTAATGAATAGTTCGTTTGTATAATCATATATAAGAAAGTCATTGTCTAATTTTCTTTTTGGTACTAAGCCCTCTATATTATAGTTATTTAAAGAGATAAATACACCAAACTTTTTAATACTAGTAATACACGCATTAAAATGCTCGCCTGTTTTTTTACTTAAAAACAATGCCGAATATATATCCTTTATATTTCTCTCAATTATAACATTATTTTTTTCTAATTCAGAAATTTGTATAGCGAGTTTGTTATCTGAAAATCTACCTTTTTCAATATTAATATCATTTAAGATAGCTCTATGAATTAACAGGTCTGAATATCTTCTGATAGGTGAAGTAAAATGCGTATATGCTTCTAAAGATAGACCAAAATGTCCTATATTGTTATAACTATAATTTGCTTGGGACTGGCACCTAAGAGCAGCTAAATTGATTATATTTGAGACATTTTTATCACCGTATTCTGAAATTATTGTATTAAAAAAATTTGTTGATACGCAGTCTTCACTCTTGAATTTAATATTTAAATTATTTAAATTTTTTTTGAATTGATTTATTTTTATCTCATTAGGTTTATCGTGAACTCTAAATAAACCTTTTATTTTATTTTCTATAAGAAATTTTGCTGCACATGAGTTTGCGGTAACCATAAACTCTTCTACTAGATTATGGCTTTCTAGATGTTCAGATTCTATTATATCATGTACTTTGTTATCTTTAGTAATTATTTGAGGTTCTAAAGATTTAAGTTCTAAGGGGTTTCTTCTTTTTTTCGCTTTTTTAAGAGAAATATAGCTTTCTATTAAATCATTTATAGTGTTTTTCAAACTACTTCCTTTATCAAAACTATTCTTTCCTATCATAAATTCATTAAATTCTTGGTAGTTTAGGTTTACTGAAACATTTATTAATGCCCTAATAAATTCATAATTTATTATTTCACCTTTAGAATTTAAGGTAGCATTTAAAACTATGGCAGGTCTATCTTCGTCACTTTTTAAAGAGCAAAGATTATTAGAGAGATTAAAAGGTAGCATGGGAATAACTTTATTTGGAAAGTATAGTGAAAAACATCTATTAAATGCTTCTTTATCTATTAATGAGTTTTCTTTCACATAAAAAGATACATCAGCTATCGCAATTTTAATTAACCATCCTTTTTTATTTGAAGGGTTAACATCTTTAGAAGCCCAAATAGCGTCATCATGATCCATAGCATCATCAGGATCAATAGTTATAAAATCGATATCTCTAAGATCCTTTCTGTTGTCTTTAATTTTAATTCTAGAAAAACTTTTAGCTTCTATTTCTATTTGCTCTGAAAATTTTTTTGGTAGATCGTATTTTTCTATGATATATTTATTTAAGCTTTCAACAGAATCTATATTTCCAATTATTTCAACTATCTTGGCTCTCATATTTTTAGTTTGTTTAATCAACTTAGCCTTGACTAGTATACCATTCTCTATTTTTATTTTATTGTCAGGAATTATTTCGATAAATTTTTTTCTTTCTTCATTTCTTTGAATATAAAATTTTTTATTTCTATAACACAAAACACCAAGAATTAGTTCACTTTTTTCTGTTTCAATGGTTTTGATAAAATTTACATTATATTTATTCGTGAAGTCAAAATTTACAGATCCATAGAATTTTTGTCCTAATTGTAGTACGTCAATCAGATTATTATTACTTTGATTTAACGATAAATTAAAATATTTTATTTTGCCACGATATTTTAATGGTAAAGAAAATATTTTCTTATTTTCTACTTTAGTTACTATAAAAATTATTTTTTTATTTATAGGTATAATACTAGCATAAAAATTTCTTTTTATTTTAGTTATCATTCCTTCTTTAATAAGTTTATTTAAAAATTTATCTAGATTTTTTTTCGTATGTGTATTTAAATTTAAATTAAAATACTTTTCAATATTTTTTTTACTTTTAGATCTATTATCCTTAAGAATATATTCTAGTAAAGTTCTTTCGGATAAGCAGTGATCGGAGTGAGTTATATCGTTCATTAATTTAGTTACAAAATCAATTTAAGAATAAATTTTATTTTAATTACCTATCTTGATAGTTTTCTAGTTTATTGTATTTTTCTTAGTAGCCTTCTTTTTAGTAGCCTTCTTTTTAGTAGCCTTCTTTTTAGTAGCCTTCTTTTTAGTAGCCTTCTTTTTAGTAGCCTTCTT